>CAZHZF010000014.1:0-33823 GCA_964536925.1 uncultured Dehalococcoidales bacterium | reverse complement strand
CGTCGGTGCCCAACTGCGCGTCGATCCGGCGATGGCGCGCGCGATGATTCGCCCGGCGGCACCGCTCCTGCTCAATCACCTGCTCGCCACGCTCTTCTTCCGGGTCGATCTCCTCCTCCTCCAACCGATGCGCGGTGAGCGAGAGGTCGGCTACTACGCCGCGGCGTACAAGTTCGTCGACGCCTTTGGCATCATCTCCTCAACTGTCACTTTCGCGCTGTTTCCGCTGATCTCGCGGCTCGCTCAGGAGGGCGCCGAGGTGGCGCGCCGCACCTACCTGACCGCGCTCCGAACCCTGCTGTTCATCAGCATTCCGTGCGTCCTGCTCGTCAGCGCCTGCGCCTATCCGGCGGTGCTCCTCCTGGGAGGCGCGGAGTTCGTACCTGTGGCGTCCGACACGCTACGCATCCTGATCTGGTTCCTTCCGATGTCGTACGCGAACGGATTGACTCAGTACGTGCTGGTTGCGACCGGGCAGGTCCGTCTCATCGCCATCGGCCTGATCGTCGGCCTCGGCCTCAACGTGGTGGCGAACCTGATCGTCATACCGCCCTTCGGCGTGCTCGGAGCGGCGGCAACCACGGTCGTCTCGGAGTTCGCGCTGGCGATCCCCTTCGCGTTTGCCCTTCACAGCTCGCTCCGCGTGCCGTACTTCGCGACTCTCGCTCCCTACCTTGCACTTGCCGCGATCGGAGGCACCGCGTTCTACGCGGTCGAGCCGGTTGCGAGCGGCGCCGGAGCACTCCTCGCGTCGCTGCTGGTGTGCGCGGCGGTCACTCTGGTGATCCCGCGACTCAGGTCGGAACTCCTGGCCACCCTCAACACGCTGCAGCGGCGGGCGGCCACGGATATCGTGAAGTCAGAACCCTCGGGAGTCGCCCCATGACGGTCCAGGTGGGAGCGTACGAACGGCTCGCCGCGACCACCGTTGTCGTCGCGCTAGGACTGGCCCTGTCGCTCATCACGACGCAGATGGTCTTGTGGACCACGGTGCTTCTGGTCGGTGGGATCGCCTGTGTTGGCGCCGATCACGCGATTCACGCGCGCTGGCAGCGACAGCGACGGGGGTCGTACGACGTGCTCCTGTGGGTGTTTCCCACGACTGTGGTCGTGGGATCCTTCGCCGTGGTGCGATTGCCGTTCTTCGACAGCCCACAAACGGCGCTGACCGCAGTGCTGGGCTGCGCGCTGATGTACGCCGGGATCGTCATCTGCCAGATGCACAGCCTGACACCCGGTCAGCACGGATTCAGGACGGCGCGCTTCATCCTGAGCCTCCTCGCCCATATCGGCGCCTTCGCGATCTACGCGGGTATCTATGCGCCACGCTACCGGAGCCTGGTTTCCGCCACCGCAATCGCCATCGTCACGGTGCTGTTCGCGATCGAGATCCTGCGGAGCGGTCAACTCGGAGCACCTCGGACGCTTGGCTACAGTGTCCTGCTGGGCGCGATCGTCGGCGAGGTCACCTGGGTCCTGAACTACTGGCCTATCGCGCCGCAGTTTGGCGGCGTCCTCCTGATGGTCACGCTGTATGTTGCGGCTGGGGTTCTCCAGACACAGTCGAGCGGACAGAGGAACCGACGCGACATCCTCGAGTTCATTGTCGTCGGACTCGCCGCGATCGGAATCGTGCTCGGTTTCGGCGTCGTCACGGGTTAGGTGCGCCCGAAACTACGTGATTATGTTGCCTTTGAGGTGCGTCGCGATCATAGAATACCGGCTCACTTTCAGAAGACACGCAACGGAGCGGCTACAAGATGACCGGATTCCAGGTCGAGGATCGCGCGAAGCTCCGTCGCGCCTGGGGTGAACAGGCGATCCAGGCGGCAATGCAGAGTCGATGGCCTCAGGCGGTCGAACTCAACCGCAACATCCTTGAACTCTTCCCCAACGATGTGGACGCGTTGAACCGACTGGGGCGTGCCCTGAGAGAGCAGGGGCAGTTTCGCGAGGCGCGGGAGTCCTATCGACGTGCGGTCGAGGTTGACCCCAATAACAACATCGCCCGCCGGAACCTGGAGAGTCTCGCGAATGTCCAGGTCGATTCAGCGCCGGTCGAGGCGCAGCAGCGGCTCGACCCGACGATCTTCTCCGCCGAGTCGGGGAAGAGCGGGAACGCCACGATCGTGGGAGTGTCCGATCGGTCGCTTCTCGCGCGGATGGCGGTGGGCGACCAGGTCTATCTCCACGCAGATGGGCGCGCGCTCATGGTCCGGAACCTCGCCGGGGAGACGCTCGGCCAGGTGGAGACCAGGATCGCGCAACGTCTGATCGACCTCATGCAGGGTGGAAACACCTACGCCGCGGCACTGCTGACCCCGGAGGATGGCGCTTACCGCATCATCATCCACGAGACGTTTCGCCACCCCAGTCAGGCGGGCCGCACCTCCTTCCCACCGAGAGGCGACGCCGCTGCCCTACCGCGCTCCTACATCAAGGAGAGTCTGATACGACCGATCGACTACGACGATGAGGATGAGGACGGCGACGTGGAGCGCGATTTCACCGCCGAGGTGGATCCGGAGGCGGAGGACACGGCCGAACCTGCCGAGTTCGACGACGAGCAGCCGCCCGAATAACCTGACTCAGAGGTGTTCGCGATGGCCCGCCGATCAGGCCTTCGCGCGCGGGTTACGACTGATCCACTTGCTCCCGGTGGTGGCACTCAGAGGCACATCCTTCTCCGCGGCGCATCGCACACACCGGTGGTGATAGTGCGAGACACCGTCGATACGGATGGACGTCACTTCCCAGTGGTGAGGCGGACACGCTCCGGTCTGGGCGCCTTCCGACATCGGGCCTCCAGTCGAATCGCGCGAGTGAATCCGTATTGCGCTCTGTCCTGATTGTACCAGAATCGGGGTCACACCCGGCGTAAGAGGGCCACAGGACCGCTGTGCGCGTCCAGGAAGCGAATGGTGAGGCGTGTCAGACTCCGATCGCGTCATAACGACGAATCGCCGGGCGTTTCACGACTACTTCATCGACGATCGGCTCGAGGCAGGCATCGTCCTGACCGGAACCGAGATCAAGTCGCTCCGCGCCGGGCGGATCAACCTGTCCGACGGCTACGCGCGCATCCTGAACGACGAGGCGTTCCTGGAGAACGTCCACATCGCTCCGTACGAGCAGGGTGCGCGGGAGAACCCCGATCCACTGCGGCGCCGCAGACTGCTGCTACATCGCGCACAGATACGCGATCTCTCTCGCACTGTCCGCCAGAAGGGGTTCACGATCGTTCCGCTCAAGGTATACTTGACGAAGGGACGCGCGAAGGTCGAACTGGGTCTTGCTCGTGGCAAGAAGCAGTACGACAAGCGCCAGGCGATCGCGGAGCGCGACGCTCGGCGCGACATCGAGCGAACCGTTAACAGTCGGATACGCGGCAGGAACGAGTCCCGGGGATGACCGGTTTCGACAGCGCTGGCCGGTCAGTTGGGGCGCGCCGAGGTTGTCCGTTCGCCTCGTAAAACCACGGGCACTGGCATAACTGCCAATCGCGAATACGCTCTCGCCGCCTAACAGGTGACGACGTCCCTCCTCTCCTCCTCCCGATGGGAGTGGAAGGGGCGCCATGCAGTCGGGATGCTACCTATCTGACGCCGATAAGAGAGGTCTAAGACTATCGTGCTGGCGATGGCACTCCGTGCTGATACGGCCCGCCATCGCGAGATCACCAATTATCAGACACGCGCGTAGATCCACCTGGTCTGTCTCGTTGGACGCGGGTTCGACTCCCGCCATCTCCACCTTATCGCTCAGTTCCTGCCGCCATCCGTCTGAATTGCGTCCGCCGCGATGCTTTGCTTCCGCTATTCTGCGCGGCGATGGATTCCACCCTCGTGCATCTGCGGCGCGTGGCGGAACTCGCCTGGGGAACCAAGCGCGCGGCAGTCGCCTCGCCGATGCACGCGATCCTGGCCGGGCATCTCGACCGCGTGCGCGCGGCCCCCGTGGACGGAACGCCTTGCCTGGTGAATGTTCTCGGGACCCCACGCACTCCGAGCCCCCATTGATCGACCTGGATCGATGCTCGGCGGCCGAGATGTGCCGCGCGACACGTGCAGGCGAGATCAGGGTCCGCGACGTTGTCGAGCATTTCCTGGCCCGATGCGAGGCTCTCGAGATGGCGCTCCGCGCCTGGGTCAGGATCGACCGCGATGGAGCACGGTCGCAGGCGGATCGACTCGATGCCACTCCTCGCGCCGGTCGCGGTCCCCTCCACGGTCTGCCGATCGGGGTCAAAGACATCGTGGACGTGGCCGGTCAGCCAACCTCGGCTGGTTTCGCGCCGTATGCGGCAAGGGTCGCCGCGGACGATGCCACGATGGTTGAGCGCACGCGCGCTGCCGGGGGAATCATCCTCGGAAAGACGGTGACCACCCAGTTCGCCTATATGGATCCGCCGGTCACCGCGAACCCATGGTCAGTCTCCAGCACGCCAGGAGGCTCCAGCAGCGGGTCGGCGGCGGCGGTATCCGCAGGTATGGCCCCGGCGGCAATCGGCTCTCAGACCGGTGGTTCGGTCCTGCGACCGGCCGCGTACTGCGGCGTGGTCGGGATCAAGCCGACGTACGGACGGATCAGCCGCCACGGCATCTTGCCGCTTGCCTGGAGTCTCGACCACCCCGGTTGGATCTGCCGCACGGTCGAGGATGCGGCGCTCCTGCTCGGGTCGGTCTCCGGAGAGGATCCGCGCGATCCGGAGAGCGCTCGGGTCCCGTACGAGGATTTCCTGGCGGGTCTCCCGTCGACCGATCCTCCGAACCTGGTCGTCCTGGAGGATGTCGCGGCGCTGGCGGGAGACGCGGCCCGTGCCTCCTTCGAGGGGTCACTCGACGCGCTTCGGCGCGCGGGTGCGAGGGTCAGCCGCGGACGCTTCGCGTCGGGCGCGGAACTCGTCATGTCGATACACGCCATCATCATGCAGAGCGAGGTCGCCGCGGTGCACCGCGATACCTTCGCCGCGCATAGAGAGGACTACTCGGAGAGACTGCGCGCCTACATCGAGACCGGTGCCCTGATCGCGGCGTCCGACTACGTCCGGGCGAGCCGCCTTCGGGCACGGATCGCCCGGGAGACTCAGTCGCTTCTGGCGCAACCGGCGGTGCTGGCGCTTCCCACGGTCTCTGGCCCCGCACCGGCGCGGGACACCACGGGTGACCCCACCTTCCAGGCGATTTTCTCGCTCCTGGGAATGCCCGCTGTCACGATCCCCTCGGGCCTGGTCGACGGTCGACCGGTCGGACTCCAGCTTGCGGGAAGGCATTTCGCCGAGACTGCGCTTCTCAGTGCGGCCGCCTGGTGCGAGCGCGAGATGCCGCCGATCGGTCCGCCACCGCTCAGCGGAATTTTGGCAGCCTGATTTGACGCTCTGGTACACTGCGCCAACGGCCAGATAGGGAGAGAGGTATGCCGACACTCGGAACAACCGAACTCATCATCATTCTGGTGATCGTGCTGATTCTGTTTGGTGGAAGCCGCCTCGGGCAGCTCGGTGGATCGCTCGGGCGAGGAATTCGCGAGTTCCGCGAGTCCGTGCGCGACGAGGATGCCGCCGCCAAGGAGAAGGACAAGGACAAGGACAAGGAGTCCCGACCGGCAGCCGCTGACGGCGCCGCCTCCTCGGAGGGCAGTGCGGTGAAGCCAACCGCTGCGGGCGAGGGAACCACCGCTGCGGCGCGGTCGACGGACACGAAGCCCTCCGATAACTGACCCCAGCGGCCAGTCGGAGGTCAGCGTCGATGATGCGCTGGCCAGGATCCTGGCGCACTTTCAGGCGCGCGATCCGGTAGTCGTCCCGCTTCTCGAGACAGTGGGTCAGGTTACGGCGAGCGACCTCTTTGCGCCGCGCGACGTCCCACCATTGACGAATGCGGCGATGGATGGGTACGCCGTTCGCTTCGCCGACATCGTCCGAGCGAATCTCCAGTCGCCAGTTCGGCTCCGCGTGCGCGAGAACCTCGCCGCCGGTCACGTCGCACGCCATGCGGTCGAGACGGGAACCGCGATCCGGATCATGACGGGCGCGCCGTTGCCCGAGGGAGCCGACACGGTGGTCCCGTTCGAGGACACGAGCGAGTCGACGCAACGCGCCGCGGCGCTCGCGACCGACGGGATCGACATCTTCGTCGCCTGGCGCGAGGGCGCAAACATCCGTCGGGCCGGCGAGGATCTGGCGCGCGACGACCTCATCATCGCCCGGGGCACGACTGTGCGGCCCGCGCACGTCGGCGCCTGCGCATCGATGGGGTTCCGCTCGCTGACCGTCCATCGGCGCCCGAGAATCGGCATCCTGTCGACGGGAGACGAACTCCTCGAACCCGGACAGACCTGGACGCCGGGGAAGGTCTACGATGCGAACTCCTACGTACTCCACGCCATGACCGAGCAATGCGGGGCCGAGGTCGTGCGTCTGGGCATCGCCCCGGACGATCCAGACGCGCTGATGGAGCGAATCGCCGCCTGCGAGGGCCTGGATATGCTGGTGACGTCCGCCGGTGTGTCCGCCGGGGACTTCGATGTCGTCAAGTCGGCGATGCTGCGGGCCGGCGAGGTGACCTTCTTTCGCGTGCGCATGCGGCCCGGGCGACCCCTTGCCTTCGGGCGGCTGGGTGGCGTGCCGCTTGTCGGTCTGCCGGGAAACCCTGTTGCGGCGAGCATCGGCTTCGAGCTGTTCTGCCGCCCCGCGATCCGTCGGATGCTGGGAAAGACCGATCTCGGCCGCCCGACCCTGCGCGCCGAGTTCCGCGGCCGGGTCGACAACTACGATCGGCGACGCAGTTTCTATCGCGTCCGTCTCGAGAGGAACGGCGATCGGATGGTGGCGAGCCTCACCGGACCGCAGGGATCCGGCATCCTGCGATCGCTGGTGATCGCGGATGGGCTGATGGTCATTCCCGAGGATCGGCCGACCGCGAACACCGGCGACGAAGTCACCGTGATGTTGATCCACGGTGCGGAGGATGGGTGAGGCGCCGGGAACCCACCGCGATCGACTCCACGCGGCGATCGTTCTCTTCAACGCCGGGGATTTCTTCGCGTGCCACGAGATCCTTGAAGCCCTCTGGATGGAGGAACCCGGCCCCATCCGGGACGTCTATCGCGGCATCCTGCAGATCGGCATCGGGTACTACCACGCCGCGCGGGAGAACCGACGGGGAGCGATCAATGTCCTGGCTTACGGGGTGACGCGCCTGTCAGATGTCCTGACGGTCGATGTGGGGTACGATCTGGCCCGCCTGGTCGACGAGGCCTCCCGTGATCTCCAGAACTGGCGTGAGGGCGCGCCGCTGGATCAGACGCGTGTGCCGCGACTCCACCGCGTGAGTTCGCGCGCCTGAGATCCGCCCGCCCTACCTGGCGGGTCCGGTGAACGAGTGTCAATAGCAGTTGTAGTCGTGGAAGAACCGACTGAGTTTCTGCCAGAACGTACGCTTGCCGCCGCGCGCACGCAGCGCGACCTGATCGGGAAGTTCGTGCCACGGTCGCATGAGCGGCGTCATGACCTCCCTGGCCCCAACCGACTCCTGGCGTTCCGACACCGGGCTTCTTGCCTCCCCCTCCGACCGTCGGTATCATAACCCGGCCCCCGGGGAGTAGCGCAGCTTGGTTAGCGCGCAGCGTTCGGGACGCTGAGGTCGGAGGTTCAAATCCTCTCTCCCCGACCAGTTGGGACATCGCACGCGATACCTGGTTTTCTTCGAACTGTGCTTCGTGGGGCTCTGGTGCCTGGCGGCGTTCCTGTTCGCCCTCTACTCCTTCATGTCCGATGAGGGGCCACTCACCCGATTGCTGGCCCTGGTGCAGGTGGGCCTGACCGTCGCCACACTCCTGGTGACCCACGTGACGCTGAGGACCGTGTTCCGCCGCGATTCGACCGTCTCATCGTCCGGCATCGCGAGGTCGAGTGCGTTCCGTGCCGTCCCGTGGGTCGTCCTCTCCCTCGCTCTCGCGCATCTCCTGCTGATCTGGTCGGCCTCGGAACCGTTCCGCGAATTCGCGTGGGGATACTCCCTGAGCACTCTGGTATACGTTCTGGCGCTAGCGCTGGGCTGGCACTTCTTCACCCATCTGATGCTCGCGCGCAGCGGCGACGATCCCTCCTCCACCGGCGACGCGAATGGCGCCGAAACGTGATAACGTGGAACCCGCGCGACGAAGCGCGATGCAGACCGAGCCATTCATCGGGAGGTTGACGACAGGTGGCGGTTGACACACGGACGGACGTCGAAGCGTGTCTGGACGAGCAGGCGCGCAACTTTCGACACTGGGAGAAACTGAAAGATTCGATCGATCAGTTCATCGACGTCTTTGAGAACTACCGCCAGAGTGGCCATCCGGGCGGCTCGCGATCGAAGGCGCACATGCTCGTCGCGCTCACGCTTGGCGGGATCATGCGCTGGGATATCCGCCACCCCGAGAAGCGGTTCGGCGATCGCTTCGTCCTGGTGGGCGGTCACACCGTCCCGGTGATCTACGCGATGCTCGCTACGTATAACACAGCCCTAAGAGCCAAGTTCGACCGCACCGGCGATCGCCGCTACGCGGTTCCTCACGCCGATGAGCGGCAGTTGCTGTGGCGTGATCTCCTCGGCTTCCGACGCCGCGGCGGGCTTGCCGGACACGCCGAAATGGAGGGGAAGACCCTCTTCCTGAAGTTCAACACGGGACCCTCCGGCCACGGCGCCTCGCCAGCCGCCGGTGAGGCTATGGCGCTCAAGCGCGCCGGTGCCGACGGGGTGAAGGTCTTCGCCGTCGAGGGGGAGGGCGGCCTCACCACCGGCACCACGCACGAGACGATGAACTCGGCGTACGGCCTGGGCCTGGATAACCTGTACTTCCTCGTCGACTGGAACGACTACGGCATCGACGAGTTCGCGATCAGCGAGGTCGTCCACGGTTCGCCACGGGACTGGTTCGAACCGCACGGCTGGCGTGTCGTCGGAACCGAGCACGGTAGCGAGTTCGCGCCGGTCACCCGGACGCTGCTCGAGGCGGTCCACGGCGCCCGCCCCGAAAACCAGCCCACGATGGCCTGGTTCAAGACGATCAAGGGTCGCGGATACATCGTCACCGGCTACCGGTCCCACGGTGTTCCGCACAAATTGAACTCCGAACTGTTCTGGCAGCTCCGCAAGGAGTACAGCGCGAAGTACGGGACCGAGTGGGCGGGTACCGATCAGCCTGCCCCGTCGGATGCGGCCGAACTGCGCGCGCAGTTCGAGGCGAATCTCAAGGCGATCGCCGACACCATCACCTCCGATCGGGATCTGGTCGATTACGTCGCGGATCGCCTCGTTGAGATCGGCGACTCCGTCCCAGAGACCATCTCGAGTGCCCGTGTCGACACGTCGCGCAATCCCTGGTCGGATGCCCGCCTGTGGGACTTCCGTAATTACCCGAAGGAACTCTTCGTCGCTCCGGGCAGCAATGTCCCTAATCGCGCCGCGCTCGCCAAGTGGGGCGCATGGGCGAACTCGTTCGGGCGCCGCTACTACGGGCGCCCACTGTTCCTGGCGATGTCGGCTGATCTCGCCGAGTCGACGAACATCGCGGGTTTCGCGGCCGGTTTCGGCGAGGAGGAGGGCTGGGGTCGGTTCGACCGGGAGCACAACCCGGAGGGTGCGCTTCTGCCGCAGGAGATCACGGAGTTCACGAATTCAGGTATCTCCGCGGGCATAGCGGCGACGAACCTATCTCCCCGCCCCTACGAGGAGTTCGACGGTTTCTACTCCGCGCACTCCACGTACGGCTCGTTCAGTTACCTCAAGTACGGGCTGATGCGCCTGTTCAGTCAGGTCGCGCAGGACAGCAACATCAAGGTGGGCAAGGTTCTCTGGGTTGCCGGCCATTCGGGTCCCGAGACGGCCGACGACTCCCGGACCCACTTCGGCATCTTCGAGACCGGAGTCACGCAGCTCTTTCCGGAAGGGCGCACCATCAACATCGTGCCCTGGGAGCACAACGAGGTGCCGGTGCTGATCGCCGCGGCGATGGCATCGGACGCTCACGTCATCGCTCTGCACCTCACGCGCCCGCCCATTCAGGTTCCGGACCGCGCTGCTCTGGGCATGGCGTCGCATTTCGAGGCTGCACGCGGGGCATACGTCCTGCGCGAGTTCGCGCCGGGCCAGCCAAAGATGGGTACGATCCTCGTGCAGGGGACCATGTCCACCTACAACACGGTACGGATCCTCCCGCGCCTCCAGGAGGCAGGCCTCAACGTGCGCATCATCGCCGCGGTGAGCCCGGAGCTCTTCCGACGCCAGCCGGCGGAGTACCAGGCGAGCATCCTCTCCCCCGCCGATCAACTGGATCTGACCTACATCTCCAATGGGTCTCGCCGGCTCATGCGCGACTGGATCACCCACCGGATCAGCGACGAGTACGCGATGACGTCCGACTGGGACAATCGCTGGCGGACCGGCGGAACGGTCGACGAAGTAATGGACGAGGCGCACCTGTCTCCAGACTGGCTGTTCAAGGGCATCCAACGATTCGCCATGGACAGGGAGAAGCGCCTCGAGACAGTCGCGGGCCAGCTTGCGGCCGCGCGCGCGCGTTAGGGCGGAGAAAGCGGCGACGAACGGCCGGTCAGCGTCCGGAATCGTCGCCGCATCCCCTTGATAGGCTCGAGCGCAATCGCCTTCGTCCAGGCCCGTGCTGCTTCGCCCACCTGGCCCAGCGAGTAGTTCGCGTCGCCGAGTCGCAGCCAGAGTTCTCCGTTCCGTCGCGACTCCGGCACCCGTCGCACCGCGGCCACGACTCCGGCAGCGTCGCGGGCACCCCGCGCCCGATCCACGTCGAGTGTGGCCAGCACGGCCTGGATCGCCGGATATCCTGGCTGCAACTCCAGTCCCGCGCGCCACTCCCTCTCGGCCTCATCGTACAGCCCTCGCATCGCGTAACACTCGCCGAGGAAGTACCGAATCGTGGCCGAATCCGTGGACGGTGTCTGAGTCGCGTCGCGCAGCAACCCCAGGGCGCGGTCCAGATCGCGCACGCTGTTCTCACCGGCCAGCAGCACACCGAGATGCGCTGCGATCGATCGGCGCAGGTGGGGAGTCTCCGCGCGGGCAATCGCTAGCTCGAACATGGCGACGATATCGCGAAGCCGCGCCGCACGATCCTTAAACGCGACCGCATCGTCCACCGCGAGAAGCGCTCGCTCCGCCCGATCGAGGATCGCGCGCGCCTCGGCATCGGCGACAGACCGGTCGTTCATCAGTCCAGAGTATCCCGATGGGCGATGCCTTCGGGGTGACGCCATACGATCGCGGCGACGGCGACGGTCGCCGCCACCGAGCCGACCACGATCACCCAGCCCGCCGCCCCCGTGATGTCCAGTCGCAGGATCTGATAGAGGAACCCTACAAGCGCGCACGCGACGGTCGGCAGGGTGCCGAGGATCGCCAGGCCGACCATAGGTAACCGATGAGATGCCCGGCACGCCTGGCAGAGAGCTCGGCCGTGCTCGGCGCAATAGAGCTTCCGGCAGTCTCGGCAGCGTCCCACCGCATCGCGCTCGCAGTACGCGCACGGTCTGGCCGTCACGGAGCGATCAGTGCTGCTCCCACGACCAGTAGGCCCATCGCGATCGATCCGGCCCCGAGCTGGACGTGAAGGACGCGGCTCTGGCCAGGAAGCGCGCGGCCGCGGGCCAGGTAGATCCCGAGAGCGATGAACAGCGGTCCAAGGAGCAGAGCAAACGCGATGCGCATCGGGACTTCCATGCGAGGGAGATTCTACGGGGGAGGCCAGATTTCATCGGAGGGAATGAGCCGGGTCTCTCGCGCCAGGTGCGACTCAACGTCTGTGCGCGACCATAGAAGACGGAGGTAGTCCCCCCGCGACCAGGGAGCGACGAGATCATCGTAGTGGCGACTCGCCGGTTGGCCTGACTGCCCGCTGGTGAACATGAAGAGCGTCCGGTCCAGGTTCGAGAGGTCCACGATGAGACGGAACGAGGGAATCCAGTTGATTGGGCCGCCGATGCTGTGCGAATTGCCGGCGACCTGATTCGGGGTGTCGACGTCTCCACCTGTCGTCACGGGTCCGCGGCTGAACAGCGCACGCAGGATCGTGCCGCGGCCGACCGGATGCTCGAACGAGAGCTGGCGCTCCATTCCCCACGACCACTCGTCGATCTCATCGCCGTGTTTGACGCGAAGATGGGAGACCGCCTCGCCAAAGCAGATCAGCACGATATCCCGCCACGACAGGTCACGATGCCCGACGCGCCGAGGCAGGTCCTCATCGCCCATCGCCCGGATCAGGCGCGAGCTCAGACGCCAGGTAAAGCTCGTACCGTGGAGGCCACCGTGCGGCGCGGCCCCGAGATACACGTCGAGCAGGTCGCCGAGCAGATTCCCGTACAGAAAGCGAAGGAGAAAGACCCGATACGCCTCATAGACGAGCGCCTCGGGAGAAGCGCCATCGAGTACGCCGTTCCACACCAGCATGCGTTGCCAGACACGCCGCTCGAAGGGATCCAGCGGTTCCTCGCCATTGAGTAAACGGCGGGAACGGTCGAGGAGGTCGCGCGCCGCGTTCGAGCGCACGTCAAGTTGAATGGCCCGCATCGAGTGCAGGTCATGCGTTTCGCGCTCGCGCAACAGTTCGACGATGCGCCCGATGCGGTACCCGTCGCACCAGTCGCTACCGATAGCGTACGGATAGTCGAACCCCATCGGCCGATTGTTCGCCGTCGCGACGAAACCCTCGTCGGGATCGATGGCCCCGGGAAGTTCATCGAAGGGGACCAGCCCCTTCCACGCGTAGTCCGCATCCCAGCCAGGCTGGGGGACGCTACCGTCACCGCGACCGCGAACGGGTATGGCGCCGACGGTCTGAACGCCGATCGATCCGGCGGTATCGGCGAAGACGACGCCGACCGAAGGCATCCCCCACCCGCGAAGCGCCTCCCGAAACTCCCCGACATTCCTGGCCCGCAGCATCCGAAATCCAGCCGAGAGCGTCGGCATGGGCACAAGGGTCGATGCCCGCAACGACAGGGGAACCGTCGCACGATCGATCAGCGGTGTGACAATCGGCCCCTGAGACGTGAGGACGACCTCTTCGCGCCGCCAACGTGGCTCGCCACGGACCCGTATCTCCTCGACGACGACGCGAGCCTCCTCCCAATCGTCGCCGCGTGCGAACCGACGCGGATCCTCTGGGTGCGGTCGCTGGACGTAGAGATCCTGGACGTCCGCCAGGCTCGCGGTGAATCCCCAGGCGACACTGCCATTGTGGCCGACGATGATTCCCGGAACACCGGGCAGGCTCGCTCCGGCCGCACGGAACTCATCGCGCTCGGCGTGCGACTCCAGGTGAATGGCGTACCACGGTGACGGCATCGACGGGGCGAGGTGCATGTCGTTCGCCAGCAACGCACCGCCCGTGACCGATCGGCGTCCAGCGACTGCCCACGCGTTGCTCCCGCCAATTCGGGAGAGTCCCGTGATGGCGAGCAGTTCGTCGTAACTCTTGTCGAGCGAGCCTCCAGTGCTCTGCTTTCCGTCCCCGCAGGCGCTCAGCCAGCCCCAGTCGGGATAGATCGGTTCGAGATCGGCTGCCGCGGACGGGCCGATCCGCTCGATCAAGCGCACGCGCGCGAGCTCGCTCTCCCAGTTCGTCCCTAGCGTCCAGCCCATCAGCTTGGCCCACGCCAGGGTGTCAACCTCCGTCCACGGGTCGGGATGATGGCGGAGCGCGATGAACTCAAGCGGACGCGGCCGGGACTCGATCACCCAGTTCACGCCCGCCAGATATGCGCGAAGTCGACTCAGGGACTCTGCGTCGAGCAATCCGATTTCATCCCGCGCGACGCGGTGAATCCCGATGTGCCGTATGAAGCGATCGATCCCGTACGTGAGCGGGCCGAAGACCTCCGAGAGACGCCCCGTTGCGGCGCGCCGATTGACTTCCATCTGGAAGAGCCGATCCTCGGCGTGCACGACGCCGTTCGCGAAGAACAGATCGTGCGAGGTTGAGGCGTAGAGGTGGGGAACCCCCCAGCGATCGCGCAGGATCTCGATCTCCCCGTCGATGCCCGCGATGCGCACGACACCGTCGCGCGGCAGCGACCGCCTACCGATCGCCCGCCCGATGACGGCGACCAGCGATCCGATCGCGCCCGAAAACACGGCCGAAGTCTAGAGATCGGCTCCGAGGACGCGTGGGCCGGTGGGACCCGGGGAACCGCCTCGTGGTTCGATCGTGATGCCGATGCGCTGGTAGCCGGCGAGGGCGCGCGGCGCACGCACCTTGAGCCAGCCATACCCTTCCGGATCGACGACGAAAAGACCACCGGAGATTCGGCCGTCGGGCGCGACCAACCACAACTGATACGCGCGATCGTCGGGCAACTGCGGAAGCTGGTAGGCGACGAGCAGGCCGTCCTCGCTCTCCGGAGAGAGGTAGAACCAGCCGCGAGCGAGCGGTGCCACCTCGCCCGGCCTCAGATCGCGCATCTGCAGGCTAGCGAGGGCCAGGCTAACCGGGGCCGCGCCGTAGGCGTCCGCCCCGACGGAATCCGATGGCGCAGTCAGGAGCGTGAAGGCCCAACTCCCCAGCGCCGCGAGGGCGAGGCACGCCGCGGTGAGCGCGCCGATCAGCGCCCGGACGATCGGCGATCGCTGTACCTGCGGCTCCGGTCGGTCCAGGCGGGCGACATCCAGGATACGCTGCCGCAGCGCTGCGGGAGGCACGCGAAGGGGTGCAGCCATCGCCACGCGATCGAGCAGCGCACGCTCCGACGCCCACGCTCGCTGGCACAGACCGCATCCGCGCAGGTGTCGCCTCAGGTCCCACTCGGCATCCTCCTCCAGGAGGCCAAGCGCGAGGAGCGGGATGTTCTCTCGCGCGCTCTCACACGCTGACATCGGAGCCCTCGGCACGGAGACTCGTGCGGCTGGTCGCGCCATTTGCGGACCACGGAGCGGGAGCGGCCGTCTCCAGGATCGACCGGAGCTTCATCAGAGCAAGGCGCGCCCGTGTCTTGATCGTGCCCAGCGGCTCGTGGGTCCGCTCCGCGATCTGCCGCTGGGTGAACCCGCCGAAATACGCGAGTTCGAGCACCGTGCGCTGGTTTTCGGGAAGCTGCCCCAGGGCGGCGCGGACGAGGGTGCGTTCCTCTCGGAGCGAGGCCCGCTCCTCTGGCAGTGGCGCCTCATCACGGACTTCAAGGAGGGCGAGTTCCACGTCGGCGACCAGATTCGCGGCGCGCTGGGCCCGGATTTCATCGATCGCGCGGTTGTGGGCAGTCCGTAGCAGCCAGGATGCGAACGCGCCCCGTGCCGGATCGAATCGGTCCGGCTGCCGCCAGAGCTTGAGAAAGACGTCCTGGGTGATCTCTTCTGCGGTGGACGGATCGCGCACGATGCGGAACGCGAGCGAGTAAACGGGTCCACTGTAGCGGTCGTAAAGCGCGGCCAGCGCCGTCGCATCGCGCCCTACCAGACGGCCGACGAGCAGGAGGTCTTCGCCTCCGGCCGTCCCATGCTCTTCCTGCGCGCGCACGCGGTCACACCATTCCTACGATCCGATCGCGGGCGCGGATGCACCCTCGAACGGAACAGACTGCCCGATACGCGGCGACTGTTATCCTCTGCCGCGGTGTCATCGACCGCTCTCCAGGCCTATGAGGATCGGTATCCCGTGCTTCCCGTCGCCGCGGCCCGGGAGATCGTCGGTCAACACGTTCCAAGTGTAGGCACCGAGATTGTGGACCTTGAGCGGATCGCCGGACGAATACTGGCCGCACCGATCATCGGCGGCGAGGATGTTCCGCCCTTCGCCGCGGCGACGGTCGATGGGTACGCGATCGAGGCCTCCACTGGCGGCACCGACTTCGAGATCGCCCTGGAGTTGACCGCGGGGATCGATGGCTCGCGCCACTCCATAGGCGCCCGCGGCGCCGCGAGGATCATGACCGGAGCCCCTCTACCCGGTGGCACGAACGCGGTGGTGATGTTCGAGGATGCCGACGAGACCGCGGGACGAGTCCGCATCCGGCACCAGCCGCGGGAGGGGGAGAACGTTCGGTCGCCCGGATCCGACCTGCAGAGAGGGCAGGAGGTCCTTCCGGCCGGATCGACTCTGGGCCCGCCGGAGATCGGCTTGCTGGCGAGTCTCGGCATCGCACGATGCCGCGTCGGCCGACGGCCCCGGGTCGCGATCCTCTCGACTGGCGATGAGATCGTCTCGCATCGAGAGAATCCGGGGCCCGGCGCAATCCGCGATAGCAACGCTCCGGCTCTGGCCGCCGCCGTCGAGGAGTGCGGTGGCGAGGCTGAGATTCTCCCGCGCGTTGGCGATGACTACGCGCGGTTGCGGGAGACCATCGAGCGGGCGCTCGGCTCGCACGAGGTGCTCATCACGTCGGGTGGCGTCTCGGTGGGGACGCGCGATCTCATCAAGCCGATTCTCGAGTCGCTCGGCACTGTGCATTTCGGCCGGATCGCGCTTCGCCCGGGCAAGCCGCTGACATTCGCCACGAGCGGGGCACGCCTCGTCTTCGGCCTGCCCGGAAACCCGGTATCGGCGCTGGTGACCTTCGAGGTGTTCGTGCGACCCGTGCTCCGGCGGATGCAGGGCGATCGCCGTCCGGATCGACCGCGAGTGCAGGTCGTGACCGCGTCACGATTGCGGCCCACGCCGGACCGCACCGAGTATCAGCGCGCCAGCATTCGCTGGGAAGAGGGCACGCTGGTGGCCCGGTCGACCGGGTCGCAATCGTCGAGTCGCCTCCTCTCCATGGTGGGAGCCAACGGTCTCCTCGAGATCCTGCCCGGCGATGATCCGGTGGACGCGGGCACCAGAGTCCCCGCGCTCCTCACGGGAGCGCTCGCCTGAGGCTACCCCCGGTCCGGTTTCAGAGATCCTCGTAGACCGCCAGCCGCTCCGCGTCCGCGTGCGCCGGCACCACCTGCTTTATCAAGACTCCGGCCGACCTCTCCCCCCGCGCCATCGCCCCTCGACTCCCCAGTGCATCGACGGTGTCGGCCCGGGCGATCACCTCGCCATCGGCGATCGCCACGAACTGACCGGAATACCGGCGGAGGAGATCGGACCGATGCCCGCGGAACCACTCGACCTGTCGCCCCAGATCGCGCTGGATGCGCACCGTCTCCTCGCTGAGAGCCCGATTCACCGTGAAACGGGCCTGAGCCGCGAGCGGGACGTTCCCGGTCACCTCGATGGAGTCGATCTCGAGAGGGCCCAGGTCGATCCCGCGGGCAAGCGCCAGCGGGTTTCGATCGAAGTGATAGGGGAAGACCCCGTAGTCCGCCGTCGGATCCATCCCCATCAAGCGCATGCCAACCGCGTCGGTCGCGACGACATTCGTTCCCGCGACCAGCACCGACGGGGTGATCGGCGTCCCGTGCCACTCCTGCCCATCCTGCGCGACGATGCCGTCGATGACGCTGAGAACCGGCGAGAACAACGTCGCGACGTCGACCAGGACGCGCGGCAGACGAACCGGCGCGTGGAGATAGCGGCGCGGGCTCCCATAGGGCACGGTTGGAGTCATACCGAAGAGGTTCTTCAGGCAGAGCGTCGCCCCAGTCGAGACGTGGGACTTCATCTTCGCGACCGACACGACCGCATCCACGTCGACGAACTCCTGGCTCATCACGTACCGGTCGAACATCAGGCCCCCCGGGAGGGGAAACGTCGCGAAAGGGCCATCCTTCAGATCGACCACGCGCACAGCGAGGTCCGACAACTCGTGCCCGATCCTCGCGTAGATATCGTGACACCGACTGCCGGTCGTCGCCTCGCCGATCACGATGTCGGCGTCGGAGACGGCGCGGATCGCCGCCACAGTGCCGCGGAGAACCCGGGGGTCAGTCAGCGCGACCTGATGTCCCAGATGCGTCCGGACATCATCGGTCCCTATGTTCGGCTTGACCATGATCTTGCGCGCCCCGGCGAAGAGTGCGTTCAGGCCGCCAAGATCGTCGAACATCGCGCCGAGATGGCGCTGCACCTCGGTCGGACTTGCATCCGCCGTGCAGCGCCGTACGGAGACGCGTGGTTTCATCGACGGAGGGGCCGGTCCGCCGGCCTCGGGCGCAGGAGCGCGATCGCCGCGCCAACGGCGAGTACCGTGCCGATCAGCGAGTACGGGTCACGGAAGATGTACCAGGTGACGCCGAGAAACAGCCCGGCCAGCCAGAGCGCGACCAGAACCGTCCCGTAGAGAAAGGGATCCCGTCGCACTCGCTCGATCATGGGAGTCGACTGATGAGGCCGCCATCGACGATGAACGGCGCACCGGTCGCGAACGACGATGCGTCGCTGGCAAGCCAGAGAACGATCTCGGCGATCTCCTCGGGGCGGCCGACCCGCCCGAGCGGTGCCGACTGCGAGATCTTGCGAAACTCCTCCTCCTCGTTCCCGACCCAGCGCAGATTCGATCGCATCAACGGCGTCTCGATTGCGCCCGGACACACGGCATTCACGCGGATGCCGTCCGCGGCGAGTTCCTGGGCCGCGGCCTTGGTGAGTCCCACGACAGCGTGCTTCGTCGCCCCGTAGGCACCAATCCCACCCGCGGTCAGGAACGCGTGGACCGACGCGGTGTTGATGATCGATCCTCCGCCCCGCCGCCGCATTGCCGGAGCCGCAAAGCGGATGGCCAGATAACAGGAACGGAGGTTGACCGCCACCACCCGGTCCCAATCCTCCTCCGAGGTCTCTTCGATCGTCCCGAACGTCGCGATCCCGGCGTTCGCGAAGAAGATGTCGAGCCCTCCGAACGTGTTCTCGGCGACCTCGACGGCCCGGCGGACGTCATTGGCCCGCGCGACGTCTCCGGGCACGAATGAGGCCCGCCACCCCTCGGCCTGAAGGCCGTCGACCACGCGCTGCCCGCTCGCCTCATCGATGTCGATCGCTACGACCGAGGCACCTTCTTGCGCGAAGAGGCGCGCGGTCGCCTTGCCGATTCCCGAACCAGTGCCGGTCACGATCGCGACCTTGTTCGCGAGCTTCAAAGGATGCACCACCTCGCTGAGTTCTGGCGCCGGAGGGCCACTCGCGCGGGCAGTATAATCACCACCTGTGGCTCGCTCCGATGCGAGCGGGCTCACCCGTCTCGCCGACCTGGGCGCACGCCTCAAAGGTTTGAGACGCACGGGATGGGTCGACCGGCGTGTCGAGTCTCCCGAGTCCGTTGCCGATCATTCCTTTCGCGTGGCGCTGATGGTGTGGTACGTCGCGCGCAGTCGCGGGCTGGATGCGGGCCGAGCAACGATTATCGCGCTCGTTCACGACCTCCCCGAGGCGGAGTTGGGCGACGCGACCCCCTTCGACGCGCTTCGCGCACCGGACGGCACGATCGACCTGGATCGTCTCCGGCAAGCCGCGCCGGCACCCTCGGCGAGCGCCACGCAACAGAAGCGAGAGGCCGAGGCCCGGGTTGTGGCCGAGGTCGCTGCCGCGCTACACCCCGGGGTTGCCGGGGAGTTCATCGAACTCTGGTCCGAGTATCGGGAGCAGCGAACCCCGGAAGCGCGCCTGGTCAAGGAGATCGATCGCCTGGAGACCGTCGACCAGGCCCTGCGCTACCGAGATGCCCGGCCTGACCTGGCGATCGAATCGTTCCTCGACGAGGTGCGGCAGAACCCCTTCCCCGAGGATACAGAGGCCCTGATACGCCCGCGCATGCCGTGATCGCCGCCAGGAGTGCCTTGCTGGCACTGGTTCTCGCCGGCTTCGCCCTCCGGACGGTTCACCTCGGCTGGGACAGCTTCTGGTGGGATGAAGCCTACTCCGCGATCGTCGCTCGCCAGAGCGTGCGGGCGATCGTGGAGACCGTCGGGCGCGAGGACTTCCATCCCCCGCTCCATTACCTCGCGCTGTACGCGTGGCGCGTCGTGGCAGGCGAGAGCGAGTACGCGCTGCGATTCCTCTCCGTCTGGTTCGGCACTGCCACGATCGCCGGAGCGACGCGCCTGGCATGGGTATGGTTCGGCAGGTCGGCGGCGCTCGCGGCGGGCGTTCTGGTCGCCACCTCGCCCTATGCCGCGTACTACGCGATGGAAGCGCGCATGTTCGCGCTCTCGGGTTTCCTGACAGTCCTCGGCCTCCTCGTTGTCGAGCGCGCATCGGCCAGGTCGCGGAGTAGCGCCAGATGGATCGCGTTCGCTGGGATCGGGCTGGCAAATCTCTACACGTTCTACTACGCGGCTTTCGGTCACCTCGCGACGGGTCTGGCCGTACTGGGCCGATCCCGGCGTGCCGCCGCCTCCTTCGTCGCGGCATCAATCGCCGTGCTCGCCGCGCTGCTTCCCTGGATGCAGACACTCGCGCAGCGGGTCGGCGCCTGGCACAACCCCTGGGCCGATCCGGCGGATCCCGTGCAGGTCGCGCTGTGGACCTGGTCGATGGTGTGGTCGGGAGTCGGGCCACCCGGCTTCCTCGGAGAAACGGTTGGCGCCGTGTCTCTCGCCTCCATCGGGGTGTTGCTCGCACTGCTGACGCTGACTGGCGGCGATCGGAGTGCGCGGCGCGCCCGAGTTCGCGCCCACCTGATCTGGCTCGTGCCCGCGGCGCTGGCGATCGGAGTCGTGCTCCTGCGCCCGATTTTCCACCCACGCTACGTATTCCCTCTCATCCCGCTGCTCCTTATTGCCAGCGCCGGGAGCCTGATCGGACACCGCGGTGCATGGAGTGCCATCGCGCGCGCATCCCTGAGCCTGATCCTGGCAGTCCAGGTTCTGGGCCTTTACCACATCCTCACGCCCGACTCGCGCGTCCCGCTCCTCCGCCCGGTCAGCCTCGAGCGGGACCACTATCGGGAGGCAGTCGCCATCCTCCTCCGCGAATCGGGACCCCGCGATGTGGTCCTGACAAACGCGCCGCCGGGGGTTCTCTACTATCTCCGCGGGGCGCGCACCGCGATCGAGCTTCCCCGAGGGACGTACCGACCCGACGCGATCCTGGCCGACCTCCGTGCCGCGACGGCCGGCGCACGGCGCATCTGGCGCGTCGAACATAGTCTGCGCCCGTCTGACCCGGAGGGGTTCCTGCGCGCGCAGTTCGACCAGGGAACCCGAACCACGCTGCGAGGGGATCTGGGCCACCTCCGCGTCTGGGCGCACGAGCCGATCGGCGGTGACTTCCAGTTCGCACCGCCGATCGATCACCCGATGGGCCCGTTCCGCGTGGGCGAGGACCTGACCATGCTGCGATGGGCGCGGATCGGCGACGCCGTCACCGCCGGAGAGACCGTCCACATCCAGATCACGTGGGAGGTTCGCCAGCGGCCGGAGCGCGATCTGGGCATGTGGGCGCAGATCACCGACACCCGCGGCACCCGGTACGGGCGGTACGATCATCAGCCCCGCGACGATGCCTATCGGCCGATTCGGGAGTGGCAGCCCGGTGCACTCGTCACCACCGGCCACGCGATCCCGGTCGATGCCCGGACCCCACCCGGGGTACATCTGCTGGAGGCTGCGGTCTACGAGCTTTCGAATCTGGCCACTCTGCCGGTGAGCGACCCTCGGGGCAGCCCCATCGGGGTATCCGTCGCCCTCGGCCCGATCGTCGTACTTCCCGGTCGTGAGTTCTCCGAGCGACGAGCCGAGGACATACCGCTCGCTGGCGGGGTGGCGCTGCGTTCGGCCGGCGCGCTGGCCGATACCGTTGCCGATGGGATGCTGCTCACGCTCGATGTCGATTGGCTGGCGCTCACTCCATCCCCACGCGGCGTCACCCGTCTGCGCCTGGTCCGGGGCGATGGCGTCGCGGCGGTCGAGCACACCTATCCCCTGGGGGGAGCGCGGCCCGCGAACCTCTGGGAACAGGGCGAGGTCGTCCGGGAGCGCCTATCCCTGCGCGTGCCGGTAGGGACGCCGGCGGGAGAGTACCGCGTCGCGATCGCGGTGCCATCGAGCGAGGCGGCGCAACCGAACAACGAGATCGCGATCGGGACCGTGCGCGTCTCCAGGATCGATCGTGAATACGGGGCGCTCCCTGTGTCGCGACACAGCGGCGCCCGCTGGCGCGACGGAATCGACCTCCACGGGCTCGACGTCGACAGGACAGCTAACGGTGTCCTGATTCGACTCGTATGGACCGCGCGCGACGTCCCGGCATCACCCTATAAGGTCTTCGTGCACGCTCTCGATGCCGGGGGAACCATCATCGCCCAGCATGATGGTGTGCCCGCCACATGGCGCCGCCCGACCGACTCGTGGGCCGCGGGAGAGTTCATCGTGGACGAGCATCCGATCTCCGGAGTCGACCCCGCGCAGATCCGCTCGCTGCGCATCGGGCTATACGACGCCGTCTCCGGCGCGCGCCTCCGCACGATTGACGGGGCAGACTCCGTCGACGTAGACGCGGGATCGTGACCTCCGCGAGCCTGGTTGGCCCCCCGTGAAGGCGGCTCTTCGCCCGGTCATCCTCGTCCTGGGGCTCGTCGGCTGCGGGCTCATCGCGGCGGCCGCGTCCTCGGTCGCGGACCAGTCCGAACGATGGGTGGTTCGTTACGAGATCGACCTCCCGCGCCGCGCTGTTCTGCGGGACGAGAACCGCCTTGTCATCGATGTCGAGAACCTGGGCGACGTTGCCATTCCGGATGTCGGCCTCAAGATCAATCGCGCCTTCGCGAACATCGCGACCATTACCCGGACCGATCCTCGCGGGCGCATCGACGATGCGCCGACCGAGCGCCGCATCTATTTTGGTCCGCTGCCAGCGGGCGAGCGTGCCCGCTACACAATCCGCTTCTCGCCCCAGCGGACGGGAACCCACCGGGCGACGATCCGGGTGGTGGGTGCGTCCCGCGGCCTGGATCCGCTGACCCTGCGCGATCAGCCGAGCGGCTCGGCGCAGTTCACCGGCGAGATCGAGATTATCGAGCGGTAACGGCGGGCCTCGCAGCGCGGTCCAGTTTCAGCCAACGCAACAGCTCGGCATCCCTCCGGCCGAGCGTCTCAGCAAGCCGCTCGGCGGGCCAATCGTGGAAACCAGCCCCGGCCCTCACCCCGGTGCGACCCCGGCGAATCAGGTCCTGGTGATACGGAAGCGTGTCGTCGGACGTGTCCAGCTCGCGGAAGAGATAGTGGGAGATATCCGCCCACAGGGAAGTTCCATTGACATCGACCGTCTCCAGGATCCCGATCGTCGAGAGGCGCCGCCCAAAACTCATCTTGATGACGGTGTCGACATCCTCGGGAGAGCAGACCCCTGACTGGACGAGCGCCACCGCCTCACGGAACAGCGCGTACTGGAGCCGATTCCCAATCTGGCCGGGTATGTCCTTCTGAACAACCACCGGCACCTTGCCGATCGCGCGGAGCAACTGGGTGACCGTCGCGACGGTTGAATCCGACGTCTGGTCGTTTCGGACGACCTCGACCAGCGGCAGGATATGCGGCGGATTCCAGAAGTGGGTGACAAGGCACTGCGCCCGCCGCTTCACATCCCGCACGATGCCGTTGGCGCTCAGGCCCGACGTATTGGAGGCGATGATCACCTCCGGGGCGGCGAGCGCATCGAGCCGAGTGAAGACCTCCTGCTTGACGGCGAGGTCCTCGAAGACGACCTCGGTGATGTACTCCGCCCTCGCGACAGCGGCTGCGAGATCGGGCTCGAGGTGGATGTGCCCGAGGGCCATCTCGCCCTCGGCTCGCGAGATGACCCCTTCGCGGGCAAACAGGTCGAGATTCGCCGCGATCCCCGCACGCGCCCGGGAGAGGCTGTCCGGATTGGCGTCATTCAGGAACACGTCGCGACCGGAGAGCGCGAACACCTGGGCGATACCGTGTCCCATGAGTCCCGCGCCGATCACGGCGACCTTCGAGAACGGTGCAGTTACCACGGCCGCGCAGTATAGACGTTAAGGTTTTGTGAGAGGCTCCGACTATTCTTGTGTCGGCGGTAGGCGCTCGATGACGGAGGATCCATGGTTTCGACTGCACCACCGGGCCAGGAGGCGACTGCGGCGCCCGCGACTGAGGCTCCCGCACCGCCGAGACCCAGCGAGGAACTCGTCCGTCGCCTGAACCAGATCGCCTCGCGCATCGACGACGTCATCGATGTCCACCGCGACTCGCGCGAGCGGATGACGATGCTCGAGCAGCGGATCGACGATATGGGTCAGCGCCAGATGCGCACTTTCGACACGCTCGAGCAGCGCCTGGAGGAGCGTCTGGCGCCGCGGATCAGCGATTCGGTGCGCAGCTACGTGCAGCCGGAACTCGCCGGTTTCCGTGCTCCCCTGGAGGCACAGGCGGTGCGACTGGCGGCGGTCGAGAACCGGCTCGAGCGGGTCGAGTCGATTCAGGTCGATTCGATGAACGCTCTGGACGTGCGGTTCGGCGATGTCGCGTACCAGACCAGGCTCGCCTTGGCCGCGGCCGGGCTGGTCACGCTCGCCGGCATGCTCGTCGTCCTCCTTCGCTGACGTCGCCAACGACCGCACACACGAGGGAGCCGAACCGCCACTCCACCCGCGTCCAGCCTCTGATCGGGATCATCGCCAATCCGGCCTCGGGGAAAGACATCCGCCGGCTCACCGGACCCGCTTCCGTCGTCGACAACAACGAGAAGGTCAACGTCGTCCGTCGGATCCTCGCCGGGATCGCCGCCCTCGGCGACCATCCAATCCGCTTCATGCCGGACCATTTCGGAATCGTCGGCCGGGCGCGAGATCGCGTGGCCCTGGATGTGGCGCCGATCGATATGCCCTGTCGGGGGCAAGCGACTGACACAGTCGAGGCCACCCGTGCCCTGGTTGCACTCGGCGCGGCGACCATCGTCGTGCTCGGCGGCGATGGAACTGTGCGCATGGTCGGCCGAGAGAGCGGAGAGACGCCGATCGTGGCGGTCTCCACGGGTACCAACAATGCGATACCCGAGTGGATCGACGGAACGCTGGCGGGGCTCGCCGCCGCGGTCGTGGCGCAAGGACTCCTTCCACGGGAGGATGTGGCCTCCAGGACAAAGCGCATCGAGTTTCGCGGGCAGACGGTGCGCGGCGAGTTCCAGGACATCGCCCTCGTGGATGGCGCGCTGCTGGACGAGCCCCACATCGGGTCGCGCGCGGTACTGCGTCCGGAACGGATGCGCCACCTGTTCCTGACGCGGGCCGTGCCCGGCGTGATCGGCCTCTCCGCCATCGGCGCCCTGTCTCACCCGATTGCCGCCGACGCACCCGAGGGGCTCTGGATGGAACTCGGAGCGCACGGTCTCCACACCGTGCTCGCACCGATAGCACCCGGCGTCATCGAGCGCGTACGGGTCCACCGAACGGAAATACTGCTGCCCAATCGCCCGATCACCGTAGAGGCGCGTGGCGGTGTCCTGGCGCTGGATGGAGAGCGAGAGCATGAATTGATGTCAGATAGCCTCCTCTCGGTCACGATGACCCGGAGCGGGCCAAGACTGACGAGAATCCGCGACACTATCGCTGCCGCGACCGCGGCCGGACTCTTCGTATCGCCACGGTAGGGAGCCCAACGAAGGAGTACTCGCGCATGACGGTGAAATTGAGCGACACGCAACTTGAGCGACTGCGGGCGATCGATTCGCCGACGATCGCCAACGCCATCGAACGGTTCAAACTCAGGGACGATACGGTCGGCTTCACCGGCACGCAGACGCGGTGCCTGTTCCCACGACTCGGAACGATGGTTGGCTACGCGGTGACGGTTCTCGCCGACGCCTCGACGCCGGGACCGCGCCGTGGGCGAGAGGTGACGCTTCGGATGTGGGAGGCGGTCGCTGCCTCACCCCGTCCCGCGGTCCTCGTGATGAAAGATGTCGGTCCACGGCGGAGCCATGCCTGCCACTTCGGCGACGTGATGTGTAATACCGCGCGACGATTGGGCGCGATAGGCCTGGTGACGGATGGTGGCGTCCGCGACCTCAAGGAGGTCGAGGAGATGGGCTTTCACTACTTCGCGCCCGGCCCGGTGGTCTCGCACGGTACCGCGACGTTCGTCGACGTGGGCACCCCGGTCGAGATCGATGGCGTGCTCATCCGGCCCGGAGACCTCCTCCACGGCGACGCAAACGGTCTGGTGGTGATCCCCGACGCGTGCGCAGCACAGGTCGCCGATGAGGTCGAGAAGGTCCGCGCGGAGGAGCAGGCGATGATCGCCTGGATCAACTCGCCAGAGTTCTCACTCGCGGAGCTCAGGAGGCGTTGGGGGCTCTGAGATGGTGCAGTCGGGGGGTGGCGGGGCCAGTTTTGGCAGCCCGGAGCAGGCGATCCTCGGCCTGGTGATTCTTATCGTGGTCGGCGCGATCTGGGCCTGGCGCAACTTCGGTTGAAGCGATGGCTCCGAGCGCGTAAGGGCACGATCCTCATTCTGCTCGGGGGCTTCTTCGCGATCTTCGCGACGGGCATCCAGTCGGGCTGGATCGGACCCAACGATCCAGCCGCGGTTCCGCTCGCACTCGCGTTCGTCTTCCTGCTGCTGATCGTCCTGCTCGCCTGAACCCGTACTCAGAGCGCTCCGCGCACGACATCGCGCACCGCGGCGAGGATGTCCTCCTCCTGCGGAATCGCCAGTCGCTCGAGGCCGAGGTTGTATGGGATGGGAACGTTGCGTCCACAGACGCGGCGGATCGGGGCATCGAGATAGTCGAACGCCCGATCCATCACCTGCATCGCAATCTCTCCGGCGAATCCGCTCCGCTCCACCGCCTCGTGACCGATGACCAGACGCCGGGTCTTCCTTACCGATCGGACGATTGTGTCAATATCGAGCGGAACGAGCGTGCGAGGGTCGATCACCTCCATCGAAATCCCCTCGCTCTGCAACCGGTCGGCTACAGCGAGCGCACGATGCACCAGGGTATGGATTCCCACGAAGGTTACGTGCGCACCCTCTCGCGCGATACGCGCCGAGCCGAAAGGCACCGTGTACTCCTCCTCGGGAACGAACCCACGCGTGCCATAGAGCGCCTTGTGTTCGAGGAAGATCACCGGGTTGTCATCGCGGATTGCGGTCTTCAATAGACCCTTGGCGTCGTACGGCGTGGAGGGAACCGCGACTTTCAGTCCCGGTACGTGGGTGAACCAGGCTTCGAGGCTCTGCGAGTGCTGCGCGGCGTTCCCACGGCCCGCCCCCTCCTGCGCGCGCAGGACCATGGGCACCCGTGCCTTGCCCCCGAACATGTAGCGCAGCTTGGCCGCCTGGTTCACGATCGGATCCATCGCCAGGGCGGTGAAGTCCACGTACATGATCTCTGCCACGGGGCGCATGCCGGTGACCGCGGCCCCACAGGCAACGCCGGCAATCGCTTCCTCCGATATGGGCGTATCGCGCACGCGCTCGGGGCCGAACTCCTGGATCAGGTTGAGTGTGACGCCGAAGATCCCGCCACCGGCCCCCCAGACACCGATCTCCTCCCCCAGAAGGAACACATTCGGGTCTCGACGCATCTCTTCGCGGAGCGCTTCATTGAGCGCCCGCGAGATCGTGAGTTCCCGATCGGTCACCGTGGCGGCCACGCTCACGCGAACAGGTCGTCCTCGAGCGTGGCCAGATCCGCGTTCGGCTCCGGGCTGGTGTGAGCGAACTCGATCGCGGCCTGAAGTTCGGCGATGACTTCCGACTCGATACGATCGGCGTCGTCCTCGGTCAACAGCCCGGCTCGACCGCACGCCTCCGCGAACCGCCCAATCGGATCGCTCGCCCGCCACTGCTCGACTTCGTCGCGCGATCGGTATCGCTGTCCATCGCCCACATTGTGGCCTTCGTACCGGTAGGTGTCAGCAACCACCAGACTGGGGCCTAGCCCCCGCCGACCGCGTTCGGCCGCCTCGAACACCGCCTCGCGCATGGCGATCCCATCCATGCCGTCGACGTTGATTCCCGGCATGCCAAAGGCGGCGGCGCGGGCGGTAAGGTCGGCGACAGCGGTCGCGGACGCGACCGGTGTGGACATCGCGTACTTGTTGTTCTCGCAGAGGTAGACGACGGGCAGCTTCCAGATCGCGGCCAGATTGGCGCATTCGTACAGGGAGCCCTGGTTGAAACCGCCATCGCCGAAGAAGCAGACACAGACCTGACCTTCGCCGCGCAACCGCGCGGAGAGGGCGGCACCTGTGGCAATGCCAATACCTCCGCCGACGATGCCGTTGGCGCCAAGGATCCCGGCGTCTACATCGGCGATGTGCATGGACCCGCCCTTGCCCTTGCAGTAGCCCGTTGCCTTGCCCAGGAGTTCAGCCATCATCAGATCGAGCCGACCGCCCTTGGCGATGCAGTGGCCGTGACCGCGATGGGTGGCGGTGATGTAGTCGTCCGGTCGCAGCGCGGCGCAGGCCCCGACCGCGCACGCCTCCATGCCGACATAGGTGTGCGTCGAGCCGCGAATGAATCCGCCCTGGAACAACTCGATGACTTTCGCCTCGAAGTGGCGGATGCGCCACATACGACGCAGCATCTGTTCGGCGTCGACGCGGGTCAGGTCGGGGATCGCCGTGGCAAGCACGCTCAGCCGCCCTCACCACCACCCGCGGGCTCTTCACCCTGCCGATACTGATCGCGAAGCTCGTTCAGCCGTCTCAACCGCTCGGGGCTCTCGCTGTCCTCGGCGACGCGGAAGCGAAGGCGGCGGGTCTCCTCTCCGTTCCTTATGTCGAGGAGGCGGTCGAACACTTTGGTCAGCAGTTCCCGACCGACGCGCACCCCCGACGGATCGAGATGTCCACGGCGGATGTGAAAGTCGATCGACCAGAACTCCTCCTCGCTGAGAACGATCGGCAGTTCTCCGGGCGCCTGCGGATCATCGCGACGGCCGTCGAACTCGCGTATCAGGGCGAATACTTTGAGAAGCAGGCCCCGACCGATCGGCTTTCCCTCGTCCATCCACGTGTGGCGCACCATGTCCTCGATGGCCCACGCCTCGAGTTCGGTGAGGTGGATCGACCGGGCGTTACTCAGAGGGATCCTCCGCGTCGGATCCGCCGCATTCTATACAATCTCTCCCCCTTCTCTGACGGGAGCATCGATTCGAGGTCTGATGGGATCGGTCATCAAGAAGCGCCGGAAGGCGATGAACAAGCACAAGCACCGCAAGCGCCTGAAGAAGGAGCGCTGGCAGCGCCGCCACGGCTAGAGTCGCGGGAACCGTCCCGGACGGCCGGAGAGAGAGTTCAGGCCTGACATGCCGTACTGTCCCAGATGCCGGTGTGAGTACAACGTCGGGGTGGTGGAGTGCATCGATTGCCACGTGCCGCTCGTGGCCGTTCGGCCCGGGCGGCGCGGCCTGTTCGATATCGACTTTGACGAGCTCCTCGTCCCCGCGGGTGCACTGTTCACGCTGATCTCCGCGGCCGGGCTCTACGGGATCAACAGCCTGGCCCAGCAGGGGCAGATCGCCGAGCCGTTGGGTCCTCTGATCGCCTCGCAGCCTCCTTGCCTGACCGGCTTCTACATCGTGAGTGCGATCCTCAGCGCGCTGATCCTGGTCATCACCCTGCTCCGGTGGCTCGTCTTCAGACGGTGAACCTGCCCGCGCGCTGAATACCGACACCGTCCAGATCGATCGATCCACCCTGGCGCAGGTCGCACACCATGTCCCAGTGAAGCGCCGAGTCGTTCACTCCGCCGGTCTCGGGGTAGGATCGCCCCAGCGCGATGTGGATCGTGCCCCCGATCTTCTCGTCGAAGAGCGTGCTGCGCGTGTGCCGGGTGATGCCGTAGTTCGTGCCGATGCCGAGTTCTCCCACGACACGTGCCCCCGCGTCGGTGTCCAGCATCGCGATCAGAAACTCCTCGCCACGCTCCGCTGACGCGTCGGTCACCCGACCGTCGACGAACGTGAGGCGTACGCCCTCGGCGATCCTGCCGTTGAGGACGGCGGGATACCCGAAGGAGATGTGGCCGTCGACCTCGCTCTCGCGCGGGCCGGTGAAGATCTCTCCCCCGGGCATGTTGTGGGCACCCGAGTCCGCGATCCACGTTCGCCCGCCGACACCGAGCGTCAGATCGGTGCCGGGCGCCTGGATGCGCACCCGGCTGCCACGTTCGAGGATCGCCTTCAGCCGATCGAGATCGGCGCGCATCGCCGGCCAGTCGGCGGACACCGCCGCGAACGAGAACGCCTCGAACTCCTCGGTCGACATGCCAGCTTCCTGCGCGAGCGCCGGGGTCGGCAACTCGCAGACAACCCACTTCTTCTGCAGGGCGACATCGAGGAAGTGTCGGCGTGCCTTCTGGGCCATCACCGATTTAGCCGGGTCGACACCAGCGAGGAGACGCAGGTTGGAGGGTGCCCGCAAGCTGATGTAGGCATCGACCTGACGCGTCGCCTCAATCAGGATCGGGTTGGGCCAGCCGATCTGCTCGTCGGAACCGAGGTCCAGCAGGATGCGTGCGGAATCCTCGAAGGTGGCCCAGAGAATTGGGAGCGCACCCACGCGCACCGCTTCGCGGTAAACCGCCAGGGCGAGCGGACGCGATTCCTCGGGGCCGACAATGAGAACTCTCTCTCCGGACTGGAGGGCAACCGAATGGTGGACGAGTGTCCGCGCAAGAGCTTCGATCCTCGGATCCTGCATGTCAGATCTCTCTCCAATCGCGCATGATCTGGTGGTCCCTATCGAAAGCGAGGTCGGGTAGGGCAGCGAACGGGAAGAATCGCGCGTCGCTCGCGTCGTCGCCGGGCCGGAGGTCGCCGCGTGTGCGGGCGTCGTAGGCAAGGAGTACCACCGCGTCACCCGACCGCGCGTACACGCCGATCAGACGGTTGATCTCCGCCTCCAGACCCGTCTCCTCGGCGACCTCCCGAATCAAGGCCTCCTCCGGTGTCTCTCCGCGATCGACAAAACCGGCCGGGAAACTCCAGAGGCCGACACCCGGCTCGTTCGCCCGGCGGCAGAGCAGCACCCGCTCGCCGTCTCCCACCAGCGCGGCAACAACCAGCCGTGGGTCCGCGTAGGGGGTCCACCCACAGGCCGTGCACGATGGACGAGATCTCCCGTCACGATCGGTGCCGAGCGCAATGCCGCACGAGATACAGAAACGCGCGTCCAGTGCGAGCCCCTGTCAGCGGTCTGCGTCAGAAAGTCGCGCGTCGCCGCCGATGGTTGTTGTGCGGTCCAGGTGGTGGCCCGCCGGATTTCGCTCCCGCGGCACCCACTCCACGACCCCGCCGTTGAGAGCGAGCGACTGGCGCGCGGTCAGCACGAGGGGGAGCAGGCGCGCCTCCTTCACCTTCCAGCGTCCGTTGATCTGTTCCACACAGAGCTGGCTGTCGGAGCGAATCATCACCGGGCCCAACCCCTGGCCAGCGGCGTACTCCAACGCCGCGTGGATCGCCCGATACTCGGCCTCGTTATTGGTGAGCGCCCCGATCTCTCGCTCCACGACGATCGCACGCTTCTCGTCGTCGTACACCGCCATGCGCGCCGACTGTGCGGCCGACCCGTTGTGACGAGAACCGCCGTCGGTATAGAGAACTCTCATCGGCTACTCTGGTGCCCATGTTAGTAGCCGACATGCATCTCGACCTCGCGATGAACGCGATGACCCTCGATCGCGATCTCACGCGGACCGTCCAGCACATGCGCCTCCTCGAGGCGGGCATGCCCGAGAAGGGGCGGGGTGCCTCAACGGTCGCGTTCCCGGATATGCGGCGGGGATCGGTCGGCCTCTGTTCGGCCACGTTGTTCTCTCGGGTGGGTCACCTGGGGAGCGCCGCGGGAGGTGTGCGGACACAGGAGATCGCCCATGGGAGCGCCTCCGGCCAACTGGCACTCTATCGACTCTGGGAACGGCGAGGCATTGTGACCGTCATCGCGACGGGGGAGGAACTCGCCGCGTCCGTCGCGGCCTGGGAGTCCTGGGAGGCGCTGCCGGAGGCCGCCCAGCCGCCAATCGGGTTGGTCGTGGCGATCGAGGGCGCCGACCCCATTACGGAGCCGGATGAGGTGCGGCACTGGTTCGCGGCCGGCGTGCGGATCGTGAGCCTGGCGCACTATGGCTTCAGCGCATACGCGCATGGGACCGGCCAGCCGGGAGGCCTGCGCCACCGTGGTGCCGCGCTCCTACGCGCGATGGACGCCGGCGGCGTGATCCTCGATCTGAGCCACTCGGCCGACGAGACATTTGCCCAGTCTCTGGATCTCTACGAGGGCCCGGTGCTGGCGAGCCATTCGAACTGCCGCGCGCTCGTGCCGGGCGATCGGCAGTTGACCGACGCGATGATCACCGCCATCGCCAGGCGGGGCGGGGTCATCGGTGTGGCAATGGATGCCTGGATGCTCCAGCCGGGATGGGTTCGCGGTCGGACGACGAATGAGAGCGTCTCGCTGGAGACCTACGCCGATCACATCGACCATATCTGTCAGGTCACCGGCTCGTGCGCCCACGCCGGCGTCGGCACCGATCTGGACGGCGGTTACGGCACCGAGCAGTGCCCCCGCGATCTCGACACGATCGCGGATCTCCAGGTCGTGCTCGACATCCTCGCCCGGCGCGGCTACTCGGCGCAGGACATCCGCCGGATCGCCTGGCGGAACTGGGTCGATCTGCTCGGGCGAGCGCTGCCGGCCGCGACCCACTGAGGCGCGGCTCGCCGAAACTGTCCCGCGGGCGGCGAAGGACACCGACCCACCGATCCCCCTCCCCGGCCTGGTGGCAGGCAGATCAGAACGGTGGCGGGCTGTCCATTGGAGGTTCGACTTCGAACACGGTCAGCGTCAGACCGATCTGCAGGTAGAAGCCGATCAGTCCCACCAGTTCGACCAGCCCCGCCTCGCTCAGGCCGGCGACCGCGTTTCCATAGTCGCGCTCGTCGAGCGTATGGTCGCGCAGAATGGAGCGCACCGTGTGAACGATGAGTCGTTCGCGCTCGTTCAGGGACGTGACATCCCCCAGCGTGCGGATTGTCTCGATCGCCTCGGCTCGGGCGCCTTCCTTCTCGGCGACGGCGCGGTGGGCGACCCACTCGAACCGTGAGCCGACGTACCGTGCGACGGTGAGGATGGCGAGTTCGCGTTCGACCGGCACGAGGGTCCCCTGAAATCGGAGATACGTTCCCACCTCGGCAACGCGTTCGGCCAGGGGCGGGACACGCATGAGGACCTGGAAGGGGCCCCCGACGGCACCGCGCGAACGGGCGATACTGTCCCACGCCGAGCGCCCCTCGACGGGAACATCGTCACGCGAGATCTGACGAAGGCGGGCCATGGGTCGTTACCTCCGAGTCGGGTACCCCCAACCGGATTCGAACCGGTGATCTCCACCTTGAAAGGGTGGCGTCCTGGGCCTCTAGACGATGGGGGCGTTGCGCAGAAGATAGACGAAGAGGGCCTCCGGCAACGGCCTATTGTCCCGGGGGCTTGCGCCCCGAGTATCGTCAGCGCTGACGCCTTTCACGACCGTGTTCGGGATGGGAACGGGTGGGTCGACGCCGCTTGAGTCACCGGAAACCCTCTTCGTCTGAAGAGTGCGAGTCGCGTTGGAATGAAAGTCGACTGAGCGGAGAACGCGATGGCTGTTATGCGCCCTCGGCCATTAGTACCGCGTGGCTGCAATCGTTACCGATCTTCCACCCACGGCCTATCAAGGTTGTCGTCTACAACCGGCCTTACTCACTTGCGTGATGGGAGGCCTCATCTTGGGGCCGGCTTCGCGCTTAGATGCTGTCAGCGCTTCTCCGTTCCGGACGTCAGCTACAGGGCTGTGCCCCTGGCGGGACAACCCTCACACCGGCGGTCCGTCCGCTCCGGTCCTCTCGTACTGGGAGCGGCTCCCCTCAAGCCTCCTGCGCCCACGATGGATAGAGACCGAACTGTCTCACGACGTTCTGAACCCAGCTCGCGTACCGCTTT
>CAZHZF010000013.1:0-59247 GCA_964536925.1 uncultured Dehalococcoidales bacterium | reverse complement strand
CCCCGATCGGCGGTACAATAGTCCTGCCGTGGCACTGGAGCGGCGCATCCCCTCGCATTTGACGAGACGCGCGGGCAGTCCATAGGATCGCGACGAAAGCCGCGACAAGAGGCCTCCTATCAGGATCGCGCACGTGCTCGCGGGATTCGCCTTTACCTCGGTGATCGCCGGGGCACTGTTACACGGTTCGGGCGCCAGGGCGACCGCCCTCCATCGACCACCAGCGGCGGTCGACTTCCGTCAGCTTGTGCCGGTGGCGGGAAGCGCGATGGGCATCAGCGCGCCGATCGTTCCGACCGTGATCGCCCAGGTTCAGACTTCCGGGGGCACCGTCACCACGTCGGGCGGAGTCGCCTCGCTGAGAGTGCCCGCGGCGGCACTGGTGGACGATCAGGGACAGGCGGTGCCGCTCGAGGTGAGCGTGCGTTCCGCCAGCGCACCCGACACCCCGGGCGTGGGCGGCCTTCTGGCGGTGGAGATCGTCGTGCGTGATGCGGGCGGTGCGGTCCAGAAAAGCCTGGCGCAGCCCGTCTCAGTCGATCTCGCGTTCAGTGCCGCTGATCTCGCACGCGTTGGCGCACGCGCGAGCGAACTCGCCATTCAGCGATCCTCGGATGGCGACTCCTGGGAAACATTGCCCACCACGATCGATGAAGCTCGCGGTGTTGCCACTACGACCACGAGCCACTTCTCGATTCTCGCGCTCGTCGCGATGCGTCCAAACACTCCGACTGCCACCCGGACGCCCACGAGGGTCCTACCGCCAACCATCACTCCGCGGGCAACGCTGACCCTGACACCTCCGCCATCGCCCTCGCCCAGCGGGACGTCCTCTGCCACGAGTACGCCGACACCAACATCAACTGCGACATCGACTGGAGCTTCCACTGTCACTCCCGCCGCGACGCCAACAGGCACCACCACGCCCGCGCCGGGCGGGACCCCATCAGCGACCCTCACACCACCTATCACATCCACACTCACGCCGCCGTCTGCCGCGACAGCCAGCGCAACAGGGACGCAGACCGCAACTCCTACCGCCACCGCGTCCGCTACGCCGACTCCCTCGGCGACTCCTACCCCGATGAGCAGTCCCCCAACCCCCACGGCGACGAGGACACCGAATCCCCACTTCGGGATCGCATTTGCCACGGGCGGTCAGGGTCCGATGGTCCATCAGCGCGCGAGAGATCGGATCGGTATTGGGAGCTGGTATCGCTACGGCGATCCGCGCGTGTCCACCGTTCCCGGCCAGTCCTATCTCCTGCGCACCGGCCCCGGCAATTTGCCATCCTCTGAAGACACACTATTGCAGGATATCGCGCTGAGAACGCCGGGATCATGGTGGATCGTAGGCAGCGAGCCAAACGTCGGCGGACATGACTGGCGTGATGGACTGAGCCTGAGCGAGAACGCCCGTGAGTATGCGACACACTATCGACGGTATCGGGATGTCATCCTCGCCGCGGATCCGACCGCGAATTTCGTCGTCGGAAATCTGTTCAACCACTCGACCACCTGCACTGGATGTTCGGGAATGCCGAAGGGACTGGACTACCTTCAGGCGCTCAGAGCCGCGTACCTCGATCTCTACGGTACCCTCCCACCAGCCGACGCATGGGGAGTACACCTCTACAGCCTCGCGTGGTTCCCGCAGAGCGACGGGATTCAGACCGTTGCCGAAGCGATGACGAACACCATCGAAATCAAGTCGAACATCATCAACTTTCGATCGTACGTGAACACATCTATGAGCGCGACGAGCACGCCCATCTGGATTACCGAAGTCGGCGTGATCTGGGGCTATGAGGACTGGTGCTGGCAGGTCGATCGACCTGGCGCGATCACCAACGACTGTCGTAACTCCTCAGTTCGCGTCACGTCGCGCTATTCTGGACAGCCCGCGATCGAATTCCCGCTGGCAAGCGATCGCCTCGACTTCTTCATTCGCGACCTCACCGACTGGCTGCTGGCGAACAAGGCGATCCGCGGCATCGACCGCTGGTTCTTCTACACCAATTACGGTTTCCCGGATCCGGCGACGCAGGTCTACGCCGGGATCGCAATGATGGACGGCATCGATGCGGATTCCGAGCCGAGTCGATTCGGCCAGACGTACGCCAGTCAGGCGGCACGCTAGCCAGAAGCACCAGGCGCCAGGAAGCCCTTCATAGGAGTGTTGGACCATCGGGTCCCGTTGTCGGCCCGACCGCTCGGGCGTAGGATACGAACCGGCACATTCCGGGGAGGGCGGCGATGGCAGTCGATGGCGCATCACTCGTGACGGGCGCGTGGTGGAGTCGGGTTCTGCGTGGCGCGGCCCTGCCCGCCGCGACCGCGATCATCGTCGTCGTGGTGGCGGGCGTGGCGCTGCTCGTCGCCGTCGATTCCCTGGTCCCCTTCAAGAGGGCGCTCTGGGGCGGCTCCACGGTCGCGTGCGTGCCCGCGGCGGGTGCGAATTGTCGCGGAGTTGACTTTCGCGTCAATCTGCGCGAAGCGGATTTCGCGGGTGCGGATCTTCGGCAGGCGTCGCTGGTGAACGTGGATCTCACTCGTGCGAATCTCGAAGGCGCGGACCTGCGTGGTGCCGATCTCCGCCTGGCGGTCCTCGAGGGAGCGAACCTGCGACGGGCCAGGCTGGATGGTGCGATTCTGATTCAGGCTCGCCTGAATCAGGCGATCCTTATCGGGGCGGAATTCACCAGGGCGAATCTCGCCCAGGCGTCACTCGAGAGCGCGGATCTCTCGTCCGCCAATCTGGCCGGGGCGAACATCAACTCCGCGATCTTCAATCGCGCGAACATGATGGGCGTCCGACTCACAGGCGCCAACATGAATGGAGCCAGTTTCATTGGAGCCGATCTCTCCCAGGCCACGATCACCGGCGTCCTCCAGGGAGGCGCCAACTTCAGTCAGTCGAGCGTGGCTGGAGCTAATCTGGCTGGCGTCGGCATCAACGGAATGAATTTCAGCCAGGCGGACATGACGAAGGCCAACCTCCGCGGCGCCAACATGACCGGCACGAATGTCACCGGGGCAACGTTGCAGGGAGCCGACCTGACCGGCGCGGAACTGACCAACATCGATCTGACCCAGGCGCACATCGCCGACACGATCTTCGGGAACAACAAGAAGGATGGCTGTAAGGGCTGTCCTCCCTGATCCGCTTCAACTGAACTCGCGGTATCGGAACACCGCCAGATAGCGCCACCCGATCACCACGTCACCCTGTTCGTCGAACGCCAGACCCGCCACGCCCCCCTCCCCTCGACCGCCGGCGATCGCGGTGGGCGAGATCTCGCTCAGAGGCTGACCGTCGACCGAGAACCGGGCCAGCGGCCGGTTCTGCGGTCCGCCTAGCCAGATACGCCCATCCGGTCCCACAGCGATCACACCATCGCGGTACCCGGTCGCGAACTCGGCGATCTCCGAACCCGACAGCATCAAACGTCTGACGCGGCCCGATGTCGCTTCATAGGCGAGGACCTGATCTCCGAACCGCGCCAGGCTGGACACCCGAAAGGGCATCGCGCGGTCGCGCGACGAGGAGGGAGCGATCGGGCGGCCGACTTCGGCGAGGTCGCGATCGAGGTGGACCAGCGCGGCGCCGTCCTCATCGGCAATCAGGAATCCGTCGCCCGTCGCGAGGATCGCGCGGGGACCGACCAGGCCGAACGCCGCCCAAGGCACGCGCGCCACTGCCCGCGCCGCGGCGTCGAAACGCACGATCGCGCGAAGGCCCGCGTCCAGCACCACGAGCCCGCCATCCGGAGTTGGGGCGAGCGCGATCGGATCGTCGAGTACCCCGTCACCCCAGTGCCGTACGAGGCGCCACTGCGGTGAGAACTGCGCAATACGTCGGTTTCCGCGATCGCCCACAAACCAGTCGCCCGACACACCGCGGCCGAGATCGGTGATCTCCTGTAGCGCCGCCGGCGCGCTTCCGCGACGGGTGTCGGTCGCGCCGAGCGCGTACAGCCGATCGCCCGGCCGACCGAGGGGCGGCTCGGCGCGCTCGCTCCGCAGGATGACTGCGTCGCGCGCGCCCGCATCGTCGGACACGACATACATCGTCACCCGCGGTGACGCCTGGCGCGCAGCGGCGACCACCCGGCGCGTCTCGGGACTCTCCGAATGGGGAGCAACGACGCACGCCCAGCGCTGATACGCCGGCACATCCAGAAACTCCTCCAGCGTCACGATCATCGGGACATAGCGGTCCGGGTCGTACGCCTCGAGCATGGTCGCGATCGCGCCGGCGCGCCCGCTCCAGATAAGGAGCGACTCCCCCGCAGAGGAGCAGCGCTCGTCGTAGAGCGCGGCCACGACCATCGTCTCCGGCGCCGTCTCGTTGCGCGTCGGTGTCTGCACCTGGAACCGGTACAAGATCAAGGCGGCGAGCGCAGCAAGCAGGGCGACGAAGAGGACGCCGCTAGCGGCTCGACGCGACGCATCGGCGCGCCGACCCAGCCATCCGATCGCGACCAGCAGCGAGCGCGCGGCATCGCCGGCCATCAACGCGAGTACCGGGACCGCGATAAGGAGCCGCGGCACCGAGATGCCGCTATGCCGCGCGAGTCCCCCCGCCAGGATGAGGATGAGCAGGTAGGTGAGTACGAGCGTCCGCCGCCGGTAGTCCCCGAACCGGAGGATGGCGAGGCCAACTCCGGCGAGGCCGAGCAGCGCGCTGATCGGGTCCAGCAGGCCGAGCGAGAGGTACAGACCGTGCGCGGAACTCCAGTGAAATGCCAGAGCGGACCAGAGCGTGAGCCACGCGGCCTCGGCGGCGATGGCTATCGGTCCTCCCGACTTGATCCCCGCGGACTCCACGAGCATGCGGGTCACGGTCTCGCCCTGGTTTCGCGCCAGGAATGGCAGCATGACGATCGCGCACCCGAGCGATGCGGGTGCCAGACCGCCGAGAAAGTGCCCGCGCCCGCGCTGAAGCATCGTGAGTGCGAGGATCGGTCCGGCGATGCGCGCCGCGAAGAAGAAGAACAGCGAGCCGCCCGCAGCGGCTCCGGCGAGGAACCAGAGGAAGGGGCTGGGACGACGCAGTGCAAGGAGGGCCAGCAGGATGACCGAGGTGACGGGGGGAACGGCGTCGATGTTGTTATGTCCGGTGTGGGTGTAGGCGTAGTAGTAGTGCGCGGTCGCGGTGACCCCCGCCGCCACCAGCGCGGTCGGCCGATCGAAAACCCAGCGCCCGGCCAGGTAAGTGATGACCGAAATCAGCACGCCGACCGCGACGAGACCGAGTTTCCAGCCGAGGATGTCGTTGCCGAAGACGCGCATCGACATCGCAGGTATCCAGGAACTGACCAGCGGATGGGTGCTGTACACCCCCGCCTGCCACAGGAAGTCGAACGTTCGCCCCGAATAGAGTTCGTAGGCGACCTGATAGAAAGCGAACTCGTCACCGATGTAGCTGAATCGCCAGTGCTCGAGGGTTGGCACGGTCGCCGCGACAAAGAGACCGGCGAAACCGGCGATCGCCAGCACGTCGAAGAGATCGAAGGGGAGCCGCGGATAGCGCCGTGTTGAGAGCAGTGCGGTGCCGACGGCGCCGCACGTGACCGCCAGGAGGAAGACGCCCGGCCGGATCCACATGTGGAGAAGTGCGCGCAGGTCCGGACTCCAGTCGTTCCGGATCGAGAGTGCGACGTGGACGCTCAGGGTGATCGACAGGGCGAGCCCAAGCCCGCACAAGCCGAGACCGATACGCCGACGTCGATCGGAGGGGGGCACAGGCACCCCGTCCTCCACAAACGACCGATCGGCCCCGCCGAGCAGTCTCACGCCCACTCCGAACAGGAGTGCGCCGGTGACGAGACCGACGATGCCGGGCATGAACCGCGGCAGCACGGGGGATCGAAGCCAGCTGTAGAGCGGGTCGGCATCGAATCGGGCCTGCATCGACTCGTCGAGCGCGATCTGCCCGAGGATGAGGAGCAGGATCCCTCCGCCGAGGGCGGCGGCACCGATACCCCGGCGGAGGACCTTGGCCATCATCGAGTCACTCATCGGGCGATCCGCGCCGCGGTTCTCGCCGGGCACCCTGGCGCGTCCATCGCGGCGGCTCAGGGTGCAGCGAGCTTCAGCACCCGATTCATCTGCGTATCCACCACGTACAGCGAACCGGCCGCGTCCACCGAGACCCCGGTCGGGTGGACGATCTCCTCGGCGCCATCTTCCGCTGCGTAGCGGGCGACGAACGATCCGGGAAGGCGCCAGCGGACCAGACGAGAGCGCAGTGGATCGCTGGCGACGATCGATCCGTCGGCCAGGCGCACCACCCGGGTCAGGCCAGAGACGGCGATGTCCCCCTCATCGATGAACGATCCGTCGGCGCGATAGCGAAGGGCGCTCCCGCGCGCGCCATCCACCACGATCACCGATCCATCGGCATCCACCGCCACACCGCTCGGATCCCGTGTCCTCCCCGCCTGCACGTCGCGGTTTGCGAATTCGATCTCCACCGCCCCCTGGGGCGTGAACCGCAGAACCCTGCCCGTACCGGTATCGGCCACAATCGGGCGATCGCCCGCGGCCGCCAGCCCAAACGGGTTGTAGAAACCGGGCCCGGTGAACCGCCCCACGTAGCGGCCATTCGCCTCATAGGTGACGATATCGCCCGTCCCCTTGTCGAGAACGAGCACGCGACCCGAACCGGTCACCACAAGATCGACCGGCGCGACGAGCCCTCCGACATCCGGTTCGCCGAGGCCGAACGCGCCCAGCGGGCGGCCCGTGGCGTCGAAACGGACGACACGCTTCATCTCCGTGTCGGCGACGTAGATCGTGCCGTCAGGAGCCACCGCAACACCGTTGGGGCCTTTGAATGGATCGTCAGCCGCCAGCCCGTTCAGGACGAGTTCGACCTTCAACCGGGTCACAGCCGCGTCATCGACCATGCGAACCGTGTCGCTCGGGGGCGCGGGCGTGGGCTCAACCGGGCTGACCGCGGTTTCCGTCTGACACCCCGCGAGGGCGAGTTGACCCAGGAGGAGCAGGGCAACGACGGGTGACAGTGGCGACCTCACGCGGGGTTGCCGCCCGGTTCGATCTCCAACCTCCCCACGCCATCGCGTCGGAAGATCCGGAACTCGGCCAGGCCACGGGCCTGAAGCCACAGCTGGGCGGTGGTCCACAGGACACCCAGGCCGTAGCGAATCGACGCCCCGACGCGTATTGACGATGCCTCCGGGAAATAGCGGGCCGGGCATGAGATCTCGCCGATCGTGAAGTTGAAGTAGAGAGCCTGACAGAGCATCTGATTGTCGAAGACAAAGTTGTCGCTGTTCATCTCGAGGGGGAGTTCAGCAAGAACGCGCCGAGAGAAAGCGCGGTACCCGGTGTGGTATTCGGAGAGCTTCGCGCCGGTCAACACGTTCTGCACGAAAGTCAGGAACCGGTTCGAAACATATTTGTACAGGGGCATCCCACCCTTGAGCGCGCCGCCGCAGAGAATGCGCGAGCCCAGCACCACGTCGTACTGTCCGATCGCGACCAGCGACGCCATCGCGACGACGAGTTTGGGCGTGTACTGGTAATCGGGGTGGAGCATCACCACGACGTCCGCGCCGAGTTCGAGCGCCCGCCGGTAGCACGTCTTCTGATTGCCCCCGTACCCGCGGTTGCGGGGATGGACGATCGTTTCCAGACCGAGCGACCGCGCCAGAGAGGCCGTGGCGTCGACGCTCGCGTCATCGACCACGAGGACCGCGTCGACGTAGCCGGACGGGATACCCTCGTAAGTCGCGCGCAGAGTCTCCGCCGCGTTGTACGCGGGCATCACGACGACAATCCGCTTGCCGTGAAGCACTCCTGGCGAGTCTACGTGGCGTTTGTGCGTGCGACAAGGCGCGGCAATAATCTCGCCGTGCATCGGCAACCGCGCGGCGCCCTATGAGAGCGCGCGCGGCCGACGCCCTATTCCTCCTGGTGGTCCTCGCTGGCGGGGCAATACGGGTCTGGGGGGCCTCAATTGGCGGTGACGTCGCAGATGTCGCGGCGTACCGGAATCACATCTTCATCGTGGAGTCGGGCCGCGGCATCTACCAGACGGAGACACGCTTTCCGTACTTCCCGGGCTGGCTGGGGGTGGAACTCGCCGTCTGGCACCTCAGCCAGTTCCTGGAGATGCAGTTCTGGTGGCTGATCCGCCTGATGATCGTGCTGGCCGATGTCGCGAACTGCTTCGCCATCCGATGGGTGGCGGCCCCGACTCAGGGCCCGGACCGCGCCCGGATCGCCGGAATGGTGTACGCGCTCGCGCCAATAGCGATCATCGTCAGCGGGCACCATGGGCAGTTCGACGCGATACCCGGGTTGCTCGCGCTTGTGGCGGTCGGCTTCCTCGTCCGCGGTGAGCGCCCGGTTGTCGCCGGACTGCTCCTCGGCGGGGCTCTGGCCCTCAAGCCGTTCCCCGCGCTGCTCATCCCGGTGATCCTGCGCGCCCAGGAGATGTCGCTCCGCGCCCGTGTAGTGCTCTGCGCGATCGCGGGTGCGGTCGTACTCGCGGTGAGCGCGCCGTTCCTGCTGGTGGATGCCCCGGCGATGTTCAGCAACATCGCGGGTTACGGCGGTCTGAACGATCAGGGCTTCGGCGGCATTCTGCGCAGTCTCTGGCTCATCCGTGCGGACAATGTCTATTTGCCAGGAGCCTTCGGCCCCGAGATCTCGAGCACGACACGGTGGCTCACGCTCGCGTTGATGGCTGCGGCACTCTTCTTCCTGTGGCGTGCCCCGACCACGCGTGTCGCCGCGGCGATGTTCGTGCTCTTCGTGGTCAGCTTCGGAGGCGTCTCGACCCAGTATCTGATCTGGCCGCTCCCGTGGCTGCTGGTGGCGAACGTCTCGCTGGTGCTCCCTATCCTGTACGCGATCGGCACGGCGCTGGGAGCGATCGGGTTCTACCTGGTCTACTGGCCGGCGATGATCCTGCCGGCGACCCAGATTCGACCGCCCGCGCTGCAGTTCGTCCCCGCCTTCGTCGTCACGCAGATCGTCTCGTGGCTCGTGATGCTCTCGACGTGCGTGGGTACGCTGCGACCACCGGCGATGAGCCGCATCTCGCGGTGGATCTTCCTTCTATCCCTCATCGCGATCGCACTCGCCGCCCGGCCGATCGTGGACCAGATGACCTGGTACATCACCGAGTGGATCAAGTTCAGGCGATAGCGGCGCGATCCCCGGGACCGAGATGTCCGTGGCGCAGCCGGATCGACAGCAGTTCGGGCACAAGCTCCAGCGCACCGCGCACGACGCGCACCTTGCTGCCGGGAACGTCGGCCCAGGCAACCGGCATCTCGGCGACGCGATAGCCGAGACGACCTGCGATGAACAGGGTCTCGCTATCGAACATGAACCGATCGACCCTCTGGCGCCGGAAGATGTCGCGGCCCACCGGACCTCGGAACAGTTTGAACCCGCACTGACTGTCGATCACGCCGGTATTCCCCACCAGACCATCACGCACGAGGTTGAAGAGTCGCGCCGCGATCCGTCTGTAGAGCGGTTGGTGTCGGGTCACCGTGGCTCCACCAGCGCGCGATCCCACCACGATGTCGTTCCCGCTCCGCAGCAGCGCCATCGCCCGAGGCAACTCCGTCATCGGCGTGGAGAGGTCGGCGTCGGTGAAGAGCACGTAGTCGCCGGTGCTCGCGGCCACACCACGGCGCACCGCGAATCCCTTGCCGCGATTCGGCCGATAGGAGATGACCCGCGCCCCGGGGAGCCCAGCGAGGAGTGAGGCCGCGCGCGCAGCGGTATCGTCGCGGCTTCCGTCATCCACGACGATGAGTTCGCATGATGCGTCGTACGATGCGACGAACGCGCGCATGGCGTCGATCGTGAGGCCGATCCGCGCCGACTCGTTGTACGCTGGCACGACGATCGAGAGCGTGGTCGGCACGGCCCAGACTCTAGAATAGGCGTGCGGCCACCGAGCACCGTTGGCCCGAGCCACGAGGTAGCTTGTTCTGGCGCGCACGCCTACTCGGCTTCATCATCACACTGGCCCTCCTGGCGTATGGCCTGCCGCGGATCGATTGGTCGGCGCTGCAGGGGGCGTTCCTGGATCTGGACCCCGGACTGATACCCCTCAGCGTCGCGGCCACGTTCCTGAGCTACGTGATCCGTACGCTGCGCTGGAGGGAGATTCTCCGCCCGTACCGCCCACTGGGGTTCGGCCCGCTCTACGGCGCCCTGATGGTCGGGTTCGCGGCGAACAACATCCTCCCCGCGCGCGCCGGTGAATTCGTGCGGGCGCTCGCGCTCCACCGGCAGACGGGCGTATCCCGAGGCCTGGTCCTGAGCACGGTCCTGCTCGAACGAATCTTCGATGGACTGACGCTGATCGGAATGCTCGGGATTATCGCCCTGGTCTGGACCGTCCCCGGGGCCGGTTCTGCGGCGACGCTCATCGTAGGCGCGGTGTTCCTGATCGCGATCGCGCTCGTTACGGTCGTCGCTCGTGTGGAGCGTCTCGCGGCGTGGCTGGCCGACACCGCGGTGCGCATCGCGCCGGCTCGCCTCAAGGACGCGATTGGCACCAAGGCACGATCGGCTCTCGAGGGACTGGCGGTGCTGCGCGATCGACGCGGGATCCTCATCGTGGTGGCGCTCTCGCTGGCCGTCTGGGGATGCGAGGCGCTGTCGTATTACGCGCTCATCCAGAGTGCCCTCGGCAATCAGGCCCTGCCGGCGGCGCTTCTCGCCACAGTGACGATCAATCTGGGGATCATGCTTCCGGCCGCGCCGGGCTACGTGGGGACGTTCGAGGCCGCGGCGATCCTGGCACTCACCAACTTCGGTCTGTCGGTCGAGGATGCTCTCGCAACCGCGCTCGTCAGTCACGGCATCCAGTGGGTGCTGGTGACCGCGATCGGTGCCGCGATCGCGATGCGGGCGGGACTCTCGCTCCGGCCGACCCCCGCCGCGCCCGCGTGAACGACGAGGTCTCTGCTGCGCCAGCCGAGGGCGGACCGCGCCGTTCCGCCCTCGGCGGCAGGCTGCGCTGGATCATCGGGATCGCAATATCGGCGGTCTTCCTGTGGGTCGCGCTGGGGCAGGTGGGTGATCTGCGCCTGCTGACCGATGCCCTGGCGCGCGCGCGGTACGAGTGGCTGGTTCCGGCGATCGCCTGCTATCTCGCGGGGCTCTGGGTGCGGGCGGTGCGCTGGCGCCTCCTGCTCGCGCCGATACAGGCGCTGCCCTTCGGTTCCGTGTTCGGTGTGCTCTCCATCGGCTTTCTGGTCAACAACGTGCTCCCGGCCAGGCTGGGAGAACTGGCGCGCGCGGTACTGCTGGCACAGCGGCATGGGATCAGCCGGAGCGCGACGCTCGCGACGGTCGTCGTGGAGCGTGTCTTCGACGGCGTCGTCATCCTGCTGCTGCTGGGCATCGCGACCGCCACCGCGAGCGGGCGCGTTGGCGCGGAGTGGCTGAGTCTGCTCGTACCGATCACTGCTATGGGTTTTGGCGGTGCGGCGCTGGCGCTGGTCCTGCTCGCGTTCGCCCCCCGGCTGACGCTCGGCGTGACGGCCCGCCTGCTGGCTCCCTTCTCCCCCGCGCTGCGTGTCGCGGCGCTCGGTATCGCGGAGAAGTTCATCGCCGGGCTTGGCGTGCTCCAGGACCTGAAACTGGCCGGGCTCGTCCTCGCGACATCCTCGGTTGCGTGGATCTTCGAGGCGGGCGCCTACTTCGCGATCGGCCAGGCGTTTGGACTGATGGCCGACCCCATCGCCTACCTACTCGCGGTATCGGTCGCGAACCTGGGGACCATGATCCCCTCTTCGCCGGGCTATGTGGGCACCTTCGACGCGCTCGTCGCTCGAGCGCTGGGGGTCTACGCAGTACCGAACGAACTCGCGCTCGCCTACGCGTTCGTCCTCCACTTCGCGATCTGGCTTCCCCCGACTCTTATCGGGCTTTCGTATCTCTGGCGATACAATGTCAGTCTGTCTCGGGTGACGCGCGACTGAGGGGCTCGATGTGGCGCAAGTAGTCATCATCGGTGCCGGTTACGTCGGCCTGACGACCGGGGCGTGCCTGGCTTCGCTGGGCAACAACGTCACCTGTCTCGACATCGATGAAGAGCGCATCGAGACGCTGCGCCGCGGCGGCATGCCGATCTACGAGCCGGGCCTCAGGGAACTGATCCAGAGCGAGTCCGCCCAGGGCCGCATCCAGTTCACGACATCCTACGCCGAGGCGATTCCCTCGGCCGACTTCATCTTCATCGCGGTGAACACGCCGCAGAGCGTCAATGGCCAGGCGAACATGGCGCACGTCGAGGCGGCAGTGCGCGAACTCGCGAACCACATTCGCCCCGGGGCGATCATCGTCAACAAGAGCACGATGCCGGTTGGATCGATGGACCGCGTCATCGAGATCATCTCGCGATGTACGCCGCGGCCTTTCGCGGTCGTCGCGAATCCCGAGTTCCTGCGCGAGGGCTCGGCGGTGCACGATTCGATGCACCCGGACCGCGTCGTCCTCGGCTCCGCCGATGAGGGAGCGCGTCAGCGAGTTGCCGATCTCTTCGCACCGCTTCAGGCGCCTCTACTGCTCACCGACCCACGCACCGCGGAGATGATCAAATACGCGTCGAACGCCTTCCTGGCGACAAAGATCAGCTTCATCAACGAGATCGCCCAGATCTGCGATCGGTTGGGTGCGGACGTTGCGCAGGTCGCCCGAGGGATGGGACTCGATCCCCGCATCGGCCCGGCGTACCTGAGCGCCGGGATCGGGTGGGGCGGCTCTTGCTTCCCGAAGGACATGCGGGCGCTCGAATACATGGCGTCGACGAACGGCGCACACCCGCAACTTCTGCGGGCGGTGATCGAGATCAATCGCGACCAGCGCATCCACGTGGTGCGCCTGGCCCGAGAACTGCTTGAAGGTTTGCGGGGCGCACGGGTGGGCTTGCTCGGGCTGAGCTTCAAGCCGAATACCGACGACATGCGCGACGCGCCATCCCTCGAAATCGTGAGCTTGCTGGAGAGCGAAGGTGCGCTCGTGCGGGCCTACGACCCGGCCGCGTCCGAACGGGCGCGCCGGCTTCTGCCCGGGGTGGAGATCTGCTCCAGCGCGGCAGAACTCGCCAGCGGCGCCGACGCGCTCATCGTCGTGACCGAGTGGGATGAGTTCAGATCGCTCGATCTCGCGCGGTTGGGCCGGTCGATGCGGAAACGGGTGTTGATCGACGGACGCAATATCTACGATTCGCAGGTGGCGCGCGAGGCTGGCTTCATCTATCGGGCGATTGGCCGTGCCGAACCGGCCCCGTCCCGCGTGGCCGTCGCGTAGTTCACCACGACCCATCCCGCCACGAGGTCCAAGATGACGATCAGACTGGCCACCGCGATGTCACGTCTCGGTACCGAGACCGCGTTCGAGGTGCTCGCGCGTGCGCGGGCGCTCGAGGCGCAGGGCAAGGAGGTGATCCACCTCGAGATCGGCGAGCCGGACTTCGATACGCCGGCGAACATCGTCGAGGCGGGGTGCCGTGCCCTCCGCGAGGGCTTCACCCACTACAACCCATCGGCCGGCATCCCGGAACTGCGTCAGGCGATCGCACGGAAGGTCTCGCGCACCCGAGGCATCGAGGTTCGGCCGGAGAACGTCGTCGTCACGCCCGGTGCGAAGCCGATCATGTACTTCACGATCATGGCGCTGGCCGAGCCCGGCGACGAGGTGCTCTACCCCAATCCGGGCTTTCCGATCTACGAGTCGATGATCAACTTCGTGGGCGCAAAGGCGGTGCCCATGCCCCTGCTCGAGGAGAAGGACTTCCGCTTCGATGTCGACGCCTTTCGCCGATCCGTGAACGAGCGGACCCGGCTCATCATCATCAACTCGCCGGCTAACCCGACCGGGGGGAACCTTCTCGCCTCCGATCTCGAAGCCATCGCCGACGTCGCGGTTGCCCGGCGCATTCCGGTGCTGACCGATGAGGTCTACTCGGAAATGGTGTACGACGGGGAGTTCGTGAGCATTGCCTCGGATCCGCGCATGGCAGGGCTCTCGATCATCCTCGATGGCTTCTCGAAGACGTACGCGATGACGGGCTGGCGGCTCGGATTCGGCGTCTTTCCGGATGAGTTGGTGCCGCACATCACACGGCTGGTGACGAACAGCGTCTCGTGCACCGCAACGTTCATTCAGCGGGCAGGTATCGAGGCTCTGGAAGGTCCGCAGGATGCCGCTCGAGCGATGATCGCCGAGTTTCGCAATCGCCGCGAGGTGATCGTCCGCGGGCTGAATCGGATTCGGGGCATCCGCTGCGTGAATCCCGCCGGCGCTTTTTACGCCTTCCCGAATATCACTGGTACCGGATTGAACTCGCGCGATTTCGCAAACGTGCTGCTCGATCGCTACGGCGTGGCGGCTCTCTCCGGGACGTCGTTCGGCTCGTACGGCGAGGGGTACCTGCGGCTCTCCTATGCGAATTCGGTCGAGAACCTGAATCGCGCTCTGGAGCGGATCGAGACCGCGGTGCGGGAGTGCGCGCCCACCCGCGCGCGGTAGTCGTGCCCCGTCTCTCGCGGCGTCGCGCACTCCTCGGGTGTAGCGCGTGGATCGTTGGCCTGCTCGCCGCGTGCGACAACCTCGAGGAGGCCGGGCAGGATCCGCCCGCTCCGGCGCAGCCACCGGCGGCCACGGCATCGGCCGGCTCCGCGGCGATCGGCGCGAGCACCCGACCGGCCGACGCGCGCGGTACCCCGACGAGCGCAAAGCCGGTCACGACCACGACCACGTCGGGTGGCGGCCCAACTCAGACGGCCTCCCTCCCCACGATGACGCCGCTTCAGGCCGCCGCGAAAGCGACAGCCGGTGCGACTCCCTCGCGTCCGCCCGCGCCCACTGCGACCAGCAGGCCAGGCCAGGCCGCCCCCACCGTACCCTTGACCACCGCCACGCCGACGCCCACGCTCATCCCGGCCCGGCCGACACTGACCCCGACGCCTCGCACCGTTCCGCCGACCGCCACGCCGAGCGCGGCGCCGCGCATGCTCGAGATCCCGCGCATCGGCGTGAACGCGGACATCCGCGGCCTCGGTACGCTCCCCTCCGGTGAACTGGCAGTACCCGATGGACCGCGCGATGTCGGCTGGTTCGCCGGCGGACCCGTGCCCGGTGACCCCGGCAACGCGATTCTCACCGGCCATCTCGACTGGCGCACCGGCGAGATCGGTGTGTTCTGGAGGCTGCGCGAACTCGCGGTCGGCGATCCTATCTTCGTGCGGAACGATCGCGAGCGACTCACCTTCGTTGTGGAGAGTTCGAAGCTCTACGGGCGCCACGATGCGCCGGTCGGCGAGATCCTCGGATTCGCGATCGGTCGGGTGATCACGGTCATCACCTGCGAGGGGGACTTCATCGCCGCGGAGCGGGACTACACGCACCGCCGCGTCGTGCGCGCCCGCCTGGCCTGAGGTCAATTCGTAGGGCTGCTCCGGCGCTCGACATTCATCCGATACACGAACGCGAACACTTCCGCGATCACAGGGTAGAGTTCGGCCGGGATCATCTCGCCCAGGTCGAGCTTGCCCAACAGTTGTACGAGGTCGCGATCCTCGCGAATCGGGACGCCGTGCTGCCGGGCCAGTTCGATGATCCGCTCGGCGATCGGCCCGGCGCCCGTCGCCACCACCTTCGGGGCCGCGTTCGCGGCACGATCGTACCCCAGAGCGACCGCGCGTCGGCGAACGTACGCTCGTTCCGCCATCAGATGCGCGCGTCCAGGCGCGATACAGGACTGGCCGGAGGCCCGGCCATCGACGATTGCACCTGGCCGGTCGGCGAGCCCAGCAGATCGCAGCGGACGGGGTCCACCGTGTAGCCGAGGCCAGCGAGCCCCGCGCGCAGGTCCGCGGCGTGGTCGCCGAGCATGTCTCGGATCTCCGGCGAGCCGGCGCTGATCTGGCACGAGATGCGCTGGCGGTGGACCATCAGTCCGACCCTCAGGGGTCCAAGGTCGGCCAGATCGAAGTTGAAGATGAGGTGGGTGTTCTCCGGATCGACGCCGGCCGCGCCCGAGTCGTCCTGGCGAACGCGAATTTCGACGGATTCGCTTGTGCCGCGCTGGCCGATCGGAATCTGGAACGCCAGGTAGGGGGGCTGCCCCGTGTCGGCGCGTGGCGCGGCGTTGGCGAGTTGCCCGAACTCCAATTGCGCCTGAATCTGCGACCCCAGGTCGGCCACGCGCCCGAGGTCGTCGCCCAGTGACTGGAGTCCCGGCGTCTGCCGGGCGGTCGCCGACGCGCTCATCGCCTCGTCGATCACCCGTGCGAGCACGACACGCAGGTCCTGCTCCAGCCGCCCTTGACCGGTCGGTGCCTCTCGAATCAGGAGGCGGGCCAGTTTCGCCTCGATCGGCGTGCCGTGTTCGGCGATGACCTCGCGCAACACCGACGCCACGGAGTCATCGGAACCGTGGAACGCCTCATCCGACGGGAGCCGCGCGAGCATCTCGCGGACCAGCGTCGACAGCGGACGGGGCGCGGAACGATCGGGATATGGCTGTGGCGCGCGAAACGCCTCCACTGCCGCATCGTCGGGTGCGCCGGCGACCCGGTCCCCTCGACGCGCGACGGTCGGCACATCGGGAGCCGGCGCGCGGACGCGCTCGACGCCAGCGAACTCGTCCACGACAGGTCCGCGCGATCCTCCCGCGCTCGCGATCGGTGTCTCCTCCCCCGCGGCGCGGTGGCCCGTCGCGCGCTCCGCGGGTCGGCCAGGGGCGGGTGTCACGGCGTCGGGTTCCGCCGCCTGCTCGGGCGCCGGGGATATCGATCGCGCCGGAGCTCTCTGGAGCCCATCCGCGGTCTGCCGGTCCTGCGTCACGACCTCGCGATCCTGCGGCACGGATCGCTCCGGACGCGCCCCGGCGGGGGATTCGCTGTCGCTTACCTGGCTCTGGGCTGAATCGTCCGCCGGTGGCTCGGCGGTGGGTGGCGTCAGTCGCGTCGGCATCGAACCCGATCGAGCGCCGGGGGGTGGTTCGGTCCCTCTCGCGTCACCCGCGCCACGCGCGGGCGAGCCTGCCGGATCTGCCTCGGTGGACCGCTCCGAGTTCTCGCCTGGCGGCACATCCTCCACGGAGGCGTCGATCGCGGCGGGCATCGGCACAGTCGCGGAGCTCCGCGGCGGGCCCGTGCGCGCCGCGAGCGCGGTCGGCAGCTGTGCGCCGCGCTCCGCGTGGGCCTGGGAGTTCGGGTCGCTCCCTTCCTCCTGGGGAGGCACGGGCAGATCGCGGCGCGCGGTCCCACGGGGCTGGGCAGGATCGACTCGATCTCGGGTGAGCGGGATCGGGTAACCCCCGCTCTCAAGGCGGGCCAGTTCATCTCCCAGGTCGGTCAGCGCGGCGCGAAACTCGGCCACGCGGTTCCCCAGCGTCTCCCGAGAGGCGAGCGCCCGCCGGGCGATATCGACACTGGCGCGGCTGACGGGCAGACCGCGCGCCTCGAGATACGCCGCGGCATCGATCTCGGCGCTCTGGGCGCGCAGATCGTCGGCGCCATCCGCCCGGCTCGCGACCACGGCCGCGCGCACGCGCAGCACCGCGTCCGCGGTCAGAGGCGCGCCGCGGCCCAGCAGGGCGCGCGCGATTGCCAGAGCTGTGCTGTCCGGATCCACCCCGGCGCCCCGCAGGTGCGCGGCGAGATCCGCGTCGTTCAACGCGCCTCGGAGCACGCCTCCATCGCCTCGGGCAACGAGGCGCATGACGACCTGATCTGGACTCATCGACTCGACCTGCAACCGCACCAGATCGCCCACCGCGAGCGACGAACCTGATGTCCTCGCCATCACACGATGCTGACCGATCTGGAGAAGAGCCGTGTCGCGATCGATCTCGATGACGCGACCGTCGAGCACCTGATCTGCGGAAACGGCGAACCCGGCGCGGCGAGCCGCGCCGGGTATGGCCACGATCTCCTGAAAGCGGACGGCTGCGACCGCCTGAACGTCCACGATCCCCCTAGTCTACGGTCCCGCCCCACTCGGGGGCGGGACCGCGAAGACTACGAGGAGATCATCGGCTTACCGCTTCAGCTGGATCAGTTCTTGGAGCAGTTCGTCGCTGGTCGTGATCATCCGGGAGTTCGCCTGGAAGCCACGCTGCGCGCGAATCATGTCCGTGAACTGCTGGGCGAGGTTGGCGTTGGACATCTCGAGCGTGCCGCTGTTCACGGTCCCCAGACCGACATCACCGGGGGCACCGATGATCGGCAGGCCTGAGTTCACCGAGAGCTGGAAGGCGTTGTTGCCGATGCGGGTGAGACCGCCAGGGTTCTTGAATCGGGCCAGGGCGAGGCGGCCCAGAGTCTGGTTGTAGCCGTTGGAGAAGATGCCCTGGATGGAGCCATCCGGACCGATCGTGAAGCTGGTCAGTGCGCCTGCCTCGTGGCCATCCTGGTCGTCGACATTCACCGTGGACTGCTGCGCGAAGCCGGTCATGTCGTCCATCTCGATGTTGATGGCCGTCGCGCCGGTAGCGGGGGCCGCGCCGTTGAGGAAGGTCAGGTTGAGCACGCCCTCCGGCAGACCGGGCGCCGTCTGGGCGACACCGGCATCGTCGAAGGTGATCGTGCCCGCGGTCAGTGGGTTGGCGGTCAGGATGTCGGCATCGTTGGTTGTGGCGTCCCAGTCCCACGAGTTGCCAGCGGTCTTGATGAAGTTGATCGTGATGTTGTGGGGTGCGCCGAGCGAATCGAAGATGCGCATGACCGTCGTCACGGTGGTGCCGTTCGCGACGCGCGAGTCGAGATTCCCGGCGATCGACGCGGTTGAGGTGGGCAGCGGCGGGCTCATCCGACCGAAGGGAATCGTGATGTCGGTGATGGGCTGCCCGGTATCGACCGTGCCAGTCACGTCGGCCTGCCAGCCCTGGACCTTGAGTCCCGTCGCGGGACTGACCAGCCGTCCGTCGTTACCGACATCGAACGAACCATCGCGCGTGTAGATGACCTGCAGGCCGTCCGACATGTTGAAGAAGCCATCGCCCTGGACGGCGATATCGGTCGTGCGTCCGGTGGACTGCAGATCTCCCTGGGTGTGGAAGTTGTCGATCGCGGCGATGCCGACGCCGAGGCCGACCTGGATGGGGTTCACGCCGCCGCGCGTCGCGGTGGGCGCCGTCGCGCCACGGAGCGTCTGGTTCAGCACATCCTGGAAGTCGATGCGCCCGGACTTGAACCCCGTGGTATTGACGTTCGCGATGTTGTTGGCCACCACATCCATGAAGGTCTGGTGGTTTCGCAAGGACTGGACCGCGGCGAACATGGAGCGAATCATGGGTTGCTGTTACCTCCTGCGCGTGTGCCGGTGAACGCGCGCTGGTGATCACGTCGATCGTTCCGTGACCGCGACTTCCCTTGCGGGTCCAGCCGTGCCGCGCGCTCAATGAGGCCTGAATCGTGCTGTCGCCAGCGTGCAGATGCCATCCGACTCTCCCTTAACCGATGACCACGCTGTCGATGTTGGTGAAGACCCCGTCGCCGGTGCGCCCGCCCTCCACGGCCGTGACAACGGTCCGGTTGCGGACGCTGACGACGAACGCGAGGTCGTCCACCAGAATGAGCGATTGCGTCGCGCCCTTCTGCTCGGCGCGGGCGACCGCCTGCCCGAGCCGGCCCGCGGCATCGGCCTGCGGCGCGACTGCATCGAGGCGGCGCTGGGCGTGTGCCGAGACTCTGATCCCCTGATCGGAGAGCTTGCGCGCCAGCAGTTCACCGAAGGCGGGACCGGCTTCCTGGACCGGCCGGGCACCAACGGCGAGACGTTCGCCGTCAACGGGCCGGATTGGTGCGAGCGCGATCACGCCGGGACTCCGACGCTACCGAGCGCATCCGGATCGATGGCCACCGAGGTGACGTTCTCCAACTTCACCGGTGTGGACCCGACGTAGACCAGCGGAGCCTCACCCTGGATCGTCGCCGCGGTCACTGTGCCGACGACCTCATCCCCGCTGGCGCTCAGACCCGTGATCGTCCGCCCGATCATCGCGCTGGCCTCGGCGAGCTGCTGCGTCGCCAGGAGTGCCGTGACCGCTTTGTTCATCGCCGACATCTGATCGAGCGTCTGGAACTGCGCGACCTGGGTGATGAACGCCTGATCGTCCATCGGCTTGAGCGGATCCTGGTGCTGAAGCTGGGCAAGCATCAACTTCATGAAGTCGTCCTTCCCCAGTTCACCCGGGTCGGCCGCCTTCTTGATTGGCGTGGTGCGCGCGGAGAAGATCGACGTCCCCTGCGCGACCGATGGCGTGCTCGAGATCGTGCTCACTGTCGCACTCCTGATCAGGCGATTGCGTTGAGCGGACGAGCCGCATCGAGAGCTGCCGCGAAGCCGGAGTCCTCGGCGCGTCGCCGGCTGACGGACGCGCGCTCGTCGAACCATCCGCGCGAGCGGCGGGGGTTCTGGTCGAAGTCGTGGAACTGCTGGGGCGCCGCGATGACCTCGAAACGATCCACGCGGATCCCGCGGTCGGCGAACGCCTGACGCAGCTGTCCGGAACTCTGGTCGAGGGCAGCCCGCGTGTCGGCCGATTCGGCGACCAGTCGGACGGTGACCTGCCCACTCTCCACGGCCAGACGCACCGCCACGCGCCCCAGCGACTGCGGGTGAAGCTGCATCGTGAACTCCGATCGGCCCTCGGCGCGGAACAGTTCGGCCTGCTGCGCGATCTCTCGCGCAAGCGCCATCCCACGGGCGGGCGCGCTCGGCGCGGACGACTCCACGGCCACGCGAGGGGCCTCAATCGAAGCTCCGTGCGCGGCAGACGTCGGAACCTCGGACGCGCCATCCGGGCGTACGGTGGGCTCCACCTGCGCTGTGCCGTTTTCTCGCGACGACGGCTCGGCGATGGGCGCCAGCGGCGTCGGCGCAGCGTCGGAAGCGGCCACCGTGCCTGCCCGGGTGGAGGAGGCGTCGATGGTCTGAGCGGCGGGTGGACTGACCCTCGAGGTCGCGGAAGAAGAGCTGGCTTCGGACACCACTCGCGGCGTCGTTGCCACCTGGTGACCGGGTTCTCGCGACGTCTGTGGAGCTTCCGGCCCCGTCACGCGGGCGGAGGGTAAGGAAGCTTCCAGAGCATCGACACCTGGATCCGCGATCACGACGCGATCCACCGCCGCTCCGGCGTCCTGAAGCGCCCGGACAATGGCCTGGACGTCGCGCAGGATGGCCTGTCGGGCGGCTTCGGTGGCCGGCGCGATCACGGCGACAGTCCCACTCGCCGTCCGCTGCACCTCGATCGCGACGCGACCGAGTTCGGCTGGCTGGAGTTGCACCACCACGCGCGATACCCCTCGGGCGCCATCGAGACCAAGCCGTGCCGCATCGAGGGCGAGATCGACCAGGCGACTCGACAGAGCACCGGACGCGCGATCCCGTACAGCCACAGTGTCGGCCGCGGGGGATGCGCTCGGCCCGCTGGCCGGCTCAACCGGTGGCCGGAGCGCCGCGAACGCGGCGGACAGATGCTGCACCGCCCGATGCACCAGGTCGAGACCATCAGCGAGGTCGGGCGACGCCATCGCCGGCGACCGGGGCGCGGCCGCGCCCGGCTGGGCGCCTTCCCGATCGTGCGCCAGCGCCGAGAGATTCTCGGAGTCACGGCTGAGTTCTGAAGCGGACCGCGCCGGCACGGCGTCGCCGCTGCCGAGCGCCACGAGAGCATCCGGATCCGTGCTGGCGACGGCGAGATCTTGACCCACCGTACCCGCCTGGGTTGCGTTGACCGAGGTCTTTCCATCCGGTGACAGAACGCGCGCCGCAAGATGGAGGGACGCATCGGCCGATTGCCCGCTCTGGCCCGACGTGGCGGTGAAGGCCGCGACGGCCTCGACAAGTTGGCCGGCAACGTCACCCTGGATCGGACCGCGCCCCGCGACCGACACCACGAAGGCGCTTGCCGCGCTGCCATCATCGACCGCACCGACCGCGTCTCCGGGCAGAGTCGCGAACCCGTGCGCCACGAGCGCGATGAACGCGGCGAGGAACGAGGCGAGACCATCCGCCGGTACTTCGACGGAGGGATCCTCGTTGCCTGCAATCGCCTCGACGGCCGCGGCTGTCCCATCAGTCGACACAGGCGAGAAGTGCAGAAGATCGACATCGACCGATTCGCAGGTCGCGCACTGGGCGCTGGGCGTTCGGGCCGGGGCCGTCAGGCCCGACTGCACCAGGCGCACCGCCTCGTCGAGCAGCGCGGCGAACGCGGAAGTCACATCATTCTTGACCGCCGACGCCGCGGGCGCAATCTCGATCTGGGCGAAGGCCGCGACCGCCATCGTCGAGGTCATCTGGTGCTTACCCCCTGTACTGCCAGCACGATTTGTACGGGGCCGGGCACCGATCTCCACTCGCGCAAACGTCGTATCTGGAACTCCCTATCGGGCGTGAACCCTGAGCCGGAACCTGTCCGACGGATCCACGTCCGGCACACGGCGTCGGAGGGGTCCAAGCCCGGCACGCCCGTAGCGCAGATCAGCCGTGGGACGGATCGCTCGGTGAATTTCGCGCGAACGCATCGGCCTACATGCCGAGCGACGCGGCCAACTACACCTGCATCCGCGCGATTTCCTGGTACGCCTCGATCAGCTTGTTGCGGACGCTCGTGGCGAACTGGAACCCGAGGTTCGCCTGCTCCACCGCGATCGTCACGTCGTGGAGATCGACCGGTTCGCCGGCGGCCAGGCGCACCGTGAGTGAGTCGGCGTTCTTCTGCAGCGCATCCAGCTGCGCGATCGCGTCGCTGAACATGGCGCCGAACGTGTCCGCGGCGGTAGCCGGTCCACCTGATGGGGCGGGCGGGCGGGCGCTCGCATCGTCGAGTTGGAGCCGCGGTGCGGCGGGAAGTGAAGGACCGATCGGCCCGATAGACATCTACGTTACCTCCGCCCTTCGGTGACCGCTGTCCGAAGGATGCCGACCCGATTGGTGTGGATCTGGCCGAGCGCGCCGTACGAGATCTGCGTCTCGGCGAGGCGGGACATCTCGCGGTCGACGTCGACGGTATTGCCGTCGTTCCTCAGCGTCCCATCCGTGGATTCGTTCGTCTCGATCAGCTGCGATTGCACGGTCGTCGGTGCCGGCCTGAGGGGCTGGATGTGGCGACCGTGCGTGGTCGCGAGCGCCATACGCGTCGGTTCGCGGCGGACGATCGGTTCGCCGCGCAACGCCTTCCCGAGGTGCTCTTCGAAGTGGACTTCCTTCGCCTTGTAGCCGGGCGTGTCGACGTTGGCGATGTTGTTGGCGATTGTCTGCTGGCGGGTCTGGAGGCCGGTCAACGCCGTGCGTAGGGCGGTATCGGTCTTACTCTCGAACAGCCGCGGGATCACGAGCGCACCTCACCCGCCAGGCGGCCCTGGATCTCGCGCTGGAAGTCGCGCACGCGCCGCACGAAAGTCTGCGTCTCGCTGTAGGGTGGAATGCCGCCGAACCGCGCGACCGCGCCCGGTCCCGCGTTGTACGCAGCGAGAGCAAGATCGGTGGAGCCGAATCGGTCGAGCATCGTCTTGAGAAAGCGGGTGCCTCCATCGACGTTCTGGACCGGATCGAACGAGTCCGTCACTCCCAGGGCGCGCGCGGTGGGATCCATCAACTGCATCAGGCCCTTGGCGCCCGCGGAGGACACCGCATCGCGACGGAAGCCAGACTCGGCGCGGGCGACGGCCGCCACCAGCGTCGGGTCCACGCCATACCGCTCGGCCATCTGGAAGAAGAGACCATCGTAGGTCGATCCCGAGCCGGCCGCCTGAGGTGGCATCACCGCCCGCGCGGCCGACGGCGCGGCTGACGCGGGGGGCGTGGTGTCAGTGGCGATGAGGGACCGCCGGGTAGTCACGGCCACCGGTTTCGGCTGCGACTGAGGCTGACTCGGCGCGACAGCCCGATCGCGCACGGCGAGTGTCGTGGCGAAAGACGGCGCAGACGCGGGCGCCTGACGGCGCTGACGAAACACCGGGGCCGCGCTGCCGGGCGTAAGTGTGGCGCGCGTGGAGGCGGTTGCGGCGCTCACGTCACGAGGCTCGCTTCGCGGGCATCTCGGTGATACCGGGCGATCACCATATCGTCGATCGCGCGTGACTCCACCTTTCCGGCCCAGTCGGCGTAGGCACGATCGTGCCGTTCCTTCAACTTCTCCATCACCTTGCGGTCCTTGACCGCGGCGAGCAGTTCCTCCCGCTTCGCCGCCACGCGGCTCTCCAGATCCGCGATGACGCGATGCTGTTCGGCAAGCCGTTCGCCCAGCGTGCCCAGATAGAGGAGCGATTGCTCGATCACTCGCACATCCCGACCGCGGCCCCCGTCCTGGTAGATCGCCACATGGGTGACGGCCCCGCGCACCTCGTCGGTGAGGGCATCGAGCTGGTCCCGCGCCGCGAGTTCCTCGGCCTGGAGTTGCCCCAGTTCGATCTGGATCATCTCCTCCCGATCGCGGCGAAAAGTGAGGACGGGCTGAAGCCGGAACCTGCGTTCCACGAAGTGGGTTCTATTCGGTGAAGCGCGGCGCAGGAATAGGGAGTTCCCCCAAACCTGCCCACGGTCGGGCGCGGTGCACGATCATCCGGCAATCGCCTGCAGTTGCGCGATGGTCGCTGCGAAGTCGACATGCTCGTCGGGACGCTGCCGCAGGAACGTCGTGATATCGGGCATGGCCTCGATTGCGTGATCGATTCGGGGATTCGATCCACGCGCATAGGCCCCGATGTTGATCAGGTCTCGTGCGCTGGCATAGGTCGCCATCGTCTCGCGCAACCGCCCGGCGGCGTCCCGCTGTTCGCGCGGGGTGACATCCGGCATCACACGGCTCACTGAATTGAGGATGTCGATCGCCGGGTAGTGATTCTCCGCGGCGAGGTCGCGAGAGAGGACGATGTGCCCGTCGAGAATCGAGCGGGCCGTGTCGGTGATCGGCTCGTTGAGATCATCCGCCTCCACCAGGACGGTATAGAACGCGGTGATCGTCCCGGAATCGGAAGTGCCAGCGCGCTCCATCAGGCGTGGCAGGAGGGCGAACACACTGGGCGTGTACCCCTTCGAGGCGGGCGGCTCACCGACCGCCAGGCCAACCTCGCGCTGGGCCATCGCGAATCGGGTGACCGAATCCATCATCAGCGTCACATCGCGCCCGCGATCTCTGAAGTACTCAGCCACCGCGGTCGCGATCCAGGCCCCCTTCAGGCGCACCAGGGCTGGCTGATCCGAGGTCGAGACGACCACGACCGAGCGCGCCAGACCCTCGGGTCCGAGATCCCGCTCGATGAACTCCCGCACCTCGCGGCCACGCTCGCCGATCAGTCCGACCACGCTGATGTCCGACTCGGTGTTCCGCGCGATCATCCCGAGTAACGTCGACTTCCCAACGCCGGAACCAGCGAAGATGCCCATTCGCTGCCCGCGTCCGCAGGTCAGGAGAGCGTCGATCGCGCGGACGCCAGTGCCCAGCACACGGGAGATCCGGGTCCGCGCAAGCGGCGCGGGCGATTCCGATGTGGTCGCGTAACGATGGGATGCATGGATAGGGCCCTTGCCGTCGATCGGTCGGCCGAGACCATCGATCACGCGTCCGAGCAGTTCATCACCAACCGGAACCGAGAAAGAGCTACCGGCCGCGACGACCGGTGTCCCGGGCCGAATCCCCTCCATCACACCCAGCGGCATCAGGAGGATCCGTCGGTCGCGGAAACCGACGACCTCGGCATGGATCACCCGCCCGGGAGCGGGCAGGATCTCGCAGATCTCGCCGAGGCGGCTATTGATGCCTTCCGCCTCGATCGTCAGCCCGACGACCTGAACGACCGTTCCGGAACAGCGGAGAGGATTGACCTCATCGATACGCGCGAGGTGCCGACTCACGTCGATCCTGCGATCGTGGACGGCCCGCGAGATCGCGCCGTCCGCGAGATCGATGCTGCTCACGGGACCGACCGCGGCGCGACTCCGTCGAAGACCTGGCGCGCGATCTCCTCCAACTGGGTCTCGAAGCGGGCGTCCACGGTGCCGACGCCGGTTTCGATCACAACCCCTCCGGGTGTGACCTCGGCATCGCTCACGATGTCGAAGGCGCGGTCGGCACTGGCAGGAGCGATCTCCTCGATCTGCGCCGAGAGATGCGCCTCTTCCGATGGATTCACCCGGACGCGCACGCGGCCGGTAGCGGCGATACTCCGAAGGGCGGCACGAGCGACGCCGACCACGGTGTTGGGCTGCAGCTTCGGTTCACGATCGAGGATGCGCCGCGCGATCGCCAGCGCCAGGCGCGTCACCTCACCCTCGGCGTTGTGCAGCAGTTCACGTCGATCGACGTGGGCCGCCTCGGCGACGCGGGCGAGGGCCGCCACGCGGTCGCGGGCCTCGGCATGTGCTATCTCGCGACCGTCAAGATATCCTGCCTCGAACCCCTCGTCGATTCCCTCCTGGCGCGCCTCCGCAAAGGTCTCCGCGCGCAGTTGGGCGATCTCGGCCTCCAGGTCCGCGCGCCGCGCCGCGATCTCATCGCGCGCGTGCCCCGCCTCGGCAAGCGCCTCCGCCTCGATCCGATCCGCCCGCGCGCGCGCGTCGGCCAGAGCGCGATCGGCCTCTCGCTGAGATTCGACGAGGATCGCCTCGGCCTCTGCCAGGCGCGCATCCGCCTCGGCCAGACGGGCGAGCGCCGCGGACTCGAGTTCGGCGACCTCATCGACAACGTCGGCATCCGGAGGATCGGTTCGATCCGCGAGAGCCGAGTCCTCCGGTTCGGAGAGGATGTCGTCGAAGCGCGCGGAGTTGCCCAGCGGCGTCCACCACCCGGTTGCGGGAGGGGCCTGCTCCTCGGCATCGTCGATCTCGACGGGGGCGGATGCGGGCTCCTCCTCGGCGACCTCGGCACCGATGAGGACCACGTCGTGGCGGAACCGCGCGTTGCGCACCAGACCGGGCACGTTCAGATCACCGGGCCCCGCGCGGTCGAGCGAGGTGTCGTCGCATTATCCTCAACGATACGCTGTGCGTGGCGACCGATGACGCTCTGGGCCTCGCGCACCGACGTGGCGGTCACCGGTCCCAGTCCGTCGATCTCATCCATCAGTGTGGTCGCGGCGCGGCGTGAGAGGTTGCGCATCACGCAATCTCGTGTGGCGGGCAATGCCGCCCGCAGTGCCAACGCGAGGGTTCGCGGCGGAACGTCGCGGATGACCGACTGCACCATCCTGTCACTCAGCCGGGGGAGGTCGTCGATTGCGAAGACGCGCTGACGCAGTTCCGCGGCGAGAGAGGGATCGACACGTTCGATCGGCTCGATCAGTTCGGCGGCGGTGTCGCCCGGCACCGCATCCACGATACGCCGGAGCGTGCGCATGCCATTCTGCCGGCGCGTCGATTCCTCGATTGCCGGGGTGAGGTGACGGTGGATCGCCTGGATCGCCGCGTCGGCGGAGATCGACGCCGCCGTTCCTCCCCGGGCGATCGCCTGAACGACTTCGGTCTGGAGGCTGGCCGGCAGCGCGGCGAGGACTCGGCCGCCGAACTCGCGCGGCATGCGCCCCAGCACCGTGGCGATGGTGGCAGGAGGCTGATCGACCAGATAGGTCGCCAGCTTACGGGGCTCCACGCGGGTCATCGCGGCGATTGAGGCCTGCACGGGGTCGGTCGCGCGCTCGAGAACGGCCCCCGCGCGATCCGGGCCGAGCCGTTCCACGAGCAGAGAGCGGGCGAAGGCGCGCCCGCCGCGAATCCCCTCGGCTCCTCCAAGCCGAACCACGCACGTGCGCAGGACCTGGATCCGCTCGGACTCAGTCACCGGCTCCGATCGCCCGATCTCGCGGGTGATCGCCTCGATGTACTCGTCGGGAAGCGCGGCGAGCAGGGGAGCCGCGAGGTCGGGACCGAGAGAGAGGAGCAGGACTGCCGACCGGCGTACGCCGGTGCGAGAGAGGCGGCGCACCGTACGGGCCATTTAGGCCGGGGCCTCCTCTTCCTCTTCGAGCCAGGTCTTGATGAGGTCCGCGAGCGCCTCGGGATTGTTGCGGGCGAGGTTGAACACCTGCTCTTCGAGAGCCTGGCGCCGCTCCTGCGCCTCGCGCAGACGCTCCTCCATCTCGCGGATGCGCTCCTCCTCGGGCGAGGCGATCTCGGGGATCTCGATCGGCGCCTCCAGTTCCTCGAGCATCTCCGGCGCCGGGAGTTCGTCCTCGTACGATTCCTCCTCTGGCTCCTCCTCGAATTCGGGCTCGAACGCCTCCTCCTCGTACTCCTCACCTGCGCCGGGCAGGCCGGTGCCCGGCACCGCCGGCATCGTCCCCGGAAGCTGCGCGGCCGTAAGCACCGTGGATGTCACCGACGGGCGCGCGAGCATGGAACGCAGGAACAGGAGGACGAACATGGAGATCAGGACGGCCGCGCCGACCTTCGCCATGTTGAAGTAGAACTCGAGTTGCGCCGCCTCTTGCATCTGCCGCCTCTGTTGCTCCTGGAGCGTCCGATCGAACTGCATGGACGCGACGACCACGAAGTCACCGCGTTCCGGCTTGATACCCGCGGCCGCCGCGACGGTTCGCTCGATCGCGCCCACCTGTGAGGCATCGAGAGAATCGACGAGGACGGACACGCTCAGCCGTTCGATGGCGCCGGGGGCCTTGGTCAGTTTCTCCACCGTTTTGGAGATCTCGTGGTTGCGGATCGTGTCGGTGCGCTCGTATGCGACGGGAGCGCCGGGCACGGTCAGGCTCTGCGCGGCCTGCGATCCCTGCCCGACGTTGGTCGGCACGCCCGGTGCGCCGCCGGGGAGCGCGACCGGCGGACCGGCGAACTTCTCGGTGACCGCCTGTTCGCTCCGCACGACGTTGGGCCGCGCATCTGGCGCCGTGGCGGGCGGCACGAAATACTCGCTGTCCTGGCTGATCTGGTCCCAGTTCAGGTTGGCGCTCACCTTGACGATCGCCTTGTTGGCGCCGATCGCCGCCTCGAGCATGGTCTGGATCTGTTTGCCCAGCGACGCCTCCACCTGCTGCTGGAACGCACGCTGCTGATCGTTGATCCGCGCGTCGACCCGCTGAAGGTCGATCGATTTCAGGCGCTCGGTCAGGTCGATGCCGTTGGTGTCGACGATCGTCACGTTCTCGACGAGCAGTCCTTCAACGGAGCGCGACAGCAGAACCTGGATCGCGCGCACCTGATCCGGGCTCATCTCCTTGACCGGCTCGATCCCGCGCTGGCGAAGCTTGACGATCACCGCGGCGGTGGCGGGCTTCTGCTGCTGGGTGAGCAGGGCCTGCTGCGGAAGGACGATGCGCACCTGCGCGAACTCGACATTCTCGAAACGGCCGATCGTGCGGCTCAACTCGCCTTCTAGGGCCCGCTGCAGATTCAGCCGCTGGCTGAACTCCGTCATCCCCAGCGCGCTGAGACCGGTCTGACTGAAGATCTCGTAACCGACCGTACCGCCCTTGATGACCCCCGCACCGGCCATCTCGAGCCGAACGTCGTTCGCGGCCGCGGCCGGCACTAACAGAGTCGAGCCATTGTCTGCGAGTTCGTAGGGTGTCTGACTGGCCCGGAGCCGTGTGACGACCTCCTGCGCCTCGGTCGCGGGCAGGTCGCGAAAGACGACGACCATCTCCGGTCGACCCGCGAAGGCGAACAGAAGACCGAACGCGACCACGGCGGCGAGGCTGATCCCCACCGCGGCGATCTGCTGGCCCCGGCTGAGGCCCTGCCAGAGAAGACGGAGTGAGGTCAGGACTCCGCGGAACCGCTCCACCTAGCGAACACCTACCGAGCGAAATCGATGGCGCGCTGCGCCATCGCCTTTGCGGCGTTGAATACTGTGGCGTTCGCCTCATAAGAACGGGTCGCAGAAACCATATCGGTCATCTCGACGATCACGTTGACGTTCGGGTACTCGACCATGCCGTCGGCGTTCGCGTCCGGATGCGTGGGGTCGTACACCAGGCGCGTCGGCGCGGCATCCTCCACGATCGCCATCGGCTGAATGCCCTCGACCGTGAGCCCCGGTACCTGACCTCGCTGGGCATCACCCCGAAGGAGACTCAGGAACGGCACGTTTCCGGTGAACTTCGGCGCGAAGAGAATCTGCTGGCGCCGGAAGGCACCGCCCTGGGGCGTGCGCGTCGTCTCCGCGTTGGCAACGTTGTTCGTGATCACGTCCATGCGCAGGCGCTGCGCGGCCAGGCCGCTGGCGCTGATGCGCATCGCGGTGAAGATCCCCACGGTGTCCCTCCCCGATCTCGATCAGGCAACGCTGATGCTATCGGGGGAGATCACCGCGACGAACTAGGGGACTCCCCACTCTTTGACCGCGGGAAGACGCGCTACCCCTACGACCCTCGGGGAGCCCGATCGATCCTGGCCGGACTGCCCGCCGCCCGCGTCGCATACCCGTAGGCGCTGAGCGCACCACGACCGTGGGAGAGAGACCCGAGTTCGGCACCCACGCGCGAGATCCGCTCCGAGAGCGTGCGCTCCGTCTCCCGATCGGCATCGAGGATGCGCCGAATGAGCGTCGCGGCCCGTTCCCGATCCTGATCGCCGAGATCCTGATTCAGACTCTCGACCTTGACGAGAAGTCGCTCCCGTTCCTCAAGCAGTGTCTGGAACCCGTCGAGGTCATCATCCTCCACCGCCGACCGCTGGGCTTGAGCCGCCAGGAGGATGCGTTCGTAGATGACGAGGCGGAAAGGGACGGGATCTCCCGCTCGGTCGTTCACGCGAACCCCCACGCCATCTTCGCCGCCCACGATCGGCGGCGCCAGAACTCTAACGTCAAGCTGTGGCCAGACGGACCTCGTTGGTCGAGACGCGCGCGTGTGCCACCCGCGCATCGGCCGCGATCGCCTGCTCCCACGCGGGGAGTAGCTCGCGCAGCAGTCCCTCGGCCTCCAGGATCATCGCCGGATCCTTCTTGATATTGGCCTGGATGAGATGGCGGTGGATGAACTCGTACAGATCGAAGAGGTTCTGCGCCACGGGGCCGACCGAGGTATCGACGCTGACCATGAGCTCCAGGACGATCTCCTGGCCGCGGAGCAGACTGCGATGCGCGCTCTCGATGTCACCGGCCTCGAGCTTCTGGCGGGCGACCGTCAGGAAGCGGATCGCACCGGTGTACAACAGCACGACGAGTTGGCCGGGCGAGGATGTCTGCGTCTGGAGCCGCTGATAGCTCTTGAAGGTATTGCCGGGGCTGGTCATCGTCTCATTGCTCCCGCGTCAGTTTACTGGCCAGATGATCCGGTGTTGAGGCTGCTCAACTGCGAACCCAGGCGCGAGGCCTGCGACTGCAGTCGGGCGAGTGCCGATTCCATACGCGCGAACTGCGCCTCGAGGCGGGTGCGACGCTGATCGATCCGCTCCTGCGCAACGCGAATGCGGTAATCCAGGTCGGTCTGAGAGCTATTCGCCGTGTCGGTGATCGCGCTCAGGGCGCCGCCAGGGAGAGTGGCAACATTCAGGTGTGAGCGCATCTGGCCGAAGATGCCCTCGCTGCCCACCGTCGCGCTGTTGAGCACTTCGTGCACCGCGCTCGGGTTGGCCTGGAGCGCGCTGGTGAACTTCGCCTCATCCAGGGTGATCTTATTGGTGGTGCCCACGGCCGATCCGACCGCGCCGAACGTCAGTCCGAGATCGGAGAGGGTGGAATAGGGGCCGCTAAGGCCGGCAACCTGACTCGTCGCGATACTGCGCACCCGCTCGCCGAGAAGACGTATGCCCGTTTCCGACTGGAGCGGTCCCGGCCGCTGATTGGCGTCCGGCCGCGATGTGGTACGAATGAACTCGGTCACGTCGTTGTAGGCAGCGACGAAGTCCTTCATCGCCGCCAGCGGCTTGTCGCCATTCTGGCTTACGGCCATCGTCACCGGAGTCGCGCTAGCCTGCTTCAGGGTGAGCGAGACTCCCTGCAGGACATCGCCGATGACGTTGGTCGTGCTGCTCTGCTGCGCGCCACCCGCGATCGTGCTGATGCGGTAGAGCGCGTTCTGGCCGAGCGTCTCGGTCGCGCCCGCCGCGTCGGTCAGGCCCAGCGCGGCCATGAGGTTGCCACTCGTATCGGCGACCGTGATCGACTGCGCTCCGGTCACCTTGGCGGCGATCGACAGCCGGTTCGACACCGAGTCGTAGCTCGCGGTGACGTTGGCGTTGGAGGCATTGATCTCGGCGATGAGCGAGTTGACGCTGTCGCTGCTGGAGTCGTAATCGAACGCGATACCGTTGATCGTGAACGACCCGGTCGTCTGCGTGAGCGCGGTCGCGAGCCGGCCGGTATCGAGCGTCGCGCTGCCGATCAGCCGCCCGAGCGTGGTCGTGCTCTCGCGCGCCTCGCCGACCTGGACGGAGGTCGTCAGTTTCGTCGCGGTCAGGAAGTTGCTCGTATCGGCTGCAGTGCCGAGCTGGATTGCCGCGCCCGGAGCCTGCGTGCCATCGTTCTCGAGCCGCAGGCCGGCCGGCTGACCGCCGCCATCGAGCACGTAGCTTGCCGTAACGTGATGCGACGCGGTCTGCGCATTGATCGCATCGACGAAGTCCTGGATCGATGTGGGTGCCGCGACATCGACGGAGACGCCGTTGATCGTGAATCGTCCCGCCGTCGGGGTGAGGAGCAAGCCCGATGCCCCCAGGGCTGCGTTCGGGTCGAAGCTCGTCAGGCCAACGCCGGTCGCACCCGAGCGCGAGGTGGCGGTGGCCAACTGATCCACTGTCACGTCGAAGGGGCCGACGACCGCGTTGTTATCTGCGGTGGCCGAGACCGCCTCGGCGTTCGAGGAGGTGACTGTTCGGGTCATGATCTGGCTCTGGAACCGCAGCGCTTCAAGACGGCTGATCAGAGTATTCAGCTTCGAGCGGAGCGTCCCGACGGTGGAGACCCGGCTGGTGATGCTGGTCTTGCGGGCCTTGAGAGCGTCCACGCGCGCGGTCTGCACCGACAGCATCGCGTCGATCAGCTGGCCCGAGTTGAGACCGGAGGCGAGGCCGGTGAATGCTACCGAGGCCATTCTGTCCTCTCTCCCTCCTTTGCACCTTGCCGGGAAGTGAAAGACGGGCTGCCACGCCCGTCACCGTTCGCACAGTGACTATCGGCGCGACAGCCCGTCGCCCGTAGGGTCAGACCGCGGAATCCAGGACGAACCCCTGGGACGCGCGATACCTCTGGGCCATGCGCCGCAGATCTTCGTTCGGGATCGTGCGGAGCACCTCGTTGCTCTCGGAGTCCACGATCTGCACCGACACCTCGTGGGTATCGTGGTCGACTGTGAACCGCGCGAAAGTCTGCCGGATATGCGAGGCCACCTCTGCGGCGGCCGCGCGACCGATCAACTCGGCATCACTCGCCGGGCGAGCGCCCAGCGGCGGCCGTGGAGCCGTGTGTTCGGCCCGGGGCCGGAGCGCCGTCGCGACATCCGTCGCCACGGTCGCCCCCGCCACTGGGTGGACACTCCTTTCCATCTGTCTACCTCCTGGCTCGTTCCTGCCCTAGCCGCCCATCAGCGCAGGAGCTGGAGAACCGTCTGCGGCGCGACGTTCGCCTGCGCGAGGACGGCCGTACCGGCCTGCTGAAGGATCTGCAGCTTGGTGAAGTTCACCGTCTCGGTCGCGACATCGAGATCGCGCACCCGGGATTCGGCCGCAGCCTGGTTCTCGCTCGCGACGTTCAGGCTCGCCACGACGTGCTCGAGCATGTTCTGGCGGGCGCCGAGCAGCGCGCGGAAGGTGGAGACCTGATCGATCGCGGCGTCGACAGTGATGATGTTCTGGTTCGCTTCGGTCGCGCCGGCGATGTTGGTCGCTCCGCCCGCGGTCGTGAAGGTGCCCAGGTTCAGCGCGGCCATCTGCATGTCCTGCATCGTGACCGTGGTCGTGTACAGCTGCGGCGGCACGTCGCCGTTCGGCCCGATCTGCAGGGTCAGCGTGCCGAAGTTGCCATCGAGCAGGATGAGGTTGTTGAACTGCGTGGTCGTCGCGATCCGGTCGACCGCGTCGCCGAGTTCGATGGCCTCGTTGCCGATGGACGTACGGTCCGCGGCCGAAACCGTGCCGTTCGCGGCCTGCACGTTCAACTCGCGGATGCGCTGGAGCATCGCGTGGACCTCGTCCAGGGCGCCTTCGGCGGTCTGGATGAGACTGATACCGTCCTGCGTGTTGCGGACCGCCTGGTTGTTGCCGCGCACCTGCGCGCGCAGCCGCTCGCTGATGGCCAGACCGGCGGCGTCATCAGCCGCGGTGTTGATCCGCAGACCGGACGACAGGCGCTGGATCGACTTGCTCAGCCCGAGCGACGTGATGCCGAGGTTTCGGTCGGCGTTGATCGCGTCGATGTTGGTATAGATGCGAACGCCCATGGTGGGAAAAGCCTCCTCTGCTCTTTTCGCGTTGGTCGGGGATTCCGTTCCCCGCCGGGATTGCCGCGGCCGGATGGCCGCTCGACCTCGTTGCGCCGGTGATCCGGCGTCGGACCTCCTCGCTGTCCTTCCGGGCCGATTATCGGCACCCCCTCGACGGGCTTAAGGGGTCGCCCTACTCCTCTTTCCGTATCCACCTCCGCACCTTGTGGGAGAACAGGCGGCCAGACGACCGGCGCGCTCAAGATCGGCATCGGCCAGGCCGAAGATGGGAGGGAGTGCTCCACGGAGGTCGCTCGCATGATGGATACCGTGCGCGTCAGCCTGACGATGATCGTCAAGAACGAGGCGGAGAACCTCGCCCGCGTGATCGCCAGCGCGCGCCCGATCGCCGACGAGTTGATCGTCGTGGACACGGGTTCGACCGATAGCACGGTCGCGATCGCCGAAGAACTCGGCGCGCGCGTCTTCCACTTCGCGTGGATCGGCGACTTCTCCGCTGCCCGCAACTACGCGCTCGCCCAGGCGTCGGGGGATTGGGTCCTGATCCTGGATGGAGATGACATCGCCCACGAGCGCGAGCCAGGCAGTCTCCGCCGCGAGCTCGCCGCCCAGCCCGAGTCGGTGATGTTCATGCGCGTCCCGGTGCGGAGTCGGCGGTGGGACGACCTGGGGTTCGCGGTGAGCGGAGGCCGGCGGCTGTTCCGCCGTGTGCCGGAGATCCGCTGGATTTTCCCGGTCCACGAGAACGTGGTCCACGTCGCCGACTCGCACGAGATGGAGGCCGGGTGCGCCAGCCTCACGATCGAGCACACCGGTTATGTCGACCCAACGACCGAGACGGCGCGGAAGCGGCACCGCCGAAACATGCGATTGCTCCGCGAGGAGATCGCTGTACGACCGGATGCTCCCGAGCTCTACTACTACCTCGCAACCCAGTACGCCTCGGCAGGACACTTCGCGAGCGCGGTCCGCATCGCCCGGTCGGGCCTGGCGCGGTTCCGCGGCCGCATGCGCCCGGACTTCTCCGGGCTGATCCGCACGGTGGCGATGCGCGCGGCGATGCAGATGGGAAAGCCGGAGGTCGCGATCGCGATCGGCACGCCGGGAATGAGCGAGTACGCATACTCCGAGCTCGCGTTCACCCTCGGATGCGCTTGTGGCCAGGCAGGCGATCTGGACCGCGCCGAGCGGTACTTCCAGCTCGCGATAGCGCTGCGGGGCCGGGTTACCGAATACCAGGTCGACGCGGGCACGGGTAGCTGGAAGGCGCTCATCGAGCTGGGCAGCGTCGCCTGGAAGCGCGATCGGCACGATCTGGCCCTGGAGCGGTGGCGTCGTGCCTACGAGGCTATGCCATCGGAAGGCGTCACGGCGTACGCCTACGGGCGCGGGCTGCTCGCGGTCGGGCAGCGTCACGAGGCGCTTCCGCTGCTCGCCCGGGCGGTGGAGCAGGCACCGAATCTGGTCGACGCCCATCGCGTCTACGCTCAGGCGCTGGTGCAGGACGGCGAGTCTCAGGCGGCCCTCGAACATCTCACCGCGCAGATCGAACGTCGGCCAGAGAACCCCACCTACTGGATGCTCGCCGGCGAACTCCTCCATCAGATGCGTCAGTTCGAGGCGTGCGTCGACCTGCTCGGCGCCGCGATCGAACGGCACCAGAAGCACTCCCACATCTACGTGCTGCTCGGGTCGGCGCTCCGTTCCATCGGACGCACGCAGGATTCGTTCCACGCCTTCGCGCTGGCCGCGGCTATCGACCCGGCGTCGGAAATCGCCCGAGCCGGGCTGCGCTCGGTGGCACAGGAACTGGAGTTCGCCGTCGCCGCCTCATCGGTCGCTGGTGCGGGACGCGCGACTGCCGATACTTCTCCCGTAGCGAGGTAACGAATGGTCCGCATCAACACCAACGTCGCCGCCCTCACTGCGAATCGGAGCCTCGGCCTGGTCTCCGACTCGCTGGCGGTCTCGACACAGAAGTTGTCCTCAGGGCTACGGATCAACGCCTCGAAGGACGATGCCGCTGGACTCGTGATCAGCGAGAAACTCCGCGCCCAGATCCGCGCGACAGAGCAGGCCGCCAGGAACGCCCTCGACGGTGTGTCGATGATCCAGACCGCCGAGGGAGCCCTCGACAACGTCCACCTTTCCCTGCAGCGCCTGCGCGAACTGGCTGTGCAGGCCGCGAACGGGACGATCAACCAGGAACAGCGGGCCGCGATCGCCAACGAGGCGAATCAGGTGCTCGATAACATCGACCGGATCGCGACGACGACGCGGTACGCGCAGTTCACGCTCTTCGACGAGTCCCCGTCGAAGACCGTAAACCTCCAGATCGGCGGCAACTCGGGCGAACGCCTGGCGATCGAGTTCTCCGATATGCAGACGCTCGCGCTCGGCATCGACACCATCTCGCTGGACACGCCGGAGGACGCTAACCAGGCGATCGTGGACATCGACGCGGCGATCGACGCCGTGAGCAGCCAGCGCGCCACGCTCGGCGGAGCGCAGAACGCGCTCGAGGCGGTCGTCGGCACACTGAACGCCGCGGTCGAGAACCTGCACGCTTCGGAATCGCGCATCCGCGACCTCGACGTCGCCGGCGAGACCGTCTCGTTCACCCGCTGGCAGATCCTCTCCCAGAGTGCGACGGCGGTGCTCGCTCAGGCGAACGTCTTTCCGCAGAACGTCCTGCAGTTGCTCCGTCAGTAAGCGGCGGCACGGCCCTGACGCGCCACGAACAGGCGCGGATCGATGTCCGGGAAAGGGTTGTCCGCCCGCTCGCACTCGGCGACGTACGTGGCGGCGTCCCCGTCCGTGCGGTTCGCCTCGATGATGCGCGCCAGCGCCGAGAACCGGTCGGAGTGGCCACGGAACCTCTCGCGCGCATACTCCACGGCCTGACCGGTGGAGATCAGGAAGGGCCAGTCGCTCGCGGCGAGGAGTAGCATCTCCCGGGCGGCCTGCGCCAGGGCGCGGCGCTGCGCCGGCCGATCGCCCGCCAGCGCGACCAGCCGGTCCATCCGCCGTTCCGCCTCGTGGATGGTTGCCCAGAGATCGGCGGTCTGCTCGTTCGCCCAGGTGGTGTGATCGGCGCCAGCTCCCCACGAACTCTCGGGGAGGTCGATCGCTTCCTCCGGCGGATGCCGGTCGAGGTACGCCGCGGTCCCCATCAGCGCCATGTCGGCTCGACCGGCGACCTCCCGCGCGACAGCGTCGAGCCACTCCACCCCCTCAAACCACCAGTGGCCGAACAGTTCGGTGTCGAAGGCTGCCACGACAAGCGGAGGAAGGCCATCCTCTCCCCGGCCGCTCGCCAGCAATGCCGCGACCTCATCCGCGAAGTGGCGCGCGTGCACGCCGACCCTCGCGCGGGCCGCCGCCGGGTCATAGGAGGCTTTGTCGGCGAGGTTCACCCCGGCACCCGTCACGCGCCAGTACTGCAGTCCCGAGACCGAATCCTTGCGATGGAACTCTCGATACGCGAAGTCCCCCGGGTACCCCTGGCTCGCGGACCACACGAGGAGACCGGTGCGTGGCTCCCGGCCGAAGACGGCGACGCCACTATCCCTCACCGCAAACGGCACGAGAACGGTGCGTGGGCGGTCGGCGGCGGCCGACGTGGGTCCCGTTCGTCGGCGTGGCACACCGTACGGACCCAGAACATCCCCCGCGGCCTTGCCGACCGCGGCCCCGCCGGCGACCGCCGCGGTCTCGCCGAAGAAGTGGGTGAGACCGCGCTGCTCCAGGAACTCCTCGAGTCCGGGACGGAGGCGGCCGGTGCCATCGTAGTAGGCGGGGCGGTACGCGCACTCCGGCAGCCAGATCCCGCCCGTTGAAGCGCCGAGGTGGCGACGCGATGTCGCGCGGCCCACATCCAGTTGCGAGGCGATCGTGCTGTCTCGATCGAGCAGAGGTAGGTACGCGTGGGTGGCCGCGCACGTGAGCGTATCGATCAGGCCCACGTGTCGCGCGTGGCGGAAGGCTCCCACAAGATCGCCGCCGATCTCGTCGAACAGCGCCAGGGTATCGCGGTAGAAGCGGACGTAAAAGCCTGCCAGGGCCGCCCGCTCAGCCGAGTCGGCGTGCCGGGCGTCGCGCTCGGCGGCCGCGATCTCGACCTCGACGTAGGCGACGAAGGAGTCGAGGACATCGCGATCGGCTAACTGCTCCAGCAGGATCGGCGTGAGGCCGAGGGTGAGGCGGGCCGGAATCCGGTCGCGCTCCCAGGCGCGCAGGGTGCGAGCGAGCGGCAAATACGTCTCGGCGATCGCCTCGTGAATCATCTCCTCGCCGTGCGGCCACACGCCTGCCCGCCGCACGTAGGGAAGGTGGCTATGGAGGACGAGTGCGCAGTATCCGTTCACCGCGGCGGTGGGGGCGCGATCAGTGGACTAGCGCTTGCCCCGCTCCGGTTCTCCGCCGCGACCCAGATCGTCCAGATCGAGCGTATCGATGAAGTCGCGGAACGCCGTCGGGATACGCTCGGTCGGCTTCGCTGCCTCGGCATCGGGTTTCGCGCCGGAGGCCTCGACCGTATCGGTCTCCTCATCCGGTTCGAGTTCCACGGCACCCTTCTCGAGCACCGCCTCCTCGCAGTAGATGGGCGCCTGGAGCCGGATCGCGACCGCGATCGCGTCGCTCGGGCGGGCGTCGATCTCGTGGTGGCGCCCCTCGAGTTCGACGTTGATGCGTGCATAGTACACGTCATTAGAGAGATCGTTCACCACAATATGACTCACGCGCGCGCCAAGTTCCCCAAATATCGACTTAATGAGATCATGCGTCTGCGGCCGAGGCGCTTTGACCTTATGCAGATGAGCGATGATCGCATCAGCTTCAGAATTGCCGATAAAAATCGGGAGATAGCGGCCCGACTTCTTCTCTTTCAAGATCACTACACGCTGGTATGACTGAACGTTTACGCGGACGCTATCGACCGCCATTTCGATCAGCATGGCGTGGTATTCTACCTTACCCCGGCGGCCAGTATAGGTAGCCCCTCTCGGGGTGTCAACGCGGCGCGCGTGCGCCGTGGGGGCAGTGGGCGTTGGCCGCGCCCCTCTCCCGCCGCCTCGCACCACCGTGTGACGCGCTCGCGGGCTTCAAGGCCAGGCGGGACGCCCGCGGTCCATTACCAACGCTCCCGCGGGCGCGCGATGTGCACCTGTGCCTCCCCGGGTTCGCCTCAGATCGCGCCCAATCGCGGCGACCGCCAGGCGACCCGATCGCCGAGGAGCGCCGTCAGCGTCTCGCGGCAGATCACGATGAGCCCGGTCGGATCAGGCTCAGGCACGACATCGGTGACATCGAGTTCGACGTTCACAAACCCGGCAAGATCGGTGTAGAGATCGAGCATCTCCGCCAGTGGCAGGATGCCCCGCCCGAGCGGTTCGTAGTTCCGTCGCCCGTTCGTATCGTCCGGTCGGGAAATGCCGTTCCAGTCCTTGAGATGGACGTGGACGGTGCGGTCGCGGTAGCGGCGCATCATCGCCAGCGCGTCGCCGCCTCCTTTCGCGATCTGTCCGGAGTCGGGGACGAAGCCGACGAGGGCCGGGTCGAGGCGCGCCATCAACCCCTCGATCTCGGCGTCGGTCTCGATGAGTGAATCGGTATGGGGATGGACGCCCGCGCTCAGACCGATCGATCGGCAGTGTGCCCCGACCCGGTTCATGCATCCGGCTATCCGATCGAGGTCGGTCTGTTCTGGCGCGGCGGGGCGGTTGTTCGACGCGAGGATGAGTACCGATCCGCCGACCTCACGCAGCGCGTCGGCATCGCGCCGCGCCTCCTGCTCGTCGGCGGCAATGGATGCGGGTCGATAGTCGTGGCTGCTGTACGCCGCGACAGTGGGAATGCCGAACCGATTCACAAGGGCACGCCAGCCACCGGGCCGCTCGTTCCAGGCGCGGATGGTCGTGCCGGGCGTCTCGAATCCATGGAAACCGAGACGTGCGACCTCGCCGTACGCATGCGCCTGATCGCCGACGAGGTTCCAGGAGATGCCCACGCAGCCGATATTCACCGGCGCAGTGTACCCGCGTACAGTCTGTGCTCCGATGGCTCACCCAGCCGTGCCGATGACGCGCGTCTATCGGCGGGTCGACGGTCACGATCTGCACCTCGACATCTACGTTCCAGCGGGAAGTGGCCCCTTTCCGGTCGTGGTCTGGATTCACGGCGGTGCGCTCATCCTGGGGAGTCGCGCCGGCGTCCGCCCCCTCTACGTCGAACTCCTGCGAGAGGCGGGTCTGGCCCTCGTCTCCATCGACTACCGCCTGGCGCCGGAAACGAAACTCGCCGGCATCGTCGAGGACGTCCTGGCCGCGTTCGCCTGGGTGCGCGAGGAGGGGCCGCGTGCCTTCGGTGCCGACGGGGAGCGTCTTGCGGCGATGGGAGTCTCCGGCGGCGGCTACCTGGCGCTCGTCGCCGCGCAGCGGGTGCGCCCGCGGCTTCGCGCGGCCGTCTCCTACTTCGGTTACGGCGATATCGTGGGCACCTGGTATGCCCTGCCCGACCCGTTCTATACGCGGTACCACGCTCCAGTCTCCGAGCGCGAAGCCTTCGCCGCGGTAGGAACGGCCCCCATCTCGGTCGGCGGGCGAGAACGCGGGCGCTTCTACCTGTATTGCCGCCAGCGGGGGATCTGGCCGCGGGAGGTCGGCGGCGCGTCGTCGGAAGCGCTCGCCGCGTACTGCCCGGAGCGCGCCGTCGATCCCTCGTTTCCGCCGACTCTCCTCGCCCATGGCACGGCGGATACGGACGTGCCGTACGCCTGTTCCGTGGACATGACCGTCGCTCTTCGTCGCGCGGGCGTCGCGTACGAGTTCCACACCATCCCGGATGGCGCCCACGGCTTCGACCGCGAGGTCACTCGCCCCGACCTGGCCGGGGAGGATCCGGCGGCTCGCGCCGTCGCGCGCACCATCGCGTTCCTGCGCCACCATCTGGCCGCCTGAGCCATCGCCGCACCCGAGCGATCCCCGTGCGCTCCGTAGGAAATCGGGTGTCACCGCCAGCCTCCCGTCTTCGCCCGTCCGCACGGCGTCATCCGGGTTCGGACCTGGGCTCCCGATGAGCCCGAGAACCATCCCCGGTTCGGTGGACATCTCGCGAGCCTGAGTGAACCGCCACGGCTGGCCGCGGCATCCCCTGCGAAGATTGGGGTGGTGAACCCCGTCGCTTCGCGCGCCGAGCCGCCCCCGGCCGAACGCCTCATCGCCTCGTTCCAGGAGCGCGTGGGCTTCCCGCTCGACGACTTTCAGCGCGAGGCGATCGAGGTCCTCGCCAGCGGCGCGTCGGTGATGGTCGCGGCGCCCACGGGGACGGGCAAGACCGTCGTCGCCGAGTTCGCGATCTACCGTGCCCACGCACGGGGCCGCCGCGCCTTCTACACCACGCCGATCAAGGCGCTCTCCAACCAGAAGTATCGCGATCTCCGTGCCGTATACGGCGCGGCCACGGTCGGCCTGATGACCGGGGACGTCGTCGAGAACCCGGAGGGGCGCATCTGCGTGATGACCACCGAGGTGGTGCGGAACATGCTCCTCCAGCGGCCGCAAGACTTCGCCGATGTGGACTGCCTCATCTTCGACGAGATCCACTTCCTCTCCGACCCCGCGCGCGGCTCCACCTGGGAGGAGTCGATCATCTGCGCGCCGCGACATACGCAGCTGGTCTGCCTCTCGGCGACGGTCTCCAACGCCGCCCAGGTCGCCGATTGGATCGGGGAGGTGCACCGCCCCATCAAACTGATCGTCCACCGCGAGCGGGCGGTCCCGCTGGAGGACCTCTACTTCCACGAGGGCGCACTCCACCCCCTCCTCGATGGCCAGGGGCGCACGACCGCGGCGCTGCGCGGGCTCGGCGGCGAAATGCGATTCGGTGGGGCCAGGAGCGGAGGGGCGCGGGGCCGCGCGCGGCGCCGCCCGCCCGCGGAGCCGCTCCCGATCGAGATCGTCGCGCATCTCCAGCAAGCGGACCTTCTGCCCGCGATCTACTTCTTCTTCAGCCGTCGGGAGTGCGAGAACGGCGCCGACCAGGTCGCCACGCGCGGTCTGGCCGCTCCCGTTCAGGTCGCGCAGATCCGCGAACGGATCGACGCGCACCTCGCCGATCTCGAGCCGGCCGATCGGCAGATCGCCCAGGTCACCGCCCTGACTCGCGCACTCCTCCGCGGAGTCGGCTTCCATCACGCCGGTCTGCTGCCCGTCCTGAAGGCGCTGGTGGAAGAGTTGTTTCAGGCCGGCCTGCTCGGCGTCGTCTTCGCGACCGATACGCTCGCCCTGGGGATCAACATGCCCGCCCGCACCGTCGTCGTCGGCGCGCTGGGCAAGTTCGATGGCGAGTCGCGGCGACCGCTGACGCCCAACGAATATCGGCAACTCACCGGGCGGGCCGGGCGCCGGGGGATCGACGCGCGCGGCATCGCGGTGATCCCCTATTCACCGTGGGTGACCGTGCGCGATGCGATCGAGATCGCCACGGGCGACCTGCTGCCGATCGAGAGCGCGTTCGCGCTGCGGTACAACACCGCGCTCAACCTCTGGGATCGCGGCGATCGGCCCACCGCCCGGCTGGCCCGTCTGTTCGCGTCCTCGCTCCGCGAGTTCCAGATCGACGATGAGGCGCGGGTCCTCCTCACCGAGGCGCAGGCGCTGCGCCACGAACTCCAGCACGGTCCGCGTACCTTGCTCGACGCGCCGGCGCATCCACGACGTCGGGTCGCACCGGGCCGCGAGCCCGTACCGGCCCGCTATACGCGGCGCGACTTGCTGACCGATCGCATCGCCGAACTCGAGCAAGCGAGTCTGCGCGCGCGCGAGCGGAAGAGCGCCCGTGCCGCGCGGACGATCCGCGCGATTGAGACGGTCCTCTCTCGGCTCGGCTACGTCCACGCGGGGACGCTGACGCGCAAAGCGGCCGCGCTGCGCGAGGTCTTCGACGCCAACGGCATCATCCTGGTCGAGGCGATCGTCGAGGGCGCGTTCGTCGAGGCCGCGCCGGCTGACGTCATGGAGGCACTGAGCTGGTTCTGTTACGACCGCGAGCGAGCGTTCTACAACCGGTTCCGGATGCCCGCGCGGGTGTGGCCGCTGCGCGAGCGGTTGAGCCGGGCGCAGGACGCTGTGCTCCGGGCCGAGAGCGACGCCGCGCTGGCGCTCACGCCCGGGTTCGCGCTCAACTTCACGGGCATCACCCACGCCTGGTGCCTCGGCCTTCCGTTCGAGGAGATGATGGAGGGGCTGGGAATCCCCGAGGGCGACCTCATGCAGACGTTTACCAAGACGCTCGATCTCGGCCGCCAGGTCCGGGCGGCGGCCCTCGCCCTCGAGGTGCGCCATCCCCTGGCCGATCTTCTCGCCGGCGGCGAGCAACTCATGCGACGCGGCATCGTCGCCGCGTGCGCCAGCGTGGGCCTACCGCCTGGCGTGGGCACGAGCACTGCCACCGCCTAAGGCTCGACGCGCGCACGCGATCCTGCTCGCGATTGCTCACAGGGCCATGCACCGTCTACGCCGGGTCCATTGCCGTTTCGATCGTGAACTCAAGTCCACCACGCCGTGCGCGGAGTTGCGGTCTGGCTTCTCGGCCCAGACCAATCCGTCGGCGGTCGCCCGCCCGCCGGTGATAGACTGACGGGCGGTGAAACTGGTCGTCGGCATCGTGCAGGATCACGACGCGGGCGCGGTCATCGACGCGCTCGTCGCCGCGGAGTATCGCTCCACCCGCATCAACACCAGCGGCGGGTTCCTCAAGCGTGGTAACGCCACGATCCTCGTCGGCGTGGATGACGAGAAGGTCGACGACGTGCTGCGCATCCTCCGCGAGCGCACCCATCCCGCTACCGGCGGCGCCGGAACGGCCCAGGCCGCGGGCACGGTGTTCGTCCTCAACGTCGCCCGCTTTGTCCGCATCTGAGCGTACGCCCCCTGCGTTCCGGCTGACCCAGCTCTCCCACGGCGCCGGTTGAGCGTGCAAGCTCGCGTCGAGCGAGCTGGCGCAGGTCCTGCGCCACCTACCCCCGATCGCCGATCCGGCCGTGCTCGTGGGCCATGCCACCAGCGACGATGCGGCCGTGTATCGGATCGCGCCCGACCGGGCGCTGGTGTCCACGGTCGACTACTTCACGCCGATCGTCGACGAGCCCTATGACTTCGGCGCGATCGCGGCCGCGAACGCGCTCTCCGATATCTACGCCATGGGCGGCACACCGCTCTACGCTCTGGCGATCGTCGGCTTCCCGCGCGATCGCCTCGGAAGCGGCGTCCTCGAGGAGATCCTCCGTGGCGGCGTCGAGAAGGCGCACGAGGCCGGGATCCCCATCATCGGGGGACACTCCATCGATGACGCCGAACCGAAGTACGGTCTCGCCGTCACCGGGACGATCCATCCCGACTGCATCCGGCGCAACGTCGGCGCGCGACCCGGCGATCGCCTGTTCCTCACCAAGCCGCTCGGCTCGGGCATCATCGCAACAGCGATCAAGCAGGGGCAGGCGACCGAGGCGATCCGCGCCCGGGCCGTGCAGGTGATGTCGACGCTCAACCGCGACGCCGCGAATGCGATGCGCGACCTCGATCCGCGGGCAGTGACGGACGTGACGGGGTTCGGCCTACTCGGCCACCTCGGCGAGATGGTTCAGGCTGGACCGGTCGCGGCGCGCATCTACGCCTCCGCCGTGCCCGTCCAGGCGGGGGTACGCGAGCTCGCCGCGCGGGGAATCGTGCCCGGTGGGACGCGCCGCAATGCTGCCGCGGCGTCCGCGATCACGCGTTACGACGAGCGGATCGACGCGACCGATCGCCTCATCCTCGCCGACGCGCAGACCTCGGGCGGCCTCCTCATCGCAATCGCTCCGGAGCGCGCCGCCGCACTGCGCGAGGCACTTGAAGCCGCGGGCACGCTCGCCGCGGCGGAGGTCGGCCAATTCATCCCGGGTGACGGGTGGATCGAGGTGATTCCGTGACGATTCGACTGGCCTATTCCACGCTTGGCTGCCCCGGATGGACGCTGGAGCACGCCGCGGAGCAAATCCGCCGTGCTGGCTACGATGGCCTCAGCCTCCGCCTGCTCGATAGCGAGATCGTCCCCTCCTCACCCGGCCGAGCGGGCATCGCGCGCATCCGCCGGGCGATGGCCGGGTTTCCGATCTGCTCCATCGACACCTCCTGCTCGTTCGCCCACCCGGACGCGGATGCCCGCGCCCGGGCGCGCGCCGAGGCAGTCCGTAACCTCGCGCTAGCCCAGGAACTGGAGGCGCCGCTCATCCGCGTCTTCGGCGGGCGCACGCCAGAGGGCGATCCGCCCGGCGCCGCGCGGGAACGGGTCGTCGAGTCGCTGAATCTCCTCGCACCCGCGGCGGAGCGCGCTGGCGTGCGCATCGCGCTGGAGACGCACGATTCGCTCTCCGCAAGTGCGGATGTCGCGGCGGTGCTGGCGCGCGTCCCCTCTCGCGCGATCGGTGCGCTGTGGGACGTCCACCACCCCATCCGCAGTGGCGAGACGCCGGCACAGACCTATGACCTCATCGGCTCCCGGGTCATCGCGACGCACATCAAGGACGCCCGCCGGGACGGGGACAGCTGGAAACTCGTGCTGATGGGGCAGGGCGAACTGCCCATCGAGGCGATGATCCGCGAACTGGTGCTCCGCCGGTGGTCCGGGTGGCTGGCAGTCGAGTGGGAGAAGAAGTGGCATCCGGACATCGACGATCCCGAGGTCGCCGTGCCCTGGCACGCGACCCGGCTCCGCGAGACTCTGCGTGCGGCGGGCGGCTGAGGCGGTGGCCATTGCGCGCTGTTCGTGCGGCACTCCGCTCAAGATCTACTGGGTGTGGCCCGACGAGGTGGATGACGGCCTGATGCACGTGTCAGACCGCCCGCGAGACGCGCCTCCCAATGCGGAGGAGGTCAGCGCGATGTCGCCGACCGACGCGGCGATCGCGTTCGACCGCAAGCACGAACCGGACCACGACATCGTCGCCCACGGGCGCTTGCTGCGGAATGGGCGCTGTGCGCGGCGGTTCGCCCGACGGCAGGGGAGCCGCTAAGGGCGAAGGTGCCCAACCCTCTCCTTCCGAGGAAGGAGAGGGGTGGGTGAGGGTGGCACCTACATCGACGATTCGATCTCCTGCGTCTTGCCCGTCTGCGCCGCGAGGTATCCCTTCTCGATGACCTCTACGACGTGGCGGGCGTGCTCGGCGGTGGGAATCGGGTCCCGGTTTTCCGCGATGCACTCCGCGAAATGGGCGATGTCGGCGTACACATGGGCCTCCTGGATGCGCATGTGCTGGCCAGTCACGTAGGGGATGTCCGGCGCGCCGGCCCCGAACTTGAAGGTGCCTCCCGGGAAGCCGAGCGTCCCGGCAAGCCGTTTCGGCACGTTGACCTCGACGCCGCCGACGGCCTGTCCCATGTCGATCGTCCCCTCGGTGCCGAAGAACACCATCCGCCCGAATCCGATCGTCGGCGTATTGGCGCAGTTCTGGCCCGTGGCAACAGCGAAGGTCTGGTCGCCGAAGTCGAGAAGCAGGAGCGTGTTGTCATCCATCTCGACGTCGATCGCGCGCTCCTTGAAGAAACGCACCGGCGTCCCGATGCCCGACATCGCCGAGACGCGCTTCACCGACCCGAGGATTCCGGTCAGCGAGTGCAGCTGGTAGACCGCCATGTCGTACATCGGGCCGCCGCCCTTCTTGTAGTACCAGGTGGGATCGACGTTGGAGAGCACGTCGCCGCCGGCACGGAATGACTCGTTCTCATGCCCGCCGCCGACGTTGGACGTGAAGGCCCAGTAGATCTTGCCGAGCGCACCCTCCTTGATGAGGTTACGGATGCGCACCTGCGTCTGATTGAGCATCTGCCCCGGTGAGGCGACCAGTTTCAGGCCGGTCTTCTTCCTCAGATTGACGATGTCGGTCGCTTCCTGGACGTTCACCGTCATCGCCTTCTGGACATAGACGTGCTTCCCGGCGTTGAGCGCCTTCATCACCTGTGTGTAGTGCACCGGGATGGGGCCGGCGATGGCGACCGCCTCGATATCGGCGCGGCGGAGCATCTCGTCGTAGTCCGAGAAGTGCTGCTCGACATCGTACTGTCGGGCTGTGGCCTCGGCGCGATCGGCGACGATGTCGCAGACAGCGGCGAGGTGGATCTTCTCCTTCGCGTCCTGCAGCGAGAGATGGGGCAGGATACCGCGCTGGGAGATCGATCCCAGGCCGGCCAGACCGAGTTTGACCCGTCGCGCCATTTGACTGTTACCCCCGCGATGTGGTTCCCCCGCCAGTGTACCGGAGGGTTCGCGCGTACAGGTACAGGCTGCCTGTCACGCAGGTTGCGCGGTCGGTGCCCGAGCCGAGGGCGTCCTCGAGCGTGTCCGCGATTGCCGCGGGGATGCCGAGCGCCCGCGCGGCCGCGGCGATGGCGGGCGGGTCGACCGCGTCGAATCCCGGGACCGGTACAGCAACGACCTCCGCGGCGATCGCGGCCAGCGGTGCGAGGAACGCCGCGGGGTCGCGCCGCCCGATCAGGCCGACGACGAAACGCCAGCGCCGGTCGGGGAAGTGGTCCCGCAGCGCACCGACGAGCGCGGCGGCGGATTCCGGGGTATGGGCGCCGTCGTAGAGGAAGTCGGGGTCGCGAACGAGTCGCTCGAGGCGACCCGGCCAGGTCGCCTGCCCGACGCCGGCGCGGATCGCCGCGGGGTCGAGGCGTCTGCCGAGCGCCCGCAGCATCTCGTCGCCGGCGAGGATCGCCATTGCCAGGTTCTCCACCTGGTGCGCGCCGAGCAGCGGGAGATGCACGTCGCTCACCGTGACGTCGCGCACGCGCGCGGTCAGGCTCGTTCCGGACGGATCGCGCCGATCCACGTGGAGATGGACGGATTCATCGACCCGGAGGAGCGATGCCCCGGCAAGTGCCGCTCCCGCCCCGATCGTCGCCTGTACGCTGGCGTCCTGGGCCGCGGAGACCGCGACAGAGCCGGGCTTGACGATCGCCACCTTCTGGGCCGCGATCTCTGCCAGCGTGGTGCCGAGGCGCGGCACGTGTTCGAGCGCGATGGGCGTGAGGCAGGCGACCACGGGCGCGATGACGTTCGTGGGATCGAATCGGCCGCCGGCACCGACCTCGATCGTGGCGGCGTCGACGCCGCGATCGCGGAAGACGCGCAGTGCGGCGACGAGGATGAGGCGCCAGATGAAGCGGGCCTCGTCGCCCCGGTGGCGCGCCGCGACGATCTCCTCGCCGACGTACCGCGCGAACGACTCCCGATCGAGCGGAATCCCATCGATGCGAATGCGCTCCTCGACATCGATCAGGTGGGGCGAGGTGAACGTGCCGACGCGCAGGCCGTGAGCACTCAGGATCGCGGCGATCAGCGTCGCGGTGGAACCCTTCCCCTTCGACCCGGTGATGTGGGCGGTGGCGAAGGTTCGCTGGGGATCGCCACGCGCCGCGAGCAGGGCGTGGAGATCATCGAACGGGTAGTCTGCGAGAGTCTCGTTTGTGGAGCGCTTGAGCCAGTGCTCATCGAGATAGGCGAGTAGTTCCGGATAGTCCACGCCGACCCTCGTGTCTCGCCGGGGCTATCGGCGAAGCTGCTTCCGATCGCGATCGGTGATGCCGCAGCGTTCGATTATCGCGCACAGGTCGTTGATCACCGGGTGGATCCACCCCTTGATATAGAACAAATGATCTATATTCTGAATATGACCCCGCCGGCGACGCTCGCGCTCCTCCCTCACCACGGAGATGAACCGGTTCCCGAGCGAGCCGAACGTGATGCGCGCGGGGTGGACGAGGCGATCGCGGAGATCCGCCGCCGCTTCGGCTTCCGGGGAATCACCCGCCTGGGACACAGTGCTGGCGACGAGCGCGCCACACGACCCGATGGCCTCGCTCCCATCGACGATGCGCCGCTCTGGTGGCCTCGCCCTCAGGGTGCACGCGACCGACTCGTCGAAGTGGTCGCTCCGCACTCCTCCGGCGCACTGAGTCTCGCCCTCCTCTGGTGCGCCAGCGCAGCGCAGGGTGAGATGATCGCGATCGTCGAACCCCCGGCGCGCGGGCACCCGGGTCGCTTCTATCCCCCCGCGGCGCTCTTCTGCGGGCTCGCCGCCGAGAACCTCGTCGTCGTCTCGCCGCCCCGCCTCGTCGATGCGCTCGAAGCTGCGGCGCTGCTGACGCGCTGCGAGGGGTTCGGCGTCGTCCTCCTGCGTCTTCCCCTCGCCGCGGCGCGGCGGATCCCCTCGGCCGAGGCGGGGAAAATCGCCCTCCTCAGCGCCCGTGCCGGGACGACGCTGCTCACCCTCATCCAGGGGGAGAGCGGCGCGCTCGCCGACGCGACGGCCTTCGGTGGCTTCGTCGATCTGCGCCTCCGCGTCGATGGCACGCGCTGGCTCTGGGAAGATGGCGAACTCACCGGTGCGCGACTCACTCTCACGATCGAGAAGTCGCGCATGCCTCTCGCATCACCCCGGCAGGAGATCGTCCTCCAACTGGAAGGGAGGAAGTGGGATGGCCGAACGTCGGGTCGCCTGCATCTGGTTGCCGCGCTTCTCACTGGAGAACGCGCGGGCGACGCAACGCATCGCGACCGATCGTCCGATCGCGCTCTACAACGCCGACTCGCCCTCGCGTGAGATCGTCGCCGCGAGCGATGAACTCCTCGGGCGCGGGCTTCGCCTCGGTCTACCCCTCACCTCCGCGGAGACGCGCTGCCCGGGGGCGCTCTACCTCGCCGCCGACCCGGAGAGCGATCGCATCGCCTGCGGTGCGATCGCTGCGCTGTTCGATCCCTTCAGTCCCGCGGTGGAGATTGGCCCGGTCGGCATCTTCTTTCTCGATTCCGAGGGGTTGACACTCCTCTACGGCGAGGAACCGAGGCTGGCGGCCCGCCTGCGAGACGCGGTCCCTCCGATGCACCGCGTGCATGCATGCGTGGGCATCGCCGATGGGAGGGCCGTTGCCGAGATCGCCGCTCGCCAGGCACGCGGGCGGCGTGACCCGCGCGCGATCGTGCCGCCGGGAGAGAATCGATCCTACCTCGCGCCGCTCCCGCTCGACGTCCTCCCCCTCGCCTTCGACGACATCGAGCGCCTGCATCTCCTCGGCATCCGCACGGTCGCCGACTTCACGACCAGATTGCCCTTCAATGCGGTGAGCCACCGGTTCGGCGACGCCGGTCGGCGTGCCTGGCGGATCGCCCGTGGCACGTGGTCGGGCGCACCGATCGCCCCTCGTCCGCGGCCGCTCGCGCTCCACGATCGGATCGATCTCGACTGGTCGGAGGAGAACCCCGACCGACTCACTTTCATCGTCAAGGCGCTGGCCGATCGCCTGGCGGCCCGTCTGCTCGCTCACGGTTTAGCCGCGCACCGCCTCCGCGTGACCTGGCACCTCGATCCCCGGCCGCCGGAGCGCGACGACGGGACGCCGGGCGATCCCTTTCCCACCGCGCGGCAGGCTGATCTCCATCTCCCCGAGGGCGGCACGACCGCGGCGGCGCTCCTCGAGATGCTCCGCTGGCATATCGAGGGACTCCACCTGACCGCTCCAGTTGTCGCGATCGCCCTCGAGGCGGATGACCTCGGCACGCCGCGCGGAGTACAGCTGCGTCTCCTCGACGGACAACTCGGGCGCCCGCCCTCTTTCGAGCGCCAGCGAAGCGCGCGCCGGGCGATCGCGCGTCTGCGCGCGCGCTGGGGGAACGACGCCGTCCGTGCGGTCGCGATCGAACCTGCGCGCCGACCCGAGTCAGCGGTCACATGGAGCGAACCAGGCGCCCTGCCCCATCAGGAGAGCACGAACTCTCCCCGTCCGGCGAGGCGTTCGACGCGACGCCACTCTCGGCCGCTCGTCCCGCCCACGCCGCAACCGGATGCCCTACTGCCCTCACCGCCGTTGTGGTTCAACGACCCGCCCGAGCCGATCGAGGTGCACCCACCCGGCGAACGCGCTGGTCCGGTCGTGCGCATCAAGAAGCGGCGTCTGGCGATCGCCCACTGGGCGGGGCCATTCCGGATCGTCGATCTGCCATGGAGGGAGAACGGAGCAGACCGTGATTACTACCAGGTCGTCAGCCGTGGCGGTGACGCGCTCTGGATCTTCCACGATCGGCGGAGCGACGCCTGGTACTGGCAGGGAACGTTCGATTGAGCGCCCCGCGCTACGCCGAACTGCACTGCCACTCGAATTACTCGCTGCTCGATGGTGCGTCCTTTCCGGAACAACTGGCGCGCCGGGCAGCCGAGATCGGCCTCGCAGCCCTGGCGATCACCGACCACGATGGCGTCTACGGCATCGTGCGCTTCTGTCTCGCCTGCCGCGAATCGGGGGTAAAGGCGATCGTCGGCGCGGAGGTGACACTCACCGACGAGAGCCACCTCATCCTCCTCGCCCGCGACCTGACCGGTTACCGCTCGCTCTGCCGCATCCTCACCCATGCGCACATGACCAGTCCGAAAGACACGCCGCGTCTGCCATTCGCCGTCCTCGCCGACCATACCGCCGGACTCATCGCGCTCTCTGGATGCGAGCGCGGCGCATTGAACCGCGCCCTCATCGCCGAGGGCGAGGGAGCCGCGCGCGCGGTCGCCCATCGGCATCGCGACGCCTTCGGTCGTGAGAACTTTTATGTCGAACTGCACCACCACCTGCGCCAGGCCGATGGTCCGCGCAACGCCGCGCTCCGGCGAGTCGCCGAGGCGGTGGGCTCCCCCATCGTGGCGACCAACGACGTCCACTACGCCGGGCCGGATCGGGCACTACTCCAGCACGTCCTCGTCGCGACGCGCCACCGCACGACGCTCGATGAGGCAGGCACCCTGCTCCGTCCCAATCACGAGTATTACCTGAAGTCCCCGTCGCAGATGACACGCCTCTTCGCGACGATGCCCGAGGCGATCGCCGCCAGCGCTGAGATCGCCGACCGCTGCGCGTTCACGCTGCGCGACCTGCGGTACGACTTCCCGGCCCCGCTGACGCCACCCGGCCACACCATGGAGAGCTGGCTCGACCACCTCATCGAAGAGGGTCGGGCTCGTTACTACCCGAACGCCGACCAGACGATCCTCGATCGGCTCGCTCACGAAATGGCGATCGTGCGGCAGTTGCGCCTGGAGGGGTATCTCCTCGCGTTCCGCGACATCGTCGATTTCTGCCATCGCGAGGGGATCCTCGTGAGCATCCGTGGCTCGGCACCGGCCTCGGCGCTTCTCTACTGCCTCGGGCTCTGCCCGATCGATCCGGTTCGCCACAACCTCGTCTTCGAGCGGTTCGCCTCGCTGGAGCGGGATGAGATGCCCGACATCGACCTCGATATCGCGCACGAGGATCGCGAGCGCGTCATCCAGTACGTCTACAACAAGTATGGGCGCGACCGCGCGGCGATGGTGTGCGAGGTGAATACCTATCGCCTGAAGAGTGCCGTGCGCGATGTCGCCAAGGCGTTGGGGATGCCCCACGAGCAGGCGCTCATCCTCGCGGGATCGGTTGACGAGCGCGATCTCGGCGCTTCGGAACTCTCCGCGGCGATCGACGCTCCTCACCCATCCTGGAGCATGCATCCTCGTCAGAGCACGGTGGCGGTCGCGCGCGACGCGATGGATCGCGCGGTGGAGGACGCCGCGGGCACGCCGGCCGACCGCGCGGTGGCGCATCGCGTCGCACCGACGATCGATCCCCGCTTCGTGAATCTGGTGCGCCAACTGCTCAATACACCGCGCCACCTCTCCATTCATGTCGGCGGATTCGTCATCTCCGCGCGGCCCCTCGCCGAGGTCCTGCCGATCGAACCGGCGCGGATGATCGATCGCTCGATCATCCCCTGGGATAAGGACGACCTGACGACGCTGGCCGAGGAGTTCGGCGTCAACCTCATCAAGTTGGATCTGCTCGGCCTGGGTATGCTCGCTCTTGTCTCGCGCTGCTTCCGCGATGTCGCCGGGCGGTACGGCGACGTTATGGAGCTCCACGGCTTCATCTATGACCCGGATGTGTACGACGGCATCTGCGAGGGAGACACCGTCGGTCTGTTCCAGATCGAGTCGCGCGCGCAGATGGCCTTCCTCCCTCGCCTGCGGCCGCGCAACCTGCGCGACGTAGCGATCTCGGTCGGCGCGATTCGCCCCGGGCCGGGCGCCTACCAGGCTGGTAACCACATCGCACGGCGGCGCGCCGGGCTGGAGCCGGTGGATTACCTGGCGCCGGAGCTTCGCGGCGTGCTCGAAGAGACGATGGGGGTGGTGCTCTGGCAGGAGCAGGTGATGCAGGTGGCGATGATCATGGCCGGGTATACCGGCGGTGAGGCGGATCAACTCCGACGAGCGATGAGCAGCAAACGCTCGGTGGAGCAGATGGAGGACGCCTCACGCGATCTCGTCGCCCGCATCGTCGCGCGGGGGCACACCGAGGCGCTCGCGATCGAGATCAAGAAGATGGTCGTCGGCTTCGCCGGGTACGGGTTTCCTCGAGCGCACGCCTACCCGTTCGCCCACCTCGCGCTCATCTCCGCGACATTGAAACTGCGCTACCCGGCCGAGTTCTACGCCGCGATCCTCAACTGCCAGCCCATGGGGTTCTACGCTCCCCACACCCTGATCTGGGATGCGCGGCGCCATGGCGTGCGCGTGCTACCGGTCGACATCCAGGAGAGCACCTGGGAGAGCCACGTCGTCGATCGACGAACCTTCCGGCTCGGCCTCAGTCAGGTGGGCGGGCTCGGTGAACGGGCGAGGGAGCAGATCGAGACCGCCCGGGCCGACGGGCCGTTCCGCTCGCTCGACGATGTCGTGGCCCGAACCGGCCTGGCGCGCGACGACCTGGAGGCGCTCGCGAGCGTGGGCGCGTTCCTGCGCTTCGGCGACCGACGCACCGCGATCTGGCGGGTGGGAGAACTTGCCGGAGTCTCCGGACCCCGCCACGTTCCCGGCCTGGCTCCCCTCCTCGCCGAGGAGGCCGCTCTCGTCCCCATGACACCGTGGGAGGAGACGCGCGCGGAGTACCACGGCCTGGGTCTTTCGACCGATCGCCATGTGATCGAATATTTCCGACCCACACTGGATGCTCGGCGCTGCGTCCGAGCCGACGCACTTCCCGGACTGCGCCCGAATCAGATCATCCGCGTCGGGGGCCTCGTCATCACCCGCCAGCGACCGGAGACGGCGAAGGACTTCACCTTCATGACGATCGAGGATGAGACCGGGCTGGTGAACGCGATCGTCGCTCCGGCGGTCTACCACCGCTATCGTCCGATCGTGCGGGGCGAACCACTGGTCATCCTGGAGGGGAAGCTGCAGAAGGATGATGGGTGGGGAGGTGCGCTCAACCTCATCGTACGCCGATGCTGGCCTCTCGAAGGCGACGGCCGCGACGCCGCGGCGCAGGTACCGGCGCACAGTTTCCGATGACTCGGTCGTAGGCTCGCGCCCCGTCATCCTGGCCGCTGTGCCTCGAGGATCTCCTTCAGGCGGGCGAGGTCCTTGCGATTGGCACCCCGCATCGCCGCCGCCAGAAAGGGCGCGGCGAGGTTCCCGAAGCCCGACGGCGTACCGCGATTGCGGAGCGTCATCCGCGTCCGCCCGTCGCCGAGTGAATCCCACGCGTAGGTCGTCTCCATCGGGAACGGTCCATCGGCGGTGCGCAGGACCAGAAGCTCCTCCTGCACGACCTCGGCGACCTCATAGGTGTAGGCGAGCCGCCGACCGAGGAAGTGAGCGACGAACGCCAGGCGGGACCCGACTCGCAGAGGGGGCTCGGTCAACCACTCCACCGACCGGATATTCACGTACCAGGTCGGGGCGTTGGTCGGATCCCCGGCATAGGCCGCGACCACGGTGCGCGGCCGATCGATGGCGATCTCCGTGATGACATCGACCGTCATTCCTCTCTCCCCTGGCTGCCCGCGTCGGCCTCTGCGCCATCGGCCTCTACCAGGGCACGCAGTCGGTCGATCGCACCGTCCCAGCGCACCGACATCGCCTCCAGGAACGCGCGCGCCTCAACGATCCGTCGCGCATCGATCGCGTAAAGGACCTCCCGGCCGCGCCGCCGCGGGTGGACGAGACCGGCGACCTCCAGCACACGGAGGTGTTTGACGATCGCCTGCCGACTCACCGGTGCGCCAGTCGCGAGAACGCTGGCCGAGCACGCTCCCCCGGAACCGAGGCGCGAGAGGAGCGCGAGCCTCGTGCGATCGCCCAGTGCCGCGAACAGGTCGGCGACCTCAGGCTGACTCGACATAGACCCGGAGGTTCTCGGACTGCGCCTCCCAGCCGCCCTCATTCATCCGGAACGCCCGAGCGCGTCGGTGCGCCGGTACATCGGCGAAGCCAGATTCGACGATCGTCAGTTCAGTGCCCTCGGGCACGGCACGAAGATGGAACTCCACGAGCGTCTTCGGTTCTCCCTCCGGATCGATCGAGGCGTCGATCCCGTAGGGAATCCAGCGGTAGCTGAAGTAGCGCTCCGGCTCGATCCGCTCCACCGTACAGAAGGTGGTCTGTCCCGACGGGACGCGAAGCACCCCGGGCGTGAGACCGGCGGCGACCTCGAAGGCGCGGATCGCCGCCTCATCAACGGTACCGAGGAACCTCCCCTCGATCGTGGCGCCCGGCGCGAACGTGCCTTCCAGGGCGAAGCCAAACCAACTCCCGAACTCGCGCGCGTCGGCGATCGCGCGCCACACGCGAGGGACCGGGGCGCGCAACAGGACACATCGCTCGATACGGTCGAAGGACATCAGTGCAACTCCCAGGTTGCAGTTTAGCTCCATGCGTCCGCGGGTGCAACCCCGGCGTTGCACGAGGATGGCCTACCATTCCTCGGTGATCGATCCAGCCCGGATCGCCGCGGCGCGGCGTCGTATCGCGCCCTTCGTGCATCCGAGTCCCCTCCTCGCGATCGGCGATCGGCGCTACCTGAAATTGGAGTCGCTGAACCCGACCGGCAGTTTCAAGATTCGCGGATTCTTCGCCGAGGCGCTATCGGCGGATCGATCTGCCCTCCACCGTGGCATTCTGACCGTCAGCGCAGGGAACGCCGCTCAGGCCGCGGCGTATGTCGCGCACCGTCTCGGGGTGCCGTGCCGAACGTTCATGTTCGATACGGCGCCGCCGACAAAGATCGAGGGCGTACGCCGCTGGGGTGGCGTGCCGGTCTTCCTGACGCGCCAGGAAGTACTTGATTGGCTGGGCGCCGAGGGATGGCGAGACGAATCGGAACTCTTCATCCACCCCTTCGCGGGTGACGAACTGATCGCAGGTCACGCCTCGATCGGCGAGGAAATCGTCGAGAGCGTTCCTGACGTGGCGCGGGTGATCGTGCCGGTCGGCGGCGGAGGTCTCATCAGCGGCATCGGCAGTGCGCTGAAGGCGCATCGACCGGGGATCGAGATCGTCGGCGTCCAGTCGGACGGCTACGACCTGTGGCCCCGCACCTTCGCGACAGGAACCCCGCCTACTCTCGTGCCCCGTACGATCGCCGACGGCACGACCGGACCCTGGTCGGCACGGATGCACGCCCATCTCGCGGCCCTCGTCGATCGCTGGATCGCCGTGCCGGAAGCGGCGGTGCGCGCGGCAGTGCGCGACCTCGCCCTGGGCCACCGCCTGATCGCGGAGGGAGCGGGCGCGCTGCCGTTCGCGGCGCTCGGACTCCTGCCGCCGGACGACCGACCGACTGTGGCGATCCTCTCCGGGGGCAATATCGATACCACTCTCCTGCGAGACCTCCTCGCCTGACCCGGGAGCGTCCCCGTTTGACCAACTGACGCGCGAGTGGCGTCGCCCGCCGACCCCACGGGTGCCGAGGGGAGGTCCGTCAGCGGTCCCTGCCTATAATCTCCCGCAGATCTGGCCGGCGGCGGGGGGCGATGCGCGAGTACTCGGCACATCGGCGTCCCCGTGGGATCATCGAGTGGAAGCGCACCGGCGGACAGTACGTCGCGATCCTCGAACCTCTCGATCAGTTCGAGGCGCGCTCGATCCACGAATTGCAGAAGCGTGGACCGGAGACGGTCCTCGCCGGGAAATTGAAGCAGACCGGGGACGAGGAGTGGTACGCGCTCGCGTATAGCCGCTTCGACCTCGAGTTCGAGGAGGCGCGGGCAATGGCCCAGGCGACGCTCGAACGGCTCCGCGCGACGGAAAGGACCTGACACTGTTCTCGCCAATCAACTATCTGATGGGCCTGTTCTCCCACGACGTGGGAATCGACCTTGGTACCGCGAATACGCTGGTGATGGTCCCCAGCAAGGGGGTCATCATCAATGAACCCTCGGTGGTCGCGATCCACAAGAAGACGCGCAAGGTGCTCGCCATCGGATCCGACGCCAAACGGATGGTGGGACGTACGCCCGCGAACATCGTCGCGGTGCGCCCGCTGAAAGATGGCGTCATCAGCGATTTCGACGTGACCGAGCAGATGCTCGCTCACTTCATCAAGCAGGTGCACAACCGTTTCGGCAGCCTGCCCAAGCCGCGGGTGGTCGTGGGCATCCCCAGCGGCGTTACCGAGGTTGAGAAGATGGCGGTGCGCGACGCCGCGCGCAACGCGGGCGCCCGCGCCTGTCATCTCATCGAGGAACCTATGGCCGCGGCGATCGGCGCGGGTCTCCCGGTCACCGAGCCGACCGGGTCGATGATCGTGGATATCGGCGGAGGGACGACCGAGGTCGCGGTCATCTCCCTCGGCGGAATCGTCGTCTCGCAGTCCATCCGCGTCGCGGGGGACGAGATGGATGAGGAGATCGTGCAGTACGCGCGCCAGCGGCACAACCTCCTCATCGGCGATCGCATGGCCGAGGAGGTCAAGATCGCGGCCGGATCGGCATGGCCATTGCCCGAGGAGCGGATGGCGACACTGCGCGGGCGAGACCTCGTCTCTGGCCTGCCACGGGTCATCGACATTTCGAGCGTTGAGATCCGCGACGCGATCTCCGGATCGGTGAACCAGATCGTCGAGGCGGTCAAGTCGACAATCGAGTCGACACCGCCCGAGCTTGTCTCCGATCTCATCTCCGGCGGCATCGCGCTCGCCGGCGGCGGCGCACTGCTGGCGGGCCTCGACCAGCGCCTGAGCCACGAGACCAAGATGCACGTCTATGTCGCGGAAGATCCTCTGACCTGCGTCGTGCGTGGGACGGCCGTCGCGCTGCAGGAGATCGAGCTGATCCGCAAGGTGGAAGTCCCCGAGCAGTACGCCCGGCCGATCCGCGCGGGCTGACGGGGGATCGTCCCCCGTGACGCGTGGCGCCGGTCCACTCATCCTCCTCGTGGCGCTGACCGCGTTCGTCATCGCCGCGGCGAATCAGCCCGGCCTGGGCATCGTCCATGAGCTCGCGCTCGATGTCGTCGGCCCGATCCAGCGCATTGTGAGCGCACCGGCACGCGGCCTCCGATCGTCGGCCACGGTCGACGAGATCGTGGCCGAGAACCAGCGGCTGAAGGCCGAGATCGAGACCCTCCGCGTGCAGGCGATGCGTGCGCCGGAACTCGCCCGCGAGATCGATCGCCTGACGGCGCTCCTCGATCTGCGGCGGGGTGGCGCCGACTGGCTCTGGCTCGAGGCGAGGATCGTCGGCCACGACCCCTCCAACCTGATGCGCGTCGCGACGATCGACCGGGGCGAGAACGACGGCGTCACCGAGGGGATGACCGTGATGACCGCCCAGGGCCTGGTCGGCCGCATCCACCAGCGCGGTCGGACGACCTCGCGCGTCCTGCTCATCAGCGACGCGACCTCCCGCGTGAACGCGATCGTGCAGCGCTCTCGCGCCCGCGGCGTGGTCAACGGCGTGCGCGGCCCGGCAGGCGAAGCGGGCCTGCATCTCAAGGATGTTCCCCAGGGCGAGTCCCTCGCCGCCGGGGATCGCCTCGTGACGTCCGGTCTGG
>CAZHZF010000012.1:0-59686 GCA_964536925.1 uncultured Dehalococcoidales bacterium | reverse complement strand
CGACAGGTTGGTCGGGCCATGCCGGAGCCACACGAGGAAACGAGGAACCCCGGTGCGCCGGCTGGGGCGCACCGGGGTCCGAACCAGGCGAGAGACACAGGGTGAGGCCGTTCGGCCTCACCCTCCGAGTGTCATTCAGGCAGAGCGGCGCCTGAGCGCGAACCCGATGCCGGCGATGCCTGCCGCCAGCAACCCGTAGAGCACGAGCGGCACGCCACCCGTGCGCGGGAGCGCCGCCGCGGCCAAGGGCAACTCGGCGCAGGCCGTGTATACCGCCGCCTCGGTTGTCGACCGATGGATATTGATCGAGTGACGTGCGGCGCTCAACTGCGCTCGCGTCGCGTTGATCGTCGTCTCCGACTTGCCATCGACCACATTCGTGAGCGGGAACGCGACCCCACCCACTCCCGGGCACGATCCCGTATGCACGTGTGCCGGCTGGCTGACACCCGCGCCACCGGAGACCGCATTGATCGTGACCTTGGTCTGCGCGCCCGCATCCTCGAGCGTCACCGTCCCGGCCTGGGACGCGTTCCGACCCGGGCTGAAAGGCAGCTTGAGCATCGTGGCGCTCTGCAGGGGCAGTTCCACGCACGCCGTGTACACCGCGGCCTCGGTGGTCGACCGATGGATGTTGATCGAGTGCGCGGTCGCCATGATCTGCGCCGCGGTCGCGTTGACGGTCGTCTCAGACTTGCCATCAACGACGTTGGTCAGCGGGAAGGCGACACCGCCCACTCCAGGGCACGCCCCGGTGTGGATATGCGCCGGCTGGCTGACGCCCGCGCCACCGGATGCGACCTCGATGGTCACCTTCGTCTGAGCGCCCACCGGTTCGAGTGTGACCGTCCCGGCCTGGGTGGCATTGCGTCCCGGTCCGAACGTAAAGGTCATCTTCGTCGCCGTCTGCGCCGCGGCGACCCCTGGCAGAACCACCATGGCAATGAGCCCCGCGATGAGTCCGAGCCTTGCCAGCCGTGCGAGCATAGATCCTCCCTCTTCTGGCCCGTCGTGAGTGGTCGGGCGTATCGGTAGTTCTACGATGGGCGGACTGGAACGGATTCACCGGCCCCGCATCGAGTTTCCCCCGCCACGCCGAAACGGCACCTCCGGGTGGATGCAGCGGTGTTGTGCTGGCCTGTTTCACGTGGCGGCGATGGTTGCGCTCGTCGTCTGGCTCGGCGGCGGGATCGTGCGCGCCCAGGAACCATCCGTGCGGACGTTCATTCATCCGTGGCACTTCCAATTCGAGCCGCCGAGTGCCGCGCCGGTTCGGTGGCACTTGCCCGGTGTCGACGTGGCGTCGTGGCCCATCGTCGACCTGTTCCGGCCGTGGAGTACCTACGGCGCCGGCCAGGGCTCGGCCGCGTGGTACCGTGGTTCGTTTCGCCCGGACGATTCGTGGCGGTCGGCCGCGCTCATCGTCCGTCTGCGAGAGGACGCGCGTCTGCGCGTATACGTCAACGGTGAGGAGATCCCCGTCACGATCGTCGACGCCGAACTCCCGCTCGAGCGGTTCGGGGTGGCGCACGTGGGCACCGCGTTTCAGCCGCGAAGGGAGAACCACGTCGCGCTGCGCCTTGCCGATCCAGACTCCGCGCTCGGTCCGTATGGGACGGTCGAGGTCGCTGAGCGGGCCGCGGCCGCGCTCTCGGGGCGGGAATACGTTCGGCTCGCCGCGCGGGCGGTTCCCGGCCGCCTCCTTCCCACCTGGGCAGAGGACCGTCCGACCCGCTGGAGCGCTCTGGGCGTACCGGGCGCCCCCACGCGCGCGCTCGTGGGAGGTGATGGCGCGTTCAGCGCGACCAATCCTGGGCCGACGTTTCTGCCCTGGATCTACGAGTGGCGCTCGGGCACGCTCACCAGGCCGCTCGACGGAGGGCTGTCATCGCGCCTGCGTGATGCCTACCTGCCAATCGTCGAACAGACATGGTCGGCGGGCACGATCCAGGCGCGATCGACAGTCTTCGTCGTTCGCGATGGCAGCGGCCTGTATCCCACGCCTGCAGGCCGGCCCGCGAACGAGGGCGAGGTGATGTACCGGCTCTCGGTGGACAATCAGGGGGCCGAGGCCACCGATGCGACGGTGTTCCTCACCGCGCGGCCATACGATGTGCGCGGCGGCATATCCCCGATCCGCGCCGCGACCGTGGGCGCCAACGGGCGCGATCTCCTGATCAACGGAGCGGTCGCGATCGCCGCGGATCGCCCCGCGGACCGTGGGGGCGCGATCGCTCTCACCACCGAGGGCGACATCTCCGAGTGGATGCGTCGCGGTGTCCTCCCGGCAGCCCGATCGGCGCACGATGTCGATGGATATGCGATGGCGGGGCTCGCGTACGATCTCCGACTCGCGGCGGGTGGTAGCGCGACCCTCACGTTTCGGGTGCCCGCCGGCCCGCACCCCGCCACGGAGTCCCCCGATGCCGCTCCGTTCGCGCGCGCGGAGGACCAGACCGTCACCCGTTGGAGGGACGATCTGCAGGCGGTACGCCTCACGCTACCGGATCGGCAGATCGTGGACGCCTTCCGCGCGTCGCTAGGCCACCTCCTCACCGCGCAGGTAGGAACGCGGTTCCACCCGGGTCCGCTGGAGCACAACGCTTTCTGGATGCGCGATGCCGCCTACATCGGACTCGCCCTCAGTCGCGCCGGGCATGGCGAGCGGACCCGCGCGCTGGCGCTGCACGTTCCTGTGCACCAACAGGATGGGGGACGAATCCCACCGATCGTCGAGCCGAACGGACGACTGCGGCCCGTCGATGAGTGGGATGCCCAGGGCCAGGGGATCTTCCTGCTCGTCCACCACTATCGCTTCACGAGGGACACCGAGTACCTCCGATCGGTCTTCCCGGCGATCAGCCGAGCGATCGACTACCTGGACGCTCTGCGCGCTCGCAATGAGAACGCGCCGCCGCCACGGCGCGGCCTGCTCCCTCCGAGCCTGAGCGCGGAGGACATCGGGTCAGCGGACTGGCATCACTACTGGGATGACTTCTGGGCACTCACCGGGTATGCGGAGGGTGCGTATGCCGCCCGGGCGCTGGGTGATCTCGAGAGCGAGGCCCGTTTCCTCACCGCGCGCGCCGCGCTCGCACGAGACCTCACGGACAGCATCGCTCAGGTGCGGACGGCGCAGCGGCAGCCTCAGATCCCCAATGGCCCGGAGGATCACGGGAGCAGTTCCGACGCGCGTGGTACGACCGCGGCGCTGTGGCCCCGCGAGGTCCTCCCGGCGCTGCGCCCACTGATGCGCGACTCCTTCGCCCTCTATCACGACCGATACGTCGCACCGTACGGCGGCGCGTTCAGGCACAATCTCGATCTCTTCTGGCCCTACGCCGGACTGGGGCTGGCGCAGGCGTATCTGCGGCTCGGCATGCGGGATGAGGCCTGGCAGATTCTGCGCTGGCACCTGGCGCACCAGAGCTTTCCGGGTCTCTACGCCTGGGCAGAAGGTGTGCGGGCGGATGGTGGATTCGGTATCGGCGACATGCCACACGCGTGGGCAGCCGCCGAAACCATCAATCTGATCCGCGATCTCCTCCTCACCGAAGACGGCGACCGACTCGTGCTCGGTCGCGGCATCCCCCTCGCCTGGCTCCGAACGGGTGAGCCGCTCGGGATCGAGTTCGCGCCTACGGAGTTCGGCCTCGCGGGGTACCGGATCGTCGGCAACCTGCGTGACACGGGAGGTGGCGGCGTGACCGGAGATGTGGTCGTTCGGCGCCTGGATGAGGCCGCCCCGCCGGGAGGCTACGTGCTCGTGCTCCCGGTGATGCAGAGGTCACGGAGTGCCCGCGTCGACGGCGTGGATGTCGCGGTCACTCCCGAGGGCTATTTCCCGCTGCCGCCCCGCTTCCGGGAGGCCATCGTCTCCTGGTGACAGTCGCGCCTCAGAGGACGTGAGTCAGCCGGTTACGATGCTGAACATGCGCCCGGCAACGTAGATCTCGCGCCGAATCGACCGGCCCTCGATCGCACGCTGCACCCGCTCGCTGGCGAACGCCGCCTCGCGGACGCTCGTCTCCCCCGCATCGACCGCGACATCGATCCGGTCGCGCACCTTGCCATCCACCTGGATCGCGATCGTGGCGGTCTGCACCGCGGCCAGCGCCTCTTCCAGACGCGGCCACGCCTGCTGATGGATGCTGTAGGGGCCGCCTATCTCCTCCCACAGTTCCTCGGCGACGTGTGGCGCGATCGGCGCCAGCATCAACACGAGCGCCCGGATCGCCTCGTGCCATGCGGCGGTCCGCCGCACCTCTCGCGGCACCGCGGCGAGGTCCGAGACCAGCGTCATCAGCTTCGCGATCGCCGTGTTGAAGCGGAACCGATCGAGATCATCTCCCACGGACTGGATTGCCCGATGGACGGTGCGGCGCAGGTCGAGCCCGGCGGGGTCCGCCAGGGCGGCATCGTTGTCGCCCCCTCGCCCATAGCGCGCCCCCGACTCAGTCACGAGCGACCAGACACGTTGGATGAAGCGTTGCGGTCCGGCGATTCCCTGATCGTTCCAGTCGCCTCCCTGATCCCACGGACCGAGGAACATCAGGTAGGTTCGCAGGACGTCGGCGCCGAACCGCGCGACCTGCTCCTCTGGAGCGACCGCGTTCCCCTTCGACTTGGACATCTTCGCGCCGCCAGAGACGATCATCCCCTGGTTGAAGAGGCGGGTGAACGGTTCGCCAAAGGAGATCAGTCCGATGTCGCGCAGCGCCTTGGTGAAGAACCGCGCGTAGAGCAGATGGAGCACCGCGTGCTCGGCGCCGCCCATGTACTGATCGACCGGGAGCCAGTAGTCCGCCTCGGCGGGATCCCAGGCACGATCGGCCAGTTTCGGCGAGACGTACCGCAGGAAGTACCACGATGAGTCGACGAACGTGTCCATGGTGTCCGTCTCCCGCCTGGCCTCGCCGCCACAGAGGGGGCACGTGCCGCGGAGAAACCCCTCGTGTCGGAGCAAGGGGGACTCGCCGGTGGGTACGAACTCCGCATCCTCTGGCAGGAGAACCGGCAGGTCTGTCTCCGGCACGGCCTGCTCGCCATGCGTCGGGCAGTAGACGATCGGTATCGGTGCTCCCCAGTACCTCTGGCGGCTCACCAGCCAGTCGCGCAGGCGGTAGGTAACCGTCGCGCGAGCGTATCCACCCTCTTCTCCGTGCGCGACGATCCGCGCCTTCGCCGATTCGTTATCCAGACCGTCGAAATGCGCGGAGTTCACCATGACACCCGCATCGACGTGCGCCGCGCTGAGTTCTTCGCCCTCGTATCCGTTCGGCGCGACGACGACCCGAACGGGGATCCCATACTGGCGCGCGAACTCGAAATCGCGCTGGTCGTGGCCCGGAACGCCCATCACCGCGCCGGACCCATACGTCGCCAGGACATAGTCGGCGATCCAGATCGGCACTCGTTGGCCGGTATACGGGTTGATGGCGTCGGCACCGATCGGAACACCGGTCTTGGGTCGGTCGATCGCGGTTCGCTCGATCTCGCTGGTGCGTCGGGCGGCAGCGATGTACGCCTCCACCTCCGCACGACGCTCAGTGGACGTCAATGAGGCGACGAGCGGATGTTCCGGCGCCAGAACGAGGAAGGTGACGCCGTACACGGTGTCCGGTCGCGTCGTGAAGACCGGGATCGGGTCACCCGCGTTTGAGCGGAACACGATCTCCGCGCCCTCGCTGCGGCCGATCCAGTTCCGCTGCATGATCCGGATCTTCTCCGGCCAATCCACGGTGGAGAAGTCGAGCAACTCCTCGGCGTAGCGTGTGATGCGGAAGAACCACTGCTCCAGGTCTCGTCGCGAGACCGGACTGCCACATCGTTCGCACGCACCCTCGATCACCTGTTCGTTCGCGAGCACGGTGTTGCAGTCTGGACACCAGTTGGCCGCCGCACGCGCCTTGTACGCCAGACCGTTCCGGTAAAGCTGCAGGAATAACCATTGCGTCCACCGGTAGTAATCGGGGTGGCAGGAGACAACCTCACGCGACCAGTCGAATGCCGCGCCCATCGACTGCATCTGCTCGCGCATCGCGTCGATGTTCGCCATGGTGGAGACGAAGGGATGAATGCCGTTCTTGATCGCATAGTTCTCGGCCGGTAGCCCGAACGCATCGAAACCAAACGGCATCACGACGTTGAAGCCGCGCATCCGCTTCATACGGGCATGGGCGTCAGCTGGGACGTAGCCATACCAGTGGCCCACATGGATCTGGGACGCGGAGGGATAGGGAAACATCACCAGGGCGAACCACTTGGTCTTCGTCGCATCCTTCTCGGCGACGTAGATGCGGTCGGCCTCCCAGCGCCGCTGCCACTTCTGCTCGATCTCGCGGGCTGCGTAACGAGTCTTCAGTTCCACAGGCGAGTCTCGACCTCCGGAGGGCTCCCATCCTGGGGCCGGGCGGTCCCGTCACTACGGGTGGAGCTGAGGGGATTCGAACCCCTGACCCTCACACTGCCAGCGTGATGCTCTCCCAGCTGAGCTACAGCCCCGTACGATCCGATCATAGGCCGGCCCCGCCGATCGAACAACCGTGGTCCTCCCCGATGGGGTCGTCGGGTTCGACCATCTGGCCAACCCTAGAATCGGCGCGCAGTGTCCAGCCCCCGTCTCATCATCGCCGGTCTCGCTCTCGTCGCGATGACCCTGGCCGGGTGGACGCGGTGCGATCGGATCGAGATCAGCGAGTTCAAGCGCGACGAAGCGCAGATCGTCCTCCTCGCCAGAGACGTGACAACCCTGCGAGCGTTTCCGGTCCGCGGCATCGAGACGAGCGTGCCAGGACTGGCGAACGGTCCGCTCGCGATCTATCTCACGGCGATCCCCGTCGCGCTCTCGTCCGATCCCGCCATCGCGACCGGGTTCGTGGCGCTCGTGAACCTCCTGGCGGTCGCTATCGCGGCCCGAGTGGCGTGGCTCCTTTTCGGCGTGGAGGCCGCGCTCGCGACGGCGATCCTCTACGGCGCGGGGTCGTGGGCGGTCATCTTCTCGCGGAAGATCTGGGCAAACGAGTACATGCCGTTCTTCGTCGCTCTCGCCTGCCTTGCCCTCGTCCAGTTCGTACGGTCCGGGCATCAGCGGTGGCTCCTGCTGGGCTGGCTCAGTCTCGCCGCCCTGCCGAACCTCCATCCGTCGGGGTTCAGTTTCCTTCCCGTGGGCCTGGTGCCTCTCCTCTGCCGCCCCCGAACTCTGCGACAGCCGGCGATGTACGTCAGCCTCGCGCTCGCTGCGCTGACCGTGCTTCCATACGCGGCGATCGAACTCGCGCGCGACGGCGGCATCCGCGCTCTCACCGGGTCGGGCAACTGGGGCACGGGGTCGGTCGGCCCGTCCCTGCGCCTGGTGGGGGATCTGATCGGTGCGAGCGGGTACGTGGCGCACGCTCCACCCAACGCCGACGAACTCGCCGGTCTGCCCTCCACGCGGGAGGCGGATGGAGTCCTCCTCGCACTGTGCGTGCTCGGCGTGCTGGTGACCCTCGGGAGAGCGGCGATTCGCCGCAACGCAGGATCGCGCGCGGGGCCCATCATTTTTGCCACGTTCGCCGCTATCCCGCTGGGTCTCGCCTCGATCTCCGGCCGGGCGACTGCGATCCACTATCTCATTCCGTGCATTCCGATCCTGTTCATCGCGGTCGGAGCCGGAATCGGGGCGATCGCACGGGGCTACGGCACGTGGCCCACGACACGCCACGTCGGCCGCGCCGCGGCGCTCGTCCTCTGTGTCGCACTCGCAGGCCTGCAGATCGTGCACCGCGAGCGGTACCTTGGGGCCGTCGGCGAACGCGGTGGCGCCCTCGATTTCGGGGTGCCTCTGCGTTTTCAGCAAGGCGCGGTCGAACTGGCGCGCTCTTACGGGGCGCCGGACGCGCTGCTCATCAACGGAGCCGGCCGACACGGTCTGGACGACATCCCGTGGATCTGGCGGGCGCTCTGGCCTTCGGCCGGGCGCGTACGTTCGGCGGGGATCACGTCGGCGCTCCCGTTGCCCGTGGAGCGGACCATCGTCGTCGTGGGTCCAGCCACATCGGCGGCCATGCGTTTCGAGCTAGAGCGCGTCGGCGATAAGCTCGATGAGACCGACCCGTTCCCAGGGATCGTCGGCCAGTATGAGTACTGGCAGATCGTCGCGACGGATTACCGCCGCATCGCACCCGTGGCGAGATTCGCCGATGGTTTCGACCTCCTCGGCCACAACGTGGAACCGGGTCTGACCGGGCGCCTGAAGATCGTCACGGTCTGGCGGGCGCGCGAGCGCATCTCGGGCCTGTACTCGATGTTCTTCCACCTCCGCGATGCCGGAGGTCAGCCGCTTGCAGGGGTGGATCCGTACGACGTCGTCGGCGACGATCTCCGCCCGGGCGACGGTCTGCTGGTCTGGGCCGAGTTCGACGTCCCGCCCGGCGTGGATCCGGCGAGTCTGGGACTGAACCTCGGGATCTATCGCCCGGCGACCGGAAACCGCCTCAGCACGCTCGACGCGTCGGACCGACCGCTGGTCGACTCGTTTTCGATCGGAACTCTGCCGCTGGACTGAGCGCGCGCCGACGCGATCAGGCCCGCGTAGCCCGGACGAACTCCCGCACGGCCCCCGCGAGCAGCGACCCGATGTTCCCTACGACGTACGTCACGCCCTTATCGATGAGCGAGCGCGCGTGCGCGATGTCGCGGCACGTCGTTCCCACCGGCTTACCCGCCTCTCGAATCTGGGCGATACAGCGGTCGATCGTGGCCTGCACGATGGGCTCGGTCTGCCGACCCGGGTACCCGAGAGACTGCGACAGATCGGTGGGACCGATGAACACGACATCGACGCCCTCGACCGTCAGGATCTCCGGAAGTGCCTCGACCGCGGCGATCGTCTCGATCTGCGCGACCAGCATCACCTCTGCATTCGCCACAGGGACGTACTCCGGGAGCGGTGCGCCGACCCCGTAGGATGCCGCGCGCGTGCCGGCGAGGCCGCGCCGACCAAGTGGTACGTACCGAACACTCGCCGCCGCCTTCCGTACGTCCTCCACGCTGTTCAACATTGGGACCTGTACACCGGCGGACGCGATATCGAGGTAGCGCAGAATGACCTGAGGCTCGTTCTGAGCAACGCGCACGATCGGGGTCAGGTCGACGAGGTGCGCCGCGCGAACAAGGTTCTCGCAACTCTCCGGGCCCATCGGCCCGTGCTCCGCATCGATGATCACGAAATCGAGCCCACCGATGCCGGCGATTTCCATGGCGTGCGGCGAGGGGAAGTTCAACATCGCGCCCAGGCACACCTGGCCCGCCGCCAGCTTCCGCTTCAACGCGTTCGGGCGCAACATCGGCGGGCAGCATAGCGCACGCGACGCCGTTCGGGCGTCGTGCGGCGAGGACCCTCAGTCGGTAGTCGACTCTCCCTGGTCTCGCAGGCAGATGGCGCGAAGCTCCTGGAACAGCGCCGAACAGAGATCTTCGGTCGTCTCCACCCCGGAGCGCTGAATCAGTTCCAGGTAGTCGCCGAAGCGCAACAGCGCGAGCGCCGCCGCGCGGGGCGTCACCTCCGCCAGCGTTTCCTGGACGATCGCGCGCGTGTCATCGCCGAGTTGCAGTCCTGCCTGACCCATCGGGTGACTCCCTTCAACGATCCGGAGCGGTCCTTCGCTCGCGGCTGCACAGGGATGATCGGCCGCCACGACCGGACCTGAAGGGTCCGACAGGTAGAATCGCCATTGTTATGTACGATGGCGGAGGCCGAGACCGTGTCCTCGCGGCATTCGCCGGCGAGCGGCTGGAGTCCCCGCTGATGAGCCTCTGGCGCCACTGGCCGCGCGAGGATCAGGATCCGGCACAGCTCGCCGGTGCCCACGCCCGGTTTCAGGCGCTGCATCAGTTCGATTTCGTGAAGTTCACGCCATCGAGCACGGATCTCCTGGAGGACTGGGGCGCCACGACCACCTTCGCGGGCGACCCTCACGGCACACGCGCGGTGGTGCGCCGGGCGATCCGCGCGCCGGACGATTGGTCCGAGCTTCACCCTCTCGATTTCACACGCGCCAGAACCGGCCGCCAGTTCGACGCCTTGAAGCGCCTCCGCGTGGCCGTTGGACCACATACTCCCATTCTTCAGACAGTCTTCACCCCGCTTTCGGTCGCCCGGAGGCTCGGGGGCGACCTCTTGCGACTGCACATACGGACCCATCCAACGTTGGTGCAGTTGGGTCTGCGCCGGATCGCGGAGGACCTGAGCCGATTCGTGGACCTGTCGCTCGATGCGGGGGCGGATGGTCTGTTCGTCGTGACTCAGGCGGCGACCGCGGACCTGGTGAGCGCGGACGAGCACCGCGTCTGGGCCAGTCCGGGCGATCGCCAGATCATCGAGACGGCGCGATCGCGCACCCCGCTGATCGTCGTCCACGCACACGGTTCGCGCATCCACTGGGATGAACTGTTCGACTATCGGGCGCCGGCTCTGAACTGGCACGACCGCGCGGTCGGACCATCGATCGCGGAAATGGCGGCCCGCTTCGATGGACTCCTGATCGGCGGCATCGACGAATGGGGCGCGCTGATGAGCGGCCCACGGACGCTCATTCGCGACGAGATCGCTGACGCTCGCAACCAGGCGGGGCAACGGGCGCTCTGCCTCGCGGCCGGCTGCGTGATCGGCTACCGGACACCCGAGCGGAACATCCGCGCCGCCCACGCGGCATTCTTACAGGGAGGATAGAAGCATGGTTCGCGCAGCATTCATTGGCCTCGGACTGATGGGAATGCCCATGGCACGGAATCTCCGGCGCGCGGTGGACACCCTGATCGTGCACAACCGATCGGCCGGTCGGACCGCGCAACTGGTTGCGGAGGGCGCGACGGGGGCGGCGAGTGGTGCCGAGGCGGCGCGTCTCGCCGATCTCGTGTTCTCATGCGTACCGGGCCCCGCCGATGTCCGCGCCCTGTACCTGGGTGCGGGAGGCGTGGTCGAGGGCCTGCGGGCCGATCAGGTCGTGTGCGAGATGAGCACCATCGACCCGGCCACACACCGGGAGGTGGCGGCGGCGGTGCAGGCGCGCGGCGCCCACTACCTGGATGCACCGGTAAGCGGCGGCACGAGCGGCGCCCGCGACGGCACCCTCTCGATCATGATCGGGGGCGACGCTGCCACCCTGGCGCGCATCCAGCCCCAACTGGAGGCGATGGGGAAGAACATCTACCACATGGGCCCCGTCGGAGCGGGAGCCGCGACGAAACTCGTGAACCAGATGATGGGCGCGATCTGCGCGCTCGGAGTCGTCGAGGGCCTCGTGCTCGGGGTACGCGCCGGATTGGATCCCGACCAGTTGTACGACGTCTTGCGCACATCCTCCGGTGCGAGCCGTGCGCTCACGGGGCACGGCCCCAACATCCTCTCCCGCAACTTCGAGCCCGGCTTCACGATCGATCTCCAGTACAAGGATGTCTCGCTCGCGGTGCAGATGGCGCGGGAACTCGGAGTCCCCACCGTCGCCGGCGGGCTCGCCGAACAGGTCATCCAGACAGCACGCGCCCTGGGCCTGGGCAGCCGGTCGAATGCCGCGGTCGTCCAACCGCTCGAGCGCGCCGTGGGCTTCGAGGTCCGTTCGAAGCAGCCCGCCGCGAGGTAGCGTGGGCGGGACCGGGGAGGAGACCGACGAACTCGTCGGCACGATCGCGGAGGCGCTGGTGCGGCGCGGTCAGGCGCTCGCGCTCGTCGAATGCTCGCTCGGTGGGCTCCTGGGGGCAACGCTGACGGCGATGCCAGGCGCGTCGCGCTGGTTTCTCGCGTCGATCGCGCCGTATGCTGCCAGCGCCCGGGAGGCCGTTCTCGGCGTCACGTCTGAGTCACTGGGGCAGGATGGTGCGGTGTCCGAGAGCGCGGCCCAGGCGTACGCGATCGCGGCTCACCGGGTCTTCGGCGCGGATTGGACGCTGGCCGAAACAGGCCTGTTGGGCCCGCGCGGAACGCATCGCAGCGCAAAACCTCCCGGCCTGGGGTACTTCTGCCTCCTCACGCCTGGCGGCGAGTGGCGGAAACGCGTGGTTCGCACGGGCCTCGACGACCGCGAGGCGAACCGCCGGGCGTTCCGCGACGCGGCCCTCACCCTCATCAGGGATGGCGTGGAGAGCCGCCTATAGTTCCTGCCGGTGCTCGAGGTCCGCCCGTTCCAGGCTCTGCGCTACGCCGCGGTCGATAGCCTGGGATCGGTCATCGCCCCGCCGTACGACGTGATCTCCGTCACCGAGCAGGATGCGCTCTACGAGCGAGACCCCCACAACGTCATTCGTCTCGAACTGGCCCGCGGGAACTCCGATGAACCGCTCGCCGGCCGGTACGCGTTCGCGGCGGAGAGCCTGCGTGCCTGGCGCCGTCGAAACATCCTCGGTCGCGACTCGATCCCGGCGATGTATCCCTATGAGGAGCGCTTCCGCACACCAGATGGCGATTTGACCCGACGCGGCGTGTTCGCGATCGTGCGCCTCCGACCGTGGGAAGACGGCGCGATCCTCCCGCACGAGCGGACCAGGCCACGTCCGAAGGCCGATCGTCTCGAGCTCCTGCACACGTGCAGGACGCAGTTCAGCCCGATCTTCTCCCTCTTCGAGGACACCAATGGTGCGATAGGGGAATCGCTCGATCGCGCTTGCCGCGGCGTTCCCATTGCCTGCGCGCAGCTGCGACCAGGGGCATCGCCCGAGATCGCCGAGAACCACCAGCTCTGGCGAGTGACCGGTGAGGAGGCGGAGCGGCTCGGTGCTCTTTTCTCCAGCCGCGAGCTCTTCATTGCCGATGGCCATCATCGCTACGAGACGGCCCTGGAGTACCTGAACGAGCGGCGGCACACCGCCGGCTTCGGCCATCCCGATCATCCGGCGCGCTTCGTGATGATGCTCCTTGTCAGTGTGGAAGACCCGGGGCTGCGGGTCCTCCCCACACACCGGATGATCTCGTTTCCGCCCGATGCCCCGTGCCACGATCCCTTCCCCGCCGATCTGTTCGCCTGCGAGGATGCCCCGAACGGTATCAGCGGCGATGACCTCTATCGCGGTCTCCTCGACCGCAGGAGCGATGGGCCCGTCTTCGGCATTGTCGGACCGGGCGAGGGGCAGAACCGCTACGCGCGGGTCCGCCGCCTCCCCGAGCCGTGGAGCGCGCCGGCCACGTGGCGCGAACTGGACGTGGGACTGTTGCAGACGCTGGTGATCGAACCGCTCGAACAGATCCATCCGGGCGCCGAGATCGATTTCACACGTGACCCGGAGGAAGCGCGTCGCCACGCGCAGAGCGGCCCGGCGCGCATGTCGGTGCTCGTGGCGCCCACGGATGTGCGACACATCGTCCAGGTCGCGCGGGCGCGGGAGCGCATGCCTGAGAAGTCCACCTACTTTGCGCCAAAGGTCGCGACCGGAATGGTGATGTACCCGCTCGGGTGAATCACGGGTTCTGCGTCGGCGCGTCCTTCGCCCGGCTCATCGCTTCGCGGCGCCACATGACCAGCAGGGCGGCGACGCTCGCACACAGCGCGGCCGCCCCGAGGAGTTGGCCTTGCGACATTCCCAGCGCCGCGACAATCTCCACGCGATAGAGACCCGTCCAGAGCCGACCAAGCCCGTACCCGGACAGGTAGATCCAGAAGAGGACCCCCGGTCGCAGGCGCCCGCGCAGAGCGCTCAGCAGTCCGAACAGCGCGAGATCCCACGCCAGCTCGTACCCGATCGCGGGGTGCACCGCGAGGCCCTGCTCGCCCTCGGTGCGCGGATGGGTGTAGATGACCGCCCACGGCCCATCGAACGGCCGACCGTGGAGTCCTCCACCGAGCACCCCGCCGATACGTCCGATCGCCTGCCCGAGAACGAGACCGGACGCGCCCGCGTCCGCCAGATGGGGCACGCTGACACGGGATCGCCACGCATACCCGGCCGCGGCCAGACCTCCCACGATGATCCCGCCCCAGATCGCCATACCGCTCTGGCTGAGGAACAGGATATGCAGTGGTTCGCGACGGTAGTAGTCCCAGAGATCCGCGACGTGAAACAGCCGGGCACCGATGATGCCAGCGACGATCCCGACCAGCGCGATGGTGTAACCGCGGTCCTCATCGATCCCCGAGCGCGAGGCGAGCCTGGCTCCCCACGCGACGCCGACGACGACACCCGCCGCGGTAAAGACGCTGCTCCAGGTCAGCGCCGCCGATCCAAAGCCCAGCGCGACCGGGTCGAATGGTATCGGGATCGCGAGGAAGGGCGGCATCAGCCGCGCGGCGCGCCGACCGGCTCCAGACTGCCCTGACTGCGAATGGCGACTTCGCGGCCCGTCCGGGTCGACTCCTCACAGGCCAGAAGCACATCGACGATGTGGCGACCCCATTCGGGTGTCACACCAAGGATCTCGTCACCGCGGATCGCGCCGACAAGATTCTGGAGTTCCGCCGTCATCGGATGAACCGGAGTCACGGCCCGCGGACGATACGCGCCGGCCTCGTCGATCGCGAGCCGGTTCGAGTATGAGTCGAAGAGAAGCATCCCTCCAGTGCAGGTCACCTCGACCTCGCATCGATCCACACCTCGCTTGAAGCCGGCGTGCACGATCGTCGCGTGACACCCATTCCTCAGGCGCAACAGCGCGATGTTGGCGTCGTCGGCGGAGATGCCGTGGAACGGCGATCCGATCCATGCCTTGACGGACTCGACGTCGGAATCGAGCACCCAGCAGGTCCGGTCGATCATGTGAGCGCCGTTCATCAGCCACATTCCCCCGCCCTGCGACCGATCCAGAAACCAGGGCGGACGCGTCTCGATGCCGAACGCCTTGTACCAGGTGTCGGTGGCGAAGATCGGTCGTCCGATCTCTCCGCTCTGCAGGATGCGTTTCGCCTCGATCGTCGAAGCGAAGTAGCGCTGCGTGTGTGCGACGAAAAGGAGACGATCCGCGCGCCGCGCGGCGTCGATCATGCGGTCGCATTCCTCGATCGTGTCCGCCATCGGCTTCTCGACGAACACGTGCTTGCCTGCCCGCAGCGATGCGACCGCGACGCTCTCGTGGAGGTTGTGGGGCAACGCGATCATCACGATCTGCACGTCACCCCGCGCGAGTGCCTCACGGTAATCGACGTACGCGATCGCCCCTTCGGTTGCGAGAGCCTGGGCCCGATCGAGCGCGACATCGGCGACCGCGACCAGGCGCGTACCCGGAGTATCCCGCACGGCCTGCGCGTGCGCGCGAGAGACTCGACCGGCGCCGATGATTAGGACACCGAGTTCGCCGCTCATGTCTACGATCCGCCCTCCTCGCGCGCGCCCTCGGCAGTATAGGCAGGCTCGGGCGGCAGTCCTCGATCGCCGCTGAGGGCCTGGACGACGCGCCAGGGCGCGCTCTGCTCCGAACCGCGCTCCTCATCTCGAAACCGGTAATCGCTCTTCCGAAGGTACTCCGCGACCTCCGCATCCAGGCCACGCCACCAGTGCACGCTTTCATCATTTCCGGCGCGGTCCGCACCCGCCACGTGCGGGCGGCACCGCGGTCCGGCCCGCTCGGCGTGTGCGGCACGGCGGAACTCGTCGCACGCGACGCAATCGGTCACCAGGCCGACCCGGTCGCGGATGGCGCGCAGGGCGCTTTCGGCCGCTGGCAGGCGAATCGCCAGCGGTCCCAACCTCAACGGCCTCGCCCGCTCGATGTGCTCTCCGAGATCTTCGAGCGTGCCGGCGAGTGCCGCGATCGCGGGTTCGATGAGCGCTCGTACCTCCCGCGGTCCGCGACGTTCTAGCGCCGCCCAGATATGGGTAGGGCAGAGCGAGGTTCCCGCGGCTGCCCGCCCGATCGCACCATCCGCGGCACCCGCGCCAGCCTGGCACGAGACGCAGCGGGTCCTGGCGAAGTCGAGATCCCCAGCCGTCCAGTGCATCGGTCGGGGACCGGCCAGAAGCAGAATGAGCGGCTCGTCCGGGACCTCGTCGGCAGGTTTCCTGCGCCGAACGCCGCCCGCCCGCACCGATGCGGTGCGCGGATCGGGCAGCGCACCCGTCGGAGTCCAACCCGATCGAGACGCGGCACGCAGCACCTCGCGCTGGCCCTCCAGGACAGGGACGATCGATCGCCCGCCCGTCAGAAGCGCGCGTCGAAAGTGGTCACGGCACAGGCCGCCGCTGGCGAGAAGGCGGCGGCGCAGATCGACGGACTCGACATCCCCGAGCAGGATGTCGAGATTGCGCCTCTCGGCCGCCTCGACCGCGGCACAGATGAGGCACGCCTGCTGCTGCCGCGTGATGTCGGCACCGTCCCCGAGGTCCGCCAGGATCGTATGCAGGACGTCGTGGTAGATGAACGCCGCGCCGTAGGGATCGCGCGTGTCGTCCAGGAGATCCCACGCGTGCCGATTGCACAGGCCACGCGAACGACGCAGGCGATCCCTCACCTCGCGATCGTTAACGCTCTCGAACGAGATCTCGGCCAGTAGACGCGCTCCGGACCGCCGGGTAATCCGGCAGATCGCGCAGCCCGGACCGTCGAAGGCGGCGAGCAGTTCGTGATAGGCGTTGTGTCGGCCGCCTCCGGACCACCTCACGTGAGGAGGAGTCCGAATCGCCGTCGGCGGTTCGGGGTGTCTGCCAGGCTCGTGCGGTCGATCAGGACCGCCCCTGGTCGCCGTCGAGTTGTCGGGCGAACGATGCCGCGTCGGTCGTGGGCATCCGGCATACCGCGCGGCGACAGACATAGGCGGTCGCGCGGCCATCGATCGCATCTCGCCCGTGGAGGAGAGGGATCGTTGGCGGACCACGCCGAGGATCCGCCACCGCGATGACGCGACCGGGCAGGTACCGCTGCCGGGCGATACCCAGCAGGCCGGCGGTATCGCCCGCGTCCGGCGGGCCGACGATTGCGATCTCGGGCGGATCGAACAGGACCGACTCCATCACCGAGAGCCAGCGGCCGAACGCGGTCGGTGCACCGCCGACAGCCCCGGCGATCTCGGAAATCAGTCCCTCCGCGCGCGTGAAGTAGGCCGCGTCCCCGGTCAGGCGCGCCAGGCGCAGGAGGACATCGGCCATCACGCTGGACGCGGCGGGGGTCGCGTTGTCGAACAGGTCGCGCGGCCGGGCGATCAGGACCTCGTGATCGTCCGCCGTATCGAAGAGACCGGGCCCGCCCTCCACACTGAAGTGTGCCAGCGCGCCCTCGGTCACGCGACGGGCGACCGCAAACCACCTCTCATCGCCTGTGGCCTCGTAGAGCGCGAGCAGACCATCGGCGACACAGGCGTGGTCCTCGAGGAACCCGACCTGGCTCGCCCGCCCCTGGGCGAAACTGTGGTGCACTCGATCGGCGGTCACCAGGTTCCGCAGGATGAACTCACCGCACTGCTCTGCGGCCCGCCGAAAGCGCTCGCGACCGAAGACGGCGGCCGCGTCGGCCATCGCGCGCAGACACAGGCCATTCCAGGAGGCGAGGATCTTCTCGTCGCGACCGGGGCGTACCCGGGCGCTCCGCAGCGCAAGGAGATGGGCGCGCGCCAGGTCGATGGCGGCGCGCATCTCGTGCGCATCCATGCCGAATCGTCCCGCGACAGCCGACGGCTCCTCGCGGACTCGGGGGATGCTCGCGTGCTCCCAGTTGCCCTCCGGCGTGATGTCAAAGTACGCGCATACGAGACCAGCGACACGATCGTCCAGTCCGCTGATCTGGTCGGGCGTCCAGACATAGAACTTCCCCTCGACTCCCTCGCTATCGGCATCCTCGGAGGAGTAGAAACCTCCCTCCGGCGACGAGAGATCTCGGATGACATAGTCGAGCGTCTCCTCCGCGATCCGCGCGTAGAACTTCTCCCGGGTCAACAGGAAGGCGCTCGTATACGCGCTCGCGAGTTGCGCGTTGTCGTAGAGCATCTTCTCGAAGTGCGGTACGTGCCACTCCGCGTCCACGCTGTACCGGTGGAAACCGCCGCCGATCTGGTCGTACATCCCTCCGCGGGCCATGCGCGCGAGCGTCTCCTCCGCCATCACCCGGGCCGGTTCGCTGCCAGTGCGCCGATGGTGGCGGAGGAGAAATTCGATAGCCATCGCCGGGGGGAACTTCGGCGCTCCACCGAAACCACCGTGGACGGAATCGAAGCCCGCCCGTAGCGCGTCGACACACGCCTCCATGAGCGCCGACGTGATCTCGGCGTGAGCCACGCGGGGACCCTCTCGCACGAAGTCGAGCACCGATCGGGCGGTACGATCGACGGAGTCTCGCCGCGCTCGGTAGGCCTCAGCGACATGAGCGAGGATGCGCCGAAACGATGGAATCTGGAAGCGGTCGGCGGGCGGGAAGTAGGTCCCGGCATAGAACGGGACACCCTCCGGGGTGAGGAAGACGGTCATAGGCCAGCCACCGGCTCCCGTCATCGCGACCGTGACCTGCATGTAGATCGCGTCCAGGTCTGGCCGCTCCTCCCGGTCCACCTTGACGTTGACGAACTCGGCATTCATCAGCGCGGCGATCGCCGGATCCTCGAAGGATTCGTGGGCCATGACGTGACACCAATGGCATGACGAGTACCCGATGGAGAGGAGAATCGGCTTATCCTCTCGTGCCGCGCGCGCGAGGGCCTCAGGACCCCACGGGTACCAGTCCACCGGATTGTCCCGGTGCTGCAGGAGATAGGGGCTTGTCTCCGATGCGAGCCGATTGGCCACGTCGGATTCTACGGGGCAGTCCACGCGACGCCATTACACAGGAGGGCGAGATGGCGACCCAGGCGATGCCCGAGCGGGCCGAATCATCCCACGCTGTGGCTCTTGCCCAGTTCGGACGTGCGGCCGATCTGCTCGGCCTCGACGAGGGAGTCCGCGCGATCCTTCGGTCGTGCAAGCGGGAACTCACCGTGCACTTTCCCGTCCGGATGGACGACGGATCGATCCGGGTCTTCCAGGGTTACCGCGTTCAGCACTCGATGCATCGCGGTCCGGCGAAGGGCGGCATCCGGTACCACCCCGATGTGGATCTGGATGAGGTGCGTGCCCTGGCGATGTGGATGACCTGGAAGTGCGCCGTCGTGAACGTGCCGTTTGGCGGCGCCAAGGGCGGAGTCACCTGTAATCCGCGGTCGCTCTCGCGATCGGAACTCGAGCGCCTGACGCGGCGTTACGCGAGCGAGATCTCGATCATCATCGGCCCGGAAAGCGACATCCCGGCGCCGGATGTCAACACCGATGCTCAGGTGATGGCGTGGATCATGGACACCTACTCCATGAACGTCGGGCATTCGGTGCCCGCGGTCGTCACGGGGAAACCGCTGGAGATCGGCGGATCGGAAGGTCGCGTCGATGCCACCGGGCGTGGCGCGGCCATCTGTGCCCACCGCGCGGCGCGCGACCTTGGTATGGCGATGGAGGGCGCGCGGTTGGCGATTCAGGGCTTCGGTAACGTCGGGCAGGCTCTCGCGCGGTTTCTTGCCGATCGCGGCTGTCGCATCGTCGCGCTCTCCGACTCCGGGGCCGCGGTCCACAGCACGCGAGGCATCGACCCGCATGCGGCGATCGCCCACAAGGTGCGCAACGGAAGCCTCGCCGGCCTGGCGGAGACTGAGCCGATCGGCCACGCCGATCTCGTCGCGCTCGATTGCGAGATCCTCGCGCCCTGTGCCCTGGCGAACGAATTGACCGCCGCGAACGCGGCGCGGGTCCGCGCGAGACTGATCGTCGAGGGCGCGAACGGCCCCACAACGCCGGCCGCCGATCGGATCCTCGCCGACCGCGGCGTGACAGTGGTGCCAGACATCCTCGCGAATGCCGGTGGCGTAACGGTGTCCTACTTCGAATGGGTCCAGGGACTCCAGGAGTTCTTCTGGGACGAGGCCGAGATCAACCAGCGCCTGGAGCGTGTGCTGCTCCGCGCCTACGACGGCGTGGCCGAGGCAGCCCGCAAATACGCGGTCGACCTGCGGACCGCGGCCCAGTGCGTCGCGGTAGACCGGGTGCGCCGGGCGCTCCAGCTACGCGGCGTCTTTCCGTGATCGCCGGCGCGGCGAACGCCTCTCGCCCGCCGGACGCCCTCGCCGGAATGGGTCAGCGCACTCGGCACGATGGGCGTCCGGCACCCCCAACCCTGCGGTAGGATCAGCCGTACGTGGCCGAGTTCGTCCATCTCCACTGTCACAGCGAGTACTCGCTGCTCGACGGCTACGCGCGGATCGAGCCGATGCTCGACGCGGTGGCGCAGGATGGCGGGCGAGCGATCGCGCTGACCGATCACGGCGTGATGTACGGCGCGGTTGACTTCTATCTCGCGGCACGCGAGCGAGGTATCAAGCCCCTCATCGGCGTCGAGGCCTACGTCGCACCGCACGGCCGCACTGAGCGGCGCCACGGCGTGGATACGAGCCCGTTCCACCTCGGCCTCATCGCGACCAACGCGACCGGGTACCGGAATCTCATCAAGCTGACGACCCTTGCTCACATCGAGGGCTTCTACTACCGGCCGCGGGTGGATCGCGAACTGCTGGCGCGCCACCACGAGGGGCTGATCTGTCTCTCGGGGTGCATGGCTGCCGAGGTCCCCCGCCTGATCCGTGCCGGCGATATGGAGGCGGCTCGCGCCGCGGCGGCCTGGTACCGTGATGTCTTCGGTCCCGACGGCTACTTCCTGGAGATCCAGGAGCACGATCTGGCCGAACAGACCGCCACGAACGCTGGTGCGATCGCGATCTCGCGCGACCTGGGAATCCCGCTCGTGGCCACGAACGACGTCCACTATGTGCGCCCGGACGACATGCGCGGCCAGGACCTCCTCCTCTGCATCCAGACCAACGCGACGGTCGGCGATGCGAATCGCATGCGGATGGAAACCAACAGCTTCTACCTCCGCACCGCGGCCGAGATGGCGCGCCTGTTCCCGGATCACCCGGATGCCCTCGCCAACACGCTGCGTATCGCCGAGCAGGTCGATCTCACCATCGATTTCAACCGGCTTCATCTCCCCGACGTGCCCGTGCCGGACGGCCTCACCGTCGACGCCCATCTGGAGCGGCTCTGTCAGGCCGGCCTTCGCGAGCGGATGGGCGGCGAGCCGCCGCGCGCGTACCTCGAACGGCTGGCCTTTGAACTCGACGTGGTCCGGCAGACCGGATTCGCCCAGTACATCCTCATCGTCTGGGACATCGTCGACTTCGCGAGGCGCCGGGGGATCGTGGCCGGTCCCCGAGGTTCCGCCGCAGGGGCGCTGATCCTCTTCGCGCTCGGCGTATCGGACGTGGACCCCGTGAAGCACCGCCTCACCTTCGAGCGCTTCCTGAACCCGGAGCGGCGAGAGATGCCGGATGTCGACCTGGATTTCGCGGACGATCGCCGGGATGAGATCATCGAGTATCTGGTCCAGCGCTATGGCCGCGAGCATGTGGCGCAGATCGTGACGTTCGGAACCCTGGGCGCGAAAGCGGCGATTCGTGATACGGGGCGCGTTCTCGGGATACCGCTCGACATCGTCGAACGTGTCGCCAAGCAGGTGCCGACGCTGCCGCTCGGCCAGAAGATCGAGGCGGTGATCCGGGATAACCCCCAACTCGCGCGCATGCAGGAAGAAGACGAGAGAGTCCGCTCCCTTCTGGCCGACGCCCAACTGGTCGAGGGATTCGTGCGTCATTCATCGACGCACGCCGCCGGTGTGGTCATCGCGCGAGAACCGCTCACCGAATACACGCCGCTCCAGGCTGCTTCACGCAGTGGCGACGGCCTGATGACGCAGTACCACGCCGACAACCTCGCGCGCATCGGACTCCTCAAGATGGACATCCTGGGGTTGTCCAACCTGACGATCCTGGGACGTGCCGTCGAACTGATCGAGCGGGAGCGGCAGGAGCGCATCGACCTCTTGCGCATCCCCTTCGATGATGCCGCGACGTTCGCGTTGCTCGGGCGTGGCGAGACCGTCGGGCTGTTTCAACTGGAAGGCCGGGGGATGACCGGTTACCTGCGGGAGCTAAAGCCAACCAGTCTCGACGATATCACCGCAATGATCGCGCTCTATCGCCCGGGACCGATGGCGAACATCCCCTCGTACATCGAGCGGAAGCACGGCCGCGAGCCAGTGACCTATCCCCACCCCCTGCTCGCCGAGATCCTCGACGATACGTACGGCGTCCTGACGTTCCAGGACCAGGTCCTCCAGGTGCTGCGACATCTCGCGGGGTACTCGCTCGGTCAGGCCGACATCGTTCGCAAAGCGATGGGGAAGAAGATCCGCGAGCTCATGGATAAGGAGCGGGCGGGGTTCGTCGAGGGGTGCCGTGTCACCCGGGGCTTCAGCGAGGCGGAGTCCGAGCCTATCTGGAACCTGCTGGCACCGTTCGCCGGATACGGGTTCAATCGGGCCCACGCCGCCTGTTACGCGCAGATCGCCTATCAGACCGCGTACCTGAAAGCCAACTACCCGGTCGAGTTCATGACCGCAGTTCTCTCCACCTTCCGGGATACTTCCGATCGGGTCGCCTCCGCGGTGCTCGAATGCCGACGGATGGGGATCGCCGTCCTTCCGCCCGATATCAATGCGAGCGGCACGGATTTCCTCGTGGAGCGGACCGACGCGGGCGCGGCGATCCGGTACGCTCTGGCCGCGATCAAGAACGTCGGCCAGTCCGCCGTCGAACCGATTGTGAGCGCGCGCGCCTCGGGCGGCGCTTTCGCGTCGCTCGATGACTTCGGGCGTCGCGTCGATGCGCAGGCTCTGAACCGCCGCGTCCTCGAGAGCCTGATGAAGACCGGTGCCTTCGATCGGTATGGCAACCGGGCACAACTCCTCGCGTCCATCGACGCCCTGATGGGCGCCTCGAACGCGGACCGGCGCGCGCGGCTGGAGGGCCAGACCTCCATGTTCGATCTGATGGGCCACGAGGCGGAGGTCGTGCTCACACTCCCCAACATCTCCGAGGCCCCGGAAAGCGAACGGCTGGAGTGGGAGCGGGAGCTCCTGGGCAGCTACTTCACGCGCCACCCGATGGCGGAACTCATGAGGGCGGCGGCCGGTCTGATCACCTGCTACTGTGGCGAGATCTCCGAAGAGCTCTCAGAACGCACCGTCACCGTGGCCGGAGTGGTTTCGAGGCTGCGCAGCCTGAACACGCGGCGAGGCGAGATCATGGGCTCGGCCTTTCTCGAGGACGAGCACGGGAGCGTCGAGTTAGTGATCTTCCCGCGCACCTTCGCATCCACCCGCGATCTCTGGACCGATGGAGCGCGCCTCCTCGTCTCGGGAAGGGTCGATGTTCGCGACGAGCGCGCCCAGATTGTTGTCGAGGAGGTCTCGCCCCTGGCCGAGGCCCTGGAGATGGCGGCGGCGTCGGAGGATCGCCGCACCGCACTCATCGCCGAGGTCGGCGCCACCGCGCGGACTAATGGGCGGCCGGCCGAACGGGTCCGTAGCGGTCGAAACGGCAATGGCAATGGCAACGGCAATGGCAGGGCGAAGGGAACCGGACATCAGATAGCTCGAGAGGCAGCGGTGGCGGATCGGCCGAGGCGGCGCGTTCAGGTGACGGTGCCGCTTGCGGCCCTCGAGGGAGAGGGGAAGGTTCTCGACGATGTCCTCGACCTCCTCGATCACCATCACGGTTCTGATGAGGTCAGGCTTACAGTGGAGACGGCCGGCGGCCAGGTGGTCCTGGAGCGACCCGGGACTGGGGTCAATTTCGGCGTCGAGGTCGTACACGCGATGCGTCGGTTCGCGGAGTTCGGAGTGCGCGTGGAGGACGCGCCGTGAGCCTGGCGATCCGTTTCGCGACAAGCTTCGTCGCGGTGTTCGTGGCCGCGAACATTCTGCCGAGTAGCTTCCGCTACGACACGCTCGTGAACCTGGCGATGTTCGCGGCGGTGCTGGCCATCCTCAACGCGGTGGTGAAGCCTCTTATCGTGCTCCTTACCTGTCCGATCCAGGTTCTGACCCTGGGCCTGGCGGTATTCCTCGTAAATGCTCTCCTCTTCCTCGTCGCGGCGAATATCGTTCCCGGAATCAGCGTCAACGATTTCGGCGCGGCATTCCTCGCCTCGCTGGTGGTGACGATCGTGAGTTGGGTGATCAGCGCGGTCATTCGAGATTGAGAGCGCGGCGATGAGTACGCCCCGGAAGGGCACGAACTGGTGGCGGCGTCTGCGGTTCTTCGTCGTAGGAAACCTCCGCGCCCACGTCAAATGGCTCGCGCCGGGTCTGCACGTGAAACGCTGGCTCGTCCTGCTCGTTTTCGGCGTGACGTTCGTCTCGCTCGGGATCGCATACCTGATGACGCACTTCTACCGGACGCAGCCGTTTCCGGAGGAGGTGTACTTCGTCACGCTGCAATTCATCGATCGCGCCTTTCGTGGTGCGGTATTCCTGCTCCTCGGCGGCGCGATCAGCGCGTTCGCGCTCGTTCAACTCGCGCGCTCGCTCGTATCGCCCTTCGTCAGCCGCGATCGCGCGATCGTCGACCTGATCAGGGAGCATCGCCACCTGAGTCGCGGGCCGAGAATCGTCGCGATCGGCGGAGGGCACGGTCTCTCCACGCTCCTCCGCGGCCTCAAGCAGCACACGCAGAACCTGACCGCGGTCGTGACCGTCGCCGACGATGGAGGCTCATCGGGTCGTCTCCGGCGCGACTTTGGCGTGCTTCCGCCGGGCGACATCCGCATGTGCCTCGTCGCATTGGCCGATGCCGAACCGCTGATGACCAAGCTGTTTCAGTATCGATTCGAACGGGGCGACGGCCTCGAGGGGCACTCCTTCGGCAACCTCTTCCTGGCAGCGATGAACGAGATCACGGGCAATTTCGAACGCGCGGTTCGTGAATCGAGCCGCGTTCTGGCCGTGCGCGGACAGATCCTGCCCTCCACGCTGGAGGATATCGAGATTGGCGCCGAATACAGTGACGGCGAAATCGTCGTCGGCGAATCGCAGTTGCCCTTGCTCCGCAAGGCGATCCGCCGCCTGTTCCTGCGACCCGCGGACCCACCGGCGTACCCCGAGGCGATCAAGGCCATCCTCGAAGCCGACCTGATCGTCATCGGCCCGGGATCGCTCTATACCAGTATCCTCCCGAACCTGCTCGTGCAGGGGATCTCCGAGGCGGTTCGAAAGTCAATGGCGATGAAGGTCTACATCTGCAACGTCGCGACTCAGCGGGGCGAGACCGACGAGTATGGCGTCCTCGAACACATCCAGGCTCTCGAGGATCACTGTGGATCTGGGCTCTTCGACCACGTTCTGGTCAACAACAATGCCGAGACCATCGGATATATCGGCATCGAGTCCTCCCCGGTTCGTCTGAACGGGAAGCACCGCAACCCGCGGTACCACTTCATCGAGGCCGATGTCGTCGATGTCGGGCATCCGCACTTTCACGATGGGTCGAAGCTCGCCGAGGTGCTCCTGGCTGTTTACGCCAATGGCGGCCAGCTGCCGTCGCTGCCGCCGACACCCCTGGCCCCGGTATAGGCGGCGCCAATCGGCCGGGTCAGGGCGACGCGACCGCCATCTGGTTAGCGCGCCGAATACCGGCAAGCAGATCGTTGAGAAGACCATTCGCGCGTGCAACCCGCAGGTCTGTGATGGGCTGGACGTGGAACGCCGCCCCCACCACCCGGGGCTCTGGCGCGGTTTCGATGAGGATGAGCGGCGCCCCACCCACCAGGTAGACGCCGGGTTGCCCGACCGCCGTATCGTGGGTGGCGGGGCCCAGATCCAGCCGATATGTCCCGGCTGTCGGGCTGATCGACATCTGAGCGCCATCCGGCGTGTGGACCGTGGCCGACGCCGTGGCCGCGGGAACGGCCAGTCGCAGCGTCCTTGGGACGCGGGACCACGCGACAAGGGTCCGACGGCCGGAGACCTGGAGTTGGACGACAACGGCACCGCTGCCCTGCCAGACCTCGCCACCGGTGACATCGCCAAAGAGCCGATGCACGGTCTGAAGAGCGCGATATCCCGGCCGGACCGCCCTGTCCTCGGGCCGCACCAGGCCGTAGGTCTCCCAACCGGGCACCCAGGTAGGCGGCTCGGTCATCTTGTAGAGCGAGATGCGCTCGGCCCCCGCGGCGAGCGCCAGAGCATAGCCCTGCACGATGAAGTCTGCCTGCTCCCGCTGCGTCGCCCGCCAGTGCCCGCGCGTGAGGGGCCGATCGGGATCGTCCCAGATGGGGGCGTTTGTCTCGGTGATCCAGATCTCCTTTTTGAGACCGTAGCGATCGAGGATTTCCCGGTAGGCGCGCGTGGCATCGAACAGGGTGAAGGGATCGGTGTAGATCTGCAAGGGCACAGCGTCGAAGTAGTAGCCGCTGGCGCGTGCCTCTGGATCTGTGTCCGCGATCGCGAGATACCGCGCCAGGAACTGTTCGCGGCCGAGCCGAACATCCCACCAGTAGGTGGCGCCCGGCAGCAGAACGCGGGCGCGGGGGTTTCCCTCGCGCACCGCCTGATAGGCGACCCGCTGCAACCGCACGAACTCCTCGGTGGTGCCGCTCCAGGCATAGCCGGCGTGATGGGGGTCGGTGACATCCGGCTCATTCCAGATGATCCACGTGTCGATCCGATCGCGGTATTGAGCGGCTACACGGCGGGCAAAGCTCGCCCAGACGTTCTCAGGATCGGAGATCGGCAGGTACAGCCCGCGAGGTGGCGCCGTGTTGTAACGGTCGGCCGTCGTGGCCGCCCAGCGTGGCGTGTTGACCAGCACGCCGACCAGTTCCCTGCCACGTCGTACCTCGTCGTCGACGATGTCGTCGGGTATCGCGAGGTTCCAGGACCCGTGTCCCTCCGGTTGGACGCGCTCCCAGGGCACGAGGACGCGCGACCAGCGCACGGACGCGGCATCGGCCGCGTCGGCAGCGAAGAAGGCCTCGACGGCACCGAAACGAGCCCCGTCAGCCCGCGCCACCCCCGTGACAAGGAGCGAGAGGACGAGCGAGAAGAGCAGTGTGAGGGGTCGCATCGGAGCAGTATGGCATCGCGCCAAAGCCGGTTTCTCGCAAGTGCGCTGCTATAGTTTGGGAACCAATGGCGGTCGAAGTGCGCATTCCCCCTGTGCTCCGGAAGCACACCAACGGCGCGGCGGCTGTTCCCGCCTCCGGGTCCACCGTGGCCGCCATCCTCGACTCGCTCGAGAGCAGCCATCCCGGCTTCAAGGCATCCATCACCGATCCGTCCGGCCAGTTGCATCGGTTCATCAACGTCTACCGCAACGGAGAGGACATCCGCTATCTGTCCTCCCTTGAGACGGCGATCACCGACGGCGACGTGGTGGCGATCCTTCCCGCAGTTGCCGGCGGGCGATAGAGCTCGGACCTTCCCTTCGCTCCTTGCGGCGATCGGGAACACGCCGCTGGTGCACCTTCGCCGCCTCTCGCCATCGCCAGACGTGCGCATCTGGGCAAAGCTCGAGGGCCAGAATCCCACCGGCTCGGTCAAGGACCGCATCGCCCTCAAGATGGTCGAAGCGGCGGAGGAATCCGGCGCCCTGACGCCCGCGCACACCCTGCTCGAACCGACGAGCGGCAACACGGGCATCAGCCTGGCGATGATCGGGCGCCACAAAGGCTATCGCGTGACGGTCGTCTTGCCCTCGAACGTGAGCGTCGAGCGCCGCCAGTTGCTCGAACTCTATGGCGCGGAGATCGTCGTCTCTCCCGGCGAGCAGGGCTCGAACGGGGCCATTCGTGTCGCCCAGGAGATGGCCCGGGATCCGCGCTATTACATGCTGTACCAGTACGGGAACCCGAACAATCCGCGGGCCCACTACGAGGGCACCGGCGCGGAGATCGTCCGCGACCTGCCAGCGGTGAGCGCATTCGTGGCAGGGTTGGGAACCGGTGGGACGCTCGTGGGGACCGGGCGGCGACTCAAGGAGCACAATCCGGCGGTGCGCGTCGTGGCAGTCGAACCCGAACAGGGCGAACTGGTCCAGGGGCTCCGATCGCTCGCGGACGGGTTCATTCCGCCGGTTCTCGACACGAGCGTCCTGGATCGCAAACTGCTCGTCTCAGCGCGCGACTCGATCCTGGGGACTCAGGCCCTGTTGCGCGAGGAGGGCCTGTTCGCCGGGATCTCCTCCGGTGCGGTGCTCCACGGATGCCAGCGGATCGCCCGCGAGTTAGGCGCGGGTGACGTCGTCGGGCTCATCCCGGATGGCGGCTGGAAGTACCTGAGTACGGAGGTCTGGACACGCGAGATCGCGGCCGCGGAGGAGGCGATCGCGAACCGCATCATGTGGTGACCGGTCGGCCCGTGACCCTGGTTTCTGCCGCCTTTCTAACGTTTCGGGCAGGTTTCGCGGCCAGATCCTCCTATGGAGCCCTGGCAGAGTGGCTCCGTACACTCGTCGGGTGACGGCTGTTCTGACGAGACGACAGCTCGTGCTCGGTGTCGCGGCGGCACTCCTCGGGGGAGTCGTCGTGAGCGAGGCGTCGCCAGAGCCCGCGCCGACGCGCGGGTGGCGGTGGCGCGGCGCCGCCCGGACCGAGGGCCTGCGCATCGCCGAGGACGTGCCGAACGGGGCGGTGGGCGAGATCGTCCGTGCGCCCTACAGCTTCAATGCCATTGGTACGGTCTGGCGGACGCCGACCGCCGGCCTGCGCGTCCGCACGAGCGCCGACGGGGTGACCTTCGGCCCGTGGATGCCCGTCACCACTACCGAGATGCACGGCGATCCTGTCGCGGGCGATCCGTGGTTTGGCGATCTGGTCCTGACCAGTCGCGCGCGATTCTTCCAACTTGGTGCCGACACACCGACCGATACGGTGTCCATCGACCTCATCGACGCGTCCGAAGACAGTACGAATTTCTCCAGGGCGATCGCCCTGCAATCGGCCGTGGCGGTAACTGTGATCTCGCGAGCGGCCTGGCGCGCGGACGAGAGACTTCGGTACGACGAGCGGGGTGCCGAGCTCTGGACACCGCGGTACTTCACGCCCCAGAAAGTGGTGGTCCACCACACGGCGACGGCGAACGGTGAGGCCGACCCGTCCGCGACCGTGCGAGCGGTCCATTACTACCACGCCAAGACGCTTGGCTGGGGCGACATCGGGTACAACTATCTGGTCGACCGCAACGGCAAGATCTACGAGGGGCGGTACGGCGGCGTCGGGGTGGAAGCTGGCCACGCGTACGGGCACAACTCCGGCTCCATCGGCATCGCCTGCCTCGGAACGTTCACGTCGGCCGCGGTGCCTATCGAGATGCGCACGGCTCTCGCGCGGCTGATCGCCGACCGCGCCCGTTTTATCGATCCGCTCGATGCGTCCTGGTTCGTGGATGGCCCCATGAGCAACCTGATGGGGCACCGGGACGCCATGCGGTACCGGCCGGGCCAGGGCACGTCCTGCCCCGGTGACCAGCTCTATGCCCAGCTCGCGGGCCTGCGCGAGCAGGTCGTCAGCTATATCGGCGCGCGCCCCACGGCCGAAGTCCGCATCACCGCGATGAGACTCAACAGCGATGCATTCGTCAGCAACGGCACTCTGGAAGTGACGCTCGAGATCAGCAATACCGGTACCGCCACAGTCGCCAGCGACGGCCCTCCGGCGAGCCTCCTCTATGACGAGCGGGACACCTTCACGAGTCGCGGCTACCCATCGCGGGACGGCCTCTGGCGCACCGCTGTCGACATCACGGGCGGCGGCGCGAGCGGATTTCCCTTCCGATGGGGGTTGCCCGATGCCCTCGAGCCTGGTGGCAGCGCCACGATACGGGGATCGGTTCAACTCCGCGGCGCGGGCGCACGCAGCGTCGTTGCGAAGCTCGTGCAGGAAGGCCGGGCGGTCGAGACCTCGCCCGTCTCCGTCGCCGCCCGCGTGATCGACCAGGCGACCCTCTCTCGCCGGGCGTTGATCCCGGTCTCGTTGCGATCCTCCTCGGCCTGAGGCCGGTGGATGGGTACTCGTTCGATAAGAGGAGTCAGCCCCGTCGGATCGCATGCCGGTCTCGGCGTCGCAACACTCGTCGGTGCCATCACGCTCGCGGCGACCACCGCGATGTGGTTCGCGCTGGCGCTGCCGGAGCCCCGCACACGCGCCGAGGTGACCGTCAACGACATCGATGTGGGTGGGAGGACGATTTCCGAAGCCGCCGCGCTCTTCGGCGCGCGCGTCGACAGTTACCTGTCCACACCGATCGACCTCCGCGCGGGTGACAGGTCGATCGCCGTCAGCCCACACACGCTGGGGCTGACGCGGGACACCGCGCTGACGCTTCAGGAGATCGAGCGGCTCGCTATCCCGTTACGGCGCGAAGTCCTGCTGTGGCCGGTTACCGGGCGTGGAGCACCGGTCGCGATCGAACCGCGGCTCTCAGTGGACTCGGACCGCATGCGCGCGGCGATCCAGAGCCTTGCCCGAGAGCTCGATGCCGCGGCGCTGGAGCCGGAATTGCGGGTGATGCCCGACACAACGATCGTGGAGAAACCCGGGCGGGCGGGCCGGACCCTGGATCAGGCCGAGACCGCGAGACGGATCGAGGGTGTCTTCGGTGCCTTCGGGACCACCCTCGACCTGCCTTTCGAGCCCGTGCCCTTCCGAACTCAGGCAACGGACCTGACCAGGGCACGACAGGCGGCCGAGGCGTTCATGGGGACCGGGCTCACCGTGCGGGCGAACGGCGTGACGTGGTCGCTGACCCGAGGCGATCTCGCCAGCTGGGTCGAATTCCGAGCGAACCCGGTGGTCGCGTTCGCGACGCATCCCACGCGCCCCCTCGCGTGGCTGGGTGATCGGGCTCGCGACGTATCGGGCGCGCCGCGGGACGCCAGGTTCGCGTTCGGGGCGCGCGGCGAGATTGAGATCGTGCCGGCAAAGGTCGGCCGGGAGCTCATCGCCGAAGAGGCTCTGCCCGTGCTGCTCGCCGGGGCGCTCTCGCCGTCGCGTGTCATCGATCTACCCACCCGCGAGATTGCCCCCCGTGTCACGACGGAAGAGGCGCGGGCGATGGCATTCCCGGACATCGTGATGGAGGCGTCCACGCTCTATCGGCCCGGTATTCCGGAGCGCAACCACAATGTGGAGTTGGCAGCCAGCCGCATCAACGGCACGCTCATCCGTCCCGGGGAGACTCTCTCCTTCAACCGCGCGATCGGCCCGACCCGACTCCGCGATGGGTATCAGGTCGCCTACGGGATCGTGGCGAGCGGCGACGGCATACAGACCGTGCCATCGGTCGCCGGCGGCATCTGCCAGGTGGCGACCACGTTGTTTCACGCGGTGTTTCATTTGGGGCTCCCCATTGTGGAGCGCACCTCGCATCTCTACTGGATCCCCCGCTACGGGCAGCCACCACGCGGGCTGATCGGACTCGACGCGGCGGTCGACGAGGAGACCGCGCTGGATCTGCGGTTCACGAACACCACAGGGGCACCACTGCTCGTGCAGGCGACCACCGACGGAACGACCCTGCGCTTCCGCCTTCACGGCACGCGGCCGGACTGGACGGTCGAGGTCTCCGCTCCACGGTTGAGCCGGTCGATTCCGGCGGATGGCGCAATCTTTCGCCAGGAGGAACCCACCCTCGCCGCTGGTCGGACGATTCAGGTCGAGGAAGCGCGCGCCGGCTTCGACGCCGCCATCGACCGTGTCGTTACGCGGGGCGGTCAGGTCATCGACCGATACACCGCGTCCTCCCGGTACGCCCCATCTCGTAACCTCATCCTCGTGGGGACACGCCGCTGATCGGAGATGCCGGCCGCTCGCGTACCCGCCGGCGCGAGATGTATACCCCTCACGGATATCTCGTCGATCGCCACCACACCTGGCGGCTCGATCGCCGTGGTGTGGTGCGTATCGACGGAGAACTTGGCGCGACGCTTCACTTCCCGTCGTATCCCGGTCCCTACTCGCGACGCTGGATCTACACCCTGAGCCTGGCGGTCGACGATGGGGGAGGTGAGCCCCTGACGTGCGACGTGCACTCGCCGGATTTCTTCCGTCTGCGACGCGGTGGGACCGCCCTCGAACTCTGGCTCGATGGGAGGAGCATCCTGGCTCGCGCAACCTGGGCCACGGACCAATCTCTGCGCGTTCGGGTGACCTACGCGCGACAGCTCGGTCAGAGCGGAGACTGGGACTTCGGTCTCTACAGCCGGTTCGGCAGCGAGGCGGATGGCATGCTCGGTGCGTACGCGGAGGGATCGGTTTTCGGGCTGGCAAGCTCGCTTCAACCAGCCGCGCGCGAGAAGAGCCCCACGGAACTGACCTGGCCCGATCGCGCTCGCCCGGCCGAGGCCTGGCTCGACTTCGCCTTCTCCGGCGCGTCGCGCGACCTCACTCTCGCGATCGGACGGGCCGAAGCACCGGAACTTGCGATGAAGGAAGCCGCGTCCGCGCTGCGCCGTGCCAAGACCTCACGGCAACGCCAGCGGCGACGCGCCGCGCGGGATCACTCCCGCGCTCCCAGGCTCGAGGGAGACTGGCCCGATCACTGGCGCCGAGGGCTGAAGTACGACCTCGATACCGTACGTGCGACCATGCGCGAGCCACGCGGCATCCTGCGCGATGCCTGGGATGGTATGCAGATCCAGGTCCCACGACAGGTCCTGGCCGAGGCCGCTCTGGACGCGCTGATCCTCTCGTACGCCGACCCCGATCTCGCCCGGAGCAGCATCGCCGGCGTGTTCCGGGACTCCCCGGCACCGAACATCCCGTGCATCCGCGAGGACGGGTCCGTGAACATGGTCACCAACGATGGCCAGCCCTGTGGCACCGCCCCCTCGTGGTGCTGGCCCGCCTGGTGCATCGGTCTGATCGCGGGATCGACCGCGGATCCGCAATGGCGTCAGTCGGTGCGCGAGGGATTGGAGCGCTATCTGCGCTGGTGGCTGGCGCACCGCGTGGCGCCGGGCGGTTGGGTCTACTACCTGTGCGGCTGGGAGTCGGGTCAGGACGCCTCGCCGCGCTTCAACGCGGAGAGTGGAGGCGGCGGCATCGAGGAGATCGAGCCGGTGGACCTCACCGCGGCGATGGCGGCGGACTGCGCGCTGCTCTCGCGCTGGCGCGTGGAGGATGGCCTGCCGGCGGATGACTGGCCTCGGCATGGCGAGCGATTCGCGGGGCGGCTGCGGGCGTTGTGGGGAGACGGGTGGTTCCACGACCGGCGGGCAAACGTGGCGATCGGCGTGCGCGATCCTATGCAACTCGCACCGGCGATGCACGGTTATGTCGATGAGGAGCAAGCGGACTCGCTCCGGCAGTCGCTGAGGCGACTCCCCGCACACGGGTCGTTCTCGCCGCTCGAATGGCCCCCGGTCGCCCTGACCGCGTTCGAGGCCGCCAGCGCGCTGGGTGAGTCGGAGTGGCTGGCCGAGTCTGTAGCGGAACTCTGCGATCGCGTCTGGCGCGCGATCGATGCTCCGGCCCACGAGACCGGTCGCCCCCTTCCGGGAATCGCGCACGAGCACTGGCCGATCGAAGGCGAGTGGCACACCGAAGGGTACGGCTGGGGCGCGGCCACGGCGCTGTTCTTCCTGCGCTACATCTGCGGGATCGGCGACCAGCCGCTCGCGCAGAGTTCCGAGGTCACGCCGCGCTTTCCCGCGTCGCTGCGGCGGCCCGGAGCGGTATACCACCTGCGCGGCCTGCCCCGGCGCGACGGCCGGGTGGACGTGACCTACGTCGTGGCCTCGGACGGCACGGTGACGGCCAATGTGGCCGCCACGTCGGGGGAGTGAGCGTACCCGTCGGCCCGGCGGACGACCGTGATGACCGTCTTGATGTTGCCGCGGACGTGGAAGTCCCCGACGACCTCGATCCAGCGCGGCGCGATGCAGGTCACGAGGTCATCGCAGATACGATTGATCACCGCCTCGTGGAAGGCATGCTCGTCGCGATAGCGGTTGATGTAGAGCTTGAGCGACTTCAGTTCGACGATCGAGCGATCAGGCACGTACCGCAGGCGGATCGTCGCGAAGTCCGGAAACCCGGATATCGGGCAGAGGCAGGTGAATTCGGGCGATACGCACGAGATGACATAGGCGCGATCCGGCGCGGGGTTGGGCACGGCAACAAGCTCCGCGCGCGCGATCTCACGCTGCCCGCGGAGCAGTCGCCTACGCGGCGGGCTCATCGAGCAGTTCGGCGTAGAACGGGCGGACGTAGTCCGGGAGCCGTTCGATCCGCCCCATCACCGCGCTGGCGAGACCGGCGTAACACTCCCAGTCGTTGCCCTGACCTACCAGTTGCCCCATCCACCATCCGGTGGGGCTTGCATCATCCTTCTGACCCGGGATGCCGTACACGTAGAACCCGGCGATTTGCGCCGCACGCTCGAAGCGGGGATCTGTCTCCTCGGAGAGCCTGACCGTCGCAACGATCATCTTCGCCGCGTTGACGCCCTCGAGTCTCCGGCTATGCCACCACGCGTGGGCGACCTCGTGAATCGCGGCCTCTTCCTGGGTCGTGAAGAGATCGACCAGCTTCCGGTCGGGCCACCAGTATCCTCCGCCGCTCGCGGAGCGGGTATCGCGCACGGTGACGCGCATGCCCCACCTGAACAGCCACTCGATCGCTTCCGGGCGGAAAGGGAGCGGAGGAATCGCGGTATGGACCTTGTACACGGGGCGGCGCGATTATAGGAACGCGAGAAGTGGTAGGATCGCCGACCCGCACCCGGAGGCATGAATCACGTGGTCCACCTGTACGGGCGCACCTGGACGCGCGAGGAACTGCTGCGCCGCGTCGGTGACGTGAGTCAGGTCGGCGGTGCCCGACCTGTGGTCCTCGACGAGGGGCCGGAGACGGGCACGCGAGCGATCCAGGTTCGTTCCGGCAGCGGGCTGTCGTTCACGGTCCTGCCAGGGCGCGGGCTCGACATCGGCTCGGCCGACTATCGGGGCGCATCTCTGTGCTGGATCTCACCCACGGGCGAACAGCACGCGGCGTTCTACGAACCGAGCGGCAGCGGCTGGCTGCGGGGCTTCTATGGCGGACTGATGGTCACATGTGGCCTCTCCACCGCCGGGTGGGCAGACCGCGATCAGGGAGAGGACATCCCCCTGCACGGCCGAGCGTCCTATCTGCCGGCGCGAAACGTCTCGGCGGATGGCGAGTGGGAAGAGGATGACTACGTCATCACCGTGCGCGGACGCACGCGAGAGGCCGTGCCGTACGGCGAGAACCTGCGCCTGACCCGAGAGATCCGCGTTCGTCTGGGCGAGAGCCGTCTCACGATTCACGATCGGGTTGAGAACGTCGGCCACGCGCCGGCCCCGCACATGATCGCTTATCACGTCAACCCCGGCTTCCCACTGCTGGATGATGGCTCGGAACTTCTGTTCTCGCGGCGGATCGTGACGCCGGTGAACGACGACTCGGCGCCCGGATTGCCCGAGCACGCGCGTTTCGGCGCGCCGGACGAAGCCTGGAAGGCGCAAGTCTTCCATCATCAGGTCCTGCCGGACGGGGACGGAATGGCTCACACCGCGATGGTCAATCGCCGGCTCAACCTGGGGCTCTACGTGCGGCAGCGCGCTGCGGAGTTGCCGTGGATGTGGCAGTGGAAGCAGACCGGGCCGGGACTGTACGTGGTGGGCATGGAGCCCGCGAATTGCCAGGGTCTCGGCCGCCGTCACGAGCGCGAACGCGGCGCACTCCGCATCCTCGCCGCGGGAGAATCGCAGGAGTACCACGTCGAGATCGGCGTCCTCGACGGCAAGGACGCCATCGCGGCGTTTGCTGCCCGGTGCACCTAGACTGACCATCCTTCGGAGGTAGCCCGTGGCACTGACCATCACCAACATCCGCGTCATCAAGACCGCCCCGCAGGGCAATCAGCAGTTGATCGTCGTGAAGCTCGAGACGAGCGATCCGGGCCTGTACGGTGTCGGTTGCGCGACGTTCACCCAGCGTGCGGCCGTCGTCGTCACGGCGATCGAGGAGTTTCTGCGCCCGTTTCTCGTGGGCTGGGATCCCCAGCGCATCGAGGACATCTACCAGGCGGCGCTCACCAGTTCCTACTGGCACAGTGGGCCGGTCCTGAACAATGCGCTGTCGGGCGTCGACGAAGCGCTCTGGGACATCAAGGGAAAGCTCGCGAACCTGCCGCTCTACCAGCTATTCGGCGGCAAGTCGCGCGAGGCGGCTGACCTCTACGCCCATGCCTCCGGTGAGAACTTCGAGGCGGTTGCCGAGAATGCGCGGCGGCTGCTCGCTCAGGGGTTTCGGCATATCCGCGCTCAGGTCGCCGTGCCGGGGTATGCCACGTATGGCTCGCGTGGTGGTGGCGATCGGGTCTGGGAGCCAGCCCCCTACTGCCGCATCGTGCCGAAGCTTTTCGAGTATCTGCGGAAGCATCTGCCCGAGGAAGTGGAACTCCTCCACGACATACATCAGCGCATCCCGCCGATCTCGGCCATCGGACTGGCGAAGGATCTCGAGCAATTCAAGTTGTTCTTCCTGGAGGATCCCTTCGCGCCGGAGGACAACGACTACTTTCCCATGCTCCGGGCCCAGAGCGCGATACCGATCGCGATGGGAGAGCTTTTCGTGAACCCGCACGAGTACGTGCCGCTGGTCAAGGATCGACTGATCGACTTCATGCGCGTCCATATCTCGGACATCGGTGGCCTCAGCGTCGCGCGGAAACTCGCCGCCTACTGCGAGTTCTTCGGCGTGCGCACGGCCTGGCACGGGCCAGCCGACGTGTCGCCGGTCGGGCATGCCGCAAACCTTCATCTCGATCTCGCAGTGCACAACTTCGGCATTCAGGAATGCACGATCTTCAACGACGCGAATCGAGAGGTCTTCCCGGGGACACCAGAAATCCGCGAAGGGTATCTCTGGGCGAACGATCGGCCAGGCCTCGGGATCGATGTCGATGAGGAGAAGGCCCGGAAGTACCCGTGGCCCGATCAGCCGTTGCGTGGAGGCTGGGCACCGTTGCGGCGGGCGGACGGGACGATCTCTCGCCAGTAGCCCGAGAGGAGAGTCCCGTGACCGAGGTGGCGAGCAGAGAACGGATCGTGGCGAAGGATGACCTCCACGCCACGGTCGTGGCGATCGGCTCGGCGCTCGGTATGCCCGAAGCCGACGCCCGGACCCTCGCCGATACGCTCGTCGAGGCAGATCTCCGCGGTGTGCACACCCATGGCGTGGCGGCGCTCCCCGGTTACGCACGGCGCCTGCGGGGCGGCGGGGCGAATCCCGTCCCGCGGGTGCGGATAGCGCACAGACGCGGGGTGATCTCCATCGTCGACGCGGATCACGGTCTGGGTCAGGTCGGGTCGCGGTTCGCGATGGAGCGCGCGATCGAAGCCGCCCGTGCCTCGGGGATCGGAGCAGCCGCGGTGCGCAACTCCAGCCACTTCGGCGCGGCCGCGTTTTACGCCGCGATGGCGCTGCCGCACGACATGATCGGCTTCGCAACGACCTCGGCGGGAAATCGCATCGCCCCCATCGGTGGTCGGACGCCGGTCGTGGGCAACAACCCATTCGCGTGGGCGATACCGGCGGCGACGGAGCGACCGATCATCCTCGACATGGCGCAGAGCGTCGTCGCGGCGGGCAAGATCGGAATGGCCGCCCGCAAAGGGGAGAAGATTCCACTGGGCTGGGCGCTGGACGCCCAGGGGCGACCCACCGATGATCCGCTGGCCGGGGTGGCAGGCCTCCTCGTTCCGATTGGCGGACCCAAGGGATTCGGACTAGCTCTGATCGTCGACATCCTCTGTGGGGCGCTCAGCGGAGCCGCCCTCGGCCGCGAACTGGCGAAACCACATCAGCCGGATACGCCCAGCCAGATCGGACACTTCTTCATGGCGATCGACGTGGCCAGCTTCACCGATGCGGAGTCCTTCAAGGTTCGTGTAGATGGGATGATCCGCCAGATTCACGAGTCCGAACCCGCGTCTCCGGGAACACCGCTCTACGTGCCGGGCGAGATCGAATGGCGGCTTCGCGAGCGACGCCTCTCGGACGGCATCCCGCTCCTGGAGTCGATCCTCGCCGACCTACGCGCGCTTGCCGATGAACTCGGCCTCGGCGCCAGCGTCGCGCTCGCCACCTGATCGCCGCTGCCACTCCCAGCCTTCGAGAGCCTCGGCCTGCGTCTGATCGCTCCGCCACCAGTAGTACGCCGTCAGCGCGATACCCGCGAGCAGGCCGAACGCGGCACCCATCAGGAAACTCACGGCGACGAACCGCCTCAGCTGGCCGCGGGAGTCGACGCCGATTCGGCCGGCGTCTGGTTCTGCCCGAGCGGCTCCCGCAACATCTCCTCGACGTCACGATCCGCCTTGATCATCAGCCAGAGTCCAACCACGAACCCGGCGACGAAACCGACCCCGAGTCCCAGCGAAACTCCGAAGAGAAAACGAAACATGGCAACCCCCCGCTACACTGCGCGGAAATCTGACGCGATTGTAGTGCGTGGATAATCGATGATCCTTGGTTACGGCGGCCGTCGGCCCGACATCGCCGCCGATGCCTTCGTCGCCCCGAATGCCACCGTCATCGGCGATGTGCGCATCGGGGCCGAGGCGAGTATCTGGTTCGGCGCAGTGTTGCGGGGCGATCGCGACCGCATCGAGATCGGCGCGCGCACGAACGTCCAGGACAATGCGACCGTCCATCTCGATCCCGGTCATCCGACCGTCATCGGCGACGGCGTCACGATCGGGCACGCCGCGATCGTGCACGGCTGCACCGTCGGAGCGAACTGCCTGGTCGGGATGGGAGCGACGATTTTGACCGGCGCCCGTATCGGGCACGATTCGATCGTCGGCGCCCACGCCCTGGTGACCGAACACAAGGAGTTCGCCCCTGGCTCGCTCATCATCGGCGTGCCGGCACGGGTCGTCCGCGCGCTGACCGAGGCCGAGATCGAGGGGATCCGCGCCAGCGCCGCCGGCTACGTCGCCCACGCACGCACGTTCTCCGATGTCCGGTGAACCGGACCTTGATCGCGTCAGCAGCCTAATCCGCATCGCGGCGGCGCCCGTTTACCGGAAACCCGTAGAGGAGCGCCGCTTCCTCGGTCCGTAGAATCCCGGCCATGGCACAGATCCCGATGGACGATGAACCACTCGACATCGATATCGGGGACCTACCCACCGAGGACGAGTTCGCCGCGGCCGAGCGCGCCGCGACCGCGGGTGAGGGGGTGGGCGCCGCGGCAGGGCTCGCGATGCCGGCGATGGCCGCCCAGCAGCGCCCGGATTCGATCTTCGGATTCATCCAGCTCTGGGCCACGCTTGTTGGCGTCCTCTACATCGTCGCCGGCGTCGGTGTCGGCGCGATCTTCGCATTCAGCGGTGCCGCGCGCGCCGGATGGTCGGCACTACGCCACCCGGAGTTCTATCTCCTGATCCTCTTCTGGCCGGTCGCGCTGTGGCAACTGGTGTTCGGGCAGTTCTAGACCCAGGCGGGCTACGCGCGACCGATCATCGGGGCAGATAGCGCAGGGGATCCTGAACCTCGTCGTTCTGCCGGACTTCGAAATGGAGGTGGGGGCCCGTCGTGAAACCCGTCATTCCGACGGTCCCGATCGGTTGCCCGGCCAGGACGGTATCGCCAACCACAACCAGGACTCGCCCGAGGTGCGCGTAGAGCGTCGACAGACCTTCGCCGTGATCGATCCGAACGTAGGAACCGTACCCGCTGTTGTAGCCCGTCGTCTCCGCGGTCGCGACCGTTCCGGGCCGAACCGCGACCACCGGAGTCCCGATCGCCGCACCGATGTCCAGACCGGGATGCCAGCCGCGGCGCCAGAAGGAGCCGACTTCGCCGAAGTACGTCGTGATCGGGCCGTCGACCGGCCAGAGCGCGCCGCCGCGCAGGGGAAGGCGACTACTCGCGGATGCCTCGGGAAGCCCGTAGGGAACGGCATCCGTCGGGATGGTCAGGATCTGCCCGACGAGGATCAGGTCGCCATCGCGCAGCCCGTTGGCGCGGATGAGAGCCGCCGCGGTGGTGCCATGGCGCTCCGCGATGTCGTTCAGCGTGTCGCCCGGAACGACGACATAGTCGGCCGCGAAGGCGGCGGACACGAGGAGCAGGGAGAGGGCGACACCGGCGAGCGCCGACCGGATCGCGGTGCGGATCGCGCTCTTCGCCTCACGCCGGCCAGCGCGCAGAACGTCGGCCCGACCATCGCGGCGCACGGCACCGCCATCGACCGTCGGCTCGTGGGTTGCGGTCATCACGGGTGCAGCCGGAATCTCCGGAGCGCCCGCGTGCTGACCTGCTGCCACCATCGGGTGCCGCGGCCTCCACTACGCCATTCTGAGTCGACCCGTACCGCGGATACGACCCGAGTGCCGACCGCATCACCCTGGGATCCTCCGCCAGCCACGACAGACGATCCAGCAGTCAGCCTTGCGACCGGTCGTTCACCGAGCCGCGCCGGCAAACCTACCACACGCGTCGACGCATTTCAACGCCGGCAACTCGTTCCGGCTGCCGTACCGCCTATCCTGCGGCCACTTTGGGCGAGCTGGCGTCTCTCGGGTGCGCAATCCTCTGGGCGTCGTCGACCGTCGCGCTGCGCTCGCAGTCCTCGCGTATCCCCGTCCTGGGACTGAACGCGATTCGGGCAGGATACGCGTCGCTCGTCTTCCTCGGCGCTCTGGCCGTGCTCGGTCAACTCCATACGCTGGTCGCGATCTCGCCGGCCGATGCCGCGGGACTCATCGGCTCCGTGCTCATCGGCATGGCGATCGGCGACTCGCTGCACATCCGCGCGATGACGCTCATCGGAGTCTCGCGGGCCATGCCAGTGTCCTCGAGCTACCCCATCCTCACGGCCATCGCCGCCGCGGCGATCCTTGCCGAGCCGCTGAGCCCGAGGGTATTCGCCGGCATCACGCTCGTCGTCGGAGGCGTGTATCTCGTCGCGATGCGCGCCACCTCCTCTGACGGGCGACACGATCCGCGCGCAGAACGACTCGGGTTGGCGCTCGCCTTCGGGGCGTCCCTCTGCTGGGCCGCCTCCACGATCATCGTCAAGGAGGCGCTCGAGAGCGTCCCGCCGCTCACGGCCAATGGCTTGCGCCTGCCCGTTGCCCTGGTCGTCCTGCTGGTGATGACCCGGTTCCTCGGCGGAGCGGCGAGCCCCTTCGGATTCGGCCGACGTGCTGGCTGGATCCTCGTTCTGGCGGGGCTCATGTCCGGCGTCTCGGGCGCACTCTGGCTCGTGGGAGTTCACGAGGCGGGGGCAGCGAAAGCAGCCGCCCTATCGTCCACGGCGCCCGTGTTCGCCGCGCCGATGGCCGCATTGCTCCTTCGTGAGCGTCTCACGCGATCCACGGCCGCCGGGACGATGCTCACCGTGGTCGGCATATGGTTGGTACTCTGATGGACTCCCCCATCGTGGTGATCGGGCATCGCAATCCCGATACCGACGCCGTGGGCAGCGCGATTGGCTACGCCGAACTGCTGCGCCAGCAGGGCCAGGCGGCGATCGCGGCACGGGCGGGCGAGATCCGACCTGAGACAGCGCATCTTCTGGAACGATTCGGACTGCCGGTCCCGACCCTGGTGGAGGACCTGCGACCGCGCGTCGGCGAAGTGATGACTGCGCCGGCCCAGACCGTGCGGCAGACCGACTCGCTCTTTGAGGTCGGGCGGAAGCAGGTCGAGATCGGGATGCGGCCGCTGCCGGTCACGGATGATGACGGACGTCTGGTCGGGATCGCCGAGGTCCACGATTTCGCGAAGGCTTTCTTTCAGGGGCTCGGCGAGGAGGAGATCGATCGGGTCGGCATCAGTCTCGACACGCTGGTGCGTGCGCTCAACGCTCGGATCGTGGTGGGCGGCGAGGACGGCGCGATCGGGCGAACGGTGATGGTCGCGGCGTGGGCCGTCGACACGATTCGCCTGCGCATCCCTTTCGGCCCCAGCCTGATCCTCGTGGTCGGCGATCGGCGTGACGTCCAGGCGCTGGCGATCGAGAAGGGCGTCGGAGTCCTCGTCATCACGGGTGGACATCGCGCTTCAGAGGAGATCGTCCTCCGGGCGAAGGAGCGTGGAGCCTCCGTACTCGAGGTCGAGCACCATACGGCGACAACCCTTCGGCTCATTCATATGAGCGCGCCCGTCTCCCTCATCATGCGGCCCGATCCGCCATCCTGCTTGCCGGAAGACCTGGTCGAAGAGGTCACCGAGATGCTGCGGAGCGAGCGTGCCCTATCGGTGGTCGATGGAAGTCGGCGGATCGTGGGGGTCATCACCCGCGCCGACGTCCTGCGCGGCTCGCGACGCCGGGTCGCTCTGGTCGACCACAACGAGCGTGGCCAGGCGGTCGCCGGCGTGGAGCAGGCATCCATCGTCGCGGTGATCGACCACCATCGCGTCGCGGATCTGGTTACCCAACAGCCGCTATCGATGCGCTTCGAGCCTGTGGGCGCGACGTCCACCATCGTCGCGCGACTGTTCGAGGAGCACGGCCTGCGCCCGAGCCCTGCAGTGGCGGGGGTCCTGCTGGGCGCGATCGTCACCGACACCTTGATCTTTCAGTCAGCGACGACCACAGAGGCCGATCGTGAGGCGGCCGAGTTCCTGTGCACGATCGCCGGCGTCGATTCCCAGACCCTGGGCTCGACCCTCCTCGCGATCGCGTCCGATGTCTCCACCCGGAGCGCCCGTGAGCTTCTCCTGGGCGACTTCAAGACTTTCCGCTTCGAGGGGAGAGCGATGGGCGTCGGCGTGATCGAGACCGGGGACGCGCAGCCGCTCCTCGCCCGGCGAGGTGAGTTCGAGGTGGAACTCTCCCGCGTGCGGGCGGACGGCTTCGCCGTCGTGCTGCTCGTCGTCGCCGACATCGTCGCGCACAGGACGGCGATCCTGGTGTCGGGCCACGCCCGCGATGTCGCGCGGGTGCTGGGCGGGCGCCTCGCGGATGGGTGCGTTACCGTGGAGGGCATCCTGTCACGGAAGAAACACATCGTGCCCGCACTGGCCCGCCTGGCGCAGATGATCGGCCGTGGCGTCCGCTGACCCGGTCAGGCCCCTCGCCGCCGCGCCGCGCGCACGGCTACTCGGAGCTCGGTGACCAGGCGCTGGTACTCGTTGTTGAACCGCCGGGCGGCGTGCCGTGCCTCGGTCACGTTCCGCTGCGCCACCTGCATGCCCGCCATCTGACCCGAGCCGCCGACCTCGACAAGCGCCTCGCAGGCCCTGACGAGCCCATCCATCCACGACATCACCGCGCGCTGCAGTTCCTCGCACCCGGCCGGCGGCTGGTAGCGCTCACAACTGGCGCGCACATCGCGGAACAACCCGACGTGGTCGCGACCGAGCCTCCCCGCGCGGGTCGTCACCTGGGCGGCGTTGCCCTGACGCGCCTCCTCGAACAGCATGCCCAGTTCGCGGATCCAGGACTGACGAACCTCGATCGCCCGGGCGATCAGAGGCTTGAGCATGATCAGGTAGCGCGCAATATCGCGCGGCGACGCCATACCGGGGTCAGCATCGGGAGGGCGGCGTGAAGCCCCCTCGGCCGCCTGCCGCAAACGCGGGCGCGGCGGGAAGAGGGTCTCACCGCTGGCTACGATCCCCACTCGCGCACCCGCTGGTTACTTTCGCTGCACCATCATCATATCCTCAAAGCCGTCGGAACTATGTGAAAGCCGACCGGAGGGTTCATGGCGAGCCTTAACCAGGGCCTCGGCCCTGCCTTCGACGTCGTGCGCCGAGGCGTGGCGGACGGAGTTCTCCCTACCGGTGTCCTCGCGATCGCCGACCGACGTCGCCTGATCGCCGCCGAGGCCTACGGCGATACCAGCATCGCCGCGCGGTACCTGATCGCGTCGATCACCAAACCGATCTTCGCCGCCTCCGTGCTCAACCTGGTGGAGCGTGGTCTCATTCTGATCAACGATCCGGTGGCTCGGTTCGTCCCGGCTTTCGGCGATGGCAACCGCGCCCGGGTTACCCTCTGGCATCTTCTGACCCACACCTCCGGACTCGACGATGGGCCGACGATGGCGCGACTGTTCGCGACACCGCCGGATCCGGAGGCTCTGCGCGCGACCGCGCTCGGCTCACCGCTTCTCTTCGCGCCCGGAACGCAGTACGCGTACTGCAACGCGAGCTATATCGTGATGGCCGAGATCATCAGGGCGGCGACCGGACTCGACCACGATACCCACCTGGACAGCACCATCCTCCGCCCTCTCGCGATGGTCGACACGACCTATACGCCGCCCGAAGATGGCCGCACGCGGCCGGTTCACCGACCCGATGGTACGGTCGATACGGGCGGCAGCACGCTGCACGGCCTGAAGTTCCCCGCCGGGGGTCTCTGGTCGACCGCGGCCGACCTGATCCGCTTCGGTCAGATGCTATTGGGCGAGGGGGAACGCGACGGCGTGCGCATCCTCTCCCGAGCATCGCAGCGGGCAATGACACGACTGCACACCGAGGGGATCCCGACGATCAACGCGGACGGCACGTTCGCCTCCGGCTATGGCCTCGGCATCGGAAAGGCGGTCGGCCGTCGGTGGCGGGCACCGTCGGCGGAACTCACGTCGGCAGACGGTTACGGGCATGGGGGCGCTACGGGGACGCTCCTGTGGGTCGAACCGGATGCGGACCTCGTGTTCGTGTTTCTGACGAATCGCCTGGGCCTGGACAGCCCGCACGCCCGACTGGCGCTCAACGCCGCGATCGCGGCCGCGACCGCCTGACGTCCACCTGCTCTACCGGCGGATAGGACGCGGCGGCGGATGGCCGCGATAATCACCAGAGATGCGACACATGGGCGGGGGTGGCTGGCATTCGCTGATGCAGGACGATGCCGGTACCGAAGCACCGTCCATCAGCCTGGCGATCCTGCGCCGCGTCGCTCGCTACGGCCGCCCGTACGTCTGGCGCATCCTGGGGATGCTCGCCTGCGTCTTCGTGGCGACTGGCGTTGGCCTCATCCCGCCCCTGCTCATGCGCGACCTCATCGACAACGCGATCGGGAAGGGTGACGCGACCCGTCTGAACTGGCTGGCCCTGGGAATGGTCGCGGTGCCGATTGTCAACGGACTGATCGGAGTGTTCCAGCGCTACCTGGGCGCCACGGTCGGAGAGGGTGTCATCTGCGACCTGCGGCAGCAGGTCTTCCGCCACCTCCAGTCGATGTCGCTCCGCTTCTTCACGCACACGCGCACGGGCGAACTGATGTCCCGCCTGAACAACGATGTCGTCGGATCGCAGCAGGCGATCACCGGAACCGCGGTGACGCTGATCTCCAACGTGGTGGCGCTGGTCGCGACTCTGGTCGTGATGATCTCGCTCGAGTGGCGGCTGACTCTGGTGAGCATTCTCGTCCTGCCACTCTTCATCCTGCCCGCCCGCCGCGTGGCGAGGGTCCTGCGCGAGATCGTCCGCGAGCAGATGAATCTGAACGCGCGCATGAACGCACTCGCGAATGAGACGCTGAATGTGAGCGGCGCGTTGCTGGTCAAGTTGTTCGGCCGCGCCAACACCGAGGCGCAGCGGTACGGCGAGCGTGCTCGCTCGGTGCGCGACATCGGGATCCGCCAGTCCGTCATCGGGCGATGGTTCTTTCTCGGCCTCTCTCTGATCTCGGCCGTGGGCACCGCGCTGGTCTTCTGGCTTGGCGGTCACCTGGCGCTCTCGGGTGAGTTCACCATCGGGACGATCGTCGCGTTCGGGGCATACCTCGGTCAGCTCTATGGGCCGGTCTCGGCTCTGACCAATGCCAGGGTGGAGTTGGCTACCGCGCTCGTCTCCTTCGAGCGCGTGTTCGAGGTGCTGGATCTCCCCCGCGAGATCGACGAACCGGCGGGTGCGGTGCATCTGCACGATCTTCGCGGCGAGGTCGCGCTCGAGGGGGTGAGCTTCACCTATGGCGAGGCGGGTGCGGTCGCGCCCGCACTCCTGAAAGAGGTCCGCCGGTGGCGCTCCGCGTGAGACTGCAACCGACCACCGAGCCACGTCTGTGCCCCAGGCCGAGGTCGTGGGCACTCTCACCGGTGAGATGGCGAGCGAGCGCGTGCGAGACAGCGGAAACGGAAAGCCGGCGCGCGGACAACGCCTGGCGGTGAACGACGTCTCCTTCACGGTGCGCCCGGGGCAACTCGCCGCGCTGGTGGGCCCCTCCGGGGCCGGGAAGACGACGATTACCTACCTGATCCCGCGCCTCTACGACCCGACAGAGGGGCGAATCCTGATCGATGGCATCGATCTGCGCGAGATCGCCCTCGATTCCCTGGCGGAAACGATCGGGATGGTGACGCAGGAGACATTCCTGTTCCACGACACCATCCGGGCGAATCTCCTGTACGCGCGCGCACACGCCACGCAGGAGCAGATGGAGGCGGCCTGCCGCGTCGCGAACATCCACGACTTCATCGCCGGACTGCCCGATGGCTACGACACGATCGTGGGCGAGCGCGGCTATCGCCTGTCGGGCGGCGAGAAGCAGCGTCTCGCCATCGCGCGGGTGGTCCTGAAGGATCCGCGCATCCTCATCCTCGATGAGGCGACCTCCCATCTCGACTCGCGGTCGGAGGCGCTCATCCAGGATGCACTCGAGAAGGTGATGTTCGGGCGCACGAGCATCGTCATCGCGCACCGACTGAGCACGGTGCTCCGTGCGGACGTCATCCTGGTGATGGATGGGGGCAGACTCGTCGAGTCCGGCACCCACGCCGAACTTCTCGACCGGGGTGGTCTCTACGCCCACCTGTATGAGACGCAGTTCCGGCACCTCGAAGGGTCTGCTATCCTGCCCGGCCGGCGCCCGACGGGGGTCGGCGACCGGAGGTAAGCGTGGTCAAGGTTCTCATGTTCCACTCGACGCCGGACAAGTTGGCCGAGTTGCGCCGGGAGTTCCCCGCCGTGACATTCGCGGCCCCGGCGAAGCGATCGGACGCGGCGGCCGATCTGGCGGATAGCGACGTGATCTTCGGCGGGTGTACGAACGATGAGTTTCTCGCCGCACGGAGCCTGAAGTGGGTTCAGGCGGCCAGTGCCGGCGTCGAGTTCATGTGGCAGATCCCCTCGATCGCGAAGTCCTCGGTGGTGGTCACAAACGCGCGGGGTGCCCACGCCGCGACGATCGCGGAGCACACGTTCGGTCTCTTGCTCGCGCTGACCCGCGACATCATCGGCCACCACGATTATCAGAAGAAGCACGAATGGGTGCGCGGCGAGATGGCAAGCCGTCTGATCGGGATCAAGGGCGCGACGATGGGTCTGGTTGGGTTCGGCAACATCGGTCGGGCCATCGCGCGTCGGGCCGTGGGCTTCGAGATGAACGTCCTCGCCGTGGACGCGCAGAAGGTGCCGGCCAGCGAGGGCGTGGCCGAGGTCTGGTCGCTGGATCGCCTGGACGACATGTGCCGCCAGGTGGATGTCCTGACGATCGCGGCGCCCATCACGCCCGAGACCCGGGGTATGATCGGGGCAAAGCAGATCGGCGCCATGAAGCGCGGCTCCTACGTGATCGCGATCTCGCGCGGGGGAATCGTCAACGAGCCGGCGCTGATCGACGCCCTGAAGTCCGGCCACCTGGCCGGTGCCGGCCTGGATGTCCAGGAGACCGAGCCGCTGCCAGCGAACAGCCCGCTCTGGGATGCACCGAACATCCTCATCACACCGCACGATTCGGGAGCGTCGAACCTGACCACCAACCTGATGTGGTCGATCTTCTTCGATAACCTGCGCCGTTATGTAAAGGGTGAGCCGCTCACGAACACCGTGGACAAGAGCCTGGGTTACTGACCCCGTCTGCCGGTCGGGGAGTCGCATCCGACTCCCCACCGCACCTTTACGTCGTCGGGATGGGCGGGCGCTGATCCGGCGGGATCAGCAGGCTGTACGCGCGATCGCCGCGCCTCTCGGTGAACTCTGCCCGCGCGCGTGACCTCAGGCCGTCATCGGCGATGAGTTCGACGGTCGCGCACGCCATCGTCTTCGCGGCGACGATGCCCCCCTTCTCGCCGATGGAGGTCCCCGTGCAGGCGGTAATCTGCCAGCTATGGCCGGGTGAGCCGACCGCGTGGGTCGCGGCCACGAACTGTTCGGTCGGCACGAGCCAGCTCACGTCGCCGATGTCGGTCGATCCCCCCGACGAGCCTGCCTCGTCGAACGGTGCGATCTCGTCGTTCAACGGCGGGCCCGCCGGCCGCGTCGGCAGCGACTTCTGGATCTCCTCGGCGAAGCGGCGCTCCTCCTCATCGAAGCCCGGCGGACCCGCCAGACGCAGGGCGCGATCGAGCGCCTCACCGATGGCCCGATTGGGGATCAGTTCGTGGCAGTCGGTGTCCATTTGCCGGCGCACCAGTTGCACGCGCGCCATCCGCGCCGCGGCCTCGGCGATATCGTCGACCCAGGCCAGGTACGCCTCGACATCCTCGTGGGCATTCGCCCGGATGTAATACCAGACCGATGCCTTCGGCGGCACGACGTTGGGCTGCACGCCACCATCGGTGATCACGTAGTGGATCCGGGCATCCTGCTTGATGTGCTCGCGCATGAAGTTGACGGCCACGTTCATGAGCTCGACCGCATCGAGAGCGCTTCGCCCCTCGTGCGGCGAGACCGAAGCGTGCGACGCCACCCCCGCGAACTCGTACCGGACCGAGACCATCGCCTTGCTTGACCCCAGCGAGGCGCGCGTCTTGTCACTGGGATGCCAACTGATCGCGGCATCCAGGTCGTCGAAAAGTCCGGCGCGCGCCATGTACACCTTGCCGATCAGCAACTCTTCGGCGGGGCACCCGTACACGCGAACCCGTCCCGGCAGCCCGCTCTCGACGAGCGCGTCGCGCGCGGCGAGCCCGCCGAGCACACATGCGACGCCGTACACGCTGTGTCCGCAGCCGTGGCCGTATCCTCCCTCGCGGATCGGCTCCTTGTGCGTCTCGGTCCTCTGGGAGAGACCGGGCAGCGCGTCGTACTCCGCGAGGATCCCCACCAACGGGCCGCCATCGCCCCACTCGGCGACGAACGCGGTCGGCATATCGGCGACGCCCCGTGTCACACGAAAACCACGCGCCTCGAGGTAATCGGCGAGAAGCGCGCTCGAACGTGTCTCCAGCAGACTGGGCTCCGCCCACTCCCAGATCAGGCGGTTCAGCCGCGACATCTCCGGCCGTGCCGATTCGACGCGCGCCAGCGCGATCTGCTGGGCGCTCTGCACCCGATCCGGCGCCGTGACCATCTGCTCCTCCTCAGGACACGCCGGCGAGCGCCCGCTCCTGAACGGACGCCTCCGCCGCGCCAATCGCCTCATCCAGGATATCGACGATCTCGTCCATCTCCGTCCGTGTCGTCGTCAGGGGCGGCCCAACGACCAGCATGAACCCACTGGCGCGCAGGAGGAGGCCACGGCGGCGCGCCTCGGCCTGGACCCGAAGCCCGAACGCCACCTCGTCCTGGAACCTCGCTCGCGTCGCCCGGTCGGACACGAACTCTACGCCCAGGAACATGCCACGACCGCGCACATCGCCGATGCTGGGATGCCTTTCCATGAGGGACCGCAATCGACTCATCGCGTGGGCGCCGACATCGCGGCAATTGATCAACGTCTCCGGCTGCATGAGAACGTCGAGCGCGGCGAGTCCGGCCGCGCACGCCACGGGATTGCCCGCGAACGTATGACCGGCCTGGAACTGGGTGCCCGGCTCTCCCCAGAATGCGCGCGCCACCCGCTCGGAGAGCACAACGGCCGACAGAGGCGCGTACCCGCCGCTCATGCCCTTCCCGACACAGATCAGATCCGGCAGAACCCCCGAGTGCTCGCGCGCGAACGGCACACCAGTCCGCCCGAATCCGGTGATGATCTCATCGAAGATCAGGAGGATGCCGTTCTCGGACGTCAGGCGACGGAGTTCGCGCAGATAGCTGTCGGGGGGAACCACCACGCCGGCCGACATCATGACCGGCTCGGTGATCAGCGCGGCGACCGTACCGGGTCCTTCGAATGCGATCGTCTCGGCCACGAGCCGCGCGTAAGCCAGGCCTATCTCCTCCGGCGTCGCCCCCGCCACGAGCGGCCGATAACTGTCTGGCGTGTGAAGGTGGATGAACCCGGGCGCCAGCGGCTCGAAGGGGGCCCGAAGGTGTGGCCAGCCCGTCGCGGCGAGCGCGTGGCCCGTGGCACCGTGATATCCCCGGTAATGGGAGAGGACCTTGTAGCGGGTCGCCTGCCCATTCTGCCGGTGAAACTGCCGGGCCATCTTGATCGCGGCCTCGGTCGCCTCCGACCCTCCGGAATGGAACTTCACCTGCGTGTATTCGGAAGGCAGGATCGCGAGCAGTTTCTCGGCCAGATCGATCTCCGGCGCGGTGGTCGCCATCTGCGGCGCGAAGGCCAGCCGCGCAACCTGGGCCGTAACCGCGTCGACGATCTCGCGTCGGCCGTGGCCGAAATTGACGACGAAGATGCCGGAAAGTCCATCGATGTAGGACCGACCGTCGGTATCCCAGAGACGAATCCCCGCGCCTCTCTCGATGACGAGGGGATCCCGCACGAAATCGCGCATCTGCACGAAGTCCAGCATCGTCTGCCGTATCACGTCGACATTGAGGCGCTCTGTCACGGGGTCGCGAGAATACTACGTCCGGCGACGGGAGCCCGGATGGGTTGCGCCTGGGCAGCGCTCAGTGCGCGGGCGCCGGCGCGGACGTACGAAGCCGCGCCACGACGCCCAGGACAATCACCAGCGCGAGAATGCCGAGCTCAAGGGACGCCTCGTAGAGGAGCAGGTTGCCCAGCCAGGGCAGGTCGAGCCAGGGAACGCTGTCACCGACGCGCGCGGCAAGCGCGGTCTGCTCGGCCGCGTTCTTGACCAGAGGATCGTGGCTGATCATCTCGCCGGAGACCTTCGCCAGGACCGCGCTGCCGATCCAGATGAGCAGGGGCACGCGATCGAGCGCCCAGGCCACGAACCCACTCCCGAACGCAATGAGCGGCATCGAGAGCGCCAGACCGAAGAGCAGCAGCGTCACATCACCGTGCGCGGCGCCACCAACGGCCAGAATGTTGTCCAGACTCATGACCACGTCCGCAAGGACGATCGTGCGAATCGCGTCGAATCGTGTGGCCGCGACCGTGACGGCGGCGTGCGCGTCGCCGTGACCGGCCGGTCGGACAAGTTTGTACGCAATCCAGACGAGCATCAGCCCGCCCACAAGTTGCAGATACGGGAGGCCGAGCAGCAGGGCCAGCACCGCGGTGAAGATGACCCGCAGGCCTATCGCGCCGACGACGCCCCAGACGATGGCCTGCCGCCTGTCGCGTCCGGAGAGGCGGCTCGCCGCCATGCCAATGACCACGGCGTTATCGCCGCTCAGGACCAGATCGATGATGATGATGTTGAGGACCTGCGCGGCCAGCGCGGCATCGAACGTGAACACGTCCATCCTTCGTCCAGGAATCGCCGTATCAGGACGAAGGTCTCGCCACCTGGAGTCGCGGCCGGGTCCCGTGGACCGTGGTGACGACCGCGCTGGGACGTATGGAACGCCCGGCTACTCCCCTTCGTGCGGAATCGTAAGGCGTGGTGGGGAATCGAACAACGGATCAGGCCGGCGCGATCGCCTCCAGGTCGAGCGACAGTTCCTTCCCGGTCGCAACGAGGGCCTCCCAGGTCGCCTCCGGCACCGGCACGCCGCCGGCACGTCGCGCCGCCCGGGCGCGGTTCTCCGGTTCGCCGGGGATCAGGATCTCCGAGAAGCCCGGGGCGGTCTCCACCGCCTTGATCCGATCGACGACCTCGTCGACGGCCGCGCCGTACTCCTCCCGCGGCGCGAACATCGCCGGATCGAGGGCGATAAAGAGCGTTCCTCCCCAGCGTCCGGGCCCTCGCCACCGATAGGACGGCGCGACGATGTTCCCGAGCAGTTCCGCGGCCACGGCCAGGGCATAGCCCTTGTGCGCGCCGAACGGCAGCAATACGCCCCCGGAGCGCAGATCGTGGGGGTCGGTACTCGGCCGCCCGTCGCGATCGAGGATCGCGCCCTCCGGCAATCGTTCGCCCTTCGCCGCCGCCACCGCGACCTTATTGCCGGCGATCAGCGTCGTCGCGAAGTCGAGGAGCACGCGCTCCCGCTTGCCCGCCGGGATTCCGAACGCGAAGGGGTTGGTGCCCAGGACGCCGCGCTTGCCGCCGTACGGCGCGGTGGAACCGGTCTTGTTCGCCGAGCCCAGGGTGCCGATCAGGAGGATCCCCTCGGCCGCGGCACGCTCGGCGTATTCGCCGAGGCGGCCCACGTGATTGCACTCGACCATCCCCACCACCGCGACCTTCATCTCGCGGGCCTTCCGGATCGCGACGCGTGCGCCGTACGCGGCCGTGTGCTGCCCCCAACCCCAGCGCCCGGCGACCAGGGCTGTGGTCGGCGTCTCCTCGACGATCTCGGGGCGAGCGTCCGCACGAACGTGCCCCTCGCGCGCGTTGCGGGCGTACCCGGGGATCAGTTGCACCCCGTGGGAGTCGTGTCCGGCGAGGTTGCTCTCAATGAGGATGTCGACAGTCTCACGGGCGACATCCTCGGGCGTTCCCAGCGCGCGGAAGATCGCGAGGGAACAGGCGTGGAGACGCGGGGCGGGGATGGCGAGCACTGATGGCCTCCAGGCTGGAGTGGGACCAGAGTACCAGATGGGGCCGCCGGATCGCGCCGCTATAGTGCCGGCGTGAGCCAGGCGATAGCCGGGGCGCTCGACTGCCTGGTCGAGCAGGTCGTTCGCCTGCGCCAGCCGCGCTGGGAGTCGCTTCGGTCGCTCGGCCCCGTTCTGCTGCGACACGAGAGCGCGGTGAGACGCTTGCGGCCGCCGGTCGGCGTACGGCGCGCGTGGGAATCGACCGCAAACCACGCGCGTCGCTGGCACGTGGTCGCGTTCGACAGTCTGGACGACGTGCTCGACGCCTGCGCGCGCGCAGATCTGCCGTGCCTGGCGTTCAAGGGCGCCGATACCGCGCAGCGCCTCTATACGGACCCATCGCTCCGCGTGATGGACGATCTGGACCTCCTGATTCGGGCCGAGGACCGCGCGCGGTTCGCCGAGATCCTGGAACGGCGGGGATTCGCCCGCGTCGCCCGCGAACCGGGCCGACTGGGGGCGGTCGACGATCGCACCCACCGGGAGTGGGCGTTCCGGAGGGAGTCGCACGGCCTGACCGTGGACATCGACGTGCACTGGCACCCGATCGCCGATCGACGGATCACAATAGTCCTGCCGGTTCTCGAGCGGATCGACCTCTGGCACGATCGCGAACCGCGTCCGACCGGCGCCGGCAGCCGCCCGTCGGTGACCGGCGCGGCGACCGTCGCGGCGATCTCGCAGATCGTGGGTCACCCGCTCGGCCACCTCCCCGGTTACCTGGACCTCACGCTCCTCTCCGACCGGTCGTCGGACGCCACCGCCCCGACGCATTCGCTCGAAGTACTCGGGCGAGCCCTCGCGACACGCCTGTTCGGCGGCCGCTCCGAGCGTCGACCGGCGGTCGATCTTCTGAGCGGGGGTGCACTCCCTGGTCAGCGGAACTGGCACGACGCGATGGCGGTGCGCGACCTCCTTCTCCTCGCGCTGGGAGGGCCCGCGGGCATCTCCCGCCTGGCTCAATACGAGTTCGCGCGTCTGACGCGGCGCGGGGATGGCGCCGTGAACGCACCACGCGCAGATATCGGCCGCGCCGCGCCGGTCGCGGCAGCAACCTGAGCCGCGCCACACGATGGAACCGATCCGTCTGCGAATCGCCGGCGTGGCTGTCGCTCTCTCAATCGACGATCCCGCGTTCGCCGACCGCGTCTGCCTCAGCCTTCGCCGCTGGACCGACGCGGGGGATGGCCTCTCCGTGCGATATCGTGTGCGATCTCCCTGGACTCGGCCGCATCAGGACCGGCCCGATGCGGAGATCCTCGTCGATCGTGATGAAGCACGCATCGTGCACAGGGACTTTGCCGCCGTCGTATCAGTCAGCGACCTCGCCTGCGTGGCGGAGGGGCCGTGTCGCCTTCTCTCGATCGAGAATCTCCTCCGAGTGCTGGTCGCGTTGCGGCTCTGTCGTACCGGCGGCCTGCTCATGCATTCCAGCGGCGCGATCGTGCGCGGGCGGGCGATCGTCCTTTTCGGGCCATCGGGGTCCGGCAAGAGCACCAGCGCGCGCCTCGCACGCGGCCGAACGGTCCTGGGAGATGACCTCGTCGCGATCGGTCGCGGCGAGGACGGGTGGTGGGCGCACGGCACTCCGTTCGGCGGCGCATCGCGACGGAGCGCGCCGCCGCGCATCGCCCCGATCGGGGGTCTCTACCGGATCGCCCACGGGTCTACATTTCACTCCGAGCGCGTCGCCTCCTCGATCGCGGCGTCGGCGCTCATTCGGTCGACCGTGCTTCCACTTTCCTGGCCCGGCGACCGCCAGAAGGCGCTCGACACGGCCGCCGATCTCGCGCGCGACATCTCGGTGCGGGAGCTTCGCTTCCCGGTCGATAATCGGCTCTGGAGATTCCTCGACGATGACGCTGCGTGAGTCGCGCCGCCTGCGCCGGCGAGAGGGTGTGGCGTGGCGCTTGCTGCAGGGCGAGGCAGTACTGGTCTCCGCGGCCGAGGCGCGGGTGCATTCCCTGAACGAGGTGGGCACACGCTTCTGGCAGCTCTGCGACGGCACACGCAGCGCCGATGAGATCGCCCTCTCCCTCGTTGGCGAATTCGAATGTTCGGCCGAGGATCTGTTGCGCGACTGCCGGGTCTTCGCGCGGGACCTCACCGACCGGGGGTTGCTGGAGTGAGCCTCGGCGCGGTGCCAGCGGCGAGGCCCATCGGGGTGACCGAGCGGGCGCGCTCGGCCCAGGTTCCTCTCCATGTCCTCCTCGAACTGACGTACCGCTGCAACGTGCGCTGCGTGCACTGTTACCTGGCGGGACGCGAGCCGGAGATGTCGCTCGGCGAGATCGAAGCCTTGCTCGATGATCTGGCTGCCGAGGGCACGCTGTTCCTGACTCTGAGCGGGGGTGAGATCCTCCTGCGAAAGGATCTCTTCGCGGTGGGCGCGGCGGCCCGCGCGCGCGGATTCGCCCTACGCCTCTTCACGAATGGCACGCTGATCGACGAGCGCGCGGCCGAACGCATCGCGGCCCTCGATCCGATGTTGGTGGAGATCAGTCTGCTTGGCGGCGATGCGGAGACCCATGATGGGATCACCCTCAAGCGCGGCTCGTTTCAGCGAACGCTCGCCGGCGCCCGGAGGCTCCGGGCACGCGGCGTGCGGCTGAAACTGAAGTCGACACTCCTCGACCGCAATGATGGCCAGGTGGCGGCGATGGAAGCGATCGCGGCTGAACTCGGCGTCCCCCTGCAGGTGACGGATGTGGTCATGCCCCGAAAGGACGGCTCGCAGGATCCCCTGCGGTACCGGTCCTCCCTGGAGCGTCTCGACCGATACGAGCGACGCCGGCGGCACGACCTGCTGGAGGCCGGTGGCGAGCCGACCGAACATCTGTGCGGAGCAGGACGTGCGTCGTGCAGCATCTCGCCATCGGGTGACGTCTACCCCTGCGTGCTGATGCCGCTGCGCGCCGGGAACGTCCGCTCCGAGAAGTTCGGCGAGATCTGGCGTCACGCCCCCGCCTTCCGGACGATGCGGGCGCTGCTCGCCTCACACCGTGTCGCGTGCACGGGATGCGACGAGAGCGGACACGACTTCTGCCCGGCCAGGGAGGCGCTGATGGACGGAGGAACCGCCATCCCCGCGGCGGATCGCCTTCCCCTGCTCGCGGTCGCCCGGTGAGAGTCCGCGGCGAGAGCATGTTCCCTGCCCTCCGGGATGGCGAAACGGTGTCGCTGAGCCCCGTTCACCCCGATGGTGCGGCGCCGGGCGATCTCATCGCCTTTATCGGCGTCGACCGGCGCGCCTGGGTGCACCGTGTGGTCGGTGTGGGGACGACGGAGGTCTTCACGCGGGGCGATGGGAATCCGGCGATGGATGTCCCGGTACCGCGGACCGCGATCATTGGCCTCGTGCGACGTGGGGATGCGTTCGATCGATTCATCGCCCGGTCGCCGAGGCACGTGCTGGTCGGACTGCTGATGCGCTGGTTGGGTGAAGGCGAGCGAGCGCACCCCATTGCAGCGACCGATTGTGTCCGTTTCCTGTGGCGCGGGCTCCGACGCAGGTGGATGTCCGGCTGACCGCGCGGTCGACCCGGCATCGACCCCGTTGGCGGGAATGGCGCACCGCCGAGGGTGGCTGCCTCATCGACCTCCAGGCCCTGTACGAGGCCCGACTCGTCCAGCGCGGCGCTCTCAGCGGGGAGGATCCCGGGTTGACGCGCGCCGCGGCCCAATTCTCGCCGCGCCGCTTTCGATCGGCCACGCGGGCCCGAGACTCACTCGTGACTCATCTGGTCGACCTCATCGAGGCTGGCATCGACGCGTGCCCCCACGGTGCGCCGCTCTGGATCGATCTCTCATCGAGGAAAGGTCGCGCCGACTGGCTGCCGGAAGGATTCTTCTGTGGACCCATCTTCGGGTCGGGCGGGATGGCGTGGACTCGCGCCGCCCTGCGCGCGATCGACGCGGTCGACGTGCGCGGTGCAACCGTTGCCGACATCGGGACGGGAACCGGTATTCTCGGTTTCCACGCGCTGTCGCGCGGGGCGGCTCACGTCCATGCCATCGACAGCGACGCGCTCGCGCGGGCGGTCGCGGGCATGAACGCCCGCTTGCTGGGGGAGTCGGAGAGATTCACGGTCCACGCCTCGGTCGGCGATCTCACGCCCTCGATCCGGTGCGTCCTCGTACACCTGTGGGGTGTCTGGGATCTGCCACCGATACTCCCTCCGCTCGTCGAATCCCTTCCGCTGGGCGCGAGCCTGATCCTCGCGCCGCTCGAGGGGACGGGTGAACTCGCACAGATCGAGGTGATCTGCCGCGATCTGCGCCTCGCGTCGATCCGCGCCTCCGAGTGCGAGGGCTGGTTCGCACTCGAAGTTCGGGTCACCGAGGCAGGACGGCCCTCGACATCAGACTCACCTGTGGAGAGCCGGTAACCCCAACCGCTCGAGTGCCTCGCGCGCCCGAACAATGCTCGCGAGCGGTTCGTCGCCGCCCTGATGCTCGAGCGTCAGCGGGAAGGGGTCGCCCGTCGCATCGTAGAGATCGAGGATCTCCGACCAGTCGAGGTCCCCGTCCCCGACCGGGACGACCGCCAGGCCGGTCTCGGTGCGCCGCACATCCTTGAGGTGCGAGTACCCGATGCGTGTGCCGAACGCCCGGATGTTGGCGAGGGGATCCTCACCGTTCTGGATGTAGTTTGCGATGTCGACGTTGACCCTGAGGTTCGGCGCGCGCAGCACGTAGAGCGCGGCCTCGAGTTCGAAGCGATGGTTGCCGGGAACGCGGAGATAGTTCTCAAGCATCAGCGTGATGCCGTGGTCGGCGGCTCGCTGGAGAGCCATCCGGGCGCCAGCCCACATCGCCTTCTCGTCACCCCCGAAGGGCCAGGCACCGCGAAAGACGCGCATGACCGAGACGCCGAGGTCGCGCGCATCATCGATCTGCTCCAGGAGGCGCTGCCGGGCCGCTGGATCCGCGTCGAGCAAGGTGGTGAAGGTCGCGAAGGTGGCGATCACCCCGTGTTCGTCGATAGCTCGGCGCGTCAGCGGGATCTCGCGGGTCCGATCCTTCCAGTACACCTCCCGGAACTCGACGCCGGCGACGCCGGCGCTCCGGGCCAGGCGCGGGAGGTCGGCCGCCGCCAAGGCGCCGGCACGAAGTTGCGCCTCGAACTGCACGGCGCAGCAGAGCAGGGGTCGCCGGAGCCGGGCCGCCCCGGTCAATCCTTCGCCCCCAGGAAGCCGCGCAGGATGTGCGCCATCGCCAGCGGGCGCTCGTCTGGCAGCGCCTGACCGACGTTGGCGATCTGAAATCCTTCCGCGCCGGGAATCACACGGGCAAGCCGCTCGAACGACTCCGCGGGGAAGACGATGCTCCGGCTCCCGCGAATGACAACGGTCGGCGCCAGGACGCGGGGCGCCAGCTCCCAGAGATTGAACCCGGCCATCGGCCGCTTGATGAGCGCCCGCATCCCGGAGATGGACCCACGCCAGCGCCACCGTTCGTCCGCATCGCGATGAAGGCGCTCGGTGGCGCGGCGATCGACGGTCTCCGCTGAGACGCCGACCATCCGCTCCGCCAGGAACTGGCGTCCCTCCTCGAAGGTCCCGAAAGACTCCGGTGTCTCACGGATGATCCGGGTCACCGGACCGGTCTCGCGGTCATCGATGGGGAGTTCGGACATGACCAGGCGCCGCACCGCGGTCGGATGGATGGCCGCCACGACCAGCGCAGCGGCCGCACCGAACCCGTGCCCCACGACATCGTACGGCGGGCTCAACTCCTGGACGACAGCGGCGACATCGTCGGCGATCGTGCGGACATCGTACCCATCTGCGGGCCACGAACTATCCCCGTGTCCGCGCAGATCCATGCCGATCGCCGGCCGCACCCCGTTCAGCGCCTGAACCACACCGTCCCACGAGGCGGACGTCCCGTGGACGCCGTGGAGAAAGAGGATCGGTTCCGGCTCGGTACCCCAGCGGCGGACACAGAAGCGGAGTCCACGGACATCGAAGTAGCGGTACATCGGGTCTTCCATAGTGTGGCAGCCAGGCCGGGCCGGTCGCATCCAGGGAAAGCCCGCCTTTACGACACCCTTATGGAAACTAGAACATCTGTCCTGTACAAATGTTCTATCCCAGGAGGGAGCCCGCGATGCACGTACGACGCCTTCCCGACCATCTTGCCGAGATCATCGACGACCGCCGGACCACTCTGCTCGTCGCACGCGACCGGCAGCCGGCCATCCTTGTGTCCCTCGAGGAGTACCAGCGCCTCCGCTCCGTCTATGACTGGCACGCCCGCCTGAACATCGAGTGACCGCCTCGGCGCCCCGCTACGCCACGCCGGCCTACTGCAAGCGGGGCACCATCCGAATCAGCAGCCGCTGATTCAGAATCCGACCCCCAGCCCGGATCGCCACGATCGCACTCTCCGACCGTCCACGCGATGTGTCTGGCATCGAGAGATCGATGAAGACGGTCTGTGGATTCGTGGGCACGAGGCGAGCCGGCAACGACGCGAGGTCCGGTTCGACACCGTCGATGCGCGAGAAGACCACCAACTCAGGATTGTCCACCTCCATCGATGTGTCGATCGACACCTCGATCCGCGACCCCTCGCCGGGCCGCAACATCGCGCGCACCGACGACGGATGGAAGGCGATCCGCGGAATCTGGCTCCGCGCCCGACCGGACACCGCCGTGGCCGTCGGCCGACGCGTCGCGACGACGGAGGTCCGCGTCGGCGTCGGAGGCTTCGCCGCGTGCGCCACGACGAAGCGCAGCGTGCTCCCCGCGACGCTCGCCGAGCCATTCCTCAGGCGCAGGCTCCCCACCAGACGCTGACCCGACGCGCCCACCGTGAACCGCAACAGCATCGGGTAGGGAACGTCGGCCTCCAGCGCCTGCGGAAGACCCTCGACCTCGACCGTGCCGCCTCGATGCTGCGAGACGACCTGCGCCCGCGCGACTGGCTGCGTAACCCGAATCACCGCCGGGATCGCGACGGGCTGACCGTCATCCACCGTGATGTCGATCGCCCCGGTCAACCATTCGTACCGCGGCGCCGCCCGCTGCGGAGTTCGCGTGGGCGTTGCCGTCGCCCGAGGCGTCGCCGTCGCACTGATGACCGGCGTCACGGTCGATGAAACATTTGCCGGCGTGGGCGTACGCGTCGATGTCCCGCTCACCCGAGTGG
>CAZHZF010000011.1:0-62465 GCA_964536925.1 uncultured Dehalococcoidales bacterium | reverse complement strand
TCCAGATAGATACGCTCGCCCCGCAGGCGGCGCGCCAGGATCTCGTAGCGGCCATCGATCTCCCGTACGTCGGCGCCCATCTCGGTGAAGCCCTGGATGTCCACGTTGACGGGTCGTCGGCCGATTGCACAGCCGCCGGGAGCGGGAGCGATTCCCCGGCCCGTGCGGGCAAGGAGTGGACCGATGAGAAGGAATGACGCGCGCATGGCCCGCGCGTGCGCAGAATCGATCTCGCTGGAAGTCAGATCGCGGGCGCGGATACGGACGCTGTGGTTCTCTTCGTCGAGGTGGACCTCCGCTCCGAGGAGTTCCAGGAGTGCGAGCATCCGGCGGATGTCTTCGATCACCGGGAGGTTGTCGACGACCACCTCATCGCGCGTCAGAAGCGTCGCCGCGAGCATGGGCAGCGCGGCATTCTTCGACCCTGACGCCCGGACATCGCCGCGAAGCGGAGTCCCTCCCCGCACGACGAGGCAGTCACCCAATCAGGTCGCCTCCCTCTTCTGGTCGGCGCTCAGTCTAGCCGCTCGAGCCGTCCGCGCGGCGGCGGCGCGCAACTTTCAAACGAACCTGTGATCTCCGCAGCATCTCCGCGGCCGCCGGAGCGTCGCGGATCTGGCTCGGATCCGCCAGCAACGCTTTCGCGCGCGCCTCGGCCGCCTGCGCGCGTGCGAGATCGATCTCCTCGCTGCGTTCGGCCGCGTCGGCGAGGACGCGCAGTTTCGATCCGTGGATCTCTGCGAATCCGCCGGTGATCGCCAGTTCGACCACACCGCCACGCCGCGTCACCCGCATCACTCCGGCCTGGAGCAGCGTGAGCAACGATGCGTGGTGCGGCAGGATCGTCAACTCCCCATCCACCGCCGGAAGCGTGACCGCGTCGACATCCTCGACGGGGAAGACTTCCCGTTCGGCGGTGACGATATCGAGCGAAAGACCGGGCACTCAGTTCCCTCGCGCCAGGCGCTCGGCCTTCTCGCGTGCCTGCTCGATCGTGCCGACCATGTAGAAAGCCTGCTCCGGCAGATCATCGTGTCGCCCGTCCAGGATCTCGCGGAAACCGCGGACGGTCTCCGCGCGGGGTACGAAGACGCCCGGCGTGCCCGTGAACACCTCGGCGACGTGCATGGGCTGCGAGAAGAACCGCTGCATCTTGCGCGCGCGGGCGACGATCACGCGGTCATCCTCGCTCAATTCCTCGACGCCGAGGATGGCGATGATGTCCTGTAGATCCTTGTAGCGCTGCAATACCCGCTGCACGCCGCGCGCCACATCGTAGTGGTCCTGGCCCACGACCGCCGGATCGAGGATCCGCGAACTGGACGCCAGCGGATCCACCGCCGGGAACAGCGCCTGCTCGGCGATAGCCCGATCGAGCGCGACGATCGCGTCCAGATGTCCGAAAGTGGTGGCGACTGCCGGATCGGTGTAGTCGTCGGCCGGGACGTAGATCGCCTGCACCGACGTGACCGAGCCCTTGCGCGTCGAGGTAATGCGCTCCTGCAGCTGGCCCATCTCGGTCGCGAGCGTGGGTTGATATCCGACCGCTGACGGCATGCGCCCCAGCAGTGCGGACACCTCCGCACCCGCAAGGGTGAACCGGAAGATGTTATCGATGAAGAGGAGGACGTCGCGTCCCTCCTCGTCACGGAAGTACTCGGCCATCGTCAGGCCGGTCAGGCCGACGCGGAGCCGCACGCCGGGCGGCTCGTTCATCTGGCCGAAGACCATCACGGTCTTGGGGAGGACTCCTGACTCACGCATCTCGTGCCAGAGGTCGTTCCCCTCGCGAGAGCGCTCGCCGACGCCGGCGAAGACGGAGAATCCGCCGTGCGCCGAAGCGACGTTATGGATCAACTCCTGAATCGTCACGGTCTTGCCCACGCCGGCGCCGCCGAACAGGCCGACCTTGCCACCCTTGGTGAACGTGGCGATCAGGTCGATGACCTTGACCCCGGTCTCGAAGACCTCCGACTCGGTGGCCTGCTCGACGAAGGGCGGCGGCGCACGGTGGATCGGCAGCGTCTGAGACCGATCCACCGGGGCACCGCCATCGATCGGCGCGCCGAGGACATTGAACATGCGGCCCAGCGTCCTCTCGCCGACCGGAACGCTGATCGGGGCGCCGGTGTCGACCGCGCGAGCGCCGCGGGGAAGACCATCGGTGGTATCCATCGCGACGCAGCGCACCCAGTTGTTCCCCAGGTGCTGCTCGACCTCGATGATCAGTTTGTCGGAACCCGGACGCTCGATCTCGAGCGCGTTCAAGATCGCGGGCAGGTGATCGGCCGGGAACTCGACATCCACGACCGGTCCGATGATCTGCACGACCCTGCCCACAGTTCCGGCGGTCGCATCAGCGCGATGAAGGGTGTCGGTCACGGCGCTCTCCTAACTCGCGGCGCGCAGCGCCTCGGCGCCGCCCGCGATCTCCAGAATCTCTTTGGTGATGCCCGCCTGTCGGGCCTTGTTGTACGTGAGGGTCAGGGACTTGACGATGTCCTTCGCGTTCTCGGTCGCATTGTGCATCGCCACCATACGGGCGGCGTGCTCGCTCGCGATCGCCTCCAGCAGCGCGTGATAGATCTCGACCTCCACGTAACGTGGCAGAAGGGCGTTGAGAACCTCGGTCGGGCTCGGTTCGAACAGATAGTCGGCGTAGTGGACTTCCGCGGCCTCATCGCGCGGGGCGACGATGGGGAGCAACGGCATAGTCGTGACGGCCTGATTGGTCGTAGTCACAAACCTTCCGTAGAGGACGCTGACCTGGTCGACTTCCTCCGCGGTATACGCCTCGCGGGCAATGCGCGCGATCGGGGCGAGGTCGAGGATGCCCGGTCGATCGCCCATCCCGGTGAACTCCGCGACGACGTTGCGGCCGCGGCGGACCATGAAGTCGCGGCCTTTGCGCCCGACGGCGACGATCTGTGGATCCGGATGGTCGAGCACGAAATGCTGGGCAGCCCGAAGGAGATTCCCCACCAGCGATCCGGTCAACCCGCGATCGGGTGTGATGAGGATGAGCATCGCCCGACGCTCCGGCCGGGCGCGCAACAGCGGATGCACATCATCGGTCTCGCCCGCCCGGCCGTGGAGCACGCTCACGACATCGAGCAACTGATCGGCGTACGGTCGACCAGCGACGGCGGTGTTCTGAGCACGGCGCAGCTTGGCCGCGGAGACCATCTCCATCGCCTTGGTGATCTGCGACGTGCTCCGAACCGATCGGATCCGTCGCCGAATCTCTCGTGCGCTCGGCATCTCAGTACGGGACGCTCGCCTTGAACTCGGTGAGGGCGTTGCGCAACTGGGCGGTCAACTCGTCGTCGAGCGCGAGTTTCGTCCCCAGCGCCTCCAGCCACGCAGGATGATTCGTATCGAGGAATGTATGGAAGGCGGCCTCGAACGCCTGCACCTTCTCGACCGGCACATCGTCAAGGAAGCCGTTCGTCACCGCGAAAATGATCGCGACCTCTTTCTGCATCGTCAGCGGCCGGTACTGGAACTGCTTGAAGACCTCAGTGATCCGGGCACCTCGATCGAGCTGGCGCCGGGTCGCGGCATCCAGTTCCGAACCGAACTGAGCGAAAGCTGCCAGTTCGCGATACTGCGCGAATTCGAGCCGCATCCGACCCGCCACCTGCCGCATCGCCCGACGCTGCGCGGCCGAGCCGACCCGGCTGACCGAGAGCCCCACGTTGATCGCCGGTCGGACACCAGCGTAGAAGAGATCCGATTCGAGGTAGATCTGCCCGTCGGTAATGGAGATGACGTTGGTCGGGATGTATGCCGAGACATCGTTCGCCTGAGTCTCGATGATGGGGAGGGCGGTCAGCGACCCTCCTCCATTCTCCGGGTTGAGCCGGCAGGCTCGTTCGAGGAGGCGTGAATGCAGGTAGAACACGTCACCCGGGTAGGCCTCGCGTCCGGGCGGGCGCCGCAACAGGAGCGACATCTGCCGGTAGGCCCAGGCGTGCTTGGTCAGGTCGTCGTAGACGATTAGGGCATCCTTTCCTTGATCGAGGAAGTACTCGCCCATCGCGCAGCCCGCGTAGGGCGCCAGGTACTGGAGCGCGGCCGCGTCGGTCGCACTCGCGACCACCACGATGGTGTTCTCCAGCACGCCATGCCGCTCGAGCGTCGCGACGACCTGGGCGACCTTCGAGGACTTCTGACCGATGGCGACGTACACGCAGACGACATCGCCCTTCTTTTGATTGACGATGGCATCGATCGCGACCGCACTCTTCCCGGTACCCCGGTCGCCGATGATCAGTTCGCGCTGTCCGCGACCGATCGCAAGCATCGAGTCGATTGCCTTGATGCCGGTGGAAAGCGGGGTGTCGACCGACTTGCGGGTGGTCACGTTCGGCGCGATCCGCTCGACAGGCCGGCGCTCTGTGGTGCTGATCGGCCCCTTGCCGTCGATCGGCTCACCGATCGCGTTGACCACGCGACCGACCATGGCGTTACCCACAGGGACGTCGGCGACGCGGCCGGTAGACCGCACTTCGTCACCCTCTTTGATCCCCGTCTCATCACCGAGGAGCACCGCGCCGACGGTATCCTCCTCGAGATTGAGCGCGAGCCCGAAGACACCGTTGGAGAACTCCAGGAGTTCGCCGGACACCGCGCTCCCGAGCCCATAGATGCGCGCGACCCCGTCGTGCACCTCGATGACGGAGCCGACGTTGGTCGTCTCGACCTGCGTCCCAAAGTGCTGGATGCGATCCTTCAGGATGTTTGTGATCTCTTCTGCGCGCACCACCATGGCGGTGACTCCCCCTACGTGAGTTGATCGCGCAGCGCCCTGAGGCGCCCCGCGACGCTTGCATTGATGAGCGAGTCTTCGACTCGCGCGATGAGTCCGCCGAGGATCGAGGGATCGACCCGCCGCTGTATCGTCACGCGCTTGCCGGTGATCCTTCCGAGCAAATGACCGATGTGTGCGACAGTCGCCTCATCGATCTCGACCGCGGTCGTTACTTCCGCATCGACCACGCCCTGATGGTCGTTGACGCGACGCTGCAGTGCCTGAGCCACCCGCGACAGGGACCCCGCGCGCCCATTCTCCACGAGCATCAGGATCAGATTTCGTCGGAGGGGCGCCAGACCATCGATGGCCGGTGCGAGGATCTCCTGCTTTCTGGAGAAGGGCACCCGGGGCGACTCGAGTATCGTCGCCACGGCGGCGTCCTCGGTCACACTGGCCACCGTGCGGAGATCCTGCACCCAGAGGGCCGGATCCTCGCCCGCGTCGAGGGCGAGTTCGAACGCGGCCTGGGCATAGCGACGGGCCAGTGACTCACCGGCCATCGTACGCCCCCGACACGCGCGCCAACCGATCGCTCACCGACGGCTGGCCTCTGCCTCATCCAGGACGCGCTGGATCAGGTCCACGTGATCCTTCTCGCTCAATGCCTGCTGCACGACACGGCTCGCGGCCAGGATCGCCAGCCCGGCGACCTCCTGCCGTAGCTGCGCACGCGCACTCTCGGTCTCGCGCTGGACCTGTTCCCGGGCCCGATTCAGGAAGGTCTCCGCGTCCTGCGTCGCACGAGCCTGCGCCTCCTCCTGGATGCGCTGCGCGATCTGATTCGCGTTCGCGACGATCTGCTGCCCCTCGCGACGCGCCTCCGTCAGCCGCTCCTGGAACTGGCGCTCCATCCGCTCGGCCTCCGCCTTGACCTCGTCGGCTCGGTCGAGACTCTGCCGGATCCGCTCCGCACGCGCGTCCAGCGCCTGAACGATGCGTGGGAAGACGAACTTCGAGAGAAGGAAGAAGAGCAGCAGGAAGTTGACGAGCTGGGCGACCAGCCCGGGGACGTTGATCCCCAGTTGATCCATCGAGTCGCTCTTAGACGAACTTGATGATCAGCGCAACAACGAGCGCGTAGATCGCGATGGCCTCGGCGAACGCGAGCCCCAGGATCAGGTTACCGCGGATCGCACCCTCGGCCTCCGGGTTGCGACCCAGCGCTTCCATGGCGCGGGCACCGAGCATACCGATGCCGATACCCGGTCCGATCGCCCCGAGTCCGATGGCGAGCGCCGCTGCGAGAAGTTGTACGCCTACGTCGGTCATGAGTCTGTCTTCGCCTCCTTAGGAATGAGCCCGGTTCGTGTGCGCCTGATCGTGCCCGGAGGCAGGATCGTGAACACCTGAGTGACCGTCTTCGTGGTGCGCATGGCTTGTCGTCGCCAGCGTCATGAAGACCAGCGTCAGCACCGCGAATACGAACGCCTGGATGAGCCCCACGAAGAACTCCAGGCCAAGAAACGGCAGAACGGCGACCCACGGCAGGAGGAACACGATCACGGCGAGGAGTACCTCACCGGCGAAGATGTTCCCGAAGAGTCGGAACGTGAACGAGATGATCTTCGCGAACTCACCGATCAACTCAAGGATGCCGACGTAGAAGCCGATCGGCCCCTCGCGGAAGTTGAGGAACCGCTGGATGTACTCGCCCTTGAGGTATCGGAGGCCATAGACCTGGGTCAACAGCACCGATATGAGGCCAAGCGCCAGGGTGGTGTTGAGGTCCGAACTCGCCGCGCGCAGCAGGGGGACCACCCCTGACTTCCCGTGGTCATCCTCGGCCGCATGGTCATCCTTCTTCTCAGTAGCCGCCTCGGCCGAGACCGGCGCGTGCCACTCCCTGATCTCAATCGTGGTGTAGCCGGGCAGAAGTCCCATCCAGTTCGAGACCACGAGGAAGAGGAAGATCGAGCCCACGATGGGAAAGAAACGCCGGCCACGCTCGCGACCGGCGACGCTCTCGCAAAGGTTGAGGAAGAAGCCGATGACCACCTCGACAAAGCCCTGCATGCGGCCCGGGACATCCCGGGACTGGCCAACCGCGCGCAGGGTGATCGCGAGGATGACGATCACCGAGATCCAGCCTGCCAGCATGGTGTTCGTGATCGGGAAGGTGCCTACACCGGCGATCGCCTCGGCCGGGATCTGAATGTGTGGCAGCTTGACGCGCGCCTGGGTGGCACCGACCACCATCACGGCAAGGACCAGGATCGCGATCCCGAGAATCCTCATGCGTTCGTGTTCGCTCCCTGACCAGCCTCTACCACGCGCGCACTTCCGCCTTCATCCACCCGTCCGATCGCTCGCACCACATACCAGTAGACGATGAACAACGCGCCGTGCATCGCGATCCCCGATCCCACCAACGTGCCGAACGGGCGCGTCCCGAAAGAGAGATCGAACCAGAGGCCAACACCCAGGCCGACCGCGAGAACCGCCATGACCGTTGTTCCCAGCCAGACCACCACATTGCGGCTGACCGGTCGCCGGACAGGGGCAGCCCCGGGACCCACGACGCGAGCCGAGTATAGGGTGCCCTGGAGGGACGCGCCACACCATCGAATTGCCCATCCCCCGGGCGTACTCTATGATCCGATCGGCTTGGACGGAGCGAGTCCGGCATGGAGAGAATGCGGCGCACGCACGCGACAGGTGGCTACAGCCCGCGCGTGTCGGTCGCCGCGATGATCGGTCTCCGGGAATGAACCCGCACCCGCACATCGGTGCGCGCCCCAGGGGAACGCAGCCCGCTCGCTCGTCGACTGCTCGCGCCGCCCACAGACGGATGGGATGCCGCGCGAAAGGCCGCCGCACGAGAAAGGATCGACACCACCATGGCAGGCACCGGGCAAGTCGCCCTCTACATCGACTGGGATAACCTCGCGATCTCGACCTCCGCCGAGACAGGCGGCGCAATACCCGACGTCAAGCGGATCGTCCGCGCCGCCCAGAGCTATGGGCAGGTCGTACTGGCCCGTGCCTATGCGGAATGGGGGCAGACGAGCGATCGCCTGGCCGTCTACCGTGCGGGGGTAGACCCGGTCTATGCACCCACCTTCCGTTTCGAGGCCGACCAACCCGGAGGGCCGCGCGGCAAGAGTCTGGCCGATCCGTGCCTCGTCGCGGACTGCGTCGACGCCCTCCATCTGTTGCCACAGGTGGAGACGCTCGTTCTCGTCTCCGGTGACAAGGATCTGATTCCGATCGTTCGGCTCGCGCAGACCCGCGGCAAGCGGGTCGTGGTGATCGCGCAGGATCTGGCCGCGGTGGTCCTCCGGGAGATGGCGGACGAGTTCATTCCTTACCGCCAGATCGTTGGATCGGCCGAGGCGCGACCGACCGCGGTCCGTGCCGAGATCTCCGAACTCGCCCGCCGCCGTCGCCGTCGCGGCCGATCGTCGACGGAGACGACCACCGAGACCGGGATTTCGTCCGCGCCGTTGCCAGGTGTCCCCGAGGACATCCCTGCAGAGGCGGGTGACGCGGCGATCCCGCGCGAGTCCGGCACAGAAGGCGGTAACCGCCGCCCTCTGCGACGGGACCGCCGCGAACGAAGGCCCTTCGTCGATCGTGCCGGGGTCATGCGTTCGACCACGCCGGAGAGCACCGAGGTCTCGCCGGAAGAACCTGCGGCCGCCGCGCCCGAACCGATCGCGCCGTCCGCACCGGCACCCGAGGTCAGCCGGACCGAACTCTTCTCGCGGATTCGGGAACTCCTGGAGACGCGCCGCCGGCAGGGACGCGGCAGATTGCGGGCCACGAATCTCAAGGACTATCTGATCGCCGGGGATGCCTCGTTCAGCGAGCGCCGCTACGGATTCGCCACGATTCGCGAACTGATCGCTGCCGGCATCGAGGCCGGGGCGCTGCAAGTGGTCTCCGAGGGTGCGGTCGATTGGCTCTCCGCCCCATCGGCCGAGGGCGCCGCGCCGGCCTCCGGCGCCGTCCCCCGGAGCATCGGCACGGCCCCGGTGCCGCCACGGGGAGCGGACGCCCGGCCCGCTCCTGCCGACAGCGCCGCGCCCGTCGAGGCCGCGCCAATGGACGATGAGGCGGCCCGCGTGATGATTCGCGATGTGGCCGAAAGCGGACGGCCCGCTACCTACGGCCTCGTGGTCAGCACCCTCGCCTCACAGTTGATGAAGACGCTGCCCGATACCCAGGCGCGGGCGGAGGCCGAGCGGTTGCTCGAGCGCCTCGCCGCCGCGGGAAGCATCCGCGTCGATCGCGAACCGCGCGAACTGACGGTGAACGGCGTGACGCATCGCGTTCGACTGGTCGAACTCCTCTCCGCGGAAGTGCCCAACGCGCCGAGCCCCGGCCCCAACGCCAGTAACGATGGCGCGCGTCCCCGAACCTCCCGGCGTGGCGAGACGCGGGCCGTCCGGGCCGGCGCCGAGATCCCGCCCGACCTGCTCGAACAGCTCGTGGTGGCCGTGCGCGAGAGCCTGCCGCCGGATCGCGATTCCGCGGGCGCTGCCGGGGTCAAGAGCCGCCTGATCAAGGCGCGCGGGGCCTTCGACGAGTCGGAGTTCGGATACGGGAAGTTCAAGGACTTCCTGCTGGCGGCCGAGGCGTTGGGTCGCATCCGGGTGATCTCGACTGGCGCGGCGACCCGTGTCGGTCTGCCAGTCGCCGAAGAGCCCGCCGCGGACTGACCTGCTAGCGTCATCGCTACTGTGAGCCGACGCCAGGTCGTCGCAATCCTCGACTTCGGGTCCCAGTACACGCAGCTCATCGCCCGGCGAGTGCGCGAGAGCGGCGTCTTCGCGGAGATCGTCACGCCGGAACGAGCAGCCGAGCGTGCCGACTCCACGCCGATCGCCTACGTCCTTTCCGGTGGTCCAAACAGCGTTTACGAGCCGGGAGCCCCCGTCGCCCCGCGCGCGATTCTCGAATCGGGCAAGCCCATCCTCGCGATCTGCTACGGCATGCATCTGCTCGCCCACCAACTCGGGGGACGAGTGGGCGCGGGTTCCCGCCGCGAGTACGGGCAGGCGGCGATCGAGCTCACTGAGGAGAACCCCCTGACGGCCGGGCTACCCCACCGTCTGCCTGTCTGGATGAGCCACGGCGATCACATCACGGAGATCCCGCCGGGGTTCGCGGTGCTGGCGCGCAGCGAGAACGGCGCACCGGCGGCGATCGGTCGAGGGAGCATCTTCGGCCTGCAGTTTCACCCGGAGGTCGTGCACACTCCGGATGGCGGCCAGATCCTGCGCAATTTCCTGTATTCGATCGCGCGCGCCGACGGTGACTGGACGATCGAGCATCTGATCGATGGCGCGGTGGCCCGGATTCGCGACCAGGTCGGCGAGGGGCGGGCGATCTGCGGCCTGTCCGGTGGCGTCGACTCGGCGGTGGCGGCGGCGCTGACCCACCGCGCGATCGGTGACCGTCTCACGTGCGTGCTTGTCGACCACGGCCTGATGCGTCGCGGCGAGATCGACGAGGTGCGCACGGCGTTCACCGCCTCCCGGGATGTCGATCTGGTGATCGCTGATGCGCGCGAGCGATTCCTCGAACGTCTGCGGGGGGTGATCGACCCCGAGGAAAAACGGCACCGAATCGGCCACGAATTCGTCCGCGTGTTCGAACACGAGGCCTCCCGCCTCTCCGCTACACGCGGGCAATACGACTACCTCGTGCAGGGCACCCTCTATCCCGATGTCATAGAGAGCGCCGGCTCGGGTCACGCCCAGACCATCAAGACACACCACAACGTCGGCGGACTCCCGGAACAGATGGAATTCGACATCGTGGAGCCCCTGCGGGAACTCTTCAAGGACGAGGTGCGCAAGGTCGGCGAGGCGCTCGGACTCCCCGAAGAGATCGTCTGGCGTCACCCGTTCCCGGGACCGGGCCTGGCGATTCGCATCATCGGTGAGGTCACCGCCGACCGCCTCGAGACACTTCGCGCGGCGGACTCCATCGTGACCGAGGAGTTGCGCGCCAGTGGCTGGTATCGGCAGTGTGCCCAGGCGCTCGCCGTCCTGACGCCGATTCGCACGGTGGGCGTGATGGGGGACGGGCGCACCTATGGCAACGTGCTGGCGATTCGGGCCGTAACCACCGATGACTTCATGACCGCGGACTGGGCCCGCCTGCCGCACGATCTCCTCGCGCGGATGGCCAGCCGCATCGTCAACGAGGTGCACGCGGTCACGCGCGTCGTGTACGACATCTCGTCGAAGCCGCCGGCGACGATCGAATGGGAGTAGGCCTCAGGGTCCTCGTGGTCGGCTCCGGCGGCCGCGAGCACGCGCTGTGCTGGAAGATCCGGCAGAGTCCGCGCTGCGGCGTTCTGTTCGCGGCGCCAGGCAATCCCGGGATGGCCGCGCTGGCTCAGATCGTCGATATTCCCGCCCGCGAGGTCCTGCGCATCGCGGACTGGGCGCGCGACCACCGGATCGATCTCGTCGTCGTCGGACCGGACGACCCTCTCGCCCTGGGGCTCGTGGACGAACTGGAGACGCGCGGAGTCCGCGCGTTCGGTCCGACGCGGGCGGCGGCACAGATCGAGTGGAGCAAGAGCTGGGCACGGAGGCTCTGCGTCGAGAACGATGTGCCGGTGCCGGAGTCGGAGTCGTTTGACGATCCGGCGGCGGCCCACCGTTATGTCGATTCCCGGGGCTCCGGGGTGGTTGTGAAGGCCGACGGTCTGGCCGCGGGCAAGGGCGTGGCTGTCTGCCGCACCCGCGACGAGGCGCACGCGGCCATCGATCGCGCGATGTGCGACAGGGCGTTCGGCGCGGCCGGTGCCGTCGTCGTCATCGAGGAGTTGCTGGCCGGGTTCGAGGTGTCCGTCAGCGCGATCTGCGATGGTTCCACGTACCGGATGCTCCCGTATTCGTGCGACCACAAGGCCCTGTGCGATGGGGACATGGGGCCGAATACCGGGGGTATGGGCACGCACTCGCCTCCCGCCGGACTCACTCCGGCATCGGAGAGAGAGATAGAACTTCGTGTCGTTGCGCCACTGGTCCGCGCGATGGCCCGTATTGGCCGCCCGTTTCGCGGCTTTCTCTATCCGGGGGTCATTGTCACTCCGTCCGGCGTGACGGTCTTCGAGATCAACGCCCGCCTGGGAGACCCGGAGGCGCAGGTGCTCCTGCCCCGCCTGGAGTGTGACCTCCTCGATCTCCTGTGTGCGGCGACTGAGGGGGGTCTCGCGCGGGTGCCTCCCGTCTTGCCGCTCGGTGCGGGAGCGGCCTGCTGTGTCGTCGTCGCCTCGGCGGGGTATCCCGAGAGCGCCCAGAGCGGCGTCCCGATCTCCGGGAGCCTGACCGACAGCGCCTCGCTCCTCCACTTTCACGCGGGCACGCGCGCGGCTGGCCACGGACTGGCCACGGGAGGGGGTCGGGTCCTCGGCATTACCGGCCTGGGAAGCGACCTGGCGACGGCTCGCGATCGCGCGTACGCGGGCGTCGCCGCCGTGCGGTTCGCCGGGATGCAATTCCGTACGGATATCGGTCGGCGATGACGATGACCGACATCAACCTGCCGCTCTTCCGACGCGGCAAGGTCCGCGACATCTACGACCTCGGCGACAGCCTGCTGATGGTCGCGTCCGACCGCCTCTCGGCGTTCGATGTCATCCTGCCCACCCCGTTCCCCGGGAAAGGCGCGATCCTCACCCAGTTGAGTGCCTTCTGGTTCGACCTCACCCGCCCGATCTGCCCGAATCATCTGATCTCGGCGGACTTCGCACGGATGCCGACCGAGGTTCAGAGGGATGACGCCCTCCGCGGGCGCGCGATGCTCGTTCGACGGGCGCGACGCATCGACGTTGAGTGTGTCGCGCGCGGCTACCTCGCCGGCTCCGCGTGGGCCGACTATCGGCGGACCGGTGCCATCTTCGGCGGCCCGGCCGCACCCGGCTTGCGCGAGAGCGACGCGCTCGACGTGCCCCTCTTCACGCACACGACGAAGTCCGACGACGGGCACGACGAACCGCTGACCCGGAGCCAGTTCGTGAACACCGTGGGGTCTGAACTGGCGAGCGAACTGGAACGGCTTACCCTCGCGCTCTACACGTTTGCCCGGGACCACGCGCGGTCGAAGGGAATCATTCTCGCCGACACAAAGTTCGAGTTCGGCTTCATCGACGACCGCCTCGTCGTCATCGACGAGATGGTCACCCCGGACTCATCCCGTTTCTGGGATGTGGCAACCTATTCCCCGGGCGGACCGCAGGCGAGTTTCGACAAGCAGTTCGTGCGCGACCACCTGGAATCGATCGGTTGGAATAAGAGACCGCCGGCGCCGGAAATGCCGGATGCGATCGTCGCCGGAACGATGCAGCGCTACCGTGAGGCGTTCCGGCGCATCACCGACAGGGAGTCGATCACGTGAAGTGGCACGCCCGCATCTACGTCTCGCTGAAGCCGACGGTAAACGATCCCCAGGGCCTCGCGATTCAGGGAGGACTCCATCAACTCGGCTTCACCGGGGTCACTCGCGTTCGGATGGGTAAGTATCTAGAAGTGGACCTCGATGCTCCTGATGCCGTGGCGGCGCGCGAGGCGGCCGATGCGATGTGTCGTCGACTGCTCGCGAACCCGGTCGTCGAGCAGTTTCAGGTGGACGTCGAGGCGATCGCGGACTGACCTCAGGGGGGGCTCGGCGTTACAGCGCTCCCTTTGTTGAGGGGACGGCATCGCCCAGGCGAGGGTCGATGCGGGTCGCGCCATCGAGTGCCCGCGCGAGGGCCTTGAAGAGCGCCTCGACGCGGTGGTGCACGTTCACCCCGGCGAGCGCGCGGGCGTGGATGTTCATGCGCCCTTCAATCGCGAAGGACTCGAAGAAATGGCGGAACATGTCGGCGTCGACTCCGCCGACGAACGCGCCGCTGAGGCCGGTGTCGAGCACCGGATAGCCTCGACCACCGCAGTCGACGACCACGAGCGCGAGAGCTTCGTCGAGCGGTGCGTAGGCGTGGGCCATCCGGACAATGCCGCGACGCTCACCCAGCGCGCGATCGAAGGCCCGTCCGAGGGAGATCGCAACATCCTCGATCGTATGGTGCGCCTCCACGGCGAGGTCACCCTGACAGCGGACCACGAGGTCGAACAGGCCGTGGCGACCCAGGGCGTCGAGCATATGGTCGAAGAAGGGGATTCCGGTCTCGGCACTCACCTTTCCCGAACCATCGATCGTGACCTCGACTCGAACCGTCGTCTCCCGGGTCGCCCGCTCGACCGTCGCGCTTCGCCCGCTAGACACCGACATGCTGCTTCTCCCGATCGCGCGCCTCGATCGCGCGCGCATGGTTTTCCAGACCCTCAGCGCGAGCGAGATCGGCCGCGGCCGGACCCAGTCGCGCCACGCCCGACTCCACGGTCGCGAACAGACTCGTGATCTTGACGAAATCGTGGCAGGTGATGGGTGAGGAGAATCGCGCCGTGCCGCCGGTCGGCATGACGTGGCTCGGTCCCGCGACGTAGTCTCCGATCGCCTCGATGGATGGTTCGCCGACGAAGACCCCTCCCGCGTGACGGACGTGCGGGACGTGACTCCACGGATCGCGAACGAGCAGGGCGAGATGCTCCGGGGCATAAGTGTTCGCCAGCTCCATCGCTACCTCGATCGATGGGGCGACGATGACGCCGCCGTTGGTCGCCAGCGATGCCTCCACGATGGATCGGCGCGGCACGCCCTCCAGTGCGACATCGATCGCTGCGGCGATGTCACGCGCGGTGTCGGCTCCGACGGCGATGACGATTGCCGCCGCCATGGGATCGTGTTCAGCCTGGGCGAGGACATCCGCCGCGACGATCGACGGATCGGCGGAACTGTCCGCGAGGATCAACGTCTCGGTCGGCCCCGCGATCTGATCGATGCCGACCACGCCGAAGACCCGACGCTTCGCCTCCGCGACGTAGGCGTTCCCGGGCCCGAAAATCTTGTCGACCCGGGGGATCGATGCCGTGCCATACGCCATGGCCGCGACGGCCTGGGCGCCACCCAGCGCGAAGACACGATCGACACCGGCGATCGCCGCGGCGGCGAGGATGACCGGCGAAGGCCGGCCGTCTGGCCCTGGAGGCGAACACAGTACGATCTCCCGGCATCCACAGACGCGGGCGGGGATGGCGAGCATCAACACCGTCGACGGATAGGTCGCGCGCCCGCCCGGTGCGAGAAGCCCGATCCGCTCGATCGGCGTCACGATCTGGCCGTAGAGGCCCGTCTCATCACGAACCTCCCAGCCACGCGGCACATGCCGCTCGTGAAACCACCGGATCCTCTCCGCGGCCACCTCGAGGGCGTGGACCGCCTGGCGGGGAACCGCCGCCCGCGCGGCGCTGACGACTTCGGCGGGAACGGCGAACTCCTCGCTCCGAAACCCGTCGACGCGGGCGGCGATGCGATGGAGCGCGGCATCGCCCTCGGACGCCACCTCGCGCAGGATGCGATCGACTACCTCGACGATGGAGAGCGGTTCGCCCCAGACGCGCCGGTTCGCCTCCCGCGTGGCGTCGCTCCCGTCCGAGTCCTCGGGCCGCCCACCCCGCCGGAGGAGGGTCGTTCGGGCGATACCCAGGTCGGCGACGATCCGCGTCTTCACCCGCCGGCATCGTAGCAGGGCACCGCTCTATACTCGCGTCGATGGTCCTGCACGCTCTCCCTCATCACCACCGCACACCGGACAGTTAGCCGCGCTCTGCGCATCGACCCCAGGGGCGGCTCAGCCGCCCCCTTTTTGTTGTCCTGAAAGGGACTTCTCAGCATCGCAGGAGGCAGTGATGGCGAACCCCATTCAGACGCTCCAGGGAATGCGCGACTGGCTGCCCGGGCGAAGCCGGCTGCGCGCCTGGATCATCTCCCGCATCCGGGAGAACTTCGAACGATCCGGCTTCGAGCCGGTGGAGACCCCGGCGCTCGAATACGCCGAGACCTTGAAGGGTAAGTACGGGGAAGAGGCGGACAAACTGATCTACGCCTTCACCGATAGGGGCGGACGCGAGGTCGGGCTGCGGTACGATCTGACCGTTCCGCTGGCCCGGGTGGTCGCCTCACACCCCGATCTCCCGCGTCCGTTCAAGCGCTACCACATCGCGCCGGTGTGGCGCGCGGAGCGACCGCAGCGCGGCCGGTACCGCGAATTCACCCAGTGCGACATCGACGTCGTCGGCGTTCCCGGAGAACTCGCCGACGCCGACGTCCTCTCCACCGTAGTGGCGTGCCTCGCCGACCTCGGGTTGCCAGGGTTCGTCGTCCGTCTCAACGATCGGCGTCTGCTGCAGGCGATCGTCGCCCGGCTCGGGATCGCCCCGGACCGGACGCTCGGCCTGTTCCGTGCGCTGGACAAACTGGACAAGATCGGCACCGCGGGCGTGCGGGCCGAATTGACGGAACGGGGCTTCTCCGATGCGGAGGTGGACGGACTGTTTGGCTTCCTGGTCCCTCGTGACAGCCCGTCGATCGTCCTGCCACAGCTTGCCCGCACCATCGGCGATCGTGAGGACGCCGCGGCAGCACTCGCCAGCCTCGGACGACTGGTATCAGCTCTGGCCGGGCTGGGAGTTCCCGCGGACAAACTGCAGGTGGATCCCACGCTCGTCCGCGGACTCGACTACTACACCGGCTGTATCTACGAGGTCACTGTCGTCGAACCCGCGATCGGCTCGCTGGTCGGCGGCGGGCGGTACGACGATCTCATCGGCATCTTCACCGGGCGGCCCACGCCGGCAACCGGCGGCGCCCTGGGCCTGGACCGCATCATCGACGTGATCGAGGCTCTCGGTCTGGCCCCGGCGGCGATCCAGGGACCTGTCGCGCCCGTCCTGGTGACCATCTTCGCGGAGCAGACTCTTGCCACGTCGCTACGGGTGGCGGGGGATCTTCGACGCGCCGGAATCGCGTGCGATCTGGCGATCGCCGGAGGACGACTCTCGAACCAGTTGCGCGATGCGGCTCGTCGAGGCGTACGATGGTCGGTGATCGCGGGACCCGATGAGATCGAGCAGGGGAGACTGCTGGTGCGGGACATGGTTTCCGGAGAGCAGACTGTCCTCAGCGAGGCCGACGCAGGAGAGTTCTTGCGCGGCCACTCGTAGAACAGGAGCGCTATGACCGTCGCACGGATCCTCCACTCCGTCGCGATCGGCATCGCGCTGCTCGCGATGATGGTTCCGCTGGGTTCCGCGGCGGGAGAGTCGTTCGCGCACGTGGACGTGCGTGGCCCGATCACACCCGCCGTGGCCGAGTACGTCGGTCGAGCGATCGGCGATGCGGAGCGCGGCGGAGCCGCGTTCGTGGTGATCGCGTTGGACACGCCTGGCGGCCTCGATGACTCCACGCGTCGGATCGTCCAGCGGATTCTTGCCAGCCAGGTGCCGGTGATCGTCTACGTGTCCCCGCAGGGAGCTCGGGCCGCCTCCGCGGGACTTTTCATCACCCAGGCCGCGCATCTGGCGGCGATGGCGCCGGACACGAATATCGGATCGGCCCACCCGGTCCAACTCGGGACCGGCGGGGTTACCGATGCGGTGCTCGGAGCAAAGATGGAGAACGATGCCGCGGCGTTCGCGCGCTCCCTCGCCGTCACGCGGGGCCGCAATGCCGACTGGGTGGAGCGCGCAGTCCGCGAGAGCGTGAACGTCTCGGCCCGCGATGCGCTGGAGATCCGTGCGATCGATCTCCTCGCCACCGATCTGGACGATCTGCTGCGCCAGATCGACGGCAGAGCTGTGACGCTCGGCGTGGGCGAGCTTCAGACGATTCAAACGGCTGACGTCACGATCGTGCGAACGGAAATGTCGGTGTTCGAGCGGATCGCCCAGGTCCTCAGCGATCCGAACCTGGCCTACCTGCTCCTGACGATCGGCATGTACGGCCTGATCTACGAACTGGCGAATCCGGGTGGATGGTTCGCCGGGGTCGCGGGTCTGGTCGCTGTGGTGGTCGCCCTATTCGCGCTCGGCACCCTTCCGGTCAACTGGGCGGCCGTCGTCCTGATCGCGATCGCGTTCGCGCTCTTTGCCGCGGACATTCTTGTGACCTCCGGGCACGGCGGACTCACCGCGGCCGGGATCGCCGTGTTGCTGCTGGGATCGGTCCTTCTCTTCGCCGGAGCGCCGACGGGCATCGCGGTGGCGCCGGAGGCAATCGCCACCGTGGTCCTGAGCACGACCGCGTTCTTCACCCTGATCGTGGCGGCGGTTTACCGCTCGTCGCGTCGCCCGCCCACGATCGCCACCGGCGGCCCGCTTGGGGCGCGTGCGATCGTCCGCCGTCGCCTGGATCCGACCGGCACGGTCGATTGTGGTGGGGAGATCTGGCGTGCCATCGGCGCCGACGGCGTGCGGCTCGAACCCGGTGCGATGGTCGACATCGTCACCGTTCAGGGCCAGGAACTGGTTGTGCGGCCCATCGCGAAACCGGAGGAGTAGATGGAGCGGTTCATCAATCTGGGCATCATCCTCGCGATCGTCGTCTTCGTGATCGTTCCGCTGATTGGCGCGGCGGTTCGGGTCGTGCAGGAATACGAGCGGGGAGTGATCTTTCGCCTGGGGCGGCTGATCGGTCCCCGCGGTCCGGGCCTCTTCTTCATCGTCCCGTTCGTCGACAGGATGGTGAAGATCGATCTCCGGGTTGTGACGATGGAGATCCCGCCGCAGGAGATCATCACCCGCGATAACGTCTCCATCCGGGTGAGCGCCGTGGTCTATTTCCGCGTGATCGCGCCGAACGACGCGGTCACGCGCGTTTCGGACTACGTCCGGGCGACCTTCCAGATCGCGCAGACGACGCTCCGCAGCGTGCTCGGCCAGTCGGAACTGGACGAGCTGCTTGCCAATCGTGACCAGATCAACGATCGACTCCAGGAGATCATCGACACGCAGACGGGGCCGTGGGGCATCAAGGTCTCCACGGTCGAGGTCAAGGATGTGGAGTTGCCGGACATCATGCAGCGCGCGATGGCTCGCCAGGCCGAGGCCGAGCGCGAGAAGCGAGCGAAGATCATCCATGCCGAGGGCGAGTTTCAGGCCGCGCAGACCCTGGCGAACGCGGCCCGTGTGATCGCCTCGGAGCCGCAGACGCTCCAGCTGCGCTACCTGCAGACTTTGACGGAGATCTCGACGGAACGCAATTCCACGATCATCTTCCCGGTGCCGATCGACTTGCTCGCGCCGTTCTTCGAGGAGGCCCTCTCGCGACGCGCCGCCGGAGCCGGACGGGAGGCACAATAGGGCTCGGCTATCATCGGCCGGTGACAGATCGGGTTGGCGCCCTGGATGACGCCGCGGCAATCGTCCGCTCGGCGGAGGCGCGGCTCCATGAAATGCTCGCCCGGGTTCGTCGCGAGCAGGCGGAGTGGTTGGGCCAGCTGCGCGCGGTCGAACAACGGCTGAGCGAGGCGACCGCTCGCGCGGGGACGAGCCAGGACGAGATCGAGGCGCTGCGCGCGCGGCAGGGCGCGATCGGCGAGAAACTGAGTCAACTGCAGCTCGCGACGCGCAAACTGCACGCGGTGACCGGCCAGTCGCAGATGGCGGCGGACTACCTTGCCGGGCAGTTCGGGGATGCGGATTCCGATCTCCTCTCGCTCACACAGGTCTGGGCTCTGGAGGCACAGGAGGAGGAGCGGCGCCGTCTGGCGCGAGAGATCCACGACGGCCCGGCGCAGGTTCTCGCCAACGCGACGTTTCAGCTCGAGTTCTGCCAGCGTCTCATCGAACGGGATCCGGGCCGACTCAAGGGTGAGATGGAGCGGGTCAAAGCGGACCTACGCGAGGGTCTGGCGGAGGTCCGCTACTTCATCTTCGATCTCCGGCCGGGACCGCTGGCCCAGCTCGGCCTACCGGCGACACTCCAGAAGTACGCGGAGGACTTTCAGGCACGCTCGGGCATCCAGATCAGCACCGACATCGAGTACGAGCACGTGCGTCTTTCGCCGACCAAGGAGGTCGCGATCTTTCGCATCGTGCAGGAGGCGCTGCAGAACGTGCGCAAGCACAGTGGTGCCCGCTCGGCTCGCGTGACGCTCAGCCGAATCGATGGCGCGACCGAGGTCCAGATCGTCGATGATGGCGTGGGGTTCGACTCGGCGGCGACAGCCGAGTCGGGCGCGCGCCGGTTCGGGCTCGCGAGCATGGCCGAGCGCGCCCGTCTCATCGGCGCCGAGTTGCGGGTCACCAGTTCGCCCGGAAGCGGAACGCAGATCGATCTGAGAGTGCCCGCCGAACGCGGGTCGGGGGAGAATTGACCATGGAACGGGTGCGGGTTCTGATCGCCGACGATCATCCGATCTTTCGCCAGGGCCTCCGCGGCGTCCTCGAATCGGAGCCCGACATCGAGGTCGTCGGCGAGGCGGCGGATGGGAAGCAGGCGATCACCCTGGCACGAGCCGTGGCGCCTGACGTGATCCTGGTCGACGTGCATATGCCGGGCAGCGACGGCCTGGAAGTCGCGCGCAGCGTGAAGCTGCATCTGCCCCGCGCCGGCATCATCCTCATGACCGCCTACGACGATGAGGAGCAGCTCTTCCAGGCGATCAAGGTCGGGGCCTCCGCCTTCTTCCTCAAAGACATCCGGCCGGACGAACTCCTGGACGGCATCCGCAGGGCCGCCCAGGGGGAGTACCTCATCAACGAGAGCGTCCTCACGAAGCCTCTCGTCGCGTCGCGCGTCTTGAAGCAGTTCCGAGACCTCTCGATGGTCGGCCAGGAGATGGAACCGCTCTTCGTGCCGCTCTCGGCGCGAGAGATCGAGGTGCTGGACTACATCGCGCGCGGCAACTCCAACAAGGAGATCGCGCGCGCCCTCAAGATCAGCGACCAGACGGTGAAGAACCACATCACGTCGATCCTGCGAAAGCTCGCCGTGAACGATCGCACTCAGGCCGTCGTCTACGCGCTCCGTCGCGGCTGGATCAAGATGGAGACGCTCGGCTAAATCCGTCCTGTCACCGTGGCGGCGTGGCCGCCACGGTGCTCCATGGGACCTGACTCCTACGCTGCCCACCCACCCGGGCCGGCCCCAATCTCCCACTACTCCTGGGAGGTGCGGGCAGTATCCACACCGTCACCCCACGGCCAGACTCTCCCTCGGAATCGCAAAGACGCGGCCGTGAGGAGAGATGCCGATGGGAGTCGGACGGGTGGACGGGGCGTTGCCACCCGCCGGGACGCGCGCCCCTGAGCCCCACCCGCAGCGCAGCCACATTTGGAGGAGAACACCTATGGCACGTCTGTCCCAACTGATCCGGATCGCCCGCGATGAGCGCGGTCAGGGCCTGACCGAGTACGCGCTCATCATCGCCCTCGTCGCCGTCGCGATCGTCGGCCTTCTCGGCGGACTCGGCGATCAGATCGGCGCCACTTTCACGAGCATCACCGCCTCGCTCGCCGGCGCGTAGTCCCTCCCCGCCCCACCCGCGAGGTGCCGGTCGCTCCCCGATCGGCACCTCGCGGCACGTCCAGGAGGTGACGGAATGAGACGACCGACGGGATACGCTCTGCTGCTGATCGGGCTGGTGCTGGCTCTGCTCGCCGCGCTCGCCGTGTACCGGCAGGCGCGCCGCGCCGAGGCGGCAGCGCAGATCGACACCTCCGAGGTCGTCGTCGCTCTCAGCGACATTCCCGCGCGCACCGTCATCCTTCCGGCTCAGGTCGGCCGGCTGCGGGTCCTGGCCGGCTCGGCACCGGCCGACGCGTTTACCAGCGAGGATCTCGCGATCGGACGTATGACCCGCGAGACGATCCTCGCCGGCGAAGTGGTCGTGCCGCGCCGCCTCGCAGGTTCTTCCGCCGGGGGCGCCACCGCCGCGGAACTGATCCCCGCGGGGAGAGTCGCCATCGGGGTGCCCGTCGGAGACACCCTTGCCGTCGCGCCACTCCGCGCGGGAGACGTCGTCGACCTCCTGGTGACGATCGACCCGGGCGAGTATCACGAGGAAACCGGCCGGGCGGGTGTCAGCCGCGCCACCACGCAGATGACGATGCAACGCCTCGTCGTCCAGTCGGTCGGCCCGCTGCTCGCGGCGCCGGTCGAGAAGGTGAACGGCAGTGCGGCGGCACGAACTGCGGGACAGTCCGTGGTCTTCGCGGTCGAACCTCAGGATGCGCTGATCTTGAAGGCTCTGAAGGACAGTTCTCGCGTCAAGCTGGAGATCGTCCTCCGTGCAGCCGGTGACGCGGAACAGATCGCGACCGATGCGGTCACCCTCGAGTCGATCGCGTCCCGGTACGGGTTCACCGTTCCCGCCGAGCACTCCGTGCCCGCCCCATGAGCACCAACGCACCGCTCCGGATTCTGATCGCGGATGACAGCCAGGAGATCCGCGGGAGCATCGAGCGGCTGCTCTCGCTGGAGTCCAGCCTCGAGATTGTCGGACTGGCCGCCGACGGGCAGCGCGCGATCGAACTCGCTCGATCGACGCAACCCGACATCGCCATCCTCGATGTCGCGATGCCGCGGTGCGATGGCGTCGCCGCCTCGGAGCAGATCCTCGCCGAGAGCCCCTCGACGCGCGTGATCCTGATGTCGGTCGATGGCGACCCGGAGGCGCTCCGGCGGGGTATGCGTGCCGGCGCGCGCGAGTTCCTGACGAAGCCTTTCGACGCCGAGGAACTCGGCCATGTGGTGCGAAGGGTCGCGGGGCTGCGCGCGTTCGGACGAGGCGCGTCGGGACACGGCGAAGGCCAGCCAGGACGCGTCGTGACCGTCTTCGGTCCGAAAGGGGGCGTCGGCCGAACCACACTCGCCTCGAACCTCGCCGTCGCGGCGCATGTGCGCCACCGGGTGCCAATCGCCCTCGTCGATGCCGATCTGACGTTTGGCGACGCGGGGATCCTGCTCGGCTTGCAGCCAGCCAAAGACATCTCAGACCTCGCCGCCCACGCCGCGGACCTCGATCTCGATCTGATGCGGGAGATCCTGGTGCGCCATCGCTCCGGTATCGACGTCCTGCCGGCGCCGGGCCGCCCGGAAGGCGCGGAGAAGGTGAGCGCCGACCTCATGCGTCGTGCCCTGGAGACGCTCCGCCGCAGCTACCGCCTGGTCGTCGTCGACACCGGCCCAAACTTCAGCGAGCAGACCCTCGCCGCGCTCGACCTGTCCGATCAGATCATCCTGCTGCTGACCGTGGAGATGCCGGCGATCCGCAATGCGCGCAGCTTCCTCGACGTGACGGCCCGGCTCGGATACCCCGGCGATCGTATGACCGTCGTACTCAACCGCGCGGATTCAACCGGTGGCATCGAGGTGGGCGAGATCGAGCGCGTCCTCGGGCACGCGATCGACGCGCGCATCGTGTCCGACGGGCGTCTCGCCACCCTGGCGCTCAATCGGGGCGAGCCGCTCGTGACGATGAACCCGCGCGCGAGGATCGCCCGGGGAATCGCAGCCCTCGCCGATCGGCTGCTGCCTGAGGAGGTCGCCCGACGGAGCCGGCCCGGCGTTGTGTCCCGCCTGCTCGCCTCGCTTCGGCTCTCCCGAACCGCTCCCTCGGCCGCCTCGGCCTGATCCATGTCCCTCCTCGAACGGATCGAGCGCGGCCGGGATCCCGAGTCTGTCGAATCTCCGCGCGCAAGCACCCCCTTTCCGACGCGCGGCCCGCCGCGGCACGGCGGACGCGGCGACGACTCGGACGTTCGCGCACGGGTCCAGGCCGCCGTCATCGCCGAGATCGATCCGAGACTCGATCTGGAGAAGCCGCATGAAGTGCGGCAGGCGATCGAACGGATCATCGCGGCCGTGCTGGAACGGGAATCGGTCACGCTGCTACGCAACGAGCGGCAGGAGTTGACGGACTCCATCCTCGCCGACATCCTCGGGCTCGGTCCGCTCGAGCGACTCCTCGCCGATGAGACGATCACCGAGATCATGGTCAACGGCGCGCAGCGTGTTTATGTCGAGCGGAACGGACGGATCGAGGAGTCGGCGGCTCGTTTCACCGACGACGCACATGTGCTGCGGGTGATTCAACGCATCATCGGTCCGATCGGGCGACGCTGCGACGAATCTCAGCCGATGGTCGATGCGCGGCTCCCGGACGGCAGTCGGGTCCACGCGATCATCCCACCCATCGCATTGGATGGTCCAACGCTCACGATCCGCAAGTTCGGGCGGCGCCCTCTCACCGTCGAGGATCTGATCCGTCTCGGCAGCCTCTCCGCGGAGTCGATCTCGCTCCTCTCCGCCTGCGTGGTCGCACGCCTCAACATGGTAGTCTCAGGGGGCACCGGCTCCGGCAAGACGACGCTGTTGGGCGTCCTCTCCTCGTTCATACCGGAGAGGCAGCGCATCGTGACGATCGAGGATGCGGCCGAACTGCAGTTGCGCCAGCGGCACGTCGTCCGTCTTGAGGCCCGACCCGCGAATATCGAGGGCAAGGGCCTCGTGCCGATCCGCGAACTGGTCCGGAACGCCCTGCGAATGCGGCCCGATCGGATCGTCGTGGGGGAGGTTCGGTCCGGCGAGGCGCTGGACATGCTCCAGGCGATGAACACCGGGCACGATGGGTCACTCACGACCGCGCACTCGAACGGCCCGCGCGACACCCTGGCGCGACTGGAGACGATGGTGCTGATGGCCGGGATGGACCTCCCGCTCCGGGCCATTCGCGAACAGATCGCCTCGGCCATCGACGTGATCGTCCATCAGGAGCGGATGCGCGATGGCAGCCGTCGCGTCACCTCCATCACCGAAGTCCAGGGGATGGAGGGAGATGTCATCGTGACGCAGGAGATCTTCTCGTTCACCAGCCATGTGACCCGGGATGGAGCCGTGGTGGGAGAACTGCGACCGACCGGACTGCGACCACGCTTCTGCACGCGACTCGAGGAGGCAGGCGTGGGAGTCGACGGCCGCGTGTTCGGTCTGGGGGCCGCCGGCCTGTGATCGGGGATCTGACGGCGGGACTGGATCAGGCGATCCTGGCGTCCTGCCTGATCGCGTTCGCGGTGGTGCTCGCATCCGTCGGCGCGGACCTGATCGTCCGGCGACCGCTCGATCTGACCGATCGCCTGGGCATCGCCGCGCCGCCGCGGATCGTCCGCCCGGGATCCTGGGCCGGCGGGTCCGTGGCGCGGGCACTCCTGTATCGCAGCGCCCTGGCGGGGGGATTGCGCCTGGAACTGGGACGCGCGGGACTTGCCATCGAGCCGGCGTCGTTTCTCGCCGTGCAGTTGACGGCCGCGGTGCTGTGCGTCGCCGGGGGGTGGCTGCTGGAACAGCCCGTGGTCGGCCTGGCGCTGGCGGCGCTCGCCCTGGTCGGTCCGCGGCAGGTCCTGCGTCTCATCGGCGCGCGCCGCGCCGCCGCGCTCGTGAATCAGCTGCCGGATACGCTGCTCACTCTGGCCGCGTCGTTGCGCGCCGGGCACAGCCTCGCCCAGGCGATGGACACGGTCACGCGCGAGGCCGTCGAGCCGACGCGCGCCGAGTTCGCCCGGGTGGTCCACGAGATCGGCCTGGGTCTGTCGGTGGACGCGGCGCTGCGCAACCTGCGCGCCCGCGTGCCCGGCGACGACCTGGAGTTGCTCGTAACCGCGGTGGGGATCCAGCAGGAGATCGGCGGTAATCTCGCCCGCATCCTCGACACGCTGGCCGAGACGCTGCGCGAGCGAAGACGCCTGCACGGCGAGATTCAGGCCCTGACCGCGCAGCAGCGACTCAGCGGCACGGTGATCGCGCTTCTTCCGGTCGCGCTGGGCGGCGCGATGGCGATCCTGCGGCCCGATTACCTGGCGCCGCTCCTCTCCGACGAACAGATCATCTGCCTGCCCGCCTACGCGATCCTCGGAATCGCGGGCGCGATGATCGTCGTGGGTTTCCTCGCGATGCGGCGACTCACCGCGATCGATGTTTGACCCTGGAGCCATCTCGCCGTGGCTCGAAGCGGCGGACCACCTGGATCCAGCCGTGCTCGCACTGTGCGCGGCACTCGCGATGATCCTCGCCACGGCCGGCGTTCAGCATCTCACCGCTCCCGGGCTGGTGATGCGGCGGCTCGGTGGCGCGTCGACCGGAGCGGTGCAGGTGAGAGACCGTGCGCACCTGTGGAGTCAGATCGCGGCACGTGCGCTGCCGCTCGCGGCGATGGTGCACGCACTGCTGCCCGCGCGCGTTCTCGAGGATTACCGGCGGCGCCTGGCGCTGGCGGGGCCCCGAGCGGTGGAACTGCCCCATTTCCTCGCTCTCAAGGCACTCTCCGCGATCGGCGGATGCGCCATCGGGGCTGTGGTCGCCAGTCTGATCGGTGGCCGCAATGCGCTCTGGGCGCTGGCGATCGGGGGCGCGATCGGTCTGATCGCGCCGGGGCTCGCGCTCGAAAGGGCGATCCGGAGACGCCGCCGTGAGGTGGAGCGCGCCATCCCCGATGGGCTCGACCTTCTCACGGTCTCGGTTGAGGCGGGGCTCGGCTTCGATGCCGCCCTCGCCAGAGTCGCGGAGAAGAGGCCGGACGCCCTGGGTCAGGAGTTCGCGACCGTCCTCTCCGAGATCCGCCTGGGGCGATCGCGGCGTGACGCCCTGACCGGACTCGTCGAGCGCACGGACGCGCCGGACCTTCAGGCGTTCGTCACCGCGATCGTCCAGTCCGACCAGCTGGGCACGTCAGTCGGGAGAGTCCTCAGCGCGCAGTCGGCGCAGATCCGCATCCGGCGACGGCAGCGCGCGCAGGAACTCGCCCAGAAGGCGCCGATCAAGATGCTATTCCCGCTCGTCTTTCTGATCTTCCCGTCGCTGTTCGTCGTGATCCTCGGGCCAGCGCTGCCGGGCATCTTCCGAAGTCTGGGACCAGCATCATGAGGGCGAGCACGATCACGCTCCTGGGGCTCGCAGAACGGCCTATCTCCCTATCGGCCCTGATCGCGGCAAACCCGTTCGACCGCGCGCGCGGGCTCATCGGGCGGTCGGCCTTCCCCGGATTCGACGCGTTCGTCCTCGTCGGCTGCAACGCGATCCATACCTGCTTCATGGACCGGGCGGTGGACGTCCTGTTTCTGGACGCTTGTGGCGTCGTCGTGCAGACGACGGAGAGAGTTCCACCCTGGCGTCTGGGCCCCGTCTGTCTGGCCGCCAGGAGCGTGGTGGAACTGCCAGCCGGCTTCGTGGCCGCCCATCGCCGCGGTCTCGCGGCGATGCCGCTACTCGAGGTAGTCCCTCAGACGGCGACTGCGCTGCGGGTGCCGGAGCTTGCGTAGCGCCTTGGCCTCGATCTGCCGTACGCGCTCTCGCGTCACCCCGAATTCCTTACCGACCTCCTCGAGCGTCCGACTCCGCCCGTCCTCCAGGCCGAAGCGCAGTTCGATGACGCGTCGCTCCCGCACGTTCATCGATTCGAGGATGGAATCGACCTGACTCCTCAGGAGCGCCGCCGTCGCTACCTCGGAGGGTTCGGGCGAGGTGATGTCTTCGATGAGATCGCCGAGGTGATTATCCTGCTCCGTGCCAACGGGCGTCTCGAGAGACACCGGCTGCCGGGAGACGAGGATGGCCTGGTCCACGCGCCCGGCGGCCTGATTGATTTCGTCCCACATGAGCGGCGGGATGAGCCGGGGTGTCTGGAGGATTCCCGAGCGCAGGATCGACCCCCGACGCATATCTTCTCCGGCGTCGATCGGCACGACGATCGAAGGATCGCGCCGCGCCGCGATGGCGAGGAGTTCCTCTTCCAGGCCCGGTTCGAAGAGCCCGAGCATCAGCGCGATCTCGACCGCGAGAGGATCGCGATCGAGTTGCTGGGTGAGCTCACGGGTCACGTGTCCCAGCCGATTGATGATCTCGACCATGTGTACGGGGACGCGAATGGTGCGCGACTGGTAGGCGAGTGCCCGGCTGATCGATTGCCGGATCCACCACGTGGCGTACGTCGAGAACTTGAACCCGCGCCGATAATCGAACTTGCCGACGGCGCGCATGAGCCCCTGGTTGCCCTCCTGGATCAGGTCGAGCAGTTCCATCCCACGATTGGCGTACTTCTTCGCGATGCTGACGACCAGCCGAAGGTTGGCCTCGATCAGGTGTTGCTCGGCAGCCTCCGCGACGTGACGGAAGCGCTCGAAGGAACGGTGGACATCCTTCTCCCGCTCGCGGAAGACGCGGGCAGCGGTCGCGACGGGCGGTATCGACTGCGCCGCGGCAAACCGGGGGAACTCGAGCAGGCTCGGCAGCAGGAGGCGGGACTCGAGGGAGAGTTTCACAAGGTCGGTCTCGATCTCGGCGGCGGAACGGCCGAGCCTGGCCGCGAGCCTCGCTACCAGTTCGAGATCGAGCAGAGCATCGATCTGGATGCGAACCCGGCGATCGTGGAGGCGGACGAAGAGAGGTCGTTCATCGGTGACGCCGACCTCGGCGAAGAGCGCCTCGATGAGATCGATGCGCCCGCTCAGTCGCTCGTAGAGTCGCAGCGCCACGTCGGCATCGGTGGCGAGGTCTCCGGCCGAAGCGTGCTCCGACGCCAGCGCGGCGAGCGCGACCTGCTCCTCCATGCGGGCGGCGAGGTGACGCTCGGACTCCGCCGTCAGCAGTGCGACGCGGTGGATCTCCCGGAGGTACTGGCGGACGGGATCACTGACCCGCTCCAGGTCATCGTCCGGAGTCGGGATCGGCTCATCGAGGATGGCCTCGGCCTCGACATCGGCGAGCGCCGCCGGATCGGGCGCCAGATCCTCGGCGACGACGGGCGCATCGAACTCCTCGGCTGCGCTCTCGTCAGCTTCGGGCGCGGTCGCATCGATCGGGTCGCCTTCGGTGACCGTCTCGTCCACACAACCGCTCCTTCGGCGGGCTGGCGCATTATACCGGCGCCAACCCGCCCCTCAGCGCGCCGACGCGCGCGAAGCAGGACTCGACGCGGCTACTTGCCGCCGGCGGCGACGTACAGGGCGCCGACCTTCGCCCAGTTGACGGTGTTCCACCACGCGGCGAGATAGTCCGGACGCCGGTTCTGGTACTTGAGGTAGTAGGCATGCTCCCAGACATCGACGCCGAGGATCGGGCGGCGACCCTCCATCAGCGGCGAATCCTGATTCGGTGAACTCTCGACCTTCAGCGCGCCGTTATCCACGCTCAGCCAGGCCCAACCGCTGCCGAAGCGCGTGGCGCCCGCCTGGTTGACCTGCTTCTTGACCTCCTCGAGGCCGCCGAGCCGATCGATCGCCGCGGCGAGGGCACCCGACGGAGCCCCGCCACTCGGGCCCATGATCTCCCAGAACAGCGAGTGGTTGTAATGCCCGCCGCCATTGTTCCGCACCGCGGTCCGGATGTCCTCGGGCACGGCAGAGAGATTCGAGATCAACTCCTCGATCGACTTTCCAGACTGTGACGGATGCTTCTCGATCGCCGCGTTCAGGTTATTCACGTAGGCCGCGTGATGCCGATCGTGATGGATCTGCATCGTCTGAGCGTCGATGTGCGGCTCGAGTGCGTCGAACGCGTACGGCAGCGCGGGAACGGAAAACGCCATGGAAAACCTCCCTCGGGACAGACGAGTATACCGGTTTCTAACGGGAGGCCGGCGGGCGCGAACGTAGAATCGACCGCGTTATTGGAAAGCGCCGACGGGCACGCGCCCGTCCTCGTCGATGAGGTATGCGCCTCACTTGAGCCTCGTAGTGGCGGAATCTACGTCGATTGCACCGTCGGATTTGGCGGTCACGCCGCGGCGATCCTCGCCGCCAGCGTCCCGACAGGCCGCCTGCTCGGTATCGACCGAGACGCGGAGATCCTGGAGATCGCCCACGAGCGCCTGGCGCGCTTCGACGATCGCGTCACCCTCGTCCACGGGCACTACCGGGACCTGCTCGCAATCGCCGCCCGGGCCGGAGTCACCGAGGCCGATGGCGTGCTCTTCGATCTCGGCGTGAACTCACGGCACTTCGATGATGCCGGGCGCGGGTTCAGCATTCAGCGCGATGGGCCGCTGGACATGAGGTTCGACCGGCAGGCAGGTATCACCGCGGCGGACCTCATCAACGGCTTGCCGGAGACACGCCTCGCCGACATCATCCGCACCTACGGCGAGGAGCCTCGCGCGCGTGCTCTGGCGAGGAAGATCGTGCAGGCGCGATCGCGAGGTCCGCTCGCGACGACCGGACAACTCGCCGCGGCCATCGCTGGTCGGAGCATGCGCGCGGGCCGCGTTCACCCGGCCACGCGCGTGTTTCAGGCTCTCCGCATCGCGGTCAACGACGAACTCGAGCCACTCGCAGGCGCACTCCGCGACGCGTTCGGACTGCTCCGTCCGGGCGGAGTCCTGGCCGTCATCAGTTTCCACTCCCTCGAGGATCGCATCGTCAAACGGTTCCTCGAGGGCCAGACCCGGCCCTGCATCTGCCCACCGCGCTCGCCGATCTGCACGTGCGGCCGCGCACCGCCAGCGCAGCGTCTGGGCAAGGGGTCGGTCGTCCCCACCGCAGCGGAAGTGGCGCGCAATCCGCGCGCACGATCGGCTCGTCTGCGCTGCGCCCGCCGGATAGGCACGCCCCGATGACCACGCTGCGGCTGCGGCAGGTCCTGGGCGACCTTCCCGGGGCGATCCTCGACAGCAGCCCCGAGGGCGATCTGACCTTCACTTCGGTGACGAACGACTCCCGGACGGCACGCACCGGAGCTCTGTTCGTGGCACTCGAAGCCGAGCGCGATGGCCACGACTTCATCGTCCACGCGATCGAACAGGGGGCGCGCGGCGTGCTCGCCCGCCGGACAATCGATCTCTCCTCGCTCCCCGGGGAGTTGCGTGCCCAGGTCGCGTACGTGCGTGTCGACGATCCGCTCACGGCACTCCAGAAGCTGGCATCGGCGCACCGCGAACGCATCGAGGCCGGCGTCATTGGAGTTGTGGGCTCGGTCGGGAAGACCACGGCGAAGCAGACGATCGCCCACGTCCTGACCCGGCGGTTCCGCGTCTACGAGAGTCCGGCCAACTTCAACAGCGAGATCGGTCTCCCCATAGCTCTGCTGGAGATCGGACCCGATGTGGAGCGCGCGGTGCTGGAGATGGGCGCGTATCGAGTTGGCGAGATCGCGACGCTCTGCGAGATCGCACGGCCCAGCGCGGCGGTTCTGACGACCATCGGACCGACACACCTCGAGAGTTTCGGCTCGATGCAGGCGATCGAGCAGGCCAAGGGGGAGATCCTGGAGGCCCTGCCCGAATCCGGCCTGGCGGTCCTCAACGGTGATGACCAGCGGTTGCGTCGGATGGCGGCGCGCGCCCGGTGTCCAGTCGTCTGGTACGGTACCGCCGAGCACAATGTCGTGCGCGCCATCGATATCCGATCGCGGGGGCTGGCGGGAGTATCGTTCCGCCTGCTGTATCCCGGCGGCGAGATCGCGATCGACACCTCGATGATCGGCCGCCACGCCGTCTATCCGTGCCTGGCCGCGGCCGCGTTGGGGCTCGCCGACGATATGGCCCCGGGGGAGATCGCGTCAGCACTCGTCAGCCCGCCCGATCTCGCGCGGCTGCGGCCTGTCCCCCTGCCCGGGGGAGCCACGCTCCTCGACGACACCTACAACGCTGCCCCGATCTCGATGAATGCCGCGCTCGACGTGCTCGCCGAGCATACGGGTCGCCGGATCGCCATTCTGGGCGACATGCTGGAACTCGGGGAGATCGAAGAGGAGGCCCATCGCGCCGCGGGGAGGCGCGCCGCCGGTGCTGCCGACATCGTCTGGGCCGTGGGAAGCCGCGCGCGCGTCCTGGGGCGCGAGGCGCGCCTCGCCGGTCTCCTCGATGTCCATTTCGCGGATGACGTGACCGACGTGGCAATCGATCCTCTGCCAGGCGACCTCATCCTGGTGAAGGGATCTCGTGGCTTGCGGATGGAGCGGCTGGTGCGACGCCTCACCTCGGGACCCCAGTGACGTCGGCGTTCGCCGCCCTCCTGCTGGCGTTCTTGCTCGGCATCGTTGCCGGACCGCCGTTCATACGACTGCTCATTCGCCTGCGCCTCGGCAAGCAGATCCGGCTGGAAGGGCAGGAGCACCATCTTGCCAAGCGGGGAACGCCGACGATGGGTGGCGCGCTGTTCGTCTCGATCGCGGCCGTCGTGACACTGGCTCTCGCGCCGGACCCCGCCAGCCTTCTGCCGTACTTCCTGGCGATCGGGCTCTACGCGCTGTTCGGCGCCCTCGATGACGTGGCGAACATCAGGAGTCACGAGGGAATCGGCTTCAAGATTCGCGCCCAGCTGTTGTGGCAACTGATCTTCGCGGCGATCGTCGCGGTACTCCTCTACCTCGGTCCGGCGGGAAGCGTGGTCCGCATCCCGCTCCTCGGCGCAATCGAGTTCGGGATCGGGTTCGTACCGTTCGCCATGTTCGTCATCTACGCCACGACATCGGCGGCGAACGTGATCGACGGCCTCGACGGTCTGGCCGGAGGAACGATCGGCATCGCGATCGCGACCTTCGGAGTGCTTGCCCTGGGTCGAGGTCAGGTGGTCCTCGCCGTCGCGGCCGCGGCACTCGTCGGTTCTTTGCTCGCCTTTCTCTGGTTCAACGTGCATCCGGCGCGGGTCTTCATGGGTGGCACGGGGTCGCTTGGACTGGGCGCCGCGCTGGCGGTTCTGGCGCTCGGGACGGGGGATGCGCTCCTGCTGCCCGTGGTCGCGGCTCCGCTCGTGCTCGTTCTCGTGTCGGTGATCCTCCAGGTGGGGTATTTCCGCCTCACCGGCGGGCGCCGTCTGTTCCGTCGGGCACCCTTCCACCACCATCTCGAACTGATCGGCTGGCCCGAGACGCAGATCGTCGGCCGGTTCTGGATCGCCGCCGCGGTCGCCAGCGCCTGCGGGCTCCTCCTGGTTGGCCTGTGAGACTCCCCCGGCACGCCCTCCTCCTCGGCCTGGCGCGCACGCATCTCGCGCTGGGCCGTTTTCTCCGCCAGAGCGGCGCGGAGGTCACCGTCGCCGACGACCGGCCGCACGAGGCGCTGGGCGAGGTCGTGGAGGCGGCGCAGCAGCGAGGGCTCCGTCTCGCGCTCGGCGGAACCGACCCGGCGCTTCTGCGCGGGATCGACACGCTCTTTGTCAGCCCCGGAGTGCCGCGATCGCACGCGCTCGTCGCGGCGGCGCGTCAGGCCGGCATCGGGGTGAGTTCCGAGATCGAACTGTTCTTCGATCTCTGCGATCGGCGGATCGCCGCGATCACGGGCAGCGCGGGCAAGACGACCACGACGACGCTCGTCGGCCGCATGCTCGAGCTGTCGGGGATCGACGCGTTCGTCGGCGGCAACATCGGGCGCCCCGCGATCGACTACGTCGCCGACAACCACGGCGGCGAGGTCGTACTCGAACTCTCCAGCTTCCAGCTCGAGAACCTCAGGCGCAGCCCGGGCATCGGCGCGATTCTCAACCTGACACCGAATCACCTCGATCGCCACCCCGACCTCGGCGCGTACCGCGAGGCGAAGGCAAACCTGCTCCGGTACCAGAAGTCCGGCGATGTGGCCATTCTGAACGCCGACGACGAGGAACTCAGCCCTCTGTCAGCGCTCGGTGAGGGCCAGCGGAGTTCCTTCTCGTTAGCGCGACCCGTGCGCGAGGGGGCGTGGTTCGACGGGGACCGACTCTTCCTGGGTACGGCGGCGCGTGGCGGCGTCATCTGTCGTCGGGCGGATCTCCGCCTGCGTGGCGATCACAACGTCGCGAACGTCCTGGCCGCGGCGACGACCGCGGCGCACCTTGGTGCGACCCTGGAGGCCATTTCGGCGGTGGCGCGCACGTTCGCGGGTGTGGAGCACCGCATCGAGGAGGTCGGGCGCATTGGCGGCGCTCTCTGGTTCAACGATTCGAAGGCGACTTCGCCGGCGGAGACGATCGCCGCGCTTCGCTCCTTCGATCCCGGTGTCATCCTCCTCGCCGGTGGCAGAAGCAAGCGCGTACCGCTGGACGATCTGGGCCGGGAGATTCAGGCGCGCGCCCGCTCCGTCGTGCTCTTCGGCGAGTTGCGATGTGAACTGCACGACGCGATCCAGCGGGCCGGGGCGCCCGCTCCCGCGGCGTCGGTGGGATCGCTGCGCGAGGCGGTCGACGCGGCGTATCGTCTCGCCCGGCCGGGCGACATCGTCCTGCTCTCTCCGAGCGGTTCGAGTTTCGATGAGTTCCGCGACTACGAGGCGCGGGGCCGCGCCTTCAAAGAGATGGTCATCGCGCTGGCGGCCGCCGAGCGGTGATGGTTGCGATGGGCCGTGCCGACGTGTCTCCGATCGCCCTGGCCGGGGGCGGCACTGCCGGCCATGTCTATCCGGCCGGCGCGGTGGTCGCCGGCATGGGCGGCACGGCCATATGGCTCGGCCGAGACGCCGGCATGGAGCGCCGCCTCGCGCAGGACCTCGGTATTCCATACGCCGCAACCGGGGCCGGCGCGGTCGCGGGGCGCAATCCGCTGCAACTCTTCCCGTCGGCTCTGGCGAACATGCGCGGCTTTCTCTCTGCCCGCCGCATCCTGCGGCAGAGGCATCCGTACGCCCTCTTTGCGACGGGCGGCTACGTCTCCGTCCCCCCGGTTCTGGCGGCACGCTCGCTCTCGATTCCCGTCATTCTGTTCCTGCCGGACATCGAGCCTGGCCTGGCGATCCGCTTCCTGTCCCGTTTCGCCAGTGCCATCGTCTGCACCGCGGCCGAGTCGGAGCAGTACCTGCGGGGCGCGCCGATCGTTCCAACCGGATATCCGATCCGGCCGGAGTTACGGGACTGGAGCGGACGTCCCGATCGGCGGGGTGCCGCACGGTGCGCACTCGGCATCGGGGAGGATCCCGTGATCGTGGTGATGGGCGGCAGCCAGGGCGCGCGCGCCATCAACGAGGCGGTATGGACGGCCCTCCCGCGCCTTGCCGGCGGAGCCATCGTGTTGCACCAGACGGGATCGGCCGGCGCCGACGACTCCCTGCGGGCGCGCCAATCGCTTCCGGCCTGGTTGCAAGAGCGATACCGGCCGACTTCCTTCGTCGGCCAGGAACTGGGAACCTGGCTCGCCGCGGCGGATCTCTTCGTGGGTCGAGCGGGTGCCTCGACTCTCGGGGAACTCCCGGCCTTCTCGCTGCCTGCCCTGCTGATCCCGGGTTCATTCGCCGGCGGACACCAGCGCGCCAACGCCGCCTACCTCGCGCGGCAGGGTGCCGCGCAGGTCTACACCAGTTCCCTTCCGGAGAGCGCGGCGGCGCTCGCCGATGCGGCCCTGACCATGCTCTACGACATCGCCGGACAGGAGCGGCGTCGCGCCGCGATGGGCGCGCTGGACCGACCTGGTTCGATCGATGCGATCCGCGCGACCATCGCCCGCCTGGCGATCAAGGACGCCGGCTGATGCCGATCCCGACGCTGCCCCTCCCGACTCCGAGCGCGCTCCAGATTGGGACGATGTGGCCGTATCTGGCACTGGTCATCATCGGCGCGGTCATCGGCGCGCGTCGCGGCTGGGTCCGTGAACTCGGCGGTCTCGTGCTCCTCCTCCTCCTGTGGACGGTCGTGGGGTACCTGGGAGTTCCCCTCGTCGAGAGCGCGAATCGGGTCTGGCTGATCGGGAGATTCGTCTGGCTGGGCGGCTTCGACCTGAACGATCCCATGCCGTTGCTGGCGACCCTCCGCGCGACACCCGCGATCGACCTCTTCGCTCCGCAGACCTTCCTCGGGGTGACGTTCACCGTGGGTGTCGGACTCTGCTACCTGGCCGCCAACAGCCTCGGGCCGCGCGGATCCTCGGGAAGCGATGCCCTGCTTGGGGCGCTGGGCGGAGCCATCGCGGGGTACATCGTCGCCTACGTCGGTACGGGATTCTTTGGCGAGGCGCTTGCACTCCCCGCGCTCGCAAGCCGCTCGACCATCGTCCTCGCGACGATCGCGGTCATCCTGATCGTGGCGATCGCGCTCATCGCGAGTTCGCGCCTCGCCCGGCGTGGCGCCAGCATGCACGATCTGGAAGAGGCTCTGTGATCGCGCCGTCGGCGCTGGCGGAGCTCGTCCAGAGAAAGGCGGTCCGGGCGCACTTCGTGGGGATCGGGGGCGCCGGGATGGCACCCCTCGCGGCGCTGTCGGCACGCGCTGGCTGGACCGTCGATGGCTGCGATGCGACAGACTCCCCCGTGCTCGGCGCACTGCGCGAGTTCGGTGTCGTCGCCCGGATCGGGCATTCCGGGGAGCACGCGGTCGGGCGTGACCTGGTCGTCGCGACCTCGGCCGCGGCGCCGGATGTCCCCTGCCTGGTCGAGGCGCGCAGGCGCGGGGTGGCGATCGCGAAACGCGCCGAGGTGGTCGGGGCGTGGTCGCGGCAGCGCACCGCGATCTGCATCGCCGGAACGGCGGGCAAGACGACGACGACGGCCATGACGGCCTGGATTCTCCTGCGCGCGGGCCACGATCCGAGCGCTCTGATCGGTGGTGAGGTACCCGGCCTGGGCGTGGGAGGCCGGGCTGGCGCGTCGCGCTTGCTGGTCGTGGAGGCCGACGAGTTCGATCGATCCTTCCTCCACCTGGCTCCGGCGATCGCGGTCGTCACCAATGTCGAACCCGATCATCTCGACTACTACGGTTCGGTCGACGCGATGGAGGAGGCCTTCCGGGCCTTCGCGGCGAGCACGCCACCCGAAGGCCTGATCGTGAACGGCGATGAGCCGGGCGCGGCGCGCCTGGCCGGCGCGGGGTCCACGGTTTTTGGGACCAAGCCGGACGCCGACTGGCAGATCGGGCGCATCGACGCCGCGGGTCCGACCACGACGGCGGTACTGCGCCATGCGGGAACCTCGCATGTCCTCACGCTCCCCCTGCCCGGCAGGCACAACGTCCATAACGCGGTGGGCGCGATAGCCGCGGCGGCGAAGGCTGGAGTCGATGCCGCCGTCAGCGTGGAGGCATTGCGGGATTTCCCCGGCGTCGGCCGAAGGTTCGAGCGGCGGGGGAGCGTCCGTGGCGTGGAGGTCTACGACGATTACGCCCACCATCCGATGAAGGTGCGCGCGGCGCTGGCAACGGCGCGGCAGGTCGCACGCGGCCGCGTCATCTGCGTTTACCAGCCGCACACCTACCATCGCACCGCGTCGCTGTTCGAGGACTTCCGCGCATCGTTCGACGACGCCGACGTGGTCCTGATGCTCGCGCCGTACTCGCCAGCCGGCCGCGAAGATGCGACTCCCGAGGGTGACGCGGCGCGACTCGTGAACGCGATCGGGCGTGCCGACGTGCTCTACTGCCCCGACGCGGCGGAGGCGGTGGGCCGCGCGGCATCCACAGCGCGCCCGGGTGACATCATCATGACCGTGGGCGCAGGGGACGTCACCCGACTCGCGAGTCGGGTGGTCGCCGCGCTCGAGGTGACGTGACGACGGCACTCCATCTGGGACGACTCTCTTCGGGAACCCACGTCGAGCGCGATGTCGCGCTGGCGCCCTATACGAGCCTGCGCGTGGGCGGACCCGCGGACCTCTTCGCGATCACCGACGAGTTGGAGGATCTGCATGAACTGGTCGCGTGGGCTGCTGGTCGTGGAATCCCCTGGCGGGTGATCGGGCGCGGCTCGAACCTCGTGATCGCCGATCGCGGATTCCGCGGCCTCATCGTCCGTATGGAGTCCACCCGCCTGGCGATCGTCGGGGAAGGCTCGGATGCGCTCGTCACCGCGTCGGCCGGCACGTCGCTCGCGCTTCTGGCACGTGAGACGGCCGCCCGGGGATGGACCGGGTTCGAATTCGCGGCGGCGATCCCCGGGACCCTGGGTGGCGCCGTCGTTCAGAACGCCGGGGCACACGCCGGCGAGATGCGCGGCGTACTCCGGTCGGCACGGATCCTCCGCGACGACGGCCGCGTCGACGACCTGCCGACGTCGGCTCTGGACCTCTCCTATCGCGATAGCGCCCTCAAGCGCGCCTGGCCCCGACCCGTGGTGGTCGAGGCCACGTTCGCTCTGAAGCCATCGCCGGCGGCGGAGGCCCTCGCGCGCATCGATGAGATCCGCCACTGGCGACGCGAGCATCAACCTACCGAGATGAGCGCCGGCTCCACTTTCACCAATCCGCCGGGAGACTTCGCCGGCCGCCTGATCGAGTGTGCCGGGCTGAAAGGACGGGCGATCGGCGGGGCGGCGATCTCGACACGCCACGCGAACTTCATCGTCAACCAGGGCGGAGCTTCGGCCGAGGATGTCGTGTCGCTGATCCGCCTCGCGCGGTCGGAGGTGGCACGGCGATTCGGGATCGCCCTCGTGCCCGAAGTGGAATTTCTCGGTGATTGGGGTGATGTCTCGCTATGAATCAGCGTCGCAGGATCCGCGTCGGTATCGTGTTCGGAGGGCGATCTGGCGAGCACGAGGTATCGCTGCGGTCCGCCGAATCGGTGATGGCGGCGCTCGATACGGAGAAATATGAGATCGTTCCCATCGGCCTGACCCGACAGGGTGGGTGGCTTCCCTCCGGTGATCCGATGCGCGCGCTGAAGGCGGGTGCCGAGGCGCTCGACGAGACGGCAATCGTCACGAACCCGCGAGGCGGTGGACTGGTCACCGTGTCTGTCTCCCGCGGCGTGGAGGCGCGCCCGGCGCTGGATCCGATCGACGTCATCTTCCCGGTGCTCCACGGGCCCTACGGCGAGGACGGCGCGATCCAGGGACTGCTGGAGATGGCGAACGTGCCGTATGTCGGCGCGGGCGTGCTGGGTTCGGCCCTGGGCATGGACAAGGCGATGATGAAGACGGTCCTGCGCGCGGCGGGTCTGCCGGTGCTCGACTGGGTCGCCTTCATCGAGCCCCAGTGGCGCAGCGCCGTTGAGCAGACGATCGTGGAGATCGAGGCGCGCCTGGGCTACCCGTGTTTCGTCAAGCCGGCCAATCTCGGTTCTTCCGTGGGCATCACCCGGGCGACCGATGAGCCCACACTCCGCGAGGCCGTCGATCTAGCGCTGACCTACGACCGTAAGGTGATCGTGGAGCAGGCGGCGATCGACGCGCGCGAGGTGGAGTGCAGCGTGCTCGGCAACGACGCTCCGATCGCATCCGTCGTCGGCGAGGTGATCCCGGACCGCGAGTGGTACGACTACGACGCCAAGTACGCCAACTCGGCAACGCAGTTGCTGATCCCCGCGCCGCTCAGCGCCGAGGCATCGGATCGCGTCCGCGCGCTGGCGGTGGGCGCCTTTCGCGCCATCGACTGCGCGGGGATGGCCCGGGTGGACTTCTTCATCAGCCGCGATGAATCGATCGTGCTGGTGAACGAACTGAACACGATCCCCGGGTTCACGAACATCTCGATGTACCCGAAGCTCTGGGAGGCCAGCGGGCTGTCCTACGGGCGCCTGCTCGACCGACTGATCGAACTGGCGATCGAACGGCACGAAGGACGGTCCCGACTCCGCACGGATCGCTGAGGTCGGGCGCACGACCCGATCGGGGCAGCCCGAAGCGACTGCGAGGAGCGTTGTTATGTCTCTGATACGCCCGTATAATCGCGGCGCCGGAGGCGGGTGTGGCTGGCACCTGGTCGTGGCTTCCTCAAGGTCGTGCGCCCGGTGTCCGGGTGGCGTATCCTTGGGGGCGCAATGCCTGCTCGCCGTCCTGGTGCCCGGCAGAAAGGATCGAGTTCGAGATGATGCCGCTATCGGGAGCGGAATCGTACGCGCGGATCAAGGTGATCGGCGTCGGTGGTGGTGGCTCGAACGCGGTCACCCGGATGATCCGGGCCGAAGTGCGTGGTATCGAGTTCATCGCCGTCAACACCGACGCACAGGCCCTGATGCGCTGCGATGCCGATCGGAAGATCCACATTGGCGACAAGTTGACGAAGGGCCTCGGCGCGGGCGGTGATCCGCAGAAGGGGCTGAAGGCCGCGGAAGAGACCAGCGACCAGATCTACGACGCCCTCAAAGATTCGGACATGGTGTTCATCGCCGCCGGTATGGGTGGTGGGACCGGGTCCGGCGCCGCGCCGGTGATCGCGCAGATCGCCCAGGAGATGGGCGCACTCACCGTCGCGGTCGTGACGCGTCCATTCACGTTCGAGGGTCAGCGTCGCGCGCGAATCGCTGATGAGGCGATCCTCCAGTTGACGACAAAGGTCGACACCATCATCGCGATCTCGAACGACCGGATCTCGTCGATCGTCGATAAGAAGATGCCGTTCGATCAGGCTCTGCGCGTGGTCGATGAGGTCCTCCAGCACGGGATTCAGGGCATCGCCGAGATCATCACCGTGCCCGGACTGATCAACGTCGACTTCGCCGACGTGAAGTCGGTGATGAAGGAGGCGGGATCCGCCCTCCTGGCGATCGGCCGCGCCTCGGGCGAGCAGCGTGCCGTCGAGGCCGCGCGTGCCGCCATCACCAGCCCCCTGCTCGAGTCCAGTATCGAGGGGGCGCGCGGCATCCTCTTCAACATCACCGGCGGCAATGACCTCGCCCTGAGCGAGGTAACGGAGGCGGCGCGGACGATCACCGACTCCGCCGATGCGGATGCGAACATCATTTTCGGTGCCGTGATCGATCCGAACCTCGATGGAGAGATCCGCATCACCGCGGTCGCGACGGGATTCGTCCACACGGCCCAGGGACAGGGCAGTCTCCGCGGAGCGTCGTCTTTACTGAATGGGTTTCCCCAGCAGCCTCTGCGATCGTCGCTCCGCGAGACCGCCCCGCGCATCGCGCCCGCGAGTCCGGCCGGCGGAGGGGAGGCGGATGTGCCGCCCTTCGTGCGCAATCCCCGGGCGGCGTTCGTCGGGCAGGAGGCGGGGCGCGCCGAGACGGCGCCCACGACCCCATCACGGAGCGGGACGAGCGCAGGACCGGAGATGCCTCCTCCGCCGGAGTTCATCAGCCGACGACGCGGCTAAAGGGCCGCAATCCTCGGGGATTGAGCCAGGGGCCGTCTGCCGGCGGTCCCCGCGGCGCGGCCGCGATAGCCACACCGATGTCGCCGCGGCCGCCCCTCCTGGATCGCAGGATTATGTCGAGTTCTTAGGAAACTCCTATCCGATCGAACTCGATATCCGCGCCAGTTCGAACTGGAATCGTCCGCCGTTACGTCAATTCGCACCCTTGACGACCCAAGATGTGGTGGTACACTCAGCGCCACGCCACCAGATGTAGTGGGGTCCCCGACGCGCGACGGCGAGGTCGCCGACGGGGTCGCATCAGCCGGAGCCGAGAAGCGGGGGTGTCGTTGCGCTGTCTCCAGTGTGGGTCGGACACGCCCGGAACGCGTGTGGTGGACTCGCGTGAATCCGCCGACGGCGTGCGGCGCCGGCGCGAGTGCGGCGCGTGCGGAGTCCGCTTCACGACCTATGAGCGGGCGGAGCGCGGCGCGGCACTGGTCGTGAAGAAGGATGGCCGGCGCGAGGAGTTCTCGCGCGCAAAGCTCGCCCGCGGCGTGCGCCTCGCCTGCTTCAAGCGGCCCGTGCCCGCCGAGGCGATCGACGCGATCGTGCGCGACATCGAGACCACGATCCTGGGACTCGGCCTGCACGAGATCCCCAGCGAGGTCGTGGGCGACCACGCCATGCGCGCGCTGCGGGAGTTCGACGAGGTCGCCTACGTGCGCTTCGCCAGCGTGTACCGCGAGTTCCGCGATGTGGAGTCGCTCGCCGAGGAGATCGAAGGGTTGATGGCGCGACGGCGTCGCGCCGCGTCAGAACGCAACCAGTTACGCCTGCGCTTTGAAGAGGAGCAGCCGTGCTGGAGCTGAAGAGCCATCCCTGGTCCATTCCTACCGATTCTGATCAGGCGCGGGAGTCACCCATCACAAGTCACCCTATCTCGCCGTTTTGCCCCCAGGAGGAGCACCGCTGTGACCGCGATCGATAGCCCCATCCCCGCGCTGACCGACCAGAATCGCACCGAACTCGAGGGCATCCGCGCCAAGGTCTTCGCCGACCGGTACAGCCTGAAGGATCGGAACGGAAAGTCGACCGAGGCGTATCCCGAGGAGATGTGGTGGCGCGTCGCTCACGGCATCGCCGCGGTGGAGCCGACCGAAGAGAAGCGGCAGTTCTGGGCGGAGCGGTTCTATGCCGCGCTGCGGGACTTCAAGTTCGTCCCGGGCGGGCGCATCCTCGCCGGCGCGGGGACCGGGCACGCCGTCACCTACTACAACTGCTACGTCATCCCCTCGCCTGAGGACAGCCGTGCCGGCATCCTCGACAACCTGAAGGTGATGACGGAGATCATGGCCCGCGGCGGCGGCGTGGGGATCAACCTCTCCAGCCTGCGCCCCCGCGGTTCCTACATCCGCACCGTCAACGGAACGGCCTCGGGCCCCTGTTCCTGGGCCGAGCTGTACTCGGTCGCGACCGGTGACGTGATCCAGCAGGGCGGCAGCCGCCGCGGCGCACTCATGCTGATGCTCGACGATGATCACCCGGACATCGAGGAGTTCATCACCGTCAAGCAGGACCTGAGCCGGATCAATCACGCCAACCTGTCCGTCTGCGTTTCGGACTCCTTCATGCAGGCGGTGGAGCGGGATGCGGACTGGGACCTGAAGTGGAAGGATGAGGTCCGCAAGACCGTACGCGCGCGCGACCTCTGGGACCTCATCTGCACCGCGGCCTGGAAGAGCGGCGAGCCGGGCGTCGTCTTCATGGATCGGTACAACAAGCAGTCCAATACCTGGTACTACGAGAACATCCGGTGCGTGAATCCCTGCGGCGAGCAGGGCCTGCCCGCCTGGGGGGTCTGCAACCTCGGTGCGCTCAATCTGGCCGGGTTCGTCGAGCGGGGCGAGATGGACTGGGCGGGCCTCGCCGAGCACGCCGCCATCGCGATGCGCTTCCTGGATAACGTCGTCGACGCAAACCTCTACTTCATCCCCGAGAACGAGCACGCCCAGATGGGCACGCGACGCACCGGCCTCGGCACGATGGGGCTCGGCGACGCCCTCATCAAGTTGGGCGTCCGCTACGGCTCGGAGGAGTCGGTCGCGTTCGTGGAGCGCATCTACCGCACCATCCGCGACGCGGCATACGACGCCTCGGCCGACATCGCCGCGGAGAAGGGCGCCTTCCCCTTCTTCGATGCCGAGAAGTACGGCCAGGGTCTCTTCATCCGCCGACTGCCCGAGAGCACGCAGGCGAAGATCCGCCAGACGGGGATTCGGAACGCGGTCCTTCTCACCCAGGCGCCGACGGGCACGACCTCGCTTCTGGCGGGGGTCTCCTCCGGGATCGAGCCGGTGTACGACTTCGCCATGATCCGTCGGGACCGCACCGGCGAGCACGTGCTGTACCACCCTCTCTTCAAGGCGTGGCGGGACGTCTTCGCCCGGGAGAACGGCCGGGAGCCGACTCCGGAGGAGCGGCCCGACTACTTCGTCGCCGCGAACGACCTCACGCCCGAGGAGCACGTCACCATCCAGGCGATCGTGCAGAGCTACACCGATTCATCGATCTCAAAGACGGTGAACGCGCCCAACGATCACACCGTGGATGAGGTCAAGCGGCTCTACACCAAGGCCTACGCGCTGGGCTGCAAGGGTGTGACCTACTTCCGCGATGGCTGCCGGGCCGGTGTCCTCTCCCACATCGAGGAGAAGCCCGCCGCGGCGGAGATCCCGCCGCCGACACCCATGACCCCGGACCGCAGCAAGAGCCGGCCCGAACTCCTGCGCGGCTACACGCGGCAGGTGCTCGCTCCGGAGGGGAAGGTGAACCTGACCCTCAACTCCGACGACTCCGGCCTCTACGAGGTGTTCGTCTCGGTCGGTCGGTCGGGGTCCGACCTGATGGCGATGGCCGAAGCCGTGGGCCGCATGATCTCGTATGCGCTGCAGATCCCCTCGACGCTCGCGCCCGAGGAGCGCGCCCGCGAGATCGCCCGCCAGTTGCGCGGAATCGGCGGCAGCCGCTCGATCGGGTTCGGCGCCCTTCAGGTACGCTCCCTGCCCGACGCGATCGCGGTGGCGATGCTCCGGCACCTCGAGGACGGCTCCGGGCCGATGATGAGCCGGGACGGCGAGCAGCAGCTCACCCTGCCGATCGTGAAGGATGTCGGTGCGGCCGAGGCCGTCCGCGCCAATCTCTGCCCGGGCTGTGGTTCCGCCTCGCTCGTGTTCGAGGAGGGCTGCAAGAAATGCTACTCGTGCGGGCACTCGGAGTGCTGACGCGTCGGACCTGAGCCGCTGACACCGATCCCTCTCGACCCGGCAAGCCCATCGCCGCGGTGGCGCTTGGGCGTGAGTGCTCCGCGCGTGGACCTGTCGGCCCGCGCCGGGCCGGCCGCGATGGAGCGACGCCGCGCCTTCTATGCGGCGTACGGGTACGCGCCCGAGCGAGTTGTCGGCGCCGAACAGGTCCACGGTGATGTCGTCGCGCGGGTCTCGGCCGAGGATGGCGGCCGCGGCGCGCTCCGGCGCGATGATGCGATCCCGGGCGCCGACGCGCTCATCAGCAACACACCCGGCTTCGCCCTGGTGATGTTCTTCGCCGACTGCCTGCCGATTCTGTTCTCCGACGAGCGCCATCGCGCGATTGGCCTCGCCCACGCCGGGTGGCGCGGGACGGTCCGCGACATCGCCTGCAGAACGGTTCGGGCGATGGTCGACGCGTTCGGGACCGACCCGGCGGACCTCCGCGTCGATCTGGGTCCCGCGATCGGCGGCTGCTGCTACGAGGTCGGTCCGGAAGTCGCGGACCTGTTCCGCGCTATCGACCCAGCAGCGGTCGTGGATCGGGCGCCGCGCGCCCACGTCGATCTGATCGCGGCGAACCGCTCGCTCCTCGAACGACGCGGCGTGCCCGCGTCGGCGATCCACGAGAGCGGACAGTGCACGGCCTGCCGGGTGGACACCTGGTTCTCGCACCGGGCTGAGCGCGGCAACGCGGGACGATTCGGGGCGATAATCGGCCTGTGAGCGTCGCCCTCGACACGGTCAGGGAACGGACTAACGCGGTCGAAGCGCGGCTCGCGCGCGCACTCGAGCGGTCGCATCGGGACCGGTCCTCTCTGACGCTGGTCGCGGTCTCGAAGACGATGCCTGTGGCGGCGGTCGTTGCCGCCTACGAGGCAGGGCTCCGCCACTTCGGCGAGAACCGCGTCCAGGAGGGGGTCGCGAAGATCGAGGCCTTCCATCCGCCGGAGGTGACCTGGCATCTGATCGGCCATCTTCAGACGAACAAGGCGCGCCCGGCGGTCCGTTCCTTCGGGATCGTCGAGTCGGTCGATAGCCTTCGCGTCGCCCAGGCACTCTCGAAGGAAGCCGAGGTGGCCGGGAGGGACCTCGACATCCTCGTAGAGGTGAATATGGGTGGGGAGGCAAGCAAGTTCGGGCTGACGCCGGCGGAGGCGGCCGCGACGATTCCGACGATCGCGGCTCTCCCGCGCCTTCGCCTTCGCGGTCTGATGACGGTCGCACCACTCTTCGCCGACCCTCAGGACTGTCGGAACGTCTTCCGTGCGCTCCGCGATCTTGGCGAACGCACACGACGGCACGGCGCGGATTCGAACACCTGGCATCTCTCGATGGGCATGAGCCACGACGTGGAGGTCGCGATCGAGGAGGGCGCCACGATCGTGCGGATCGGCCGCGCGATTTTTGGGGAGCGGACCGCGTAACGCGTACAATCCCGACGTGCCGAACTACTGGCTGTCCAATTTTGTCTCGGTTCTGACCCAGGTGCTGGCGATGGCGATCTTCGCGCGTGCGATCCTCTCCTGGATCCCGGCAATGCCGCCAGATCACCCGATCGTACGGTTCCTCTCCGACATCACTGAACCGGTGCTGATGCCTTTTCGGCGCGTGATCCCGATGGTGGGCATGATGGATCTCTCGCCCCTCGTGGCAATGCTGGTCCTCAACTTCGCAGGCGGCATGCTCGCCAACAGCCTGCGCGGCGCCGGGTTCTGAAGTGGTCGCCCCGGCAACGGAACCGGGCGCGGGACCACCTCCCTGGCACATCATCGCCGAGCGCAAGATCCAGGAGTGGATCGATCGGGGCGGCCTTGACCGCCTGCCGAGACGCGGCGCAATCCGCATCGAAGAGCGGCCCTTCGTGCCCTTCGAACTCCGGATGGCGTATGACATCCTGGAGCGCTCCGGGTACGCGCCGGACTGGGTGGAACTCGGCAAGGAGATCGAGACCGAGCTAGGTGAAGCCCGCGAGGCCGCACGGCGGTGGAGATTCGCGGCGAACCGGGCCGGAACCGACCCGACCTATCGGGCCGAGGAACAGCGATTGCATGAGGATGTGGCGCAGCGCATCGCGCGCATCAACGGCCTGATCGCCCGCTACAACGTCGCTTGTCCGATCGGCCAGCTCCATCGCACCCGGGTGAGTCTCACGACGCCGATCTTTCAGGAGATCGTCGGGTCCGCCTGAACGTGCTCCCCGCGGCGTTCTACGCCCGCGACACCACGCGCGTGGCGCGCGATCTGCTCGGCTGCAGGATCCTCCGGGCCACCGAAGCCGGCGTCCTGCGGGCGACGATCGTCGAGACCGAGGCGTACGTCGGCCAGATGGACCGCGCCTGTCACGCCGCGCGGGGGCGTCCGGACGGGCGGACTCGCGCGATGTATGGACCCGCCGGTGCGGCCTATCTCTACCTGATCTACGGTCAGCACTGGTGCCTGAACGTCGTGACCGAGGCTGTGGGATTTCCCGCCGCGGTGCTGATTCGCGGCGTTCGCGACGAGGATACGGGCGCGATCGTGAGCGGTCCGGGCCGGGTCGGCCGGTATCTGTCGATCGACGGCGCCCTGTACGGGCACGCCCTCAACCTTCCGCCGCTCTCGATCGAGGGACGATGCTTCGCCGCGCCGATGATCCGGCGCGGTCCGCGCGTGGGCGTCGCCTATGCCGGGGAGTGGGCGTCCCGACCGTGGCGCTTCTGGATCGATGGGACGGTCAGGACAGAACCTCGAAAGCGCGCCCGGGCTCCTCGGTCATGAACCGTCGCCGCTGGTCCGCGAGTTCGGCGCGCAGCGGCGTCCGTCGCCAGCCTTCGTAAGCGCCCTCACTCGCCCACACCTGGATCCACTGGTGCTCGCGGGGATCGATCTGACCGCGGACGACGAACTGGCGCACCTGACCGGCGGCGCGTCGGGCCGGTTCGGTCGCCTGGAGCCACGCCAGCGCGTCGCTCTCGCGGCCAGGCAGGAGGAAGATCTGGCGGACGATCACAACTTCCGGCATGACGGGCGAGCGAGGAGTATAAGAACGTCGGAGAGACCGGGCGATTTCCCCTAATGGTCCAACAGGTCGCGACCGATAATGTCAGTGACCTCTCGAAGGTACGGTACGACGATGAATTTGAATCCCATCCAGCGCGATCTGCTCCGGCTCTACGGGAACCGCACGCGCGGGGCCGGCGAAGCGGGCGGCGCGTCCCCCGCGGGGGCGCCTGAGGGCGCGGCGGCGAGCGAGGAGAGCGCCGCGCCGCGTGCGGATGACGTCGTCCTCTCCGATCGCGCGGCCGTCCTCGGCCGGGCACTGGCGAGCGTCCGATCCTCGCCCGAACTGCGCGAGCAACTGGTCAGCGCGATCAAGGCGCGGGTCGATGCGGGCGAGTATGAGGTCCCGGCCGAGGCGCTCGTGGCCCGCCTTATCAACGCGGAAGGCTGATCGCCGGCCGGCGCCGCCGGCCGGAGGACCGCAGCACCGATAGCGCCAGGAGCGCCAGACCCGCGCCCAGCGCCCACCCTCCGAGGACATCGGTCGGCCAGTGATGGCCCTGATACGCCCGAGTCCAGCCGGCCAGCGCCACGAGTGGCACCAGGACACACGCCAGACCGACACCCGCCCACCGCCCGGAGATCCATCCCAGGGCCCCCACCGCGGTGATCGCGATGAACGCCATACGGATCGAATGGCCGCTGGGAAACGACTGCATGGTGGGAACCCCGATCAGCAGGTAGCGCAGGGTGGGCCGGTAGAGGTCGGCGGAAGGCACCGGCTGGTCGACGGTGAACTTCAGGAGAAACTCGATCGGCACCGATGCCAGGAAGAAGAGAGGCGCCGCGGCCGCGATCGCCGGGACCCCGAGTCGCCAGAGCGCCAGCGCCGAGATCATCGCCACCGCGAGCGTGATCTCCGCCGCCGCGACGTAGTTGAGGATGCCCGCGGCGAGATCGAGTTGCGGCGAGACCCCTTGCCTGGTGAGTCCCATCAGCCACAGATCGAACGGGCCGAGCATCCGGAGGTGCACGAGCACGGTCCCGAGCGCGAACAGCAAGAGAAAGGCCACCCCCATCCGTCGCACGGGGGCGGGTATAACAGTCCGCGTCCGACCGGTTCGTAGAATCGGCGGGTGAAAGTCAGCGGCGCGCTCGTGCGGCGGTGCGCGGTGCGCCGCGTGGATGAGCGCAGCCCGCGCAGCGCCGCTCAGGCCGGCGCGCCGGGACCGAGGCTCATGGCCAGTTCGATGAACAGGCGGGTCGCCGCACCCGTGGGGCCCGCGGCCTGGTAGGGTCGATCGGCCGACGTGTGCGACGTCCCTGCGATGTCCAGATGAGCCCAGGGCACATCGGCCCGCACGAATTCTCGGATGAACGCCGCGGCGGTACAGGCCCCGGCTGACCGGCCGCCGACGTTGGCGATGTCGGCGACGTCACTCTTCAACTGCTCCCGATATTCGGGAAACAGGGGCAACGGCCAGACACGCTCCCCAGCCCGTGTGGCCGCCTGACGAACCGTGTCGAGCCACTCCTCTGGCGCGGCGAAGAGGCCGCTGGCGTGCTCGCCCAGCGCGACCACACAGGCGCCCGTGAGGGTCGCCGCGTCCACGATATGGGTCGCACCCAGGTTCTGCGCGTGGACGATCGCGTCGGCAAGGATGAGTCTGCCTTCGGCGTCGGTGTTCAGGATCTCGATCGAGGTGCCGTTCATCGCTCGCAGGATGTCGCCGGGCTTCATCGCCCGCCCGCTCAGCAGGTTCTCGGTCGCCGGGACAATGCCCAGGACGTTGATCGACGGCGCCAGGCGTGCGATCGCGTGCATCGCGCCGAGCGCGGCCGCGGCACCACACATGTCGTACTTCATCTCGTGCATGTTCTGCGCCGCCTTGATCGAGATCCCGCCGCTATCGAACGTCACCCCTTTTCCGACGACCGCAAGCGTCGTGGTCGTGGGCACGGGAGAGAGGTAACGCAGCACGATGAGGCAGGGCGGCTCGTCCGAACCTCGCGCCACGCCGAGGAGGGCTCCGGCTCCCAGATGGAAAAGGCGATCGGTGTCGATGATCTCGCAATGGAGCCCGACCTGGCGCGCGATGTCACGGGACCGCTCGGCCAGAATCGTCGGGGTCATCCGATTCCCGGGCTCGATGGCCAGAGATCGGGCGACATTGATCCCCTCGCCGATGGTGCGACCGCGTGAGATCTCCGCTTCCCACCCCGTGGGCGCCGCCTCCTCGAGTCGTGCGATCTCGATCGCAAGCGGCCCTCGCGCGCGCCGATCGCGCTTGTACAGACCGACCTCCATATCTCCGACGGTCGCGCCCTCCGCGGCGGCACGCGGCATCCACGAGGCGCTGTCATCACCCAAGCGTTCGGGCAACACCAGGCTGGCGCGAGCGACCTCCCGCCGCCGCAACTGGCGCACGGCGGTCCCGGCGGCGCGGCGCACCCGTTCGATGGTGAGGGCATCCTCCCTGCCCACACCCACCACGAGGACGCGGGGAGAGGCGATGGTGGCATCCGTATGGAGGAGCGTGACCTCGTTCGGTCGGCCCGTGAGGTCCTTGAACTGCCTTGCTCGCGCCAGCCTTCCTCCGAGGCGCTCGTCGAGCACCGCCGCCTGGCGCGAGAGAGCGTCTCCTTCCGGTTCGAGCAGGACGAGGACTTCCGCGTCGCCGGTCAGCGCCGGCGCGGATGCTGCCGCGACCGTCAGGGTGGCTTCGCCCATCGGCTCGTCCTAGATGCCGAGGATACGATAGCCGCAGTCCATGTAATGGACCTCGCCTGTCGTGCCTCGTGCGTGGTGGCTCGCCAGGAAGGCCGCAAGCGCGCCGATCTCGTCGGGATCATTTGTCCGCCGCAGCGATGAGACCTCGCGCGCGTGCTTGTACATGTCGGTGAAGCCGGAGATTCCGCGCGCGGCAAGCGTCTGCATCGGCCCGGGCGAGATCGCGTTGACGCGGATGCCCTTCGGCCCCAGACTCGCGGCGAGATAGCGCACCGACGCCTCCAGCGCGGCTTTCGCCACCCCCATGACGTTGTATCCCGGCATCGCGCGTTCGGAGCCCAGGTAGGTCATCGTCACAATCGAGCCGCCACCAGCCTTCGTGAGCAGCGGCTCCGCCTCGCGCGCGATATGGACGAGTGAGTAGGCGCTGATGTCCAGCGCGGTCGCCCAGGCCTCTCGCGTCGTGTTGACGAAGTCTCCCTCGAGTGCCTCGCGGGGGGCGAAGGCAAGGCTGTGGACCACCGTGTCCAGGCCACCCCACCGTTCGTCGATGGCGCGGAAGACGGCCGCCACCTCGTCATCGCGCTGCACGTCGCATGGCAGCAGGATCGGGTCCTCGAGCGTCTCGGCAAGCTGCCGCACGCTCTCCTCCATACGTTCCTGGTAGGTCAGGGCGATCCGCATCCCTTCTCCGGCGAGGGCCTGTGCGATCGCCCAGGCGATGCTTCTCCGGTTCGCGACGCCGAGCACGATCGCACGCTTGCCTGCAAGTCCGAGATCCACCGCTCACACACTCCCGCCTCGGTCGAGGCGGCCGGTATTGTACGGGGAGCCCTCAGGGCGTCCCGGGCGGCGGATCGAAGAAGCGAAGCCAGCGCCGATACCACGGAAGAAGCAGTGGGAGGCCACGCGCCATCTCGGTGGACGTGATGGTCGAGAACAAGCCAGTTCGCGACTTCTTGCCGATGCGAATCAACCCCTCGCGCTCGAGATCCGCGAGTACGTCGCGCACGAAGGGGCCGGTCCCCGACTCCTCGTACAGTTCAGGCGTCTGCCGTGCGCTGATATCCGCCCCCACCGCGACAAGATAGTCGTTCGCGACCGGCTCGGCTTCCGCCGGCCGCTTCGCCAGAAACCCGATCAGTCGGCGCCGGGTCTCCGCGATCGACCTGCGCGGCAGCGGGCCGCGCGGCCGACCAGACCGCTGGGAATCGACCGCCACCCGATAGGCGACGAGACGGTAGACCATGGCGCGGGCACCACCTTCAGTCCAGGCTCGCAGGGTCGGCGACGCGGGCACGCAAGGATAGTAACGCGGGCGCGGGATGCGCGAAGAGGCCGACGAGACGGATGCCGCGGCTCTCAGGCGACCACGCCGATGGTGAGCAGGAGGTTGGCGTAGAGGCGGCCCTCACCGGTGGCTACGGCGACGGCAACGTTCGGCGCCGAGGCCGCGGCGTAGAACTGGTGTCGACCCAGCCGCTCGATCGAAAAGGAGGCGGTCGCCCCTCCCGGACCGGTCGTGGCGCGATCGAGGAGTCGGCGGAACTCGGTGAACACCGCCGGATCGGGACCGCTATCCGGCACCATCACCGCCGCGCCCTCGATCGGAATGGCGTCGAGGAGGACGTCGAGTACGTCGGTTACGCTGAGCATCCCCGGCGCCAGATTCAGCGAGATGCGCGTTGCGGTGTGGGGCGTCGCGGTACTGACCGGATAATTGGCGTCCGCGAGCAGGACTCTCCCACCGTGACCGGCGGCGGCGAGCGCCTGGCTGAGTTCGGGATGGATCAGTCGACCCTTGAGCATCGTTCGATCACCTCGCGGTCTTGCGCCGCGGAGCGTACACGATGGCGTATCTCAGGCCGAGACCACGCGTCAGAGACGGACGGCCACCCCGAGAATCAATGCCAACGCGCCCGCGCCGGCAGTCATTTCGAACCATCGGGCGCGACGGGGAATCGTCACGGTCGCGGCGACCGCCGGGCGGCGTCCGCGATCCAGCCTTAGCGGTCGGGTTCGCCGCTCGCGCAGCGGGTATGTGCGGGCGAGGGGATCGCGCGTCTCTTCCCATGCGGCAGACATCTTCGATCTCCTCCTTCGGCAAGGAAGAGGATGCCCGAGAGCGTCAGGATGCCACATCGTACGGTTGGTGGAGATCGTCTCCCCCGTTGGGGGGAGACGATCTCGCCCGTCAGCGGACGCTGGTAACCGGGGTGCCGATCTCTTCGCGACGGTACCACTCCGGAGCGAACTCCTGTGCCCGCGGTGTGATCCGGTAGTCGACGTTCTCCAGAACGGCCTTCGCCGATCGGATGAGCGGCTGATCGAAGAATGACTGCGGACCATAGGTGTGCTTGCAGTAGCAGAGCATCGAGCCGACGAGCGGAGCCATGAGCCGGCTGAGCTTGCCGTACTCGCCCATGGCCATCATCACGTAGGGAATCTTCGCGTGCCTCTGCAGCGCGACAGTGGTCGCCAGCGTGTCGACCAGATCCTCTGGTGAGGCATTGAAGCGCACTACCTTGAGGTGGTCGCAGCCGAGGTCCTCGGCCTGACGGCAGATCCGCAGGACGTCCTCCGTGCTCGTCCGGGTGAGCGTGTGGGCGGACGCCATCACCTCGCCACCGCGCCGGTGGGCATCTGCCACAACCTGACGCTGGCGATCGAGAGCTCGCGCGTCGTGCGTCACCTCGCGGGGCGGAGAACTCGGGTCATGCGAATAGCGCAGACCCTCCTCAGAGTTGAACGGAGGTCCCGGCACCGGGTCAAACGTGTCCATCTCCATATCGAAGCCCATGGACCCCACATCGATGAGGTCGAGCTGGGTCTGCATCCGAACTTCGTCACTGACGGTGTCGCCGGAACCCATGCTGGCGACGGCATAGGCGCTTCGGCGGAACGTCGTGAAGACCGGCCGGCTCGTCGCACGGAACACGGATGCGAGCGCGGCCCGGTTGCGGAACTGGGCCGGGAACGGGGCGACGTTCAACTCGAAGGCGTGGGCGCCATCGGCCTCGCCGAGCTTGATCGCGGCGGCCGCGTGGCCCGGATCCGGCTCGATGATGACGCCGCAGATGAACGGTCGGGGAACCTGAGAGAGCTTCATCGATGTCCTCCTCGCCGACGCGACTCTAGCCGGGCCGATACACCTGGATCTCGCGGATGTTCACTTCCGGAGGCAGCGATGCGACCTGCACGACCGCTCGGGCGACATCCTCGCCCCGCAGCATGCGGCTCGCATCCCATTGGCCGGCCTGACGGCGCGGGTCATTCTCCCAGAAGGTCGTATCCATCCCGCCGGGAAAGACGCAGGAGCAGCGGATCCCCTTCGGACCCAGTTCGAGCGCAAGATTGAGGCTGATGCCGCGGACCGCCCATTTGCTGGATGAATACACGGACTCGTGAAGGATCGGGCGCTCCGCGGCGATGGAGGCGATGTTGATGAGGTGCCCCGACTGACGGGGAAGCATCACGCGGACCGCCTCCCGGCAGACCATGTACAGCCCGCGCACGTTGACGCCATACACGAAGTCGAACTGCTCCATCGGAGTGGTCTCGATCGGTCCGCCGTAGAAAACACCCGCGCTGTTCACGACAGTGTCCAGCTGGCCGAAGTGCCGCACGATGGCGCCGATGGCCGCCGCCACCTGGGGCTCACTGGTGATGTCCGTCCGGAGCGCAAGGCAGTCGCCCGCGATCCGGGCAACATCGGCACGCGTCTGCTCGAGGCGCTGCTCGTGCATGTCGCAGATCGCGACCTTCGCGCCGATCTGCGCCGACTGCAGGGCGACCTCTCGCCCCATACCGCTGGCGCCCCCTGTGATGAAGATCACCTTGTCCTTGAGCCAGCTCATGTCCTCTCCTCTCTGCGATGCGTCGTCGGATGTTGATTCAGTGGTGCGTCGAAGCCGGCAGCGCGGCGGGAACGACCATCACCGTCACTCGAGCATCCTCACGCTCGATCGCATCGACGGTGACGTGATCCCCGGGAAACAGGATCTCCCCGAGACCGGCGATCGTCGCACGGTATCGTTCGCCGGATATCCCGGTTGGCAGCAGATCGCGCCACTCTTCACCGGAGTTGGACCGGACGCGATAGTGACCGACGATCGAGCCGTGCTTCATCAGCCAGAAATCGACCTGCTCGCCGCGCGCGCGATGGTGTTCGCGCACGCGCGCCACGAGGTCCCGATAGGGCAGCGTGCGGATCTCGCTCGCGGGCACCGCGCAATTCTGCCACGTCCTCTGCGGTGGCGCGGGCAGATGGGGCGTACAATCCGCGGCGGTGACACGAAGGTCCGAGAGGAACCGGTGAGTGTGGAGAGTCCGGCCTCCGCGTCGGCACCCGCGATGATCGGCCCCGGGACGATCGATGCCGAGATCCACAACGTCGTTCCCTCAACCGAAGCCCTGTTCCCGTACCTGACGCGCCACTGGCGCGAGACCATTACACAGACGCTCTTCAAGGGAGTAGCCGACGCCAGTTTCCCGCGCGGGGCACCCACCACCACCCGACCTGGGGTCACGCGCGCCGACGGTCAGCCTGCGTCCTCGACGATCGACCAGGTCCGAGCCGACATTCTGGATCGCGGCATCGCAGGGGGCATCCTGACCTGCTTCTACGCGGTCGACAGCCTGCGCAACCCCGACGCGGCGATCGCGCTCTCGCGCGCCGCGAACGACTGGCAGATCGCGGAGTGGCTCGAGAGGGAACCGAGGCTGCGGGGCTCGATGGTGGTTCCCTCGCAGCTGCCGCGCGAGGCCGCGCGCGAGATCGAGCGCGTTGGCGATCATCCAGGGTTCGTCCAGGTGCTCCTCCCGGTACGGTCCCACCTCCCGTACGGCAACCGCATCCATCACGAGATGTTCGAGGCGATCGCCCGCAAGCGCCTCGTCGTGGGGCTGCACTTTGGCGGGCACCCGGGAAACCCGCCGACACCCTCAGGGTGGCCGTCGTACTTCGTGGAGGAGTACGTCGATATGGCCGGTGTGTTCGCGAGTCAGATGACGAGCATGATCACTGAGGGTCTGTTTGACGAGTTCCCGACCCTGCGGGTCGCGATGCTGGAGTCCGGTTTTACGTGGATTCCGGCGCACCTCTGGCGATTCGACAAAGAGTGGCGCAATCTGCGGCGTCTGGTGCCGTGGGTCCGTCGGCCACCGTCCGCGTACGTCCGCGAGCATTTCCGCGTGACCGTTCAGCCGCTCGATGCGCCGGAGGATCCTCAGCAGTTGGTCGATCTCGTCGACCAACTGGAGTCCGAGGAGATGTTGATGTACGGGAGCGACTACCCCCATCTCCACCTACGTGATCCGGAGAGGGACCTTCTGGCGCACCTCACGCCGGGTCACGCCGCCCGGGTGCGCGGTGATAACGCCCGCGCGCTCTATCGCCTGTAGAATCGTTCCGACGGGAGGGACCGCACGTGGTTGTCACGGCTCCGGGCAGTCGCGCAGTCGCGGGTAGGCCGGTGCGACCGGCCCTGATTGACTGCGACCATCACAACGAGCTTGACTCAGATGCAGACCTGTATCCGTACCTCTCGGCGGGATGGCTCGCCCACGCCAAAAGCTACGGCCTCAGGGGAACGGCGGGTGGCATGTATCCCCGCTTCATGCCCCACCGAGAGGACGCTCGCCCGCCGTCGGGTCGCAAGAGCGGCACGGATGCGCGCCACACGGTGCGGCACTTCATCGAGCCGCAGAACGTCGCGTACGCGATTCTGATCCCGCTGAACCCGTCCGCCGGTCAGCTGAACCTGGATTTTGGGACGGCTCTCGCAACCGCCGTGAACGACTGGCAGGTCGCCGAATGGCTCGACATCGACAGTCGGTTCCGCGCCTCGATCGCCGTCGCCTTCGAGGACCCGGTCGGCGCGGTCGCCGAGATCGAGCGCCGCGCGAAGGACAAGCGCTTCGTTCAGGTGCAGTTTAGCGGTCGGCCCCAGGAGCCGATGGGTCGCCGGAAGTACTGGCCGATCTACGAGGCGTGCGCACGGCACGGACTTCACATCTTCTCGCACGCGTTCGGTTCGTACGGGCAGCCGATCACCGGCACGGGATGGCCGTCGTACTACGTCGAGGAGCACGTCGGCCCCGCCCAGGCGGCGCAGGCGCAGGTCACGAGTCTTGTCTTCGAGGGGGTGTTCGATCGGTTTCCGATCAACTTCGTCTCGGTCGAGAATGGATTCGCCTGGCTGCCATCCCTCTGCTGGCGGATGGACTCGGCCTACCGACTGCTCAAGAGCGAGGTGCCGCACCTCAAGCACGAGCCATCCGAGTATGTCCGCCGGCATGTCTACGCCTCGACTCAGCCAATGGAGGAGCCGACCCGCCCGCGCTACTTCCACAAGATGATCGAGCAGTTCGGCGACCTCTTCGACCACATCATGTTCGCCAGCGACTACCCGCACTGGGACTACGACGATCCCGATCAGGCCTTACCCGTCAATCTGCCGCACGCGATCCAGCAGAAGATCTACTTCGACAACGCGGCGAGGCTGTACAACCTGGCGTGAAGTACGTCGTCGCCGCGGTCGACGAGATCCCTCCAGGCGGGCGCAAGATCGTCGAGGTCGGCGGCCGATCTATCGGCGTGTTCAACCTGGGCGATGGCTTCTTTGCGCTCCGCAACCGATGCCCGCACCAGGGCGGCCCACTCTGCGAAGGTCGCACCTGGGGAGCGCTGGAAGGCGACCAACCGGGCGAGTTCCGGTACAGCCGCGGCGGCGAGATCCTGGCATGCATCTGGCACGGGTGGGAGTTCGATATCCGTACCGGCCAGTCGTGGTGCGACCCCGCCCGTCTGCGCGTGCGCAGTTACGATGTGGAGGTCGAACCGGGAGAGCGGCTCGCCGACCCGGACGCTCCGGTGCCGGGGCACGTCCGAGGACCGTACGTCGCGGAGTCGTACCCGGTCTCGGCCGAGGGTGAATATCTCGTCATCGACGTCGCCACCTGACCTGAGCGGGGCCCGCGCGCCGGGAGGGGCGTCCCGCGCACCTGCCACGTCCGGGTCCGTCACGCGCGAGAATGAAGCTCCGTGCGCTCCTACTGGATCCTCTTCGCCGTCATCTTCCTGAACTTCACCGGCGGCGGGGCGATGATGCCCTTCTTCTCGCTCTACGCGACGAGCCTCGGGGCGTCGCTCGGTTCCATCGCGCTCATCGTGGGCCTTCAGGCGGGCGTGGGCATGGTTGCGAGCCTGTTCTGGGGTCAGTTGGCCGATCGCCTTGGACGACGCAAGCCGTTCATCCTGGTCGGTGCCGGGGGCATCGCCCTGTGCGTGCTCGCGATAGCCAATGTGCCGCACTGGCTCTGGCTGATCCCGCTCCATGCCCTCATGGGCATCGCCAGCGGCGCCAACCAGGCGACCAGCCTCGCCCTGATGGGCGATATTCTCCACGACCACCCGAATCGAGGTCGGTACGTGAGTGCGTACCGGATGTCGGGATCGCTTGCCTTCAGCGTCTCGATCGTTATGTCGGGCTGGATGTCGGAGAACATCGGCATCCGCGGAAGTTTCCAGTACGCGGCGATCGTCTACACGCTCTCCTTCCTGGTGGCGATCTTCATCTCCGAACCGCCGCCGCTGAGCCGATCGGCCCGGGCGACCGGGTTCCGCGAAGTCCTCGCCGGTCCGATGCGCCCGCTCCTGATCCTCGCGCTCTCGTTCGGCATCCCCTTCTCGGCCGTCTACTCGGTATGGCCGATATGGGTTGCCGACCTTCAGGGCCACGGCCGGGCGACGTTCTCGCAGTTGTGGGGCATCGCTGCCTTCGTCGAGGTCCCGTGCATGCTGCTGGCAGGCATCATCGGAGATCGGATCGGCCGACGACCGATGTTCGTCTTCGGCCTGGCGGGATTCGCGGTGGTGTACCTGATCTATCTCTCCGAACCACCTCTCGCCGGGCTCATCGCGGCGCAGGTCCTCCGGGGTTTCGTGTTCGCGTCCTTCACTGCCTCGGCGCTGACGATGGCCGTGGAGTTGGCACCGCCGGAGGCGCGGGGCCGGGCGTCGGCCCTGTACACGTCCGCCCAGCAACTCGGTCAGATCAGCGGCAACTGGGTCGGCGGTCCGATCGCCGATCTGTTCGGGTTCAGGACGCTCTTCGCGATGGGCGCAGCGCTCGTCCTGGTCGGTGCGGCCTATACACAGGTGACACTCGGGCGCACCCGCCGGGCCGCGCCAGCGTCATCGCCGTGAGAGCAATCGCATGAGTACCGCGGCGTCCCCCCAGCGCCTTCTCGTGACGGGTGCGACCGGCGCGATCGGCCGACCGCTGGCTCGCCATCTGGCCGATCGCGGCCATCACGTCCGTGGCTTCGCACGCCGGCCGAGCGAGGGCCTGGCCGATTGGATCGCGGCCGATCTCACCGATCGGGATGCGGTGCGCCGCGCCGCCGACGGTATGGAGACGATCGTGCACCTCGGCGCGTACCCGAACCCCGCCGATTTCATCGACGTGCTTCTCGGCCCGAACGTGATCGGCCTGCACTACGTCTGCGAGGCGGCCGTCGAGGCCGGTGCACGGCGACTCATTCTCGCGAGCACGGTGCAGGTGATCTCCGGGCACGCGCGCGGGGATCGACCCATCGCGGTGGAGGACGGGCCGCGACCGGTGAATCACTACGCGCTGACGAAGGCCTGGGCCGAGATCGCCGGGGATATGTATGCTCGCGTCCACGGGCTGTCGGTCATCAGCGTCCGGATCGGCTGGTTTCCCCGGAATACCGAAGAGGCCAGGCGCCTGGCCGTCAGCCCGGTCGGGCCCGACATCTACCTCAGCCACGATGACGCGAACCGGTTCTTCGTCCGCTGCGTGGAGTCCGAGCAGCCTCCCGGAGGGACGGCTATCACCCTTCAGGCGACCAGCCGCCCCGCGACCCGCGCGCGTATGGAGATCGAATCGGCGCGTGCCTGGATCGGTTACGAGCCGCGCGACATCTGGCCCGAGGGTCTGCCGTTCCCGGCAGCGTGATCCCGAGCCAGACGCGAACGGTGCAGAATCAGAGCTTGGAGACGATCTCCTTCAGTCTGCCGCCCTGCTCGGCATAGAAGCGACTCAGGATGGCCGAATCGGTCGAGATGTTGAAGTCCTTCACGCCGAGGTTCAGGTAGTACTCCATATCGTTGACATCCATGATCTCGGCCCGCGCCCGAACGCCCATCTTGAGCGCGGTCTTGAACGTGTAATCGCGAGCCTCCTGCACCGCCGGCGAATTCCGCTGACCGCCCGCTCCGACGCTCATTCCGTAATCGGACGGGCCGAACTGGATCATGTCCACGCCGGGAACGCGGAGGATCTCCTCGAGATTCTCAACCGCGCCCTTCTTCTCGATCATGACCACGATCACCGCGTCATCGAACTGCCGGATCAGATCGGCGACGCCGCCATAGGCGGCCCGACCTCCGGCCATGCCGTGTGTTGCGTCGTTGCCGGGGATCTCCGGGCGCACGATCCGGATGCACTGGCGCACGTCTTCGGCGTTGCGGACATCGGTGAAGAGCAGATTCTGGATACCGGCCGCCATCGCGCGCACCGCGATATGCTCCTGCGCCGAGCGCTCCATCTTGATCAGTCCGGTGAAATTCGGATAGAGCTCGATCGCGCGAGCGATGTTGTCCAGCGCGTAGAGGTCGTACGGCGCGTACTCGGCAAGGAACTCGACGTAGTCGAAGTTGCCGCTCCGCCCGATCAACTCGATGAAGTTCGGCAGGGAACTCTGAACGCGCGTGCCGATCGTGGGCTTTCCTTCGCGCAGCAGCGTCCGCATCCGGTTCTCACGCATGGGCGTCTCTCCTCAACTGGTGCGCGTACATTACTCGGAACGCGCCCCTCCGGGAGTCACCGCCGTACCGGGAGCGCCGAGGCACGGCCCACGCGGGAGGATCGGAGCCAGCGCAGCGCCCAGGCACAACCGAAGAGGCATGTGCAGGTGACCACGATCGCGGCACCCGGCGCTACCCCCACGTAGTAGGACGCGTACAGACCGACCAGCGACGAGAGACCGGCGATGACGACTGCCAGCGCCATCATGCGCGAGAGGCGATCGGTGAGGAGTGAGGCAGCCGCGGCGGGAGTGACCAGCAGAGCGCTGGTCAGCAGGACACCCACCGCCTGGACGCCCGCCACGATCGTGAAGGAGAGGACGACAAGGAGCGCATACCGGACGCGCTCCGGGCGGAGACCGATCACCCGGGCGTGGTTCGGATCGAAGGACGTGAGTTCGAGTTCCTTGTGGAACAGGACCGCGAAGAGCAGGACGATCGCGGCCACGGCGCCAATCGCCAGGAGATCGCTCTCGGAGACACCAAGGATGTTGCCGAACAGGATGCTCGACAGATCGCGAAACGAACGCACCGTACTCATCAGCAGGACGCCGATGGCGAATAGCGCGGTGAAGACCACGCCGATCGCGGTGTCCTCGCGCAGCGCGTCCCGCCGACTGAGCCAGCCGATACCCAGTGCGGTTCCGACCCCCGCGACAGCGGCACCGAGCAGCAGATTGACACCTCCGAGGTAGGCGACGACCACACCGGGCAGGATCGTGTGGGCGAGCGCATCGCCGATGAAAGCCATCCGCCGCAGCACGACGTAGACCCCCATCGTCGCGCAGCAGGCCGACACGCACAGCGCCGCCACGAGCGCGGTGCGCATGAAACCGAGCTCGAACGGTTCGAGGATCAGGCTCACCCCGCGACCGCGGTCACCATCGCGGTCGCGGCGCCGGCAGACGCACCCGGAGGCGCGGGAACCGCGCGACCGTCGCTGAGGAAAAGTGCCGCGTCGTAATCCACCTCCAGACGGCCCACGTCGTGCGTCGCGACGAGCACGGTCTTCCCGGCCCGCCGAAGGTCGGTGAGCACCTCGCCGACGCGCTCGCGGGTCTCGGCATCCACCGCGTTCAGTGGTTCGTCGAGCAGAAATACATCCGCATCCTGCACGAGAGCGCGCGCGAGCAGGGCGCGCTGCTGCTGGCCGCCAGAGAGTTGCCCGATCTGCCGCCGGGCCAGATCGGCGATTCCCAACCGATCGAGCGCGGCGTACACGCGCCGATCGTCATCGCGTCCCGGCCTGGCGAACCAGCCGAGATGCACGTACCGACCCGTCTTCACCAGGCCGGTGACGTCCACCGGGAATCGCCAGTCGATCTCGCTGCGCTGCGCCAGGTACGAGATCCGGTGCAGGCACGCCGCCACCGGCTGGCCGTGGACGAGGATGGTGCCGCGGTGCGGCGGAATCGCGCCCGCGATCGCCTTCAGAAGTGTCGACTTCCCCGAGCCGTTCGGACCGACCACGGCGACATGCGTCCCGGCAGGAACCCGAAGGCGCACGCCGTGCAGAGCGTCGCGATCCGGATCATCCGGGTAGGCGACGTGGAGTTCGTGGATCTCGATCGCGGGCACGATCTCGCGCACCGCGTCGCGACAGGTGGCGCAGCTCTGATAGGGGAAACGTGCCGCTGTCACCGCTTTCTCCCTACCGAATCAAGCAAACGCGCGCGTCAGCATCATCACCGCGTCCGCCCTATGATAGATGATACAGAGTCTCTACAGCGAGGGGTCGTCGCTGGGCGGACAGTCTGCCGATCGGCGACCATCCTACGATTCGAACGCAACTCGCGGTACGATTCTTCAATGACGGTCGACACCATCCTCGCCAGCCTCCAGCAATCGGGGCACCGCGATACGAGACCCCGGCGGGCGATCGTCGAGGTGATCGCGGCGCGACAGGGCGCGTTCACAGCCCAGGAGATCGCCGACGAGCTCGCTCCTCGTGGCTTCGGACGGGCGACCGTGTATCGGACGCTGGGGGCACTCCAATCGTTGGGCTATGTCGCGCGGCTCCACGTCGGGCCCGAGTGCGAGCGCTACACCTTCTGCGACGGATCGCACCACCACCATCTTGTCTGCACGGCCTGCGGCGCGGTCTTCCCGATCGAGGATTGCGAGGTGGAAGAGGCCGCGCACATGGCGGCGCGCCGCATCGGTTTTGCGGTCGATGGGCACCATCTCGATGTCTATGGGCGGTGCGCAGCCTGCGTCGCTACCCGGCCGGGCGAGGGTTGAGCGCTGGCCGACTCCCACGCGATCGCTGCTGCTGCCGATACGATCAAGCGGCCGGGGCAGTGCCTCTTACGGGTTGAGGAAGAGCAGTCCGGCGATCGCGCCGCCGACGACGACCACTGCCGGCGGCAGGCGCCACCACGCGAGCGCCACCAGGCACGCGAGCGCGACGGCGAAGTCGCGGGGCGCGAGGATGGCGGTCCGCCAGACCGGATCGTAGAGCGCCGCGACGAGGACTCCAACGACCGCCGCGTTCACTCCACGGAGGCCCGCCCGGGCGGGCGCCATCGCGCGGAGCGCACCCCAGAATGGCAGGGCGCCGATAACGAGGAGATACCCGGGAAGAAACAGCCACACCAGGGCGAACATCGCGCCGGCCGCGCCCCGTGGCTCGGCCTGCTGGATCGCCCCCAGGTACGCCGCGAACGTGAACAACGGACCGGGCACCGCCTGCGCCGCGGCATAGCCGGCCAGGAACTCGGCATCGGAGACCCAGCCCGGGGGAACAACCTCGGCACGCAGGAGCGGGAGGACGACGTGCCCACCCCCGAAGACCAGCGAGCCGACCCGGTAGTACGTGTCCGCCACCGCGAGCCACGAGCCTTCGAACCCGGCGCGGATCAGCGGTAGCCCCAGGAGAAGCGCCGCGAAGGCGGCGAGCGCGATCGCTCCGCCGCGACGAGAGATCGGCGAGGCGATGGCCGTCGCGGCGGGAGTTCCGGCCTCTCTCAGCCAGAAGAGGCCGATGACGGCGGCGGCGAGCAGCGCCACGATCTGGACCGCGGCATGCGGCACGATCAGGACGACAATGG
>CAZHZF010000010.1:0-69605 GCA_964536925.1 uncultured Dehalococcoidales bacterium | reverse complement strand
TGGCGACCGCGAACCTCATGTTCCTGCCACTCGCCGAGAAGATGAAGGAGAACACCCACCACGAGGTGTCCATCCGCAACATGATGATCGAGGGCGTGCTCGCGGTTCAGGCGGGAGATAACCCACGCCTCGTCTTCGAGAAGCTCGAGGGCTTCATTCCGCCATCGGCGCGCGAGCACGCGCGTCAGCAGGCCGAGGGTGGCGGGCAGGCCGCCGCGGCGTGATCGATCGGCGAATGGTCCATGTCTGAGCCGGAAGTCCGCGAACTACCGGTCTACAACTCCGCGGAGAGGCGCCGCCGGATCATCAAGATCCTGCAGGTCCGCCCGCACAGCAAGCCACGAGACATCGCCCGCGAGCTGGGCGTGGACGTCCGTACGGTCAAGCGCGAGTTCGATAAGGTCGCGGGACACGGTGGCGGCAGCGGTGGGCGCTGGCTCGTCAGCTACGCCGACTTCGTGACTTTGATGTTCGGGTTCTTCCTCATCCTGTGGGCATCGGCGTCGCAGGATCCGGTGAAATTCTCGGAACTGGCGCTCGCGTTTCAGCGCGCCTTCAACACCGGTTCGATGCTCGGCCAGCAGGCAACCGGTGAGATCGTCGGCCAGGGCGGTCGGATGGGGCAGATCCAGATCTCTCCCTTTGCGCGCGTGAGCGAAAGCGCCGGAGAGCTTGTCGCCCAGATGGGCCTCCAGGACGAGGTCAGCATCGGTAGCCGCAAGGAAGGCCTGGTCATCACCCTCTCGGGAAGCCTGCTCTTCGAGTCGGGGAAGGCCGGCCTGCGCGAAGAGGCCACCGACGTGCTCGCCCGACTCGCGAATATCCTGGACTCGACGGAGGGCCGGATCCGGATCGAGGGGCACAGTGACAACATCCCCATCTCGACCGACGAGTTTCCGTCCAACTGGGAACTCTCGTCGAACCGCGCCTCGGCGGTGCTCCGCTTCCTGACCGAAGTGGTGGGGCTCCCCTCGGAGCGGTTCGAGGTGGCCGGCTACGCCGAGTACCGCCCGCTGTACCCGAACGACTCCCGCGAGAACCGGGCGAAGAACCGTCGCGTCGAGATCATTCTCATGGCGCCTCACACTCCGTCGGGTCAGGCGCAGCAGCCGCCTGTTCCGACTCAGGCGCGGGTCATACCCACTCCCGCTGCCTCACTCGTCCCGGCCAAGCCGGGCCAGACCGCGAAACCCTGAGAGGAGCGTCGGGATGGGCGCACTGTTCAAGAACAAGATCATCCTGGGAGGGATCGTCGGCGGCATCATTGGGATCGCGGTGATCGCGTTCCTGGTGATGAGTTCAGGAGGAACGTCGGAGGAGGCCGAGGCCGCCGCGGGCGCGCCAAAGGCCACCGCCGTGAAGTCCTCTAAGACGCCCGGAGCCGCCGCGGCGAGTAAGTTCGGGCCGACCTACGTCATCAAGGATCGCATCGTCAATCTGGCGGACCCGGGCGGCCGCCGGTACCTTCGGTACAGCGTTGCCATCGAGTTCGAGCCCCACGCCGAAGCGGCGAGCGTGCCACCGGCCGTGGCCGCGTCCCGCTACCAGAACGCGGTGTACGACGGAACGGCCCCCTCGGCGTACCTTCCGGTCACGGGAGGTCCGAGCAAAGATTCCGAGAAGGAGTTCCTGGACGGCATCAAGAAGTACATTCCGGCCATGGAGGATGCCGTCACGATCGTCCTCTCGTCCAAGACGTTCACCGACCTCTCCTCCGTCGAGGGGAAAGAGCAGGCCAAGAAGGAGATCAAGGATCGCATCCAACGGCTCATCGGCGATGCCGAGCACGTCACTAATGTTTATTTCACTGAGTTTGTGATTCAGTAGCACCCATGCCGAGCATCCTCTCCCAGCGCGAGATCGATGCGCTGCTCTCTGCCCTGCCCGTCGAGGACGCGGGCTCGTCGGGATCGTCCATGTCGCCCGACGCGGTGCGGGTCGGCCGGCCTGTCAAGACCTACGACTTCCGCCACCCGTCCAAGTTCTCACGGGACCAGATTCGAACGCTCGAGTTCCTCCACGAGACGTTCGCGCGTCGTCTGCAGACGGCTCTGTCAGCGTACCTCCGCACCGTCGTCCAGATCACGATGCTCAACGTGGAGCAGGGGGTGTACGACGAGTACGTCCGCCAGGTTCCGAGCCCGGCGGTGCTCTATCCGGTCACTATGGACCCTCTCCCGGGACGCGCGGCACTCGAGCTTCACACGAACATCGTGTTCATCATGGTCGATCGTCTGCTCGGCGGCCTCGGCAAGGGGCTGGGCAAGGGCCGTGAACTGACGGACGTCGAGCAGACTCTGCTCGAAACGGTCGTCTGGGAGGTTCTGAGCGCGATCAAAGAGGCCTGGGTCAACATCATCGCCCTCCAACCTCGCCTCGGCGAGATCGCGTTCACCCCGCAGTTCATGCAGATCGCGCTCGCCACGGAGACCGTCCTGACGATCAGTTTCGAGGTACGGATCCTCGATGGCACCGGGACCATGCGCATCTGCATCCCCGAGAACGTGCTCGAGCCGGTGATGGGGCAGGTGAGCGCTCAGGCACTCTATTCGGGTACCCGTCGCGCCCTTTCGTACGAGCAGAACCAGGATCTCAGGAAGAACCTCGATCGCGTGATGGTTCCGATCGTGGGCAAACTGGGCGAGGCGGATATCTCGGTCGATGAGGTGATCGGCCTCAAGGTGGGCGATGTGATCGAGCTCGGCCGCCGTACGCGTGATGAGATCGAGGTCCTCGTCGCGGGGATTACCAAGTTTCAGGCGCGCCCGGGGATCCTCGGCCGCCACAACGCTCTGCGCATCACGCAGATCGTCCGCGGCGAGGACGACGAAGAGGAGGCAGGTTCCGATGCGGAATCCCGCTAGCGATCCGTTCGCTCTCGATGGCGGCCCCACGCCTGAGGAATTGCAGGCCGCTGCACCCGCGGCGATGGCCGCACGCGATAGCGCGCTGACGATCATTCCCGCCTTCCTCCAGCGCGATGTCGAGTTCTCGCGGGTCGCGGTCTCCTCTGTCTCATCGATCGACGTCGAGGCATCGCTCGCTGGGGATTACTTTCTGTTCGACCTGAGTCTGCAGACCGACGCCGGAGAGTTGCTCCAGTGTCTCGTGCTCGCGCCACGCGATGAGACCGCCGAGTTCTTCGGGTTCGAGCGCCCGGCTGAGGCCGACGACTGGAGCGCGGCGCTCACGACACTGCGCGGGGCGGCGGAATCTCTGGTGGACCACATCAATACCGGCCTCGGGACAGGCATGAGCTTCACGACGCCGGACGTCCGGATCGTCGGTATGCCGGAGGCCTTCTCGACCCTTCTCGTTCCGGATGCGGTGGCGAGGGTCGATCTGGATCTCGCCGCGCAGGGATCGACTCTGCCCCTCACCATCATCGCCGGGGCCGATCTCGTCCGCGCGATCGGTGGGGGCAGCGCATCCGGCGAGCCGCTCCTCCCGGACCTCTCTGATCTCCTGGACGAGCCCCCCAATATCTTTGCATCCGAAACGTCCCGCACGGGTTCGCCACGAGCCCCGGCGGATCCTGCAGCACGAGGAGGCCGCGCACCGATGATCGATTTGCCGCAGGGCGCCATGTCCGGCGATGTGCGACCCGCACAGTTCCCGCAGTTCGCGGAGGCGGGATCTCAGCAGAGTCCGTCGAACCTCGACCTCATTCTCGACGTGAACCTGAAGGTCTCCGTGCAGTTGGGACGGACCCAGATGTCCATCCGCGAGGTTCTCGATCTCGGTCCAGGCTTCGTCATCGAACTGGACAAGTTGGCCGGCGAGCCGGTCGACATCCTGGTGAACGACAAGCCGATCGCACGCGGCGAAGTCGTCGTCGTCGACGAGAACTTCGGCGTGCGCGTGGTGGACATCATCTCACCGCAGAAGCGGATCGCCTCGCTGCGTTAGGTTCACGTCAATAACGATGTCGGTCTAATAGCCGGCGGGTGCATCCCTGATGCACCTCTTGCGCCGGGGTCCGTAGCGTATCGGGCAGATGTTCCGCATTATCGTGCCCCTCCTCGCGGCCCTGCTGCCCACGGTGGCATCTGGCCAATCGCCCGATTCAGGGTTCGTGGTCCGCGACTATGCCGAGCTCACGGCGGGTAGCGTCACTGAGCCGTGGTGGGGCCTTACGGTCGATCTGATTGTCAAGCTCGGACTGGTGATCGGCCTGATCTACGTGACCATGTGGTTGCTCCGGCGCTACGTTCTGGGACCGCAGTCCGCGGCGGCGGTTGGCGGACGCGGCGGACGGCTGACACTGATCGAGACGCTCAACCTGGCGCCCGGTCGCACGGTACATCTGATCTCGGTCGCGGATCGCGTTCTGGTGGTCGGCGCGACGTCCGCGGGGCTCACGACGCTCGGCGCGATCGACGATCGCACACAGGTCGAGGCGCTGCGAGGTTCGCCGCCGGCGGACGCCGACATGCCGCCTGACTTCCGGGAGCAGCTGCGGGGATTCACCGAGAACTCGCCGATGTTCATCCAGGAGAAGATCGGCGAGCTGCGCGCGCTGGCGGCGCAGATCCGCCGCGGCTCGGCTCCGGGTCAGCAGTCATGACCGTGCTGCGGAGGTGGCCGCGTCTCGCCGGGGCGCTTGTCGCCGTGCTCCTTGTCTGCGGAGCCTGCGCACCCGCCGGTGACGCTGGTTCGGGGGTCCCGGTGCCTCGGTTCAACTTCTCCCTCGAGCAGTCTCAGGCGCCCGAGGACGTTTCGAGCGGAATCCAGATCCTCATACTGCTCACGATCCTGACTCTCGCCCCGTCGCTCCTGATCATGCTCACGTCGTTCACGCGCACGGTCATCGTGCTGAGCCTCATCAGGAACGCGATCGGTGTCCCCCAGCTCCCCCCGAACCAGGTGCTCATCGGGCTGTCGCTGTTCCTCACATTCTTCGTAATGGCTCCGACCTGGAACAGGATCAACGAGACCGCGATCCAGCCCTACGTGGCGGGACAGATTCGGCAGGCCGAGGCGCTCGACCTGGCGATGGTGCCGATACGGGAGTTCATGCTGACGCAGACGCGGGAGAAGGACCTGGCCCTCTTCATCAACCTCGCGAAGATCGAGCGCCCCCGCACGGCCGATGAGATACCGACGTACGTGATAGTGCCGTCGTTTGTGATCAGCGAGTTGAAGACGGCGTTCCAGATGGGGTTCCTGATCTTCGTGCCTTTCCTGATCATTGATATCGTCGTGTCCAGCACGCTGATGTCGATGGGTATGATGATGCTGCCACCTGTGATGATCTCACTGCCGTTCAAGTTATTGCTCTTTGTCATGGTGGATGGCTGGCATCTCATCGTCCGATCTCTGGTTCAGAGCTTCGGAGGATGACACACGAGGCGATCATCGCCGTTGGGCAGCAGGCGACACTGATGATGCTGCTCGTGGGGGGACCACTGCTGCTGGTAAGCCTCGCGGTCGGTCTGATCGTGTCGATCTTTCAAGCGGTCACGCAGGTCAACGAGATGACGCTTACGTTCGTTCCAAAGATCATCGCGATCGCCGTCGTGCTCATTATTCTTGGTCCCTGGATGCTGCAGATCTTTGGGGCCTATACGTCCACGGTATTCACAAGTATCGCGAACCTCAGCCGGTAGCGGCGGTGGATCCCCTGCTGATCCAGGCGACGTACTTCCAGACATTCTTCCTCGTCTTCACCCGCGTGGGCGGCGTGGTCGTGACGATGCCTGTGCTGGGGAGTCGCAACATTCCCCCGCTGGCGAAGATTGGACTCGCCGGATTTCTCGCCTTCGCCCTGACCCCTACCGCGCCACCGGTGCCGGTGACGATCCCGAATGCGTTTCTCCCTTTTGTCATCCTGATCGCGCAGGAACTCGCGCTGGGCCTGCTCTTTGGATTCGCCGCCCAGGTCGTCTTCAGCGGTATTCAGGCCGCGGGGCAATTGCTCGGGACGCAGATGGGCCTCACGATCGCCGGGACCTTCGATCCGGTCACGCAGGCCCAGCAGACCAACTACATCGACCAGCTCTATGCGATCGTGGCCGGGCTGCTGTTTCTCACCATCAACGGCCATCACCTCACGATACAGGCGCTGCAGCAGAGCTTCGACCTCGTCCCGCTCGGCACGTTCGCGCTCGCGCCCGCGGTCTCCAGCGACCTTGTCCGCTTGACATCGGAGTCGATCGTGCTGGCGCTCCGTATCGGTCTCCCGGTCGCGGTCGCGCTCATTGTGAGCGACGTGGCTTTCCTGATGATCGGTCGCTCGGCACCGCAGATGAACGTGTTCTTCGTCGGACAGCCGCTGAAGATCGGCATCGGGCTCATCGCGTTCTTCGCCGCGATGCCGCCGATGGTGAGTCTGATGGGGCAGACCTTCACACGAATGCCGGCGGACCTCATCAAGATCCTCGGTGCGGGTGCCTGATCGATGCCGTCACAGGAGCGCACAGAATCCGCGACACCACGTCGACGCGAAGAAGTACGACGGCGCGGCCAGACTGCCCGAAGCGCCGACGTCAACGCGGCGGTGGCCCTGCTCGTGGGCGTCCTGTTCCTTCGCTGGTGGGGCGACGCCTTCGTCACGCAATCTCTGGCCGCGCTCAGGCAGGCACTCGGTTCCCTCGATCGCCCCGACCTCACCCCTCAGACGATCTGGAACGCGGGGACGGAGGGCTTCATGATCGCGCTCCCGATCCTCGGGCCGGTCTTCGCGGTGATGGTCATCGCGGGCACGAGCGCGAGCCTGGCGCAGGTGGGGATCTCCTTCACGGCCCAGCCCCTGCAGCCGGACTTCTCTCGCATCAACCCCGCGCAGGGCTTTCAGCGGTTGTTCTCACCCCGATCGCTGGTCGAACTACTGAAGTCGATCGCCAAGCTTGCCGTGGTGGGATTCGTCGTGTACCGCGTGCTGGCGGATCGCATCGACGATATCGCGCTCATGCCGCTCGTGCCGTTTCTGAGCGGCGTCGCCCTGGCGACCAACATTGTTTTCGATCTCGCTACGTGGTCGGCGGTCGTCCTCTTCATCCTCGCGGTGGCGGACTACGGCTATCAGCGCTTCTCGTTCGAGCGGCAGATTCGGATGAGCCGCGATGAGGTTCGCGAGGAACTCAAGCAGACCGAAGGGAACCCGGTGATCCGGCAGCGTGTGCGCCAACTCCAGCGGGCGGTCGCGCAGCGCCGCATGATGCAGGCCGTGCCGCGGGCCGACGTGGTGATCACCAACCCGACCCACGTCGCGGTCGCGCTCGAATACCGCGGGGACTCGATGAAAGCCCCGCGCGTCATCGCCAAGGGCGAAGGATTGATCGCGCAGCGCATCAAGGAGATCGCGCGCGAGCACGGGGTGCCAACGATGGAGAATCCGCCGCTCGCCCGCGCTCTGCTGCGCTCTACGGAGATCGGCGATGAGATCCCGGCGGACATGTATGCGGCGGTCGCGGAATTACTCGCCTTCGTCTTCCGTCTTCGCGCCCGCGTGGCGCAGCCAGTAGGAGCCTGACTGAATGGCGACGAATATCCCCGGCACCGCGGAGGCTCAGGGCCGTCCGTTCCAGTTGAGCGACGCGATCATGGCACTGGTCGCGGTGCTTGTGATCGGGCTGATGGTCATCCCGTTGCCGACGCCGGCTCTCGACCTCCTGCTCGCGGTCAACATCGCGGCGGCACTCACCATCCTGCTCGTCGCGATGTACGTCACGGAACCGCTCCAGTTCGCGGTATTCCCGGCGTTGCTCCTGGTGATGACCCTGTTCCGCCTGGGACTCAACGTCGCGGCGACCCGGCTGATCCTTCTGAATGGCGAAGCAGGCGCCGTCATCGAGGCGTTCGGCGCCTTCGTCGTCGGCGGCAACTACGTCGTGGGCGTCGTGGTCTTCATCATCCTCATGATCATCCAGTTCGCGGTGATCACCAGCGGCGCGGGCCGGGTCGCCGAAGTTGCGGCGCGGTTCACCCTCGATGCCCTTCCTGGCAAGCAACTGGCGATCGACGCCGACCTGAACGCGGGACTCATCAACGAGGCGCAGGCACGGCAGCGCCGCCGCCAGGTGGAGCAGGAGGCCGACTTCTACGGCGCGATGGACGGCGCCTCGAAGTTCGTCCGCGGAGATGCGATCGCGGCCGTCGTGATCGTCCTCGTCAACATCATCGGCGGCTTCGCGATCGGCGTGTTCCAGCGAGGGATCGACCTCGTCGAGGCGCTCCAGACCTATACCCTGCTCACCGTGGGTGACGGTCTCGTCACACAGATTCCGGCCCTGCTGATCTCCACTGCCACGGGCATCATCGTGACCCGGTCGGCCTCGGAAGCGAGCCTCGGCCGGGACGTCGTCTCTCAGATCGCGGCCAATCCACGCGCGATCGGCATTGCGTCCGGCGTCATCGTGGCGCTCGCGGCGGTGCCCGGTCTGCCGATCCTGCCGTTCGTGATCGTGGGTGGCTCGGGTCTGGTGATGGCGGCGACCCTGTGGCGGCGTCAGACGGCAGCGTACGCACAGCAGCTCGCCGCCGTACCGCAGGCGCCTGCCGCGCCGGAGAATGTCATCGATCTCCTGCAGCTGGATCCGATGGAGTTGGAGATCGGCTACGGCCTGATCCCGCTGGTCGATCAGGAGCAGGGAGGGAACCTGCTCAGTCGCATCACGCTCATTCGCCGTCAGCTCGCGCTCGATCTGGGCATCGTGCTTCCCACGATCCGCGTGCGGGACAACCTGCAACTACGGCCGAACCAGTACGTCGTCAAACTCCGGGGGGTCGAGGTCGCGCGCGGCGACCTGATGACCAATCACTTTCTGGCCATGAATCCGGGGACCGCCGAAGAGGGCCTCGAGGGGATACCCACCACTGAGCCCGCGTTCGGTCTGCCCGCGCTGTGGATCACCTCGGCGCAGAGGGAGACCGCGGAGGTTCTCGGGTACACGGTCGTCGATCCATCCTCTGTCCTGACGACTCACCTGACGGAGATCATCAAGACCCACGCGCCTTCGATCCTTACCCGTCAGGATGTGCAGGCTCTGGTCAACAACATGCGCCGAGACTACCCGGCTCTGGTCGATGAGCTGGTACCGAATCTGCTGACCTATGGCGAGATCCAGCGGGTGCTCGCGAACCTGCTGCGCGAGCGTGTGACGGTGCGCGACCTTGTGACCATCCTCGAAGCACTTGCCGATCAGGCGCGCGTCTCCAAGGATATCGACCAGTTGACCGAGTACACGCGGCGGGCTCTCGCCCGCACGATTACCGGTGCGTATCGCGATGAGACCACCAACACGCTGACAGCGCTGATGTTGGCGCCCCAGGCGGAACAGCGGCTCGCCACGGCGCTCCAGCAGACCGATCAGGGCAGCATGCTCGCGCTGGACGCGACGATGGCCCAGGGTTTCATCGGGCGTATTGGGCGCGAGATGGAACGGCTCGCTCAGCAGGGGCTGCAGCCGATTCTTATCTGTTCCTCACGGTTGCGGGCGCCAATCAAACGTCTTACCGAGCGATCGCTGCCGAATCTGGTGGTGCTCTCCTTCGGGGAGATCGTTCCGCAGACGAGTGTCACCTCAGCGGGCCTCGTCACGCTCGAGGAGTAGATGGGAGCTAGCCCCCGGTGCGTATGAAGAAGTACCAGGCGCCGTCGATGGCGGACGCCCTGGCGGTAATCCGCGCCGAACTCGGTCCGAACGCGGTGATTCTGCATTCCTCTGAAGTGAAGCGAGGACCGCTCGGTCTTCTGAGCCGTCCGATGGTGGAGGTCGTGGCCGCGGTCGACGATGGCGGGACACGGCCGACGGCGCGCGCAGCGGGCACCTCACGCACTGCATCGCCGCGTGTTTCCGTCCCGACAGTGGCGCCCGCCGCTCGCCCACGCACGGGGAACGTCGCCGCGGCTCCCGCGCGCCCTCTGGCACCAGCCCCGGCACGGGTCGCGGCGGAGAGCCCGGACAACGGCGCCATGCATGAGATGCAGACGCACGTGCGCGAGTTGCGTCGCGCCCTCGGCCGCCTGATGCAGACTTCCGATTGGCCGGGGGTCTCGAAGCTCTCGCCCCCGCTGGTCGATCTCTACGAGCGCCTCATCGATCAGGAGATCGATGGGCCACTCGCGCGCGACCTCGTGACGGCCATCGACGGCGAGCTGTCGCTGCAGGCGGCCGAGGATCCGTCCATCGTTCGGGAGTGCCTGGCGAAACATATCCGCCATCATCTGCGGGCGGCCGAGCCTCTGCTCCCTCACCCGAGCGAGCCCACGGTGCTTTTCCTGATCGGTCCGACCGGCGTGGGCAAGACGACGACAATCGCCAAGCTTGCCGCGAATCTCGGTGTCGATCGAGCACGCGTGGCTCTCATCACCTGCGACACGTTTCGCATAGCGGCGATCCCGCAGTTGAAGACCTATGCGGACATCCTCCGCGTTCCGCTCGAGGTCGCGTATACGCCGGATGAACTCACCCAGCGCGTGGTGGACTTCCTCGATCGTGACTTCATCATCGTGGACACGCCCGGACGCAGTCAGCGGAACGCGGGGCAACTGGCGGAACTGCGGAGGTTCGTCCTGTCCGTCCCTTCCCGGCGAACTTTCCTCACCATCGCCGCCGGCTCGCGCTATCGCGACATGCTGGACGTCGTCACGCGGTTCGGGGCGATTCCGTACGACGCACTGCTCATCACGAAGGTCGATGAGACGTCGACCTTCGGGCCGATCTTCAATCTCTCGCGCCAGACCGGGAGACCGATCACCTACCTCACCACGGGCCAGAATGTTCCCGCCGACATCGAAAGGGCCACCACCGCCGGTCTCTGCGACCTCATTCTCAACGCCCTCTACGGGTCGGAATCTCGGCCGGCGGTCGCGCTGGCCTCATGACCACGATCGATCAGGCGGCGGCCCTTCGCGAGATGATGCGCGGGCCGCGCCGCGCCGGCAGATCCGGGGCGTCGCGCGTCATCGCCATCGCGAGCGGGAAGGGTGGCGTCGGCAAGACCAGCCTCTCCATCAATCTGGGCATCTGTCTGGTGCGCGAGGGCGCACGGGTCATCATCCTCGACGCCGACCTGGGCCTGGCGAACGTCGATGTCGCGCTCGGGATCGTGCCGCGGTGGACGTTGGAACATGTCATCGCCGGTACGTGCGATCTGGTGGATGTACTTCAGGCGGGGCCAGAGGGGATTCTCATCCTGCCGGGTGCGTCCGGGATCGAAGAGATGGCGAACCTTGGTCCCGAGCAGCGGCGGCATCTGACGGAGTCGCTCGCTCAGCTCGAGTCGCAAGCCGAGATCGTCCTGATCGACACGGCGGCGGGTATCGGCGCCGAGGTGTCGAGTTTCGTCGCCACCGCCCCGGAGGTGATCGTCGTGACGACTCCGGAACCCACGGCAATCACCGATGCCTATGCGCTCATCAAGGTCGCGACACGCCAGGCAGCCACGGCCCCGCGACTCCACCTGGTGGTAAATCAGGCGCATGACGTAGGCGAGGCCCGCGAGGTTGCCCGCAAGATCATCGCCGTGGCACGCGAGTTTCTCGACGTCGAACTGACGCTCCTGGGGTCAATCCCCTCTGATTCGTACGTCGGGCGCGCCATACGGCAGCAAAATCCACTCGTCGTGCGGTACCCTTCCTCGCCCGCCTCGCTGGCGATCGCCCGGCTGGCACGCGAGTTGCTGGGGTCGCGCACTCAGGTTGACGGAACAAGATCAGGTATCATTCAGATCTTGAACCGCGTGGCGAGACGAGCACCCGTTGCCGGCGCGGGCCGGGAGACTCCATGATGGCGACGCAGCGCTCCCAGGTCTTCGAGGCAGGCAATGCGGTCACGCTCGAACTGAACGGTCAAGCAGAGAGTTACCCCACCCGCATCGAAGAGGTGCGGGCCGACACGCTCGTCATCGCGACGCCGTTGCGTCAGCGCGAGTACATCCAGTTGCCGCAGGGCCGGCGCGTGATGCTCCAGATTGTCCGGCGCAACAGCCCGTACTTCTATGAGTCGAGCGTCGTTGGGCCAGAATGGAGCGACGGCCAGCAGATGACAGTGGTCCGCCGTCCGGCGGACAATTCGGGCCAGACGCTGCGGCGGCACGTGCGCGTCAACGTCACGATCTCCGACGCCCAGTTCTGGGTCGAGGGGGAGGACGGGAAGTTCGGCCCGACACAGACCGGTTCGATTCTGGATATCTCGGCCGGCGGTCTTCTGGCGATGAGCCGTGAGGGGCTTCCGGAGAAATCGACCGTTCTCACCCGGTTCACACTCTCGCGGCAGGCCGGCAGTCTGATGGCGAGCATCCAAATCCTTCGCAACTACGAGCGGGTTTCGGACCTGGGCGTTCGCACCTTCCGCAGCCACTGCCAGTTCGTCGAGCTCCCGGAGCGCGAGCAGGACCGCCTGATCAAGTTCGTGTTCCAGCGCGAGCGGGAGCTCCGAGCCAAGGCCCTGTTGTAGCGCCCGTGGCCTCGAAAGTCGGCCCGTTGGATTCGCTTCGCATTCTCGCCCTGGCCGGCTCTCTCGTCGCGGCGGGAAGTCTCTTCATCGTGGCCGTGGCGTCCGGCGTGTCGGTCGAGGGCGCGGCCGGCCGTGCGCTCGTGGGTTGGCTCGTCCTCGCGCCGATTCTGGTCGGCGCCGCCGCGGTGGCCCGCTGGCTCCTCACCACCCCATCGGGATCTACTTCGCACCTCGACATAACGATCGGCGAACGAGAGCCGAGGTAAGGGTTGGCGACTCCGGCCGGCACCTTCGATCTTCAGGCCAATGAGGCACTCTGGAACGACTACACCGCCCGGCGGGACGGTGCGACGCGCGAGCGCCTGATCCTCCAGTATGCGCCGCTCGTCAAATACGTCGTCGGCCGCATCGCGCTGAACCTGCCCTCGGTCGTCGACTCGGACGATGTCCTGAGCTATGGCACGATAGGATTGATTGACGCGGTCGAGCGTTTCGATCCCGAGCGTGGCATCAAGTTCGAGACGTACGCGATCTCGCGCATTCGGGGCGCCATCATCGACGCGCTGCGATCGCTCGATCAGATTCCGCGGACGACGCGCCAACGCGCGCGCGAGATCGAGGCCGCGATCGTGGAGCTCGAGAGCAAGATGCGTCGACCGCCGACCGAGGAGGAGGTCGCGCGCCACCTCGGGATGGACCTCGAGCGGTACCGCGATGTCATCGTGCGATCCGGGACGACCACGGTCTCGCTCGACTCGCTGCTCCTGAGCGATGACGAGGAGGGCGGGCCGCGCGCTTTCGTCTTCGAGGACAAGGACAGCCCCGACCCTCAGAACACGGCGCTGCGCCGAGAGGCCGAGCGCCTGCTCGTGGAGGCTGTGAAGCGGCTGCCGGAGCGAGAGCGGCTCGTGCTCTCGCTCTATTACTACGAAGAGCTGACCATGAAGGAGATCAGTCGCGTGATGGAGATCTCCGAGTCGCGAGTGTGTCAACTGCACGCACAGGCGGTGCTGCGGCTTCGGGCCAGCATGCGGCTCGGGGAGGCGGCATGAGCGCCACGGCGCTCATCTTCTTCTTCCAGCTTGTCTGTTTCCTCGCGCTGCTTCTGTTGATGCATCGGATGTATCAGCAATTGCGCACCGATCGGACGTCGCTCGCGCGTGGTGAACCGGCCGGGCTCCGTTCGGGAGTCAACGACCTCATCGCCGAACTGCGTGAGACGGCGACTCAGATCAACGGCGACATGGCGGCGCGTGCCGCGACGCTCCAGAAACTGGTGGACGAGGCTAACGACCTGCTGCGACGGCTTGACGCGGCGGCCAGCCGTGCTGCGGTGCCGGTGCGCCGCGATGGTCGCGCCGCGGGCAGTCGCCCGCGAGGCGTCGCTTCGGTCGATTCGACGGAGCCCGCGGAGCCGCGTCGATCTCCGGTGCCGACCCGCGCCGCCCGGCCCGAGTCGCCCGCGCCGGTTCGTGCGCCCCGACCGCCGCCGGAGCCCATTGCCACGACGTCTGCAGCGCCCGTGGTGCCTGAGGTCCAGTTGCCGAGAGTCACCGCGACAACAGCGACCGCCGCGTCCGCCTATCGAACGGTTGCTCGGCCCGCTGAGACCGCGACCGGGTTCGTGGAGATCGACCCCGCGGATACCGCGAAGTTCCAGGTCGTGCGACGTCTGGCTGACCAGGGCCTGAGCGTCGCTGAGATCGCTCGTGAATCGCAGCTCGGGCGAGAGGAGGTAGAACTGATCATGCGGATGAGTGGCGATCCCCGTTGATGATGCTGATTCGTGCATTTGTCGTATGCGTGCTCACAGCCGCATCGCTAGGAATTGCGTATGCGAATGGGGCTCCGATCCGGATTCAGCTCAGCAAGCTCGCCGGAGTCGTCACGTTCGGCACGAATCCCGCCAGCGGATTCGCCGAGATCACCGCGGTCGAGGGCGACGTGGTGGTCGTGACCGACGGTCTCCCTCGCCTGACGAACGAGTTGTATCAGTCGTGGTTGGTGAACTCGGCGACTGGCGAGCGAGTCAGCGTTGGGAAGTTCAACGTGACGGCCGAAGGCACGTCGCGCACGCACTCCATCGTCGCGATCGGGAATCGCGAGTTCAACCTCTTCGTGATCACGGTCGAGCCGGAACCCGATCCAAATATCGAGGCTGATAGCCGCATCGTGCTGGCGGGATACTGGCCCGGCAAGGAACCGGTAGGCGCGCAGGCGGCGGCGCAGGCTACAGCGCTCGCACAGGGCACCCCGATCGCGGGCACTCCGATCGCGACGCCGACGGCCGCGGCGCCGCTGGTCACTCTACCGGCTGGTGTGAGCACTCAGGTTCCCACCACGCTCCCGCGCACGGGCGACCCGGGCTTCGGTGCTCTGGCAGTGTTCGCGGTCGCGATGCTGGGAGCGGCTCTCTTGACCGGTTCTCGGAGGCGCTGATCGATGCTACGAGGGATCTACTCGGCGGCGTCGGCGATGCTCGCCGCGTTTCAGCGGCAGGAGCAGACCGCCGCGAATCTCGCCAACATCAATACCCCGGGGTACAAGCGCGATACCTTCGTGGCGCGCTCCGCCCCCTCGGTGACCGAAGTCCGGAACTTCGAGGGTCTCCTCTCCGTCGCCTACCCCACACGTCCGTTTCCGCTGAAGGTTGGTGAGGTGGGAACAGGGGTTTTGAACGACCCCGTGATCACCGACTTCTCCGACGGGGATGTTCGGGAATCCGGTCGCGAACTCGACCTGGCGTTGATCGGGCCGGGCTATTACGAGATGAGATCGGCGGACGGCGCAACCTTCTACTCGCGCGACGGTCAGTTCTCGCGAGACTCCGCCGGGCGGCTCGTGGATGCCCACGGCAACTTCGTCGTCGGTAACGATGGGCCGATTGTGGTCGGATTCGGCTCGGTCACGGTCGCAGCGGATGGTTCCGTGTACGCGGATGGCCAGCCGGTCGGCCAGATGTGGATCCGGGAGTTCCCGGTGGATACCCCTCTCCGCAAGACGGGCAACGGGAACTTCATCCCCGTCGACCCCAATCTGACTCCCGCGTTCTCCGATGGTGGGACGATCGTCCAGCAGGGCGCGATCGAATACTCGAACGTCGATCCATCCCGGGCCGTGGCGGAGATGCTCTCGGCTACCCGTTCGTACGAAGCGGCCCAGCGAATACTGCAAATGAGCGATGCCATTCTCGAGCGATCGGTGAACGATATCGGACGCGTGTAATCGCGTCTGAGAGGTGATCGCCGGTGCTACCTGTCCTGGCCGGACCGATGAGCAGTATGTTCGCCCAGCAGCAGGCGATCGACGTCATCGCCGCGAACCTGGCGAACGTCAATACGACCGGGTACCGGGCGCGTCATGTCGAGTTCCAGGATCTGCTGCAGCAGCACCTTCCCCTCGGAGGGGGCACCGGGCGCGCGGTTGACGAACCCACCGGCGGCGCGGGACGATCGTCCGGACTGCTCGATCTCCTGACCGCAGGCGTGCGGGTGGGAACGATCGCACACAGTTTCGAGGCCGGTCGCATCATTGAAGATGCCGATCCCTACCACCTCGCCATCGAGGGTGATGGATTCTTCATCGTGCAGAGCGCCGATGGCGGCGCGTCATACACCCGAGATGGATCGTTCAAGCTCGATTCGATCGGGAGGCTGGTGACGGCGAACGGCGACGTGGTGCTGCCGGAGACCCGGATTCCTGCGGACGCCACCGACATCCGTATCGATGATGCTGGCCTGGTGATGGCGCGGTTGGTGGCCGAGGATGGCACCGAATTCGACGTCCTGGTTGGTGAAGTGCAGCTCGCGCGGTTCGTCAATCCGCGCGGACTCGCCGCGCTCGGCGGCAACCTCTTCGCCGCGACCGACGCATCCGGCGATCCGATCGTGGGCTATCCGGCTGCCGACGGCCTGGGGAGCATCCGCGCCGGAGCGCTCGAGACATCCAATGTCGACATCGCCGAGCAGATGACGTCGATGCTGATCGGCCAGCGAGCCTATGGCCTCAGCGCGCGTGTCCTCCAGTCCCTCGATGAGATGCTCGGTCTTGCCAACAACCTGCGCCGATGAGCGCGCACCGCCGAAGATGGAATGGGTGACGTAACGTGAGTCGAACGAGTGCGCGCTGCGATGACCTCATCGAAATCCTCCAGCAGGAGGTGGCGGCCTACCGCGGGCTCGCCGACCTCGCGATCGAGGAGCGTCTGGCGATCGTCGCGCGGACGCCGGATCGGCTGAATGACGTGACCGAGCGCAAGATGGCTCTCCTGCAGGATGCGGCCCGTCTCGAGGCGAATCGCCACGCCTGGCTGCGCGCCCGCAACTCGGACGGGGGAGAGGTTACGGTCACCGGCCTGATCGACCGGCTTCCGGGTCCCGAAGCCGAGCGCCTCGGACGCGTCCGCGATGACCTCCTGCGTTCGGTGCGCGACCTGGAGCGGGCGAATGCCCAGAACGCACGGCTGCTGTATTCCGCTCTCGCGATCGTCGACCGGACGCTCGCTGCCGCGCAGGTGGATGGTGGGAACGTCCTCTACCAGCCGGACGGTCCCGCGACCAGCCGACGCGCGGTGGCGGTACTGGATTACCGAGCATGATCCGCTCGACGTTCGCGTCGCTGACTCTCGCCAATCGCGCTCTGGTCGCACAGCAACTGGCGCTGGACATCACGGCGCACAATATCGCCAACGCGAATACCGACGGCTTCACCCGTCAAGCTGCCGAAATGATCGCCTCGGTACCGTTCACGGTTGTCGGTACGACGCGGCCGCAACAGCCGGCCCAGCTTGGAACGGGTGTCCAGGTCGCGAACATCAAGCGGTTCCGCGATGGCTTCGTCGACCTGCAGTTCCGCCAGGAGCAGCAGTTGCTGGGCCAGTGGGAGGCCTCGCACACCGCGATCGCGCGCCTCGAGGAGAGCCTGAACGAACCGTCGACCGAAGGGCTCGCGGGGTCCATGAGTCGGTTCTGGAACGACTGGAGCGCGCTGGCAAACAGCCCGGAGAGCCAGGCCAGTCGCAAGGCGCTTGCCGAAAGCGCGCTCACGCTCACGACTCAGATGAACAACATGTATCGGACGTGGGAGACGATGCAGCGCGATCTGGATCGTCAACTCGTGCTGCGGGTTCAGGACATCAACAATCTGACGACGCGTATCGCGAGACTCAACGATCAGATCATCCGGATCGTGGGCGCTGGCGACCAGCCTAACGACCTGCGAGATCAGCGTGACACCCTCATCGACGATCTCGCGAAGATCGTCAACGTCAGTTACACGGAGGGCGCGAACGGCGCCGTGACGATCAACATCGGCGGTCGGACGGCGGTGTTCTCGAATCAGTCGTTCGCGCTCACGGTTCAGGCCGACCCGACCAATCCCGATGGGTTCAACCAGGTGATGTGGCACGACGCCTTTCGCCTGGAGCAGACGCCCCCGCTGGCCCTGGACCCGGTGAGCATCTCAAGTGGCCAGCTCTTCGGTGACATCTACGCGCGCGACACGGTGATCGCCAGGGCGCTTCAGAGCCTGCAGGGGCTCGGTGCCACGCTCATCACCCGCGTCAACGAGGCGCACGCGCTCGGATTTGGCCTCAACGATCAGACGGGACTCCCGTTCTTCGAGGGCACCGGCGCGGACGACATCACCGTCTCCGAGATCATCACCGGCGACCTCGACAACATCGCGGCGGCAAGCGCGCAGCTGTCACCGGGCGACGGATCGAACGCGCTGCTCATCCACGACATCCAGCGCGAACTGACCATGAACAACGGCAGCGCGACGATGGAGGACTTCTTCGCCGGCCTCGTGGCGGAGATCGGCATCCTCAGGCAGCAGGCACACGGCATGCAGCAGAACGAGCAACTGCTGAGCAGCCAGTTGAGTCAATTGAGGCAATCGAACGGCGGCGTTTCGCTGGACGAAGAGGCGACGAATCTGATTCGCTTCCAGCACGCCTACAACGCCGCAGCGCGGATCGTCACCGCGTTCGACGAGATGCTCGATCGCATCATCAACAATATGGGAATCGTGGGGCGATAAGAAATGGTACGCGTTACAGATCGTTTGCTCGTCGATAAACTGCTGGGCAATCTCCAATCGAATACCCAGCGGTTCGATCGTCTTCAGGAGCAGGTCGCCACCGGCCGACGCATTATCCGCCCATCGGACGACCCGACAGGAACGGTAACTTCACTCGTCCTGCGCTCCAATGACGCCGAACTCGCGCAATCGCAACTCAACATCGATCTGGCCGAGGGCTGGCTGAACGCGACCGATGTGGCGCTGCAGGACCTCAGCGCGATCATTCAGCGCGTACGAGAGCTCGCGGTGCAGGGGGCGACCGAGACGCTCTCCCCCAATGAGACCGATGCCCTGGCGAATGAGGTCGATCAGCTTCTCGATCACGCGATGCAGATGGCGAACACCCGTTACGGGGATCGCTTCATCTTCGGCGGCTTCAATACGCGCACCACGCCGTTCGAGTTCCTCGATAGTGCCAAGACGGGCTGGCAGTACAACGGCGACAACGGCGAGATTCAGCGTGCCGTCTCCCCGGGTGTCAAGTTAACGATCAATACGACAGGAGATCGCGTCTTCCCTCAGGTCTTCGATGTCCTGATCGGCGTCCGCGATGATCTGCGGGCCCACAATCAGGAGTCGCTGTCGCTCGATCGCCTCGACGAGCTGGAGACCGTGCACGACGATGTCCTCGACGCGCTGCTCAGCCAGGTCGGGTCAAAGGGAACCCGACTGGATCTGACGCGGGCGCAACTTTCGGCGCTCAGGCTGAACAACGCCGATGTCCTCAGTCAGGTCGAAGAGGTCGACATGAGCGAGGCCATCATTCGCCTGAATGCCCAGCAGTCCGCGCTACAGGCCGCACTCGCCACTGGCGCGCGCATTGTCCAGGCCAGCCTAATCGAGTTCCTCCGATGATCGATCTGACGAGCGCGTCGCCCCTCCACGGGCAGGTCTTCGTCTTTCCGGCCGGGCTGGTCGGCTGCCCCACGTGGCGTCGATTCCGGTTCGAACAGGGCGCCGCCGGTCCCACGGTCCATCGCTTGCGTGGCCTCGACAGTGACGTGAGTCTCTTCGTGGTCGATCCCTTTACAATCGACCCGGACTTCAGTGTGGAGCTCTCCGATGAGGAGGCGGCCGAGTTGGATCTCAGCGATCCGAGCGAGGCCCTTGTCCTGGTGACGCTCACTGTGCGCGAGAGCCCGCGCTCGATCACGGCGAACCTGCTGGGGCCGCTGATCGTCAATGCTGCCACAGGGCGGGGCCGCCAGGTCGTCCTCAACGGATCACCGTACGTCGTCCGGCATCCGGTCGCGGCCTGATGCTCGTCCTCAGCCGGAAGATCGATCAGTCGATCGTGATCGGCGGGTCTATCCGCATCACGATACTCGAGGTCTCCGGCGACCGCGTGAAGCTAGGGATCGTTGCTCCGCGTGAGGTGAGCGTCCTTCGGCAGGAGCTACACGATGAGATCGTGGCGGAGAATCTGCGTGCGGCTCAAACGGTCGATTGCGCGATCGTGGCCGATGCGATCGGGGCCGGAACGGTAGGCGTCCTCCGCGGCGACTGACCCTTTCAGGCGATATGCGCGTACCTCCGGCCAGTACCTACACTGAGATGGTGGCCCGGTGGTTGGTGACCGTTGGCGCCGGTCTGGCCTGTCTGATCGTCATCGGCTGCACCGGTGCTGAGGACACGGGACGGCCAGCGACCGGTGCGTCTGCGCAGTCGCCTATCGTGATCCAGAACGAGACGCCCATCGCGGTCGGGAAGAACGATCCCGCCGCGCTCGCGGCCACCGCGGCGGCGCAGGCCCTGGCCGCGGCTGGGAAGCCTCAGGCGACCCCGGTTCCGGTCGCGAAACCCGGGGCGCCTACGACTCCTCCGCCCGCGGCACCCGCGCCAGCCGTGTCGAAACCGCAGACAGTGCAGATCGGCATCGTCCGGCCGGTTTGGGAGCCGATCCGTCTGCAGGAGCAGGATCTTTCCGCGCAGATCCGGCAGGTCAACTCGGGAGACCCGGAGGAGTACGTCCGGGCGATCGATCAGTTGATCCGCGGCGGAGCCAACGTCGTGATCACCATCGGGCCCGATCTCGTCCAGGCGACGCAGGATGCCGCCGAACGCAATCCGCAGGTCCGCTTTATCGGCATCGACCAGTATCAGGATCGCGTGATGCCCAATGTGATCGGCCTCGTGTTCGATGACGACCAGGCGGGCTTCCTTGCCGGAGCTCTGGCCGCGCTCATGACGAAGACCAGTTTCGTGGGGGCGATCGTCGGTCCGGGCTGGATGTCGAACATGGTCGCCTATGGCGAGGGATTCGCGCTTGGCGCTGAATACATCAATCCGAACGTGGTGTCCTTCGTGGAGTACCACCCCGGGGAGTTGCCCGAGGGATTCGCGGATCAGCGGTGGGGTCGGGATACGGCGAACCAGATGATCGCCGATGGCGCGGACGTCATCTTCGCGGCAGGGGGCGCGACGGGCCAGGCGGCGATCGACGCGGCCCGCGCCCGCAACGTCCTCGCGATTGGCGCTGAGGTGGATCAGTACGAAGCTCTGCCCAACGCCCGCGGTGTACTGCTGACGAGCCTCTACAAGGTGATCACGACGGACTCGATCAAGGCTCTCGTCAAAGGCATCAGCGAGGGGACGATCAAGGGTGGGAACGTGACCGGCGAGACGCGCCTCGCCCCGTACCGCGAGGCGGAGCCGAAGATCCCGGCACCGGTGCGGGATCGCGTTTCGACGATCGAACGTGGACTCAAGCAAGGGTCAGTGAAGACCGGATTACAGCTGCATTGAGCGCGCGTGCGTATAGCGTCGCGGTAGCGGGGTTCAGCGGCCCTCTCGACGCCCTTCTGAGCCTGATCGAGCGGCGAGAGCTCGAGATCACGACGATCTCGCTGGCCATCGTGACCGACGACTTCGTCTCGTACATCGGGTCACTGGACGAGATCGACCCGAACGAGCTGTCTCATTTCGTCGCCGTTGCGGCGCGCCTGTTGCAGATCAAGGCGTTGGCGCTTTTCCCGAGCCAGCGGGCAGAGGACGAGGAGGAGGACGCGGAGGCGCTCGCGGCGGATCTGATCGAGCGGCTCCGCGCGTACCAGAACTTCCGGCGCGCCGCCGAGGCGCTCCGCGAACGCGAGATTCGCGGGCTCCGCTCGTACGCGAGTCTGATCCCGCCGAGCCCGGGTGAACTCCCCGTGCCGGCGTTGCTTCCGGGATCCACACGTGACCTGGTTCGGGCGATGCAGAGGCTGATCGCGCGCACCCGGACGATGCCGGTCGACGACCTGCCCCGCGAGGAGTTCACGATCGGCGGGCAGATGGACATGCTGCGCCAGTGCCTCGCCTCCCATGAGCGGTTCACGCTGGGGACCATCCTGCGAGGGAGCGAGCGGGCCGCGTGGGTCGCGACCTTCCTCGCGCTGCTCGAACTCATGCGTCTGGGCATCGCGCACGTGACACAGGCGGGCCAGTTCGACGATATCGAACTGTCGCGCGCGGGGTGAGTCCAGCGCGCTACATCAGGCATCGTCTGGCCAACGGGCTCAGACTCGTCACCTGCACGCTGCAGGAGTCCCGCGCCGTCTCAATCCGCGCATACCTGGACGGCGGCTCGCGCGCCGAACCGGATGACCGGGCCGGCGCCGCGCATTTCCTCGAGCACGCTGTGTTCAAGGGCACGCGCCGCTGGCCCAGTGCCCGGCAGATCGGCCTCGCCACCGAGCGGTTCGGGGGATCGGCCGATGCATTCACGGATAAGGATCACAGCGGTTTCGTCATTCACGGTCCCGCCGTTCATTTCGCGCTGTTCGCGGAGGTGCTGGCCGATCTTCTGATCGCCCCGCTGCTCGATCCCGGCGAAATCGAACGAGAGCGCGCGGTCATCGCGGAGGAGTTGCGAGCCTGCCGGGACGATGCGGACGATCTCGCGAAGACCCAGTTGGAGCGCCTCCTGTGGCCGCGCCATCCCCTCGGCCGCGAGATCCTCGGAACGCAGGCGACCATCAGATCGCTCACCGCCGATGACCTGGATCGACATCGGCGGCTTGTCTTCTCCGCCGCGAATACTGTGATCTCGGTCGCGAGTCCGCTTCCGTCGGAGGAGGTCGTCCGCGGCGTCGAGGCTGCCTTTGGCGCCTGGAGCGGCGAGCCGATTGGTCCGCTTCGGCCAGCGCCCGCCCCGCCGACCGGTCCAGCAACGATCGTCGAGTCTCGCCGCGGCGAACAGGCGCGATTCAGGATCGGCTTCATGGTGCCCTCCCGCGCCGAACCGGGGCGCCACGCCCTGGATGTCCTCACCACCTGCCTCGCGGGTCCGGCGACATCTCGTCTCGAACTGAAGCTCCGCGAGGAACTGGGGCTCGTCTACGACGTCACGGCGTCGCTCGAACAGTACGCGGACACGGGACTCCTCACGATCGTGGCGGGAGTCCATCCGAATCGCCTGACGGATGCCGTGCGGGCGATTGTCGAGGAACTTCGGGCGATGCGGGAGACGATCGCTATCGAGGAGGCCGCGTCCACACGTGACTACTTGATCGGGCGCTGGCTCTGCGTCGAGGGAACCGACTTCCACGCGTCGTTCGCCGGGCGAGACGAGCAGGTCTTCGGACACCCCACGACCGTCGATGCGGAGATCGACGCCCTTCGGGCGGTCACGGTGGAGGAGATGGTCGATCTGGCCCGTCGAATCATGATCCCGTCGAACTGCTACCTCTCGGTCGTCGGTCCTTCATCCAGCGTTCGGACGGCGCGCCGGATCCTCGACGACCTCTGAGGTGCCTTCTTCGGGGAAACGGATCGGGGCGGATCGGGCGATCCCCTAGGACCGTGCGTTTTCTCACGTCCGTATAATCGCGGCCGATGGACACGGGTCAGACAGGACTCATCGAGAGACTTCGCGCGCAACGCGAGAGCATTGGGCTTGCCCCGCCGATCGCCGATGTGGGCGAAGGGGTTGCCATGGAGGGCGCCGGCGGTCTTGCGTCGGCCACCGGTGCCGTCGCCGCGGCGGCAGATGTGGCGGCATTGCGGCAATACGAGGGGCGCATCATCAAGCTCGAGGCCGACCACGAGGCACTTCGCCAGCGCGTCGAGCAGGGCGAGTCCAATGCTCGGGCCTCCGTTGCCGAGTTGCGCGGTGAAGTGCCCGGCCTGATCGCGGGCGAGGTCGGGAAGCACTTGAGCGCCACGGCCGAATCGGTGACGGATGTGGTCAGCCGAGTTGGCCGCCTTGAGAATGACTTCACCAGAGAGCGGGAGCGCTGGTCGACGATCGTGACCTCCTTCGATCATCGTCTGGATCACCGGCTCCGATCGTTCCGCCAGGATGTGACCGTCATGCTCGCCGGAATGTCGGTCCTGATACTCGCGATGCTGATGCTGCTCTTGATGAGCCGCTAACCAGGGTCAGACGAGGAATTCCTCGGCCTCGCTCTCACCGCCCGGCTCGGGAGGCAGGCCGTGCTCGGCCCGCAGGCGATTCCGCGTGTAGCGTCGGACCGCGGCCTTCAGGGTGCCCAGCGCGAGAGTCGCGCACCGCGGCCGGGAACTGACCGTCTCGCGGCCCAGCGTGTCGACCATATCCTCGTAGTCCATGTCGAGGATCTCCTCGAGTGGTGGCCGGCGGTCGTTCACTATCTCCATGAGTACCGAGGCGGCTGCCTGACTGATCGTGCATCCGCTGCCGACGAAGGACGCGGCGTCGAGCCTTCCCCCATCCTCCGTGGCACGGAAGTAGATCGTCACCACGTCGCCACACCCGGGGTTTCCCCCGGGCATAGTGATGTCCACCGGGTCGATGACATGCCGGTTCCGGGGATTCCGGAAGTGATCGAGCAAGACCTCGATCTGTTCCTGCCGATCCACCGGCGAGGATTCTACTTCTCGATAGGGACCCGAACGGAATTGCCCCACTCGGTCCACGAGCCGTCGTAGTTCCGCACCTTCGAATATCCGAGCAGTTCGTGCAGGACGAACCAGGTGTGACTCGACCGCTCTCCAATGCGGCAGTAGACGATCACGTCCTTATCCGGCGTCACTCCCTTGCCCTGGTAAAGGGCGCGCAGGTCGTCGGCCGACTTGAATGTCTGATCGGGGTTGGCAGCCTGCGCCCACGGGATCGACTGGGCGCCGGGCACGTGACCGCCGCGAAGGACTCCTTCCTGAGGGTAGTCCGGCATATGGGTGACCTGACCGCTGTACTCGCCCGGCGACCGCACGTCGACGAGGGCTCGACCCGCGGGCAGGGTGGCGGATGTCTTGCCACGGCTGGCGCCGATGAACGCGAGGACGTCGTCCTGGTAGGCCCGATACGTCGCGTCGTAGGTGGGCACCGGATACGAAGCCGCACCCACACTCGGCACGTCCTTCGAGAGCGGACGCCCCTCCTCGATCCACTTAGCGCGGCCGCCGTTCATCACCCGCACATCCCGATGTCCGAACAGCTTGAAGATCCAGTACGCGTACGTCGCCCACCAGTTGTTGCGGTCTCCGTACACGACCACAGTGGTCGTCGGGGAGATCCCGAGGCGCTGGGCGAGCGCCGCGAACGCGGCGGGCCCGATGAAGTCGCGTGTCACCGGATCGTTGAGGTCCTGCTGCCAATCGATCTTGAGCGCGCCCGGCACGTGTCCGATGTCGTATAGGAGGATGTCCTCGTTCGACTCCAGAACGCGCACTCCGGAATCTGAGGAGTGGTCCGCCACCCACTGAGTGCTGACGAGAACGCCGGGATTCGCATAGTCGGCCACGGTCACACCTCCGAGGGCTGCATAGTATAGCTACTTGATCGAGATGCTCACGAATAGACGCTTTCGATCTGCCCAGCACCGGCGGTGAGCCGGGACGGGCGTTCCTATAATGCCGGCTGTGGAGTGGTTCCGTCGACGCCGGGCGCCGGATCTGCGCGAGCCGACGATGCTAGTTGCCCTCAGCGGGTGGAACGATGCCGCGGAGGTAGCGACCCACTCGCTGCGATTCATCGCCGATGCCCTGCACGTCGAGCCATACGCAGATGTCGATCCGGAGACTTTCTTCGTGTTCACGGAGCTGCGGCCGACGGTGCGCATCGCGGACGGGAACCAGCGGCGCATCGAGTGGCCGGCCAACACGTTTTACTGCCGGGAAGCGCGCGGTTCGGGGCGCGACTTGATCCTCGTGATCGGGACCGAGCCGCATCTCAGATGGCGAGTGTTCGTCGACACCATCTTGAACCAGATCGACGAGTTCCGCGTGCCGCTCCTGGTGACGGTCGGCGGCCTGCTCGCCGATGTGCCGCATACGAGATCGGTGCGTCTCACGGGTGGGGCGACGGAGCCGCACCTGGCGGAACGTCTGGGCCGCCTGAACGTCCGCAGTTCCCGTTACGAGGGCCCCACGGGCGTCCTCGGCATCCTCGGGCAGGCCGCGCGAGCGCGTGAACTGCCGTCGGTATCGCTGTGGGGAAACGTCCCGCACTACATCAATCACACGCCGAATCCCAAGGTCGCCCGCGCGATGCTGCGACGACTCGATACGCTGCTGGATCTGGGACTCGATCTGGCGCCGCTCGAAGAGAGCGTCGTGGACTTCGAGCGCCAGGTGGGAGAGGCGATCGCGCGCGACAAGGATGCCCAGGCGTACGTGCGGCAACTGGAAGAACGGGACGATGCGCCTCCGGTGGATGAGGCGGCGGGCGTTCCCGAGCCCCCGGCCGACCTGCCTTCTGGTGAGGAAGTGGTGCGGTCGCTCGAGGAGTTCCTGCGACGTCGCAAAGATCGCGAAGGGGATGGATCGTGAAGTTCGGAGTTCTCGGGACCGGGGTCATCGCGACCTCACCGATCGGCTATCTGGGAGGCATGCGGAAGCTCTCACACAAGGTGACCCTGGAGGCCGCCTGCGACCCGGTGACCGACCGGGTAAAGGCAGTGAGCGCCGAGTACGGCTTCAAGACCCACTACAGCGAACTCTCCGAGATGCTCGAGCGTTCCGATGTCGAGGCGGTCCTGAACCTCACGCCCATTCCGTTCCATGGCAAGACCTGCCTGGAGATCCTCGATTCCGGTCGCCACGTCATCGTCGAGAAACCGATCGCCACCACCATGGCGGAGGCTGACGCGATCATACGCCTCGCTGCCGAGCGGAACCTGACGGTTGTTGTCGCGCCGCCGAATATGATCCTGCCGAACCGGCAGGAGGCGAAGCGCCTTGTCGCCGAAGGGGCGATCGGTAAGGTGGCGTTCGCCCGCGTCCGAAGTTCGCACGGCGGGCCGGCCGCGGGTAACTGGCCGCTCGATCCGACCTGGTTCTACCAGGAAGGCTCCGGGCCGCTCTTCGATATGGGCGTTTACGGCATCCACGACATCACGGGCATCCTGGGGCCAGCACAGCGTGTCGTCGCCTTCTCGGGGATCACCGAGCCGACCCGCTACGTGCGAGGCGGCCCATTCAAGGGCAAGAAGATCGACGTCACGGCCGATGACAACACGCTTCTGATGCTCGATTTCGGCGGCTCCACCTTTGCCGTGGTGGATGGGACATTCAACGTCAACGCGTCACGCAGTCCCCAGATTGAGATCTTCGGCCGGGCAGGCACCATCGTCTTGAACAACGACAACGTGACCGACGCGACGCCGCTCGAGATCTTCCGCCTGGATGCGCTGCCGGGGGTCGATGGATGGATTCAGCCGCGACTCCGCGCGTTCGAGAGCACGGCCGTGCATCGGCGCGAGATCGCGCGTGCGATTGTGGTGGAACACCTCGTGGATTGCGTGAGCGAGGGCGTCCGACCGATTCTCAGCGCCGAGCATGCCCGGCACGCCCTGGAGATCATGATCAAGTCGATCGAGTCTGCCCGCAGCGGGAGGACACTCGACCTCGCGACGACGTTCTGAGGTTAGCTTCGGGCGCGGCGCCCGTCCCGGCGTCCACGCATATAGCTGAGAACACTCGCGAAGGCGATCAGGGCCAGGAGCGGCCAGCGAACGCCAGCAAGGCGCCACCGCAGCATCAGTTCCTCGATCTCCGCCTCGTTGCCATCGAGGTACGCGAGCACGGCCGCCAGGGGTGGCCGCCGCTGTCGGGCAAGGTCGATCGCCAGTTCTCCGAAGAGCCTGGTTCGCCGAGCGCTCGACTGCAGTCCGGCAATCACGATCTGGCCGATATCCAGGCGCACCGAGTCGCTGGGCGACGGCCGCCCTGTCGCGGACCAACTCATCGTGTCGATCCCGGTTCGTGAGCGCGGGCGATTGTCACCGACCCCGCTGGAAAGCGCGTTGCGAACGCGCGGGCATCCTCCTCAGATGAGAAGTTGAAAGGGTACCCCTCTGCAGAGCAGATCGCTCGGCCCGAGGTGCGCTCGCGCACAGACCAGACGTAGTTGCCTTCAGCGCTATCGCACATCACTTCGCCCCCGTTCAATAATACCCGAAGGAGGTTTCATGGCCGTTCCGCGCACACTCTTCCAGAAGATCTGGGATTCACACGTGATCGTCGAGGAACCCGGGCAGCCGGCCCTCCTCTACATCGATCTGCATCTCGTCCACGAAGTGACGTCTCCACAGGCGTTCGACGGCCTTCGCCTGACCGGGCGCACCGTGCGCCGCCCCGACCTGACGATCGCAACGGTCGATCACAACGTACCGACGACCGATCGTTCGCTTCCGATCGAGGATGAGGTCTCTCGCCGGCAGATCGATGCCCTTGAGCGGAACTGCGCTGAGTTCGGCATCCCGCTCTTTGGCATCCACAGTGCGCGACAGGGGATCGTTCATGTGATCGGTCCCGAACTCGGCCTCACGCAGCCCGGGATGACGATCGTGTGTGGCGACTCCCACACCTCGACGCACGGTGCGTTCGGATCACTGGCATTCGGGATCGGTACATCGGAAGTCGAGCACGTGCTGGCGACACAGACGCTGCCGCAAGCGCGCCCGAAGACGCTCGAGATCCGGTGCGATGGGGCTCTCGCCCGGGGCGTGACGGCGAAGGATCTCATCCTCGCGATCATCGGGAGAATCGGTGTCGGCGGGGCCGCCGGACACGCCATCGAATACACCGGTCCCGCCATCCGATCCCTCTCGATGGAGGGGCGCATGACCGTCTGTAATATGTCGATCGAGGGCGGGGGGCGAGCGGGGATGATCGCGCCGGATCGGACGACGATCGACTATCTCCGGGCGCGGCCGAACCTTCCGCGCGGAGCGGAATTCGAACGGCTCAGCGCGGAATGGCTCGCGCTGGCGACGGACGCGGGCGCGTCGTACGACCGCCAGGTCCTTGTAGATGCTTCCGACCTCGTTCCGCATATCACGTGGGGAACGAACCCCGGGATGGTCGCGCCGGTGACCGGACGCGCGCCCACGCTCGATGAGGCGCCGTCGGAGTCAGATCGCCGGGCTTACGAGCGCGCATTCGATTACATGGGCCTCGAGCCAGGCGTACCTATCGCGGAAATCGCGCTCGATCGCGTCTTCATCGGCTCGTGCACCAACGCACGCATCGAGGATCTGCGCGCCGCCGCGAGTATCGTGCGTGGCCGACGCATTTCCTCCCGCGTCCACGCGATGGTGGTCCCCGGGTCGATGCTGGTGAAGCGGCAAGCGGAACGCGAGGGACTCGATGCCGTCTTCCGCGAGGCGGGTTTCGAATGGCGCGAGGCGGGGTGTTCGATGTGCCTGGGGATGAACCCGGACATCCTCAGTCCCGGAGAGCGGTGCGCATCGACATCGAATCGCAATTTCGAGGGGCGACAGGGCAAGGGCGGTCGTACCCATCTCTGTTCGCCAGAGACCGCCGCGGCAGCCGCGATCGCCGGGCGGTTCGTCGATGTGCGTCACTGGTCATAGGTCCGAGGAGGGAAGACATTGCAGCCGTTTCGACAGGAGACCGGAATCGTCGCGCCACTCGACCGGGTGGATGTCGATACCGATCAGATCATTCCCAAGCAGTTTCTGAAGCGGATCGAGCGAACGGGCTTTGGCGAGTTCGCGTTCTTCGACTGGCGCTATCGTCCGGATGGGTCGCTCGATCCGTCGTTCGAACTGAACGAGCCCCGCTATGCTGGGGCGTCGATCCTGGTCTCGCGACGGAACTTCGGGTGCGGCTCATCGCGGGAGCACGCCCCGTGGGCGCTGCAGGACCTCGGGATCCGGGCCATTCTCGCGCCGAGCTATGCCGACATCTTCTTCAACAACTGCTTCAAGAACGGGCTTCTGCCGGTGGTTCTGCCCGAGGCCGTCATCGATGAGATCCTGGCTCGCGCGAAGGAACGACCCGGGTATCGCGTCTCGGTCGATCTCGATGCGCAGACGGTCTCGGACGAGGAGGGTGTGATCGCGCCGTTCGATGTCGATCCGTATCGGAAGCATCTCCTCCTCAATGGCCTCGATGACATCGGGATCACTCTGACGCATGAATCGCGGATCGCGGCGCACGAAGCCGCGTTGCCAGAGCGCCTGCGTGGGCTGACTTTCGCCGTGGCAGGCGAGCGCTGATGCAGGGCCACCCCTTCTCGCTGGCGGGCAAGCGTGCGATCGTCACGGGCGCGAGCCATGGCATCGGCGAAGGGATCGCCCTGGCGCTCGCCGGTGCCGGTGCGGACCTGGCCCTCCTGTCCCGCGGTATGGATGATCTCTGCCGCGTGCAGGCACGGGTTGAGGCCCTCGGGCGTCGGGCACATGTGGTCCCGTTCGACATCTCTCGTCTCGACCAGATCGGCCCGGCCTTCGAACAGTCCATCCAGCATCTCGGTGGTCTCGACATTGTGGTGAACGTGGCGGGCAACCAGCGTCGCCGCCCGATCCTGGATGTGACGCTTGACGACTGGAACTTCGTGCTGGACGTTCAGCTACGGGGCGCGTTCTTTGTCGGTCAGGCGGCCGGGCGGCACATGAGTTCGCACGGGGGCGGGAAGGTCATCCACATCGCGTCGATGACCTCGTACCGAGGATTCTCCGACATCGCTCTCTACGGAATCGCCAAGACGGGCGTCGTCGGCATGACCCGCTACATGGCGGTCGAATGGGCCAAGCACGATATCCAGGTCAACGCGATCGCACCGGGGTGGATCGAGACGCCCATGACCGCGACGATGGTGCCGTCGCGGCGACAGTGGGTGGAAGAGCACGTACCGCGCGGTAGTTTCGGGACTCCGGCCGACATCGGCCACCTCGCGGTTTACCTCGCAAGCCCAGCCTCGGACTACATCACAGGTCAGACTTTCGCGGTTGATGGGGGGTTCCTCGCCGGTAATCCCTGGCCCGCTCTCACCGCGTGAGTCAGGAATCGCCGCACGAGGTGGTGACTCGTGTCAGGTCCGCGACGCTTGACCTGGGGGCCACGGCCGTCGCCGGCCTCTCCGCTCCCGTGGGCCCTCTGCGCCTCGGCTTGCTCCGGACCGCGCGAGAGAACGTGGATCGGAGCGGCCGCAACACCTTCCTCGCCGAGCGATGGGCCACGCAGCCGATAGCAGCGCGCGCGCGTATCATCTGGCGCAACTGGGCCACGGCGTTCGCGCGCCACCAGCGCTGGGAGCAGCGCAACACGCAGCTCGAACCGCGTATGCGTGGCCACATGGACGAACTCGCGGCGCTGCTCAGTGGGCCGGCCACGCGCGGCGAACTTCGGGTGCTGGATGCATACGAAGAGTACTTTCAGACGTTGTTCACTCTCGGATGGGCGCTCGCATCCTGGGTCGATCCCGGCGAGGACCGCCATCGCCTCGGCAGCGGCGATACGGATGGGCACGGGCTACGCATCGACGTCGCCTGGCAGGCGCTTGTGGCGGCGTGGATCACCCCCTGGGAAGGGCGGCGGGAGCACGCGAATGTTTTCGCCGCGCTCGAAGCGTGCCTGACCCCCCGAGACGCTCTGGCGGGCGGTTCTGCCCCCAGGCGTGAGACGGCAGGTCCGCCTGTGCCTCCGGTGCGATAACCGTGTTTCAGGGTGAGACAGACCCCGATCGCGATCCCACGCCGCCGACGGTTCGGTCCGGCGTTCGGACCGACCACGTGTGTCCCTGGTGCGGCAATCAGGGGTTGCGCCGGGTCAAGAACATGCCCGCGCGATCCGGGCTGGGTCTGATCGCCTACATCATCCTGCCGATCGCGCTCCTGTACTGGATCGGCACGCCGACCTACAACGTCTGTCCGCGCTGCGATGCACGCTGGCAGCGCGGCGTGCTTGTCCGTCGTCGCGACGAGACCCCAGATCAGACCGAGGCCAATACGGTCGATGCCCCGCCCAATCACCCGGTGGTCCGGCGGCGCACCCGTCTGGAGGGCGGTGCGACCCACCGGGACAGCGTCGATGATGGCTCGGACATCGAGATTCGCGCGCACGCTGGTGCGTGCCGCATCTGTCGCATCGCGGCGGGTCGATACGATCGGGCGATGGCGCCGCGCCTGCCGATCGATGGGTGCCAGTGCTCCGGCGGTTGCCGGTGCGTCGCGGTGACGATCTCCTCCTCAGCGGAGCAGGGATAGCGAGACCGCGAGGACGCTCGCGAGAGCGATGGTCTGCCAGATCGCCGCTTGCAGTCTTTCGGGCTTCGCTCCCAATTCCGGATCGCCGAGACCGATGAGTTGATCCGTGACCCATGCCGCGAGCGGTGCCGCGGCCGGGGTTCCGGAGCGCACGAGCGCTGCCGCGAAGGGCGAGGCGGCATCCACCGCGAACCATCGGGCGATCGCTTCTCCCGCCCCGATCCACGCGAGTGCAGCCATCCCCACCATGCCGACCAGAGCGAGCACGCCGGCGCGCGCGACCGCACGGCGCCCCGAGAGCGGATCGACCGGCGACAGGGTCACTGAAGGCCTGGGCGACTCGTCCAGAACGATATTCACCAGGGACTCCCGCGCACCGGTGGAACTGATCAGAACGGGCCCGACCCAGCCGCGTCGTTCCATCTCGGCGAGGTAGGCGCGCGCGCTGTCGAGATCCAGGCCCAGTTCATGCGCCACAATCCTTGGGGAAAGCAGCGCATGCAGCCTCGCGAGTCGATACGCTGTTTCGGCGAGTGGGTCTTTCGCGCTGCTGTCGGTTGTCAGAAGATCCGCGCCAGGATGATCCCCGTCTCATACAGAAACCACAGGGGGATCGCGACCAGCGCCTGGTTCAGGGGATCCGGGGTTGGCGTGATCAGGGCCGCGATAACGAATGCGCCCAGGACGGCATACTTGCGAAAGGCGACGAGTCGCGGCACTGTCACCACGTTGATCTTTGTGAGGAACAGTACGATTAAGGGGGTCTGGAACGCGATACCCATCCAGAACACGATCGCGGTCACAAAGCCCATGTAGTTGCCCACGGTGATGTAGGGCGTGAGCAGACCGCCAATGGTGAAATCCAGAAGATACCGGAGAGCGAACGGAAGCGTGATCGTGTAGCCGAACGTTACTCCCGCGCAGAAACAGATGAAAGAAAGGGGCAGAAATCGCCAGAACATCGCCTTCTCACGCTTCGTCAGCGCGGGGAAGACAAATCGACCGATCTGGAAGAGAAGCCATGGGGATGCCAGCCCCACCCCGGCATAGAGGGCGATCTGGAAGTAGGTGAAGAAGGCCTCAGTTGGCTCGGTGAAAATGAGGCCGCGCTCGCGGAGCGAGGCGGGCGCGGGCGCGAGCAGTACCCCGACCAGCCAGGGGGTGAACAGAAAGGCGACTGCCGTGGTCACCACCAGTCCGATCACGGAGGCCAGGATGCGGCCCCGAAGCTCGGAGAGGTGCTCGACCAGAGTTAGCTGGAGTTCTTCCTCGGCCTCTTCGGCGGTCTCCTCAGGGGGAAGCGGCGCCAGGGGGCCGACCCGTACGCGATCGAGGAACGACATCAGGCGCCTGCCTCGGGGGGAGCCGCGGCCCGGCGGCGCGAGCGCGGCGCGGACAGCGCGGCGCCTTCCGGCACCCGGGGATGGCCCGTATCACCCGCGGCCGAGCCGATTGCAGGCGCCGCAGCGTCTCCCGTGCTCGCGCTCGCCTCTGGCACCCGTCGACCGCGTCGCGCGCCCGGGCCGACCGGCTTCATGTCGGGAGAAGAGTCCTCGCCCCCTGCACCGTTGGATGTGGAGTCCCCGGGCGCGTGCCCTTCATCCACCGGTGTGGCCGGCTGTTCGGCCTTGCGGCGCCGCGGCCTGCGTGCGGCGACCGCCGCGCTGACGCCCGGCGACGCCGGGGCGACCGGCGGCAACGCCGAGGCGTGCTCCGCGATGCCGTTCACGGAGGCTGGTTCTGGGTCGAGCGCGACAACATCATCCAGCATTCCCGCCGCGGTTTCCATCTCGCGTGGCGGCGGTGGGGCGTTCGCGGTGATCGCGACCTCGCTTTCGACGGGTACCAGATCCTCGGTCTGTTGGGCGGCTGTCGCTGTGGACTCCGTTGCGGCGGGACCTGTGGCGGCGCCCGCGGAGGACGAACTCGTCATCAGCGGCTCATCGAGCGACAGCGCCTGACTGAACTCCTCCCGCGTATCGTGGATGACTTCAGTGAACTGTTCCTGGGTCTCCTGGAAGACCTCGGTCAGTTCTCGCGACGCGCGCTGGAACTCCCGGATCGCCTGCCCGGCGCCGCGCATGAGGTCGGGCAACTTCTCCGGGCCGAACACCACCAGCGCCAGAACGACGATGACGATGAACTCGACCGGCCCGATGTTAAACATCGTGCCGCAAGGCCCTCATACCGCACGGAGTGTAAGGACTGACTCCGCGGGGGGCCAACCAAAACCGCCGGATCGCCCGGTGCGGCGATCAGTCGAGATGTTCGGTGATGTAGTCCACCGCGTCCTGTACGGAGACGATCTTCTGGGCCTCTTCATCCGAGATCTCCATACCGAACTCCTCCTCGAAGGACATGATCAGTTCGACCAGGTCCAGGGAGTCGGCGTTCAGGTCCTCGACGAAGGAGGCAGTCGGGATGACTTCATCCTCCTCGACGCCCAGCTGCTCGACGATGATCTTCTTGACGCGGGGGAAGGTGTCCTCAGCCACTTGTGACCTCCACAGGATTCACAGCCGGCGTCGCCGCCGCTGAGCCAGCGAAATGTGTCAGGCGTTTGCCCGCTGCGTGGGCGGCGCTTGTCTCTCGGCCAGCGAACTCAGCACCCCGTTTACAAACTTGACCGATGTCTCGCCGCCGAACGTCCTCGCCAGTTCCAACGCTCCATCGATCGAAGCCCGATCAAGCGTCGCGGCATTATCCCCAATGCCCTCGGACAATGCAAGACGAAGGATTCCCCGCTCGACACGCGCCATCTGGGGAACTGGCCAGGCGGGTGCGCCGATCGCGATCTCCTCGTCGATGCGGGCACGATTCCGGACGACGCGCGCGACGGCGTGGCGCGCCTCCTCCCGAAGCGCGAATGGCACGTCGAGGGCCTCGACGAGGCGCCCGATCACAACGTGCGCGGGATGATCGGTGGCATCTCCCTCATAGAGCGCCTGGAGCGCGAGTTCGCGTACATAGGCGGTGCCCAGAACTCCCGTGTCGCTCCGGCTATGGACCGTTCGGAGCGCGATCCCGCTCACCGTGCGGCGGGCGAGTCCGATGAGGACCTCTCCCGGACCGCACTCGATCAGCGATGTGGCGCCTATCTCCACCAGGCGCAGCATGGATTCCCGCCACCGAACTGGCGCGGTCATCTGTGCACCGAGTTCCGCGCGGACATCCGCCGCGGAGAGGAGCGCGCGCGCATCCGTATTCCCAACGATCGCGACACGAGGTTCTCGGATCTCCGCTTCGGCAACGAGCGGCGCGAAGGCACTCTGTGCCGCAGCCATCAGGGGCGAGTGAAAGGCGCCGCTGACGTTCAGGGGCACGACGCGTCTGACTCCCGCCTTGAGCAATCGTGGGGTCGCCTCGGCGATCGCCGCCGGCGGACCAGAGATGACAATCTGCCCGGGCGCGTTGTCGTTGGCGATGACCAGCCCCGAAATCGTGGCGCAGGTCGCCGCGACGACGTCCGCCTCGCCGCCGAGCACGGCCGCCATTGCTCCGTCGCGCGCCTCGGCCATCAGGCGACCGCGCTCGCGCACCAGGGTCAGCGCGGTCTCCTCGCTCAGGCTCTGCGCGGCGACGCACGCGCCGAACTCCCCCAGGGAATGCCCGGCGACGGCGAGGACGTTGAGTCGTGCCAGGGAGTCCTCCGCCTCAAGGGCGAAGGACTCGCGAATGCTCGCGAGAATCGCGAGTTCGGTCGCGAGAATCGCCGGCTGAGCGACGTCGGTGCGCCGCAACTCCTCGTCGGGGGCCTCAATGCACAATCGCGGGATTGGAAGGCCGGTTATCTTCTCTGCCCGCAGGAGCGTCGCCCGAGCCGCCGGCGATTCGCTCGCGACCGCCTGCGCCATACCGGGGGCCTGGGAACCCTGGCCCGGAAAGATGAGCCCACGGCCCACCTCGTGGTCAGTCTGTCCGGCCGGACGCCTGAATCGCGATCACCTGGCGGCCACGGTACTGACCGCAATGCGGGCACGCGTGGTGGGACTGCCGGAGCTGTCGGCAGCTGCTGCACTCAACCAGATTCGGCACGGCCACGGCCAGGTGCTGGCGGCGGTCGCCCTGGCGGGCCTTGGCGTACTTTCGCTTTGGAAGTGGCGGCATTCTACGTCCTCACTCAATCGCCTGAATTCTTGAGCCAGCGCGCCAGATCGTGGAGCCGTGGATCGGCCGCTCGGGCGGCGCAGGTGCACGGAGCCTCGTTGAGGTTCGCCCCGCATTGCTGACAGAGCCCGCGACAATCGTCTCGACAGAGCGGCTGCATTGGCATCTGCACGAGTGCTCCCTGTCGAACCGGTTCCTCGAGATCGAGTTCGTGAGTCTCCGTCAGCATAAACCCCTCGACGTCATCCTTGTGCGGCGCGGGTAGGCCCGTACGGAGATCGACAAGGGGGAAGAACTCCTCGGCGAGTTCCACGCGGAGCGGCACACGAGTTTGCTCCAGACATCGACTGCACTCGCTCTCGGCGATCGTCTCGACGACGCCCGTGGCGAGGATGCCACGATTCGTGCGCATCAGTCGGACCGTCCCCTTGAGGGGAGCGAGCAGAGTCAGACAATCGAGTGTACCTCGCGCATCGCCAATCTCCACGACGCGCCGGGCGCCCACGTCCTCGTGGAGGAGTTGCGCCACGTTGTATCGCATGGCTCAGAACCTGAGTGTATCGGAAGTGGCGCCGTTGGGGGGTGTGAATCACTCCCCCGCGGCGGGTGTTTCGGGTGCCTCCGTGAACCGATGCGTCGCCATCGCCGACGTCGTCGAGGCTCCGCCGATGATGGACTCGCGGCCGTGGGCGCTGGTCGGCCCGTATCCGCCCGTCGATCGCGTGGCGATGTCATCGAGCATCTCGCCACCACTTCTCAAGAGGATCGCGGCGATCGCGTCGGCCTGATCCGGTTGTCTTGCCGACACGTGGACGATTACCGGCATCGACCGGGTGATGCCGAGGTATCCCGCGCCCTCGCTCACCGGGCCTGGCGAAAGAACCGCCCGAACGTCCGTTGGCCGAAGCTTCAGTTCCTTCATCAGCGCGCGGGTGGCGCGGTTGGCGTCACGCGGGTCGTCGAATCGGGCGGTGCGTGTGACCCCGGTGTTCCCTCGGCCGCCGACGCGCGGGCTCACGAGCGAAAACTGATCTCGGAGTCCGTCTGACGCACCTCCGCGTCCGACCCTTCGAAGAGCGCGTCCCGGAGGGTGTCCTTGCCCCGACGGATGGTGGTCAGCAGGCGCATCAACTGGCCCTCCAGAGTCTCCAGAGTCTCCAGAGCATAGTGGTCGGCGCCGCGCCGCACTTCCTCGGCACGTGAGAGCGCTTCCTGAACATGATCGTCCGCGCGGGCCCGTGCCTGCTGGACCAGCGTGTCCGTGCTCAGTCGCTCCGCCGCTTTCTCCTCGGCCTCGGCAATCATCCTCTCTGCCTCAGAGCGTGCCTGGTTGAGGATCTTGTCTCGCTCGGCGACGACGCGCCTCGCGACGCGATAGTCCTCCGGGATCATCCCGCGGATTTGATCCATCAGGCCGACAAACTCCTGCTCGTCGACCATGAAGCGGGTGGTGAAGGGGACGCGTGACGCGCCGGTGACGAGTGTCTCGAGGCGTTCGAGAACCTCGTTAAGCCGCGCGAGACCGTCTGGTTCCAGGCTCGTCATCACGAGTGCAGGTGGCGCGGAATCGCGTCGTGGTGCGTCTCGGCGCCGAATCGTGCCTCAAGTTCCAACTCGACATTCTCCGGTACGAGCGATCGTATGTCTCCTCCGAGTCGCGCGACTTCCCTCAGGAGCGTGGAACTCAGGTAACTATATTCAAGGCTTGTCATAAGGCAGACGGTCTCGATACGAGGTCTCAGCGCCCGGTTTTGATGCGCCATCTGCAGTTCGTTCTCGAAATCCGAGTACGCGCGCAGGCCCCTGACGATGGCACCCGCCCCACACTCCTGGGCGAAGTCGACCGTCAGGCCCTGGTAGGCGGTGACCCGCACGTTCTTGATGCGCATGAGTGCGCCCGTCGCCAGGCGGACCCTCGTGGCCGTATCGAATAGCAGCGATTTGTTGGGTGTGTCGTACACGCCGACGACCACGGTGTCGAACAGGGCGGCCGCGCGCGTGGCGATGTCGACATGGCCACGCGTGATGGGATCGAACGTTCCGGGATAGAGAACGGTGGTCACTCCGCGACATCCGCGGCCGGTCGGAATGCGCCTGACCCGAACAGGGTCACCTGAGTCTCACCGAAACGACGCTCGCGCAGGCGTTCCCACGTGCTCAGTGTATCCGGCAACGCGACGGTCCGACGGTGCTCCACCACGAGGACGGCATCGCCGACGGGATTGCGCGCGCGCGCAATCGTCTGCAGAAGCGTCACGGGATCGAGATCGTAGGGGGGATCGACGAACAGGATCGTCGCGTCTGGATCGAGGCGAGGCGGGCGACGCGCATCCGCCTGGAGGACGCGCGCCCGGGCCGCGAGGTCGCACAGAGTCAGGTTTCGCTGGATGACCGCCACACACGCCGGCGCCGCGTCGATGAAGGTGGCCCAGGCCGCGCCGCGGGAGAGCGCCTCGAGGCCGAGAGCCCCCGTGCCCGCGAAGAGGTCGATCACCCGGATACCGGCCCAGATCTCAGACGATCCCACCGTCGCCTCGGGGCGCACGCGTGCCAGGATACTCTCGAGCGTTGAGAAGAGCGACTCTTTGGTGCGGTCGGCAGTCGGCCGGATCTCCTCCTTGGGGACGAAGAGTCGGCGCCCTCGGTGTTCGCCGGCGATAATGCGCGGCTTCACGCTGCGGTGCCTTCGTGGGCCACACCTCGGAGCAACAGGTGTAGCCCCTGATGTTCCGGGCGAGCCAGTTCAGGATCCGAGCCGATAATCTCCTCCGCGACGCGTCTGGTCCGCACGATCAGATCCACGTCAGAGATCTGGGCGATGCGCAGTTCGGGCAGGCCGCTCTGTCGCGTGCCCAGGAACTCGCCGGGGCCGCGAAGACGGAGATCGTGTTCGGCGAGCCGAAAGCCATCCGTGGTCGACTCGACCGCCTTGAGCCGTTCCTCGGCCTCGGCAGAGCCGCGACCGGCCAGAAGGATGCAGTAGGACTGAGCCTCGCCGCGCCCTACACGGCCGCGCAACTGATGCAGTTGGGATAGGCCGAAGCGCTCCGCTCCCTCGATCATCATCACCGTCGCGTTAGGTACATCCACACCGACCTCCACCACGGTCGTCGCGACCAGAACATCGATCTCGCCCCCTCGAAACGCACCGATCACGCGCTCCTTCTCGGCGCTCCGCAACCGCCCGTGGAGCAGCCCCGTGCGCAGACCCGGGAACTCGTCACGGGAGAGGCGCTCGTACTCCGCGGTGGCCGCGGCCGCCTCGGTCTTCTCAGACTCCTCAACCAACGGACACACGATGTATGCCTGGTGCCCGGCCCTGATCTGCGCGCGGATGAAATCGTACGCATCGGCGCGATCCTCGTCCCGAAAGACCCGGGTCTTGATCGGCAGCCTGCCGATCGGCATCTCGTCCAACAGGCTCAGGTCGAACTCGCCATACACCGTCATGGCCAGGGTCCGCGGGATTGGCGTCGCGGTCATCGCCAGGACGTGGGGACTTCCGCCCTTCGCGGCGAGGGCGGCGCGCTGCTCGACGCCGAACCGGTGTTGCTCGTCGATCACCGCGATACCCAGTCGGTGCGGCGCGATACCCTCCTGCACCAGGGTGTGCGTACCGATCAGGATGTCGATGCTGCCGTCCGCCAACCCCTGGTACGCCTCCTCGCGCGCTCTCTTCCGCGTACCACCGATCAGGAGACGAGCGACTGGTCCAGGCCTCCCGCGTCGCCTCTCAAAGGCGGCGCGAACCGGCTCACTGGCCAGAAGACCGACGACGCTGCGGCCGTGCTGTTCCGCGAGGATCTCCGTCGGAGCCATCAGCAGGCCCTGCCAGCCATTCACTGCCGCCGAGAGGAGAGCGGATGCTGCGACCACGGTCTTGCCGGACCCGACGTCTCCCTGGAGCAAGCGCGCCATCGGCGCGCGCCGGCCGAGATCCCCTGTGATCTCGGCCATCGCGCGCAGTTGCGCGTCAGTGAGTCGAAAGGGCAGGCTCTGCCGCAGCGCCGCGTCGACATCGGGATCAGCGGTGATCGCCGGCGCGGCCTCGTCGCGCAGTCGCCGCCATCGTCGCCGTACCACACCGAGTTGAATCGCGAGGAATTCGTCGAAGGCGAGCCGTGAGCGCGCGGCGCGCAATTCGTTCTCGTCTTCCGGAAAGTGGATGCACGCCATCGCGCGGCGGTACTCGATCAGGTTTTCCCGGAGCCGAAGGCTGAGATGGAGCGGGTCGACCAGATACCCGTGGAACAGGTCGAGTGCCTGGCGGACGACGCGCCGGAGCCATCGCTGGGTCAGGCCCTCCGTCGCCCGATAGATCGGCACCAGGCGGCCTGTATTCAGAAGGTCCGCTTGCTCGAGGAACTCGACCTCCGGATCCTCGATGGTCATCATCCCGTAGCGCGCGTGGACCCGACCGCTCAGCACCACCTGGCGTCCGCGTAGCTTCTGGCTCATGTAGTCGCGCCGCCGGAACCAGGTCGCCACGAGCGTCCCGGTCTCATCGCCAATGGTCGCCTCGATGCGATCAAGCCCACGACGCGTGCGCGCGGTGGCAACATCCCAGACCGAGGCGACGACCGTCACAGTCTCCCCGGGGACCAACTCGGCGATCTTGCGGAGGCGCGAATAGTCGATGTGTCGCGTCGGGTAGTGCCGGAGCAGGTCCCCCACCAGGCGAAGCTCCAGGACCTCCAGGCGAGGAAGGTGCGTTCTACCGACGCCACGTAATCGTTCGATCGGCGTCTCCAGGCCGGTACCGGCCCGCTGGACCGGCGGGGAGGGCTCGCGGAAGGGAGTGACGGGGCGCGGGGTCGCCCCGACCGTGGGACGAGGCGGCACGCTCGGTGGCGCTACCTCCTCAGGCGTGCCCGCCGGAGCCTCGGACGCGCGGAGCGCCTCCGCCACCAGAGCGGCCCGCTGCTCGCGGCCGGCGGTCGCATACTCATCGAACCGGCCGACGATGGGCGATCCTTCGAACCAGATGCGGACGAACGCGGCCAGTCCGCCAACGACGCTGTCGTCCGCGTATCCGCGCCGACGTTCGTGTTCGAGGACCTGCTTGATGCGCGCGCGCCGATCAACGACGGCGGGCGGGCGACTCCTCGCTATCGAGCCCCTGGTCGACGAAGACACCGATCGCCCGTGGCCCGAGCCGCGCCCGAAGGGTAGGCCCATACGAGCCAAAGATAATCTGCTCGCGCGGGAAAACCGGGATGATGCGCTGCACCAGGGATTCGAGATCCGCTGCTGGCGCATCGTGGTAGATCGCGAGCGCGTCCACGCGCGGGAAAAGCTCCACGAATTCGGCGAGCCGGTCGAAGCCCCGCGCCCGCGTGCGTACCCGCTCGAGAGGCAACATCTCCCCGTCTTCCACCGCCATGATCGGGCGGGAGCCGTTCCCCGCGATGTGCCCATCGTGGACTCTCAGCCACTTCTGGGACCACTGGACGCGAGAGAGCGATTCCGCGAAGAACATGGAGTGGACGTTCCGGGCGGCCCGACGCGCGATGGCGGCGATATCCGGCGTTGCTGCTCCACTCGCTCGCGCCTGAGCAACCCGTCGAAGGACGAATCCGAGCGCCATACCGCACTGGCCGGAGTCAACAACCTCGATATTCAGCAGATTGCGCACGCGCGCTCGCGCCGCGAGCGCGGCATGATATGCCCCCGCGAGCTGACTTGACGTGTGCACCGACACGACCGATTGTGCTCCACGTTCCCAGGCGCGCTCGTACGTCGCAACCAGGTCGCGCGTCAGCCTCTCATCGACGACGTCGAACGACGGCTCGTACGGTAACGTGGATTCGGACGCCTCGGCGGCCTCCAGCCTGACCGAGTCGACGTCGATGTCGGCCAGGGAGCAGCCATCCAGATCGCAGCCAGTGTCGGTGACGATGACGGTGTGACTCATGGAATCCGCGCCTGTTTGAAGATTTAGCCCGGGCCGATGGTCATTCGCGCCGGCCAGTACTACCATGGTCCGGGAACCAGATCATACCAGACCCAGGGAGGCCCTACGGTGGCGGTTCGGTGCGAGATGTGCGGGAAAGGGCCGGCCTCCGGCAGTAATGTCAGCTTCTCCTATCGCCATACCAAGCGGCGGTTCCGCCCGAATATCCAGGGGGTAACGCTCGTGGTCGAGGGCGAACCAAAGCGCGTCCGCGTCTGCACCCGCTGCCTCAGGACGCATTACCGGAGCGCCTGAGCCGCCTCCCGGAGGGCAAGCAGGCCGGCGGCGATGCCGTCGGGATGGTTGAAGACGGCAGAGCCGGCCACAAGCACGTTTGCACCCGCTGCGACGACGGTCGGCGCGGTCCGCACGGTGATGCCGCCGTCGACTTCGATGTCGATCGGGTGGCCCGCGCTGTCGGCCAGGGAGCGTGCGGTGGCGATGCGCCGCACGCTCCCGTCCAGAAACGGTTGCCCGCCCCAGCCGGGGTTCACGGTCATCACGACGATCTGATCCACGAGGTCGATCACCTCGGAGGCGTGGGCGACCGGCGTGCCCGGATTGATCGCCAGCCCCGCGCGCATTCCGAGGCGGCGGATCTCGCCCAGGTCGCGATGCACATGCGGGCACGCCTCCTGGTGGATCGAGACCGTACGTACACCCATATCGGTGAGCTCCGCGAAGTAGCGATCGGGCCGGACGACCATGAGATGGACGTCCAGATCGAGTCGCGTGGCCCGACGAAGCGCCGGGCAGATCAGCGTTCCGAAGGAGATCGGCGGCACGAACTGCCCGTCCATGATGTCCACGTGGATGCGGTCGGCGAGGCCAGCCTGTTCGATGGCGGCCATCTGTTCGCCGAGCCGTGCAAAGTCCGCCGCGAGGATGGAGGGAGCGAGCGAGACGACGCCTCGCGGCGCCGGGCTCAAGCGGTCGGCTTGCGCCGCGGCTGAAGCGTCGCCTGAATCTGCGACTTCAACTGGGCGAAGGTCGTCTCGAGCTTCTGCGTCGCGTTCACCATCCTATCGATAGAACGCAGGCCCGATTCGCCCAGTTCCTTCGAGAATCGGGCGCGGAGGCCCTCGGCGCCGGCGCGAAGGTCGATCATGGCTGCCCTCCAGGCGACGGACATCTGGTCCGAAAAGCCCCGAAGGACGATGTTCTTCTCGGCGAGTTCCTGGTTGAGCTGTCGCACTGACGCATCGAAGTGCTCGAGCACCGTGATGTCCTTGAGCAGCAGCAGGCAGACGCCCGTGCGCGGGTCGGCCGCGTGGACCGGGAGGAACGTCGCCTCCACCGAAACGGGTGTGCCGTCGGACCGCGTCAGCCGCAGATACATCGGGCCCACTTGCTGTGGCGTCTCGATACAGCGCTGTGCGAGGCACATCTCCTCACACGTCCTTTTGCCACTCTCGTTACGGCACTGGAAGACATTGCAACTGATGGAGGTGAGATCGCGCTGCTTCCATCCAGTGATCTGGCCGGCGCTTGGATTCATGGTGGTGATCTTTCTCAGCCGATTGATCACCATCGCCCCCTCACCCACGTTGGTGAAGACGGCCTCGAGCACGTCCGCGTCGATCTTCGCCTGAAGATTCGCCTGAATCACACCGCTGCTCCTGCTCGGCCCGCATCCGGCGACTGGCCGACCCCGGAATGCGAGAGCGCCATCTCGCGCCGATCGTCGCGCCCGTTCACAGCCCACCGCCAGACGTGTCGACGCCGAGCGCCGCGAAGAACGCGCCTGCCCGCATCGACCGCTGCCAGGAATCTGTTCCCCAACTCGACAGAACGACGCGATTGTAACAGGCTCTCGCAGTTACCGGGCGGTGGGCGCAGACGGCTGGCGAGGGAAAATGGCCTCCTCGTACGCGGGAAGCGTCTTCCAGTCGGAGAGGAACCGGCTCATGCCATTGTCCGTCAGAGGATGCCGATACAGGGTGTTGAAGACCGACGCGGGCATAGTCGCGATGTGCGCTCCGGCCTTTGCGGCGGCGATCACGTGGTTGGGCGTGCGGATTGATGCGGCGAGCACCTGAGTGGGGAAGTCGTAGATCTCGCAGAACTGGACCAGATCGCGCACCAGTTCCATCCCGTCCAGGCCGATGTCATCGAGACGGCCCACGAACGGGCTGATGATGTACGCGCCGTTCTTGCACGCGAGCAGGCCCTGGGTCGCGGAGAAGATCAGCGTCACGTTCACCTTGATACCGGCGTCCGCCAGGACACGGGTGGCGCGCAGGCCATCCGGCGTACAGGGCGCCTTCACCACGACGTTCGGTGCCCAGGTCGCGAGTTCGCGGCCCTCTCGCACCATGCCTTCCCAGTCCGTCGCGATGGTCTCGGCAGAGACATCGCCGGAAATGACGGAACAGATCTCCTTGATGCGCTCTTTGAAGGTCGTGCCTTCCTTCGCGATGAGGGAAGGGTTTGTCGTCACGCCGTCAACCAGACCGAGTTGCGCGGCAGAACGGATCTCCACAACGTTCGCCGTGTCGAGGAAGATCTTCATGAACGCGACTCCTGTCCTCCCACTATTCTAGACGCGGTGCGGGTGCTCGCCATTGAGAGTTCGTGTGACGAGACCGCTGCCGCGATCGTCGACGACGGCCGAACGCTGCGATCGAGCGTTGTCGCGTCGCAGGTCTCGCTGCACGAGACCACGGGCGGCGTCGTCCCTGAGGTCGCGTCGCGCCAGCACGTGGCGGCGATCGTTCCCGTGGTCGAGCGCGCTCTGGCCGAATCGAACTCGCGTGCGACCGACATCGATCTCGTGGCCGCGACGCACGGGCCGGGCCTGGCGGGCTCTCTCCTCGTCGGTCTCAGCGCCGCGAAGGCACTGGCGTGGGCCTGGGACGCACCGTTTCTCGGGGTCAACCATCTGGTCGGACACATCTATGCGAACTGGTTGGGCTCGGATGAACCGGAGTTGCCGGCGGTCTGCCTGGTGGTTTCCGGTGGTCATACCGAACTGATCTGGATGGAGAAGCATCTCTCCTTCACCTCGCTGGGGCGGACGCGGGACGATGCCGCCGGTGAGGCGTTCGACAAGGTCGCGCGGATCCTCGATCTCGGGTACCCGGGTGGACCGGTCGTCGAGCAAGCCGCCGCCGCGGTCGAGGGAATCTGCGGACTCACGCTCCCACGGGCGTGGTTGCAGGGATCCTGGGACTTCTCCTTCAGTGGGCTCAAGACCGCGGTGATGCGCCTGGTCGCGGAGGAGGGACCACCTGCCGCGCTGGTCGCTCGCGCCTTTCAGGACGCGGTCGTCGAGGTGCTCGCCCGGAAGACAGTCGCAGCCGCGGAGGCGCTGGGAGCAAGATCGATCCTGCTCGCCGGGGGTGTCGCGGCGAACTCCGCGTTGCGATCCGCCGTCCGCGAGATGGCCCGGCGTCCGTGCCTCGCGCCGTCCCCCGCGCTCTGTACCGATAACGCTGCGATGATCGCGGCCGCGGCATGTTTCATCGCCCGATCCGGCTACTCGGACGATCTGACGGTGGATGCCGTCCCGAGCCTGGACATGCCCGACGCGCGGTCGCTTCCCGATCCTCCCCGGGTTCCGCGATGGCGCAGTCTTCCTGTCAGGCGTCGCTGAGGGCGGCCTCGATCGTCGCCAGGCACACCGCCGCCGCGGCGTCCCACGAGAACCGCTGAGCCTGTCTCAGCCCATCAGCCCGCATCCGGTCGCGGAGGGCGACATCTTCCTGGACGCGCACCATCGCCGCCGCGATCGCATCCTCATCCGTCGGCGATACCAGCAGCCCCGCATCGGCCACAACCTCGGCGAGTGCCCCCCTGTCGCTCGCGATAACCGGTAGCCCACATGCCATCGCCTCGGCGGCGGGGATGCCGAAGCCCTCGTAGAGCGAGACGAAGAGAAGCGCCCGCGCGCCCCGATACAGCGCGGGCAGGTCGCGATCCGCGACGTAGCCAGGTGTCAGGACGCGCCCGACGAGCTGTAGCCGCGCGATCTCGGCGTCCAGGCGCTCCTTTCGATGTCCCGCCGCGCCAGCGAGGACGAGAGGTGGCATCGGAGTCGTGCGGGACGCCGTGGCATAGGCACGCACGAGGCGATGGAGGTTCTTGCGCGGTTGCAGCGTCCCCACGAACAGCAGATAGCCAGGCTCCAGCCCGAACGGCGGCTCCTCGGGGGGGCCGGGGCGAAACGCCGGGTGCACGCCCGGGTAGGCAACCGCGAGCTTCTCGCGGGGAATACCCAGGTGGATCCGTGCGTCTCGCGCGGTCGCCCGGGAATCGACGAGGAATCGCCGACCGGAGCGAGCATTCCACAGACTCGAGAGGAGCAGATAGACCCAGTCACCCGGTCGATACGCCCCCCGGTGAACAAGGTACCCGAGATCGTGGATCGTGACCACGGCCGCGGCGGGGTGGATCAGCGGGATCACATGAGCGGGCACGAACAGGGCATCGGGGCGGTCCCGCGCCATCGACGCGGAGAGTCCTATATGCGTCCAGAGTCGCCGTGGGCCGATCACCCGCCGGGACGCGGCGGGCGCGAAGGTCTCAGGAAGAGGGTCGCGGCAGTAGAGCGTGACCTGATGCTCCGCGGCCCGGCGACACAGCGCGGCAGTGAGGTCGCGGCTGTAGATCTCGGTACCGGTCATCCGTGCGAGGTTCACGCGGCTCGCGTCTACGGCCAGTCGCACGAAGGTTCACTGTAGAATCGGCACCGGAGGACGATTGGCCAAGCTTCTACGATTCGACGATCAGGCGCGCGCCGCCCTGAAACGGGGCGTCGACATCATGGCGGACGCGGTCAAGACCACGCTTGGCCCCAAGGGTCGCAACGTCGCCTTCAACAAGAAGTTCGGTCTTCCGACCGTGACCCACGATGGCGTGACGGTCGCGAAGGAGATCGAACTCGCTGACCCGTTCGAGAACATGGGCGCGCAGATGTTGAAGGAAGCGGCGACGCGCACGAACGATGTTGCCGGAGACGGTACGACTACGGCGACGCTCCTGGCCCAGGTCATCGTCCACGAGGGCCTGCGCGCGATCGCGGCCGGGGTCAATCCGGCTCGCCTGAAGCGAGGTCTGGAGAAATCCTCGATCGCGCTGGTCGGCGAGATCAAGAAGGTGGCGCGTCCGGTGGTCGGTCGTGACGACATCGGTCACATCGCCGCCATCTCCTCCGGCGATCGGATGATCGGCGATCTGCTCGCGGACGCGCTGGACCGCGTGGGACGAGACGGCGTGATTACGGTCGAGGCATCTCAGCGCACTGTGACCGAGACCGAGTTCGTCGATGGACTGAACTTCGATAAGGGGTATGTCTCGCCGTACTTCGTCACCAACTCCGAGCGCATGGAGGCCTTCGTCGAGGATCCGTGGGTCGTGATCACCGACAAGAAGGTGTCGGAGCTCACGGACGTGGTACCGATCCTCGAGCGGGCCATGAACCGCACGAAGGCTCTCTGCATCATCGCCGAGGATATGGATGGCGAGGCGCTCTCCACGCTGCTGGTGAACAAGATGCGCGGCACTCTCGATGTGATCGCCGTCAAGGCTCCGGGCTGGGGCGACCGGAGGCGGATGCTCCTGGAGGACATCGCGGTCATGACGGGCGGGCGGGTGATGACCGAGGAGGCGGGCCGCAAGCTCGAGAGCATCATGGTCGAGGACTTCGGGAGGGCTCGCCGGGTGAGCGCCACCGCGAATGAGACGACGATCGTCGGTGGGCTGGGTACTGAGGCCTCCATCCGGGCGCGCGTCGCCCAGCTGCGCACCATGCTCGCCGAGTCGGCCCAGCAATACGAACGGGAGCAGCTTCAGGAGCGGCTCGGCAAACTCTCCGGCGGCGTCGGTGTCATTCGCGTGGGCGCCGGATCTGAGACCGAGATCAAGGAGAAGAAGTTCCGCGTCGAGGACGCATTGGCCGCGACGCGCGCGGCGATCGAGGAGGGCGTCGTTCCAGGAGGCGGGATCGTGCTCCTGACGATTCAGTCCGCGATCGACGCCCTGGAGCTGACCGGCGACGAAGCCGTCGGCGGACGGATCGTACAGCGAGCCCTGGAGGAACCCCTCCGGCAATTGGCCGCGAACGCGGGCGCCGATCCGTCGGTCATCGTCGACGAGGTGCGCCGCAGACAGTGGGATGCTGGCTCCTCGCGTATCGGTTGGAACGTCGTGACGGGCGAGTTCATCGATGTCGTCGAGGCGGGGATCATCGACCCGGCGAAGGTGACGCGGTCAGTCATCGAGAATGCGATCTCCATCGCGGGAATCATCCTGACCACCGACGTCCTGGTGAATGAGAAACCGGAGGTCAAGGAAACGGGGGTTGGGCCCGGCATTGGTATGCAGCCAGACGGGACAGGGAGCTTCGGTTACTGAAGCGGATCGGGCTTACCGGGGGAATCGGTTCGGGGAAATCCGCCGTCGGCTCGTTCCTGCGTGAAGCAGGGGTCGATGTCATTGATGCAGATGCCCTGTACCGCGAACTGAGCCGATCCGGAGGCCCGGCGTGGCGCGCCATCGTGGCGGAGTTCGGCCCCAGTGTCCTGGACGAAACCGGTGAGATCGATCGTGCCGAGCTTGCGCGCCGGGTCTTCGCTGATCCCGCCGATCTGGCCCGACTCGAGGCAGTGACCCACCCGCTCGTGCGCGAGGCCGCTGAGGCGCGCATCGCCGCGAGTCAGTCCGACATCGTCGTTTACGAAGCGATCCGCCTCGTCGAGTCCGGGGCAGCGGATCGCTGCGACGAGGTATGGGTCGTCACCGCGCCGCGCACCACGCGCATCGCCCGTCTGACATCCTCGCGCGGCATGTGCGCGCAGGACGCGGAGCGCCGGATCGCGGCGCAGCCAGAGGACGCGTTCTACCGGGATCGGGCAACGCTGGTCATCGAGAATGGCGGGCCACCCGAGGAGCTGCGACGCATCGTCGCCGCAGAGATCCAGCGCCTCAGAGGGTCGCCTTGACCAGATGGGCCGTTCGCCGGTCGATTCCCTTCACCGCTGCGATCGCCTGTTCGCTCGCCTGACGGATCGCGGCCAACGATCCGAAATGCTTCAATAGCGCCGCGCGCCGCTTCGGCCCGACGCCCGGAACCTCGTCCAACGCGGACCGAACCGAGCGCCTGGCACGCACGACCCGGTGATACGTCACCGCAAATCGATGGGTTTCATCCCGGATGCGCTGCACCAGATAGAGGGCCTGCGATTCACGGGGCAGGATGACCGGATCGGCGAGCGTCGGCGTGTAGATCTCCTCGTTCTGCTTCGCCAGCGCTACGGTGGGGATGCGCTCCAGTCCCATCTTCTGGAGGGTCTCAAGTGCCGCATTCAGCTGTCCACGGCCACCATCGATGATCAACAGGTCGGGAAGCCGAGACCACGTGGCGCGCTGTGGATGATCGGCCTCCCCCACCTCACCGCGACCTGCCCGCGCGAACCGGCGCCGCAGGACCTCCGCCAGCGAGGCGAAGTCGTTCTGACCTTCCACGCCCTTGACCTGGAAGCGCCGATAAGCACGGTTCATCGGCTGCCCGTTCTCAAAAACCACCATCGCCCCTACGGTGGAAGTTCCCTGAACGGTCGAGATGTCGAAGCACTCGATGCGGCTGGGTGGATCCTGGAGGTCCAGGTGATCGGCCAGTTCCACCAGCGCGCCTGACGTCTTCTGCTCGTCGGCGAGCCAGCGCGCGCGCATCTGGCTCAAGACCTCGGAGGCGTTGGAGGCGACCAGATCGACCAGTTGCCGCACCTTTCCACGGCGAGGAACCGTCAGCGCGACTTTGAGTCCACCGCGCCGCTGCTTCAACCACGTCTCGATGACTTGCGCCTCGGCCACCGCATTCTGCAGCACGATCTCGGGCGGGATGAACGCCGCCGAGTCGTAGAACTGCGTGACGAACGACGTCATGATGTCGCGCGCGTCCTCGTCGCGCGTCCCCTCGAGCAGGAAATCCTCGCGCCCGACGAGTTTGCCGCCCCGAATGAAGAACACCTCGACACATGCGTCGCCGTTTGCTCGGGCAAATGCGATCACATCCTGATCCTTCATCGAGGCGTCAACGACACGCTGGCGCTGGGTGATCCGCTCGACGGCCTGGATCTGATCGCGTACGAAGGCTGCGCGTTCGAACTGCAACTGAGTGGCGGCCTCCTCCATGCGTTGCCGAAGCTGGCGCACGATGAGGTCGTGCTTGCCCTCGAGGAAGAGGACGACCTGGTCGACGACGGCACGGTACTCTTCGGCGTCAGCGGCGCCGATGCACGGCCCCAGGCAGCGATGGATGTGATACTGGAGACATGGGCGCGCGTCCTTGCCCGTGATCGCGATGTGGCAGGTCCGGTACGGGAAGAGTTTGTTGAGCAGATCGAGGGTCTTCCAGACGGAGCGCGAGTTCGTGAAGGGGCCGAAATACTTCGCACCGTCTCGTGCGATTCGCCTGGTGATGAAGACGCGCGGCCACGCTTCGTCGACGCTGACCTTGATGTAGGGGTAGTTCTTGTCGTCGCGAAGCCGGACGTTGTATCGCGGGCGATGTTTCTTGATGAGATTGCACTCGAGGACCAGTGCTTCGAGTTCGGTCGCGACGACAAAGATCTCCCAGTCGACGATCTGGGCGACCATCTGGCGGGTCTTCCGCGCAAGGCCGGATCGCGCGAAGTACGATCGGACGCGATTGCGGAGATTGATCGCCTTGCCGACGTAGAGAACCTCGCCGGTTGCTGATCGGTACACGTACACGCCCGGGCTCTCGGGCAGCGTGCCCAGCCGCCGGCGCAGGTTCTCGGGGTCGAGTTTCGCGATCGGCCTCTCTGCGATCGACATAATGCGAGCAGACGATTATACCCGGGGGCGCGATGCGGATCGTCTTTCTCGGCACGCCGGATTTCGCGGTGCCCGCGTTGCGGACGCTCCTGGCCGCCAGCCACGAGATCGTGCTGGTGGTGACACAGCCCGATCGACCCGCGGGCCGCGGGAACGCACTTCGCGAGTCTCCCGTGAAGCGCGTCGCGGCGGCACACGGCCTCCCGATCGCTCAGCCGGAGACGCTCGGAGACGCCGCCGTCGCTCGCATGCGGGCGTGTGAACCGGATGTCCTCGTCGTCGTCGCCTACGGCGCGATTCTGGGGAGAGATGTGCGGACACTGGCTCGGTTTGGCGCCGTGAATCTCCATCCATCCCTGCTACCCCGCCATCGCGGCCCCACACCCGTGGCGGCCGCCCTGCTCGCCGGCGACGCCTACACCGGGGCCACTGTGATGCAGGTCACCGCTCGCCTGGACTCAGGTCCGATCCTCGGTCGGATACCAGAGCCGATCGATGCCAGGGATACGGCGGACTCACTCCAGAGTCGCCTGGCGGAGCGCGGAGCAGTGCTTCTACGCGAGACGATCGCCGCGCTCGCTTTGGGCACGGTTCATCCCGAGATGCAGAACGAAGGTCTGGCGACGTACAGCCGTAAGCTGACCCGCGCTGATGCCGCGCTCGACGTCCGTGCGCCAGCCATCGAGATCTGGCGACGCTGGCGCGCGCTCCAGCCGTGGCCGGGACTGACGGCCGTGTGGGACGACCGCCAGATCGGGCTGTTCGATGTGGAGGCACGCAGCGATCGGGGCGGGCTCCGGGTCGGGCAGGTCGGTTTCACGGCGGGGAAACTCCGGATCGGATGTGGCAGCGGGGCGCTCGAAGTAGGGCGTGTTCGCGAGGCGGGGAGGCGCTTGCTCACCGCGGACGAATACGTCCGTGGCTCCCCAACGATCGTTGGCGCGTCGATCGCTCCCGAGGCCGCGTCCTCTCCTGCGTAGGCACAATTGCTGATTGATGGCGCTCCCGCCGCGTTGGTACCTTTGCGTACGGAGGTGACGCAGGATGTTCTTTGATCCTCTGTACTTTGTCTTCATGGTGCCGGGCCTTCTGCTCGCCCTGTGGGCCCAGGCCAAGACGCGGGGCGCGTACAACAAGTATTCCGAGTTCCGGAATATGCAGGGCATTACCGGCTATCAGGTTGCGCGCACGATTCTTGATGGCAACGGCCTCTACGACGTGAAAGTCGAGGAGGTTGAGGGGGAGTTGACCGACCACTACGACCCGACCCAGCGTGTGCTGCGTTTGTCGCCAGGAGTGGGACGGGTGCCGTCGGTCGCGGCGATGGGCATCGCGGCCCACGAGGTCGGGCATGCGCTCCAGCACGCCCAGGGGTATGCGCCGCTCCGGGCGCGATCCGCGTTCGTGCCTGTCGCCCAGTTCGGCTCACAGATCGGGTACTTCGCGCTGCTCGGCGGTCTGGTGTTGAACATCATGGGTCTGGCGGTGGCCGGACTCGTCCTGTTCGCGGCCGGCGCGGTGTTCGCGCTGATCACTCTCCCCGTCGAGTTCGACGCGAGCCGACGGGCGCTGCTCGCGCTGCAGAATGGCGGCCTTGTCAGTCGATCCGAGTACGACGGCGCGAAGGATGTTCTCAACGCGGCGGCCTGGACATACGTGGCCGGATTTGTGTCGAGCATCCTGATGGTCCTGTACTTCGCGCTGCAGGTCTTCGGGATGTCGCGTCGGGACGACTAAGGAGTCGCTCCGGCGAGCGCCCGCGCCCGCAGTTGTCCACAGGCCGCGGCGATCTGGCGGCCGCGGGTGTCCCGCACTGTCGCGGGCACTCCGCGGCCGTTCAGTTCGGCGGCCATTGCGCGGAGATGGAGATCGGGCGGCGGGTTCCAACGTCCGTCGAGCGACGGATTTACCGGGATGAGGTTCACGTGCGCGAGGATTCCGCGCAGAAGCGAGGCGAGTGCACGCATTTCGGCGAGCGAGTCGTTCACTCCGGCAATGGCGGTGTATTCGAAACTGACCCGCCGCCGCGTGTGCCGAACGTACGATCGGCAGGCCGCGAGGATATCGGCAATGGAGTAGCGACGATTGGACGGCACAAGGCTGCTGCGCAGCGCGTCGTCGGTGGCGTGGAGAGATACGGCGAGGTTCACGGGCAGGGGTTCCGCCGACATCCGCTCGATTCCCGGCACGATTCCCACGGTCGAGACAGTGATGTGGCGGGCGCCGAGTGCGTAGCGGCGCTGGTCGGTGAGGACCTCAATCGCGGACCAGACCGCGTCGTAGTTTGCCATCGGTTCGCCCTGACCCATGAAGACGATGCGGTTCGGAGGCTGACGTCCCCGATCACGCTCGCTGGCGCTGGCGAAGGCCAGAACCTGGGCCACGATCTCCCCAGCCGTCAGATCGCGCACGAAGCCCACCTGACCGGTGGCGCAGAATACACAGCCCATGGCGCAGCCGACCTGGGACGAGATGCACACGGTGTGCCGCCGCGGGTAGAGCATCGAGACGGCCTCGACCGTGTTCAGGCGGGCGAGGCGCTGCGCGCGACCCGTGGAACCAGCCCCCTCGGGGTTCTCCGGCAGTGCGAAGAGGATCTTCCGCGTCCGCCCGCCGTCGGTCTCCTGTGCGTCGACCGGGAGCAGCGGGGAAATGGCAAAATGGGCGGCGAGACGCGCCCGCAGCGACCGCGAGAGGTCAGTCATCTCCTCCCAGTCGGCGGCACCGCGCTGGTAGACCCACGTCAGTATCTGGTCAACGCGGTACGCGGGCTCGTCCAACCGCCGCAGTGTTTCGCCGACGTCCTCAACGGGGAGGCCGACGATGGCCTTCATGGGAGATGGTGAGGGCACTATCATCCGCGGCTCAATGGCTCCGGTAACGATCGGGATCACGGGCGGCTCGGCGTCTGGCAAGTCAACTCTCTCGCGACTCATTGTGGATGCCTTCGCCGACCGCTCGTGTGCGATTCTCAATCAGGATCAATACTTTCGCGATTGGTCCAATCGAGTGGGCGACGAGCAGCGCGACCGCCTTCGGACCGCGAACCGGCCGGATTCCGTTCTCTGGCCTCACCTGGTGGACGCGGTCGATGCGATCCGCGGCGGCGGCGCGGCCACATTCCCCGTGCCAGGTACCCGGGGTGCGGCGCGCAGACTCGATCCCACGACAGTTCGGGCCGACGACCTCCTGATCGTCGAGGGGCTGTTCGCCCTGTGGGATGAGGAACTGCGCGCACGCTACGACCTCACCATCTTTGTCGACTCCCCCGACGATGAGAGGTTGCTCCGCCGCATCAACCGCGATATCAGCGAGAGAGGTTCGGACCTGGTCGGGGCGACGGCATGGTATCGCCACGATGTGATGAACAGCTTCCCCCGCTTCACCAATCCGCTCCGTTGGGCCGCCGACCTCATCGTGCCCAATCCCCTCGGAGAATCGGGCGCGATGAATCCCCGCGCGGTCGCTGGCCTCGTCGCGGCGATTCAGCGCCTTCTCGACGCTAGATAGAGCGCCAGCCGGGCAGATACCGCTTGCGATACTTGGCGAAGGCCGACGCGACGTGCACGATGGGGTGGGACGGCGTGCCGAAGACGCGGGCTCCGGCAAGGGCGCGCGCGAACTCATCGCGCGAGGTAAACGGCTCCATCTCCACACCCACCCGGCCCGCCTCGGCACCGATGTGCGCGTCGCTTCCCGCCGTGGCCAGAAGACCGCGTTCATGGGCGAAGTCCGCGGCACGCGCGTTGTCGGCCATACTGTGGAGGCGCCCGTTGAGAACCTCCACGGCATCGATCTCGCGCGCGATGCGGTGCAGAGCCGACTCACGCAGAACCGAACGGCGGATTCGATCGAAGGGGTGGGGCACGTAAACGAATCCGCCCTGCCGACGAATCTCGCTCACGGTCTCCTCGGGCGATAGGCGCGGCGGAATGTAGTCCGTGAGGAACAGGCCCACGATCTCCCCCTCCGTGGTACGAATCTCTTCCCCCACGATCACGCGAGGAGTCACCCAGCGCTCGGCAAGTTCCAGCGCGCCGTCGATCCGATTGTGGTCGGTGATCGCGATGACGTCGATCGCCCGTCTCTCGAGGGCGCGCTTCAGGCCCGCGAACGAGAGCTGGGAGTCATCGGACCGATGCGTGTGGCAGTGGAGGTCGACGCGGAGCGTCGTCACGCCGCGGCCGCCACGGGAGCGCACAGCGCCTCCGCGCAGACGCGCGGCCCGGCGGCGGCCGTCCGCCAGACGCTCCGCACGCGGTCGATGCGGTCCACAAGATCGATCGGCCCGGCCACCACGTGACCGTGCGCACGGTAGATCGGCACGAGGTCGGTCCAGGCGCGAACGGAGTGGGCGCGTGTCGCGTCCAGCAGCCGTAGCGCGACGACGTGGCGCGTGGTCCCGAGCCGGCGCGCCGCGCCCGGCCAGGAATAGCCCGCCATGAGGAGGGGCAGGATGTCGTTAGCGTCGACGGGTGGCAGACGATGGAGCCGCGCGCAGTACGCATCGCTGGCGGCAACCAGGCGTGCCTCGGGCGTCGTCGGCGGCACGCTGCCGTACTCCCCGTGATGGGACGCCACGATATGCGCGACGTGCTCGAAGCACTCGGCCGGAAGAGCGATCCCCGCGGTAGCGGACGCCGCCCGCAGGAGCCCTGTGGCGCGTGTCGCGCCCCGCTGCGGCGCGGTGCGCATCCTCCGGCTGTGGGACTCCCGCTCGTCCTCCCCGTCGATCGCCTTGTCGATATCGTGAAGGAGTCCGCCGAGAGCCACGCAATCGCCATCCAGGTTGCGCGCCCGCTCCCCCGCATGAAGCGCGACATCCAGGGAATGGACCAATACCGGCACGCCCCGATCGGATTTCGCCCACAGGGCCTGCATCTCCGCGGATCGCAGAATCGCCTCGACAAGCGGCGCGCGGGTGAACGACAGCATCGGGTCAATTCTACGGATGCTCTGTGCGGCACCGTTCGGATGAGGGCGCGGCCACGATGGAATGGAGGTCGGACCGCGCACGCGAACCGTAGAATCGGGCTACCGTGACCGGGCTCAGCCGAATCATCCGATTCGGCCAGCGGTGTGTCGTCGGTTTCACCCAGATGCGGGCGGCCGGCCTCGTGGTGCGCGAGGACGACTCGGTTCTCATCCTCTCGGCGCAGTCCGTATGGGGCGCGGGTATCGAGATGACCATCGCCGACGCGCTCGATGTCCGCGATGAAGGGGACCGCCGATTCGATGCCTCGTCGTGGGGAGCCCGTTACGAGGAGCCGGTATCGTGGTTCTTCGTGCGTCTGCCTCGCTTCCCCACCCGTTCACGGCGGCTTCGCATCACGGTCACCGCGCTTGCTTGCGTCCGGGCGCGCCGCGCTCCGCGGGTTCTGTCCCGGTCCGAATACGCTCCATACACGCCTTCGATGAGTGCACTCCCCGAGACACGTGTCATCACCGGACCGTGGTCGTTCGACGTCCCCCTACGCCGCCGCCGCATTCGCCGCGGCGCGATGCCATGACTACCGGGTCAGTCCGGGTGGTCCAAACGGGCTATTCCGGCGGTCCGTTTGCCCGCCCATACTTCTCCGCAGAGGCCGACCACCCGGTGGCTGTGTGGATGAAGAGGGGAGGGTGGTCGGCCCTTCACTCTTCTTTGTGACCTAGGCCTGATTCCCCAGGCCCCCGGCCTGCCGGGCGGCGCGCATCCGCATCACCAGTTGATCCTGCGAGCGGGCGAACTCGGTCGCGCCCGCTTCCCGCGCCTGACGCCATCGCTGCCTCGCGATCGCGGCGGGATCGCTGTTCGCGGCCAGTAAGCCCTCGAGGCGATCGCGCGTCTCATCTCCCGGTGAAGGTGCGAAGAGGAACGCGACGAGGGAGCCGACCGCGATGCCGCAGCCAAGACCGACCGCGAAGAGAACGCAGGAGAACAGAAACCGCATCACGGTCGGTTGCGCTCCCCTTTCATGAGTACGCTGAGGAAACGACCCAACGCGGCCAGGAAGCTCACGAAGCGGATAAGCGGCATCACGGCCGTCTCGCCCGCGAAGTCGACCGTCCCTCGGGCGCTCCGTGCTGTCTGCAGGCCCGTGTCCGCGATCGACTTGCCCGTCTCGGCGATGTCATTGACCTGATCGAGAAGGTGCGGAGCGCGCTTCTTCACCAGGACGAACAGACGCCAGATGACGAAGGCGATCGCACAGACGAGCAGCATCCACACGATGTGCAGTGCCGCCAGGAAGATGATCGCGATGTCCCGAACGGTGTCCAATCCCTCGCCTCGTTCCGTGGTGGTACGGCGTCGCGGGGAGTGTAGGCCCCGACTCGCCTCAGTCGCGATCCATTCGGTCCGGTGCGGACATGCCCATGAGCGCGAGGCAGTTCCGCAGGGCGATCTTCGTCGCGCGCACGAGTTTGAGCCGAGCCGCCGAGAGGTCCCGATCTTCGGTGAGAACGCGGCAGTTCTCGTAGAACTGACTGAAGGCGGACGCGAGCTCCCGCGCGTAATAGGCCAGGTGGTGAGGTTCGAGGCTCCGAGCCGCCAGGTCCACCACTTCTGGAAACTGGAGGATCTTCCGGATCAAGGCCAGATCCGCCTCGGTGTCGAGGAGCCTGACCTCTCCCCTCTGGCTGTCATAGCCCAGTTCCGTCGCGCGTCTCATGATGCTCGACGTCCGCGCGTGGCCGTACTGCACGTAATAGACCGGGTTATCGTCCGATTGCCGGGCAGCGAGTTCGAGGTCAAAGTCGATGTGGGCGTTTGTGGAGCGCGACAGGAAGAAATATCGCGCCGCATCGGTTCCGACCTCATCGATGACATCGCGCAGAGCGACGTAGTCACCGGCGCGCTTGGACATCCGCACGATCTCGGTTCCCCGTTTGATCGTGACCATCTGGTGCAACAGGACCGTGAACTGCTCGGGTTCAATGCCCAGGGCGTGCACGCCCGCCTTCATGGCCGGGACGTGACCGTGGTGATCCGCTCCCCAGACGTCGATCACCCGATCGAAACCGCGCGTCACGAACTTGTCGTGGTGATAGGCGATGTCGGCGGCCAGATATGTGGGTGCACCGTTCGACCGGATAAGCACGTGATCGCGCTCGTCTCCCAGTTCGGTCGAAGTGAACCACACGGCGCCCTCGCGCTGCGCGACAAACCCGCGGCGGTCGATGTGCTCGATTGCGGAGAGAATCGCGCCCTTGTCGTGCAATGATTGCTCGCTGAACCAGACGTCGAACCGGATCCCGAAGCGTTCGACATCTTCCTTGATCGACTGCAACACAATCGCAAGTCCCAGCGCGCCCAGCGCGCGTTCCGCGTCCGCCGCCGCCATGTGCGCGAACCGATCGCCCTCCGTCGCGCGAATCTGATTCGCGATCTCGACGATGGCCGGGCCGTGGTAGCCGTCGTCCGGCACGGCCTCGGCGATGCCCAGGCTCTGGAGGAAGCGCGCCCGGACACTGCGGTTAAACGCCTGCAACTGATTGCCGGCGTCGTTGATGTAGAACTCTCGCTCCACCCGATAGCCGGCAAATGCCAGGATGTGCGCGAGCGCATCGCCCAGTGCACCGGCTCGGCCCGCCACCGCGGTCAGATAGCCCGTGGGATTCGCCGAGACGAACTCGACCTGGAGTCGCCTGTCAGCCCCGACCTGCACCCGACCGAAATCGGCGTCCTGTTCCAGGACTCCGTCTACCTGGGCCTGAAGCCAGGCCGCGGCGATATGGATGTTGAGGAACCCCGGAGGCGCCACCTCGACCCGTTCGATCGCGGGGTGGGGCGCGAGATGAGCCGCCACCCGCTGCGCGATCGCCAGCGGAGGCATTCCCGCGGCACGCGCCAGACGAAGCGCGAGCGAACTCGCATAGTCGCCCCGGCCTGTTGCTGTCGTCCGCTCGAGGTGAGAGTCGGTGATGCCGACCGCGGGGAGGTCCCCCGCGGCCTGCGCGGCCTCCGCAGCCGCGACGATCGCGGCGGCGAGTTCATCTCTGATCAGGCCCAAGAGATGCGTCCTCTCAACCCCTCGCGATGCTCCGTACCACATTGAAGATGTGGCGGGGCGTCCAGTCCTCGTTGAGGAATCCGAAGATCGCCGTCTCGTGCTGCCGATAGTCCTGGAACGTGCGGAAGTTCAGGTTCCAGATGAAGACCGCTCCCACCCACGGACGCGAGGCCCGGATCGACTGAAGACTGCGCGCCAGGAAGTCGCCGACCTGCGCTTCGGAGAGGTGCGTCGTCCACTCGTAACCACCGGGCACCGGGGGCTGGGCAGAGGCCCAGTGGTACTCGGTGATCCACATCTGACGCCGATCGCCGTACTTGCGCATCACCTCATAGAGATCGTCGATCCGTCGGAAGTAGAAGCTCATATGGCCCTTGAACCCGGCCGTGTTGACGCTCTGCTGACCCGGTCCATCCTCGGGCGCATTGTTGAAGCCGGCCATGTGGCTCCCCACGCCATCCGCAACGCGCAGGAACTCACCACCGTTGCACTGATACATCTGCTCCAGATACAGCTTGTCATCGACCGCGAGGTTGACATTGTTGAGTCCGTTTGGTGTCAGGCCACCAGAAACGACGATCGCGGCCGGGTCCGCCGCCTTTATCGCTCTGTACCCCTGCGCAAGGAGTGCGACGTATTCGCACGCGTTGATCTGCCGTCCACCCCATTCGTGGCCGTAGTTCTGTTCATTCCAGAGTTCGTAGGCATGGATGCGGCCGCGGTACCTCTGCGCGAGCTCGCCGACGAAGCGACCAAATTCGGCGAAGTTGTCTGGCGGCCCGTGCTCGCCTCGGCCGCCGCGGAGACCCGGAGGAGAGGTCACCACACTGACGAGAACCCGCACACCCGCTGCGGAGGCCGAATCCACCGCGCGGTCGAGGTCGCTGGGGTTATGCGTGGCCCAGCGCACCTGCTGCTTCACCCACGTGAGGCCCGAGTCATTGATCGCGCGGAAGATCCGATCGTGAGGCTGGCCGTAGAGGTGTGCCTGCCACCCGAGGCGTAGCCCGGTGGTGGTTGTGGGCGCGGCCGCCGGTGGCGCAGCCGGAGCCGCGGGCGCGGGTGCGGCTGTAGTCGGGGCTGTCGGCGCGGCGCGCGGCGGCTCTCCGGCGAACGCGTCCTTCAGATTGGAGTTGCCGAGCGCCTTGCCGGCCCGGATGCCGTTCGCCTGGGAGTTGTCGTAGGCCTGGAAGAATCGATTTCCCGCGGCCTGGCTGGCGAGGTCGGGCGGCAAGTTCTGGCCGGTCAGCACCTGCTTGAAGTGGTCGCCCAGGAGCATCCCCTGGGTGAGCCCGGAGTTGGCGTCGAAGTGCATCACACCGCGCTGGAATCGCTGATAGATGAAGTTACCATTGTTAGGATCCTGCGCCGGGCGAGATGTCGGGACACCCCACATCTCAAGGTGAATGAGACCGAGGATACCCGCGTTGCCGCCGCCCCTCGGAAATGCTTCGCCCAGCGTCACCGAGGATTGGAAAGTCCTCAGGAAGTTGGTGGCACGGCCGAATGCAGTGTTGGGAGAGTTCCCCTCAATGAAGGACTGGATGCCCGTCGCGTAGCCCGCTGAACCGGGCGCGGGCGCCGCGCTGAGGAAGCCCTGATCCAGCGCGGGAATGGTGACGCCATTGAACCGGGTGTACGGCAGGAAAGGTTCATCCAGGATGTTCAGCTGGGTCACATTGCCATCGGCGCCCAGTTGAAGAACGCGTCGCTGAAAGATCTGAACCTTGAATCCGTCGAGCGTGAAGGCCCGGGAAACCGGATAGCCGAACGTCCGTACCCCACCGCGCGACTGGAAGTAGTCGAAGAACTTCGCGTCGTCGATCACGAACCCCGTTTCGGAGAAGAAGCCGGGGGGATCGCCTGGCGCGGCACCGGCCGCGGGGGCAAGCGGAAGGGCCGCACCCAGAACGACGACCGCCAGTGCCAGACGGAACCAGCGGGAGAGACGGGCGAACAGGCGCATGTGCACGGTATGCCTCCCGGTCATTGGGGTCGCGGCGCGCGGACCCTCGTCACGGCGATCCGGCCGCGCCCGCCAGGCGGAGCGGTGCCGCATCGGAACGTTTCACCATCTTAGCGAGACTGTCGTACGCGGCGCGCTTTGCGCCGTCCGGCCCGGTGATCGCCCAGTGATACTGCTCGTGCTCGCGCGTCCACGCGGGATCGGCGATGTAGATGACGCTCATCACGCCGATCCAGGGGCGCCAGTTGGCATAGGCCCATTCGTAGGCGCGCACCAGGTACGCGGCCTTCTCCTGTTCCGTCACCGCGTGCCAGCGATAGAGCGAGTTGGGGCGGTCGTCGCTGGTCCAACCGAACTCGAGCACCGCGACCCGCTTGTTCGCATCCCCGTTCTCCACCATTACCGCACGCAGATCCTCGGCGTGGCGGAACCCATAGATCCGGCCCGCCGCGCCCTCGCCGTGGTTGAAGGCGGGGTTCTGGGCGATCTCCGTCGGACTGGCCTCCGGCGGGGCCTTGAAACCCGCGGCGTGGACGCCGAGCAGGTCGAAATAGGCCCTGCCCCCCGCGGCGTACATCTGCCTCACGAACTCCACGTCAGGCATCGCGATAGCGCCGGAGGCGGTTGTGGGCGAGAGTCCGCCGGAGATCACGATCGCGGCAGGATCGGCAGCCTTTACCGCGGCGTTCGCCACCCTCAGCATCTCCACGTACTGTCGCGGGTCAGGAGGCCTGTTCCCCCACTCCCGGGCGAGGTTCGGCTCGTTCCAGATCTGATACGCCTGGATCCGCCCGCGGTATCGCGTCGCCAGTGCGCGCAGGAAGTCTCCGAAGTCGGCCATACGATCGGGCGGTCCATCGATCGGCCATGTCGGGTCGGATCGTGCCCAGCGAGGCTGGTTGTCGATGCGGGCGATCACCTTGATCCCCGCACTGGCGATCGCGGCGACGACTCGATCCGGTTCATTCCATTCGAACTTACCCTTCTCGTGGGGCTCGATGTAGCGCCACTCGAAGCGCTGCTTGACCCAGCGGAAGCCCATCTCCCGCACCATGGTGAGATCGCGACGCGTCGTCTCGGACCCGCCCCAGAGGAATACGTGGATGCAGAAATCCGGACTTGTCATCAGGAGATCCGGGCTCGGGGCAACCGTAGGGGTCGGAGCCGGCGGGCGCGTCGCCGTCGGAGGTACGGGTGGCGCGGTCGGCGTAGCCTGTGGCGTGGGCGCCCGGGTACTGGTCGGCGCGACGGCCACGGGCGGCGCCGCCGGTTTCGTCGGGGCGGCGGCGGGCGATGGCGTGGGAGCGGGGCCGCAGGCGAGGCTCACGGGCAGCGCCGCCACGATGGCCAGTGCGCGGCGGCGGGTCACGTGCCTCACAGGCGGACCGTGCTCCCGGTCCTCGCCGCGCGATAGAACGCCTCGCACGCCGCGAGGTTCGCGATCGCGTCGTCGATCGAGGCGGGCAGTGCATCGGTCTGCAGCGCCTTCAGGTATCCGCTGGCGGTGCCGGTGGGCTGCGGTATCGGCGTGGCGAGCCATCCGGCCGGCTCGTTCTTGCCCGCGATGAGAATGCGACCGCTGACGCTCGGATCCCAGATGAGCGTGCCCTCCGTGCCGATGAGTTCGATCCGGTGCACCGATGCGCCAGGCTGACCCGTCCAGGTGACCTCGACGCTCGCATGGGCGCCGTTGGCGAAGACCAGGTTGGCGATGCCGTAGTCCTCCAGCGGCGCGATGTCTGAATGGATGACATTTCCCGCGTCGCCCGAGACGGAGACGATCTCCGATCGGAGGATCCAGCGAAGAAAGTCGATGTGGTAGATCGAGTGGTCGATCCAACCGCCGCCCGGAGTCTTTGCCGCGTCCAGCCACCACGTACGGCCGCGCTCGCCCGGCCACGGCTGCGTGGGCAGCGACGAGCGAAGGACGGTGGCCGCCGTGACGAGGCGGCCGATCCGCCCCTGATCCACCCAGCCGCGGATCGTCGTGAACGTGGGGTTGACCCGATAGCCCGACTCGAGCGAGATGAAACGCACGCCCGCGCCGCGCACCGCGCTCTCGATGCGGCGGGCCTCACTGAGGTTCATCGCGATCGGCTTCACCGAGACAATCGGATGGCCGGCTCCGGCCGCGGCCACGGCGAGATCGGCGTTTTCGCTGCAGAAGCACGCGGTGAGCGCGACATCGATCTCTGGACTCGTGGCGACCGCGCGATAGTCCGTGGTGAAGGTGGCGCCGTACTTCTCCGCCGTCTCTCGGCCCCGTAGCGGATCGCGGTGCGCGATCTGCGTGATCCGTCCGGCGCCCGAACGCGCCAGGTCGTCGGCCGCTCCGAGCGCGGCGTACCAGTGATCGAGTCCAACCAGTCCAACGCGAAGCAGTTGCGCCACCGTGTCTAACCCCCAGCGGTCTCGCGATCGCGAATCCGGCGCGTCCGGCTTCGGGCCCTTGTGCGCGCGAGAATCGTCGCTGGATTGTCGCACGCACCCGCGGCCCGGCCCCATTGGGCGGCTGTGAAGATCCGCCAGACCATAGGGAACCGGCCGGCGGGCGTTGCGTCCGACCATCTCACGGGGTAGAGTGAGCGGCGTCGATGGCCGTCGAACCTCAGAGTCGAGCGACTCGAATCGCGGAGATCCGGCAGCAGATTGCCGCGCTTCAGCAGGAGCTGGAGCGGCTGGAGCGTGAGGAAACCGAGGGTCCCTACCCCGAGTATGTCGCGAGAGTCCGCGCTATCGGCCGGGCACCGATCGCCGAGGCGCAGTTCGAGCGATACAACAAGGCGCACGAACAGCTCGAGCGCGAATGGGTGCGGCGCAATCGACCGACATCGGACTGGCAGCATCTCGCGGTCTTCGCTCAGTTGCGGAATCTGCTCGCTCTCTCTCCGATCGAAGGAGCCGAGCAGCCGGGCAGCGCGCCGCCATCTCAGGCCCCGGTGCCGGCCGCACGCCAGGCCGCGGCCGCCGACCAGTCTGGATCGAACGGCGCGGAGGGCGAAGGATCCCCGGCCCCGGCGGCGCCGAAGCGTCCCACCGTCCCCATCGAGCAGTTGATCGAGATGCATAATCCGATCCTCAACGAGTGCGTCGAACTCACCAAACGCGCCGGCGATGAATTCAAGCGGGCGCTGATCTTCGACGGTCTCATCTCGGTCGAGCGGGCGATGTATCTGCTCGAGCGCGTCGTCTATGCGCCGCCGGCGATGCCCGGGCGGGTGGCGCAGGTAGCGAATGAGGCGCTGAAGGGGACAATCACCCAGGAATCGGACCGGCTCCGTCTCACCGCAGTACGGGACCGCGCGGTCAAGTTGGCCACGGAAACACCGGCTCGCTGAATGGCGGTCATCCTCGCCATCGAAGATCACGATGAGGTCCTGACGATGCTGTCGGTGATCTTCGAGCGGCACCACATGCTCCTTGCGCCCGACAGCACGAGTGGCATCCGCATGGCGAAGGACCTGAAACCGGATTTGATCCTCCTTGACGTGGGCATGCCCGACATCGACGGGCTCGACGTGTGTCGCATCCTGCGCGAGGACGCGGACACGGCCTCGACGCCCATCATCCTCGTCACCGCGCACATCGAGGTGGTCGCCGATCCCAGCATCTGGCGTGGCGCGGGTGCCGACGCGGCGATACAGAAGCCGTTCTCTCCGGCGCGCCTGGTGGCAGAGGCGGAACGCCTGCTCAGCGAGCGCGCCCGCCCGCGCTAGGTCCGCACCGATTCGAGGCGGCGGCGGAGGCCGTCACAGGCGATCGCACAGACGCAGAAGTCCGTGTCATCCACCAGGCGTACCCAGATGCACCGCGCGCCCGGAATCTGGCGTCCGCAGAACACGCAGCGCACCGATGTCGGCGGACCGGCGGAAGAGAACATACGTTCCATACAGGTCAGGGATTGTCGTGCTCGCGCCAGTGCAGTGGATCGACGGGAAGCTCCGGGGAGGGTGCATGCGCGTCATTCCGAATTCGGAACCGCACGTGCGCTGCTGGCGAAGATGCCAGCCGCCCATCGGTACGCCCGGCAGGACTCGAACCTGCGCACCCGGCTCCGGAGGCCGGCGCTCTATCCTCTGAGCTACGGGCGCCTGATGATCGCCGATTATATGCCCGGTGTCCCCCCGCTCGAAGAACTACCGGTTCTCATCCGACCGACTGGTCTTGTAACGCGAGAGGAAGTCGGCCGCGAACGCGGTGAAACTTCCTGTTTCGATCGCCGCACGCGCGTTGGCGACAAGGGTTATCAGGAAGCGGATATTGTGCAGGCTGAGAAGGCGCAGACCGAGGATCTCGCGCGCGCGAAATAGGTGATGCAGGTACGCGGTCGAGAACGTCTGGCAGGCCGTACAGTCACATCCGGGAACGAGCGGTGCGAAGTCATCCCGGTAGCGCGCGTTGAGGATGTTGCGGCGGCCATCGGGATGGAAGTACGCGCCGTTACGCCCGAGCCTGGTGGGCAGAACGCAATCGAACATATCCGCGCCACGCCCGATCGCGTCCACCAGATCGTCGGGTGCGCCGATGCCCATCACGTACCGAGGGCGGTCCTCGGGCAGCGCCCCGAGGCTCGCGTCGAGCAGCGGGCCGAGAAGATTCTTCGGTTCGCCAACGCTCAGGCCTCCGACGGCGTTGCCCTGAAAGCCCAGAGCCGCCATACGCCGGGCGCTCTCCCGGCGGTCCGCGGGGTCGAATCCTCCCTGACAGATTCCGAACAACTGCTGATCGGTCCTGCGGTGGGATCGAAGGCATCGCTCGGCCCATGCCGCGCTTCGCTCGGTTGCGTCTCGGGTCTCCTCGCGCGAGGCACCCCAACGGACGGGTTGATCGAAGGCCATCGCGATGTCGGCACCGATCGATTCCTGGGCGCCGATCGCGCTTTCGGGCGTGAATCGATGCTGCGAGCCGTCGATGTGGGATCGAAAGGTCACACCGTCGTCATCGATCCTTGCGAGGTCGGCCAGGCTGACGACCTGAAATCCGCCCGAGTCGGTCAGGATCGCGCCGCTCCAGGCCATGAATCGGTGAAGCCCACCGGCTTGTCGGATGAGTTCCACGCCGGGGCGCAGGCAGAGGTGATACGTGTTCGCGAGCAGGACGCGCGTGCCAACGCGCGCGAGTTCCTCGGGTAAGAGAGTCTTTACGGTTGCCTGAGTACCCACTGGCATGAAGACGGGGGTCTCGATGGCACCGTGCGCGACCGCGAACGAACCGGCCCGAGCGCGCCCATCGCGCGCGTGGACCCGCACACCGCGATTGTAGAATTGCCCTGGTTCCGCACAGGGGGGACGATGGCCCGCCACGATCAGCCTGCCTGGCGCGAGAGCATGCGCATCCGATTCGATTTCAACAACGCGATGTCGGCTGCTGTCGGCGCGCAGGGATTGGTCGATCGCGACATCTCGCAACTCGACGCATCGATCCGGCAGGCTCACGCGACGCTGACCCGGCGGCGACGCGCGGGCGAACTCGAGTGGATGGACCTGGCGTACGCGACCGATGTCGCGCGGGACATCCTCACCTTCGTGGAGTCGATCGATGGTCGATTCGAGAACTTCGTCGTTCTCGGCATCGGCGGATCGGCACTGGGGAACACCGCGCTGAGCACGGCGCTCAACGCGCCGTACCACAACCTCCTCACGCCCACGCAACGCGGGGGCAAACCGCGCCTGTTCGTCCTCGACAACGTCGATCCCGATCAGTTCCGGGGCTTCCTCCGCGTCATCGACCCGGAGAAGACGCTCTTCAACGTCATCACCAAGTCGGGTGGCACCAGCGAGACCATGGCGCAGTACCTGATCGCGCGCCAGATGCTCGTCGAACGATTGGGCGATCGGCATCGCGAGCACATCGTCGCGACGACCGATCCTACGAGCGGCGAATTGAGGCGCATCGTCGACGACGAGGGGTACCGCAGTTTTCCCATACCGCCAGGGGTTGGTGGCAGGTTCTCCGTCCTCTCGGCGGTCGGGCTTCTCTCCGCTGCGATCACGGGGATCGATGTCGATGCGTTGCTCGCTGGAGCCCGCTACGCCGATGAGATCTGTGCCGAACCGGACGTCTGGCGCAACCCGGCGGCGATGAACGCGACGATCCACTACCTCGGTTACGGCGCGGGACGGACCCTTTCCGTGATGATGCCCTACAGCCAGGCGCTGAAGGATGTCGCCGACTGGTACTGTCAGCTCTGGGCGGAGAGCCTCGGCAAACGGGTCAATCTCGGCGGCGAGGTCGTCCATGTCGGCCCCACGCCCATCAAGGCGCTCGGGGTCACCGATCAGCACTCACAGGTCCAGCTGTACACCGAGGGCCGGTTCGACAAGATCGTCAACGTGATCGCGGTGCGCGACTTCCGCGAGACGGTGACGATACCGGCTGGATTCCCTCCATCGGCCGGCGTCAACTTCCTGGGTGGGCACACACTGAATGAGCTGATGGCCGTTGAGCGGGAGGGAACGATCGTCGCGCTGACCGAGGCCGGGCGCCCGAATGTGACGTTCGAATTGCCGGAAGTGAACCCGTTCACCGTCGGCCAGTTGCTTGTTCTGCTCGAAATGCAGACCGCCTACATCGGAGAACTGTTCCGGATCAACACGTACGATCAGCCGGGAGTGGAGGCGGGGAAGATCGCCGCGTTCGCCCTCATGGGGCGCGCTGGCTACGAGGCGCGGCGGGACGAGATTCGCCGCAGTCGGCGTACGGATCCAGCTTACATAATCTAGGCGCATGTCGGAGGGCAACCGCCTCGCCAATGACGAGCGCATCGTCGCGCCGCAGCGGCAGGGCGACGAGGCCCAGGTCGATGCCGGACTGCGTCCGCGCACACTGGACGAGTACATCGGGCAGGAGCGCGTCAAGGAGAACCTTCGCATCGCCATCGAAGCGGCGCGCGCGCGGGACGAACCGCTCGATCATCTGCTTCTCCACGGTCCGCCGGGGTTGGGCAAGACGACACTCGCGAATGTTGTGGCGAACGAGATGCACGTGCAGATCAAGGTCACGTCCGGGCCCGCGATCGCAATCCCTGGCGACCTCGCCTCGACGCTCATGTCCATGCAGCCCGGCGACATCCTGTTCATCGACGAGATTCACCGACTCAGTCGACTGGTCGAGGAAGCCCTCTACCCGACCATGGAGGACTTCGCGTGGGATTTCATCCTGGGCAAGGGCATGGCGGCGAAGGTCATGCGGTTGCAGGTTCCACGTTTCACGCTCATCGGCGCGACGACGCGCTACGCGCTCCTCTCCTCACCCCTGCGCGATCGCTTCGGCACCACGTTCCGTCTCGACTTCCAGACCGCCGATGATCTCGAACGGATCGTCACTCGGTCGGCGCGCATCCTCGATATCGAGATCGAGCCTGAGGCTGCCGTCGAGATCGCTCGGAGAGCGCGCGGTACACCGCGGATCGCGAATCGACTTCTGCGGCGGGTGCGGGACTTCGCGGAGGTGCGCGCCGCTGGCGTGATCACGCTCGAGGCGGCCAGAGCCGCGCTCGCGCTCCTGGAGATCGATGCGCTGGGGCTCGATGACATTGACCGCCGAGTCCTCTCCGCGATCATCGAGAAGTACGATGGCGGCCCGGTCGGACTCACCACGCTGGCGGCCGCGATTAGCGAGGATGCCGATACGCTGGAGGATGTCTATGAGCCGTACCTGCTGCAGCTCGGCTTCCTCGAGCGTACACCACGTGGCCGCGTCGCGACGCGCCTCGGTTATCGACATCTCGGCCATCCCGAGCCGCCGTCCGTGACCGCCATTGGTGCCCAGCAGGCCCTCTTTTGAACGCCGACACCGAGACGCCCTTGGAGCCGCTACGGAAAAATCGACTCGACGTGGCGATCGATGCGTTCATGGTCTGGGTGATTCTCATCCTCGCCTGCATCGCCGCTGGAGTGGTGCTCGGCTGGCGCGCCGTGCGCATCGTCGCCGGAAGGCTCGGGGTCCGCGGGAGCGAGCCAGACCTCTAGCTGCTCGCCGAATCCAGGCGCGCGTCTGGAACGGATCAGCCGGACGATCAGGGTGGCAGGGTCACCGCTGGTCTGCCGTACCATTGTCGGGCGCGACCTCCCGGCGCAGTTCGGCGACGCGGGCGAATTGCGGCGCGCTGGCAAAGTACAGGTCCATGTACTGGGCGAACAGTCGGTCGTACACCTGTGCCGCGGCCGGTTGCGGGTCAACGGATCGCTCCACACGGACGAATCGTGCGGCGGCATCCAGATCCGGCAGCGCGCCGACGCCGATCATCGCGAGTTCGGCGGCTCCGAGCGCGGAGGCCTCCTGAATGGACGGGACGCTGAGCCGCCGTCCCAACACATTCGCGACGAGCTGGAGCCAGAAGTCGGCACGGGTGTAGCCGCCGGTGGCGCGACACTCCCGGATGGGGCCTCCCACCTGGTCGACCGCACTGGCAATCGAGCGCATGCGATACGCGATCCCTTCCAGCGTCGCCCGCACGAGATGAGGAGGCTTGTGTTCGATGGAGAGGCCGAACAGGACTCCTCGTGCCTGCGCGTTCCAGTAAGGAGCGCGTTCACCGGTGAGAAAGGGCAGAAAGAACAGGCCATCGGAACCGATAGGTACGGTGGCGGCCTCTGCAAGCGCCCGCTGGTAGGAGCGTCCGCGTCGACCGAGGAGGCTCTCGATCGTCCAGCGGAGCGCGATGCCCCCGTTGTTGATCGCCGCGCCGACAACCCAGCGGCCGTGACTCAGGTAGTAGCACCAGGTACGGCCCTCTCTGTCCGTGCGCGGAGATTCGGCGACCAGGCGGACCGCTCCGCTTGTGCCGATCGTGACCGTGGCCTGCCCCACGCCGATGGTTCCCGCGCCGAGGCTCGAGAGGACGCCATCGCCTGCGCCGGGGACCACCACGCTCTCGCGCGCAACGCC
>CAZHZF010000009.1:0-71912 GCA_964536925.1 uncultured Dehalococcoidales bacterium | reverse complement strand
TCGAGAGGACGCCATCGCCTGCGCCGGGGACCACCACGCTCTCGCGCGCAACGCCAAGGATCGATGCGACCTCCGCGGTCACGCGTCCGATCGCGGTGCACGGCTCGACCAGGGGGCCAAGCATCTCCCGCGTCACGCCGGCGATCGCGAGCGCCTCCTCATCCCAATCGCGGCGTTCCATATTGAGGAGCCCCGTTCCCGACGCGACGGAGAGGTTGCACGCCCACTCGCTCGTCAGACGGAACGCCGCGTATTCGGCGATCGAGCGATAACTGGCTCCCGCCAGGCCGTTCTCACGCAGCCATCGGATCTTCGGCGCGAGGTACATCGGGTGCATCGGGCAACCCGTTCGGGCGTACAGGGTCGCGGCATCGTGCCCGGCCTTGATCTGATCCGAGTTGGCAACCGCTCGCGTATCCGCCCAGATGAGGGCGTTGCCCATGGGAGCGTCGTCTGGACCGAAGGGAGCCACGTTGTGAAAGGTCGCCGACAGCCCGATTGCGACGGCGGTCCCGCGGGTGACTCGCGCCGCCCGGAGCGCCCGGCGACAGCACGCGAGCATCGTGTCAACGACCTGGCGGGGATCCTGTTCCGCCCACCCTGGCCGCGGCGTGAGGAGCGGATACTCGAGCGACGCGTCGGCGAGCAGCGCGCCCTCGCGGTCGACGACGACCGTCCGGACGCCGGTTGTGCCCAGGTCGATACCGATGAAGCGTTCCACGTCAGGTCAGGCCACGGGCGGAGCGGACCTCGGTCACGAAGGCCGCCGCGCGCTCGGTGATCCGGCTGAAGTCCCGTCCGGCCACGGCGGCCGGCGCCACAAGATCGGAACCCAGCCCGAGTCCGCGCGCTCCCGCCCGAATCAGGTCGCCCGCGTTCTGAAGGTTGACGCCCCCCGTGGGGACGAGGGGAATCTCGGTGAGCGGCGCGAGGACGTCGCGCAGGTAGCGTGGACCCACACTGCCGATCGGGAAGACCTTTACGGCCGATGCTCCCGCGTTCCACGCGGCCACGATCTCTGTCGGCGTGAAGGCTCCTGGCAGCGCCGGGAGGTCACGGTGGCGAGCCGCCTCGACGATGCCGCGGTCGAAATGGGGGGATACGATGAACCTCCCTCCGCAGTCCACGACACGCGCCACCGCCTCGGCCGCCATCACGGTGCCCGCCCCGATGAGGAGTCGCTCGCCGAAATGGCGCGTCAGGGCGCGGATCATCGATTCCGCGCCATCGGTATTCAGGGTTACCTCGACGATGTCCACCCCACCGGCGAGGAGGGCTTCGGCCGTCTCCACGGCAAGGGCGGACTCCGTCCGCCGCATGATCGCGACGATACCAGTGCGGAAGATCCGTTCGAGATCACTGTCGTGCACGCTCTGTTCCTCCCTGGATGGACATCGCCTTCCCCTTCCGGTGGCACTCACAACCATCGCAGCAGGCCGGCCGGGGATGCGTGGCGCCACCGATGGCGCCGCGCCGGGTCCTCCGGCCCAAGATGGTCGGCCCGGAACCCGCGCAGCGCACGATACAGGAGGAAGTAGGCGAGGGGGCTGCGCTTCTCGTTCCAGATCTGATCCAACGTGAGGTGACAGGTGAAGCTCGCGAAGAGCGCTCCACGCGCGCCGACGAGGCGGTCGAGGAGAAAGACCACTGGCAGGTATTCCCAGCCGTGGAGCGGCAGAATCATCCTGCCGTGTCCGTACCGACGGGCGAGCGCGTAGTCCACGAGATGATCGGCGTCGATCAGGAACCCACCTAACAGCGCCGCGCCGATCGCGCGGCATCGCTCGCCGTCGCGCCATCCGAGCATGCCGAGTCCGAGGGACGCCACGAGGTGGATGCGCGGTCGAGGCACTTGGAATGCGGATGCTACAATCGGCCCGCTCCGGATGGCGACCCAGGTGACTCTCCCTCGGTTGAGTCCGGGAATGAACGAGGCCAGCGTGGGTCGCTGGCTCAAGAAGAGCGGCGACACGGTCGCGGCGGGAGAAGACCTCTTCGAGGTCGAGACCGAGAAGGTCGCGACGATGGTTCAGTCTCCGGCCGCCGGGATTCTCACAATCGCGGTTCCCGAGGGCCGCACGGTTGAGATCGGGACGGTGCTCGCGGTCATCGCCGAGCCGGGCGAGACCCCGGTCGCGATGTCCGTCGGTGCGGGCCCCGACCTCCCGGTGGCTCGAGTCGTGACACCGCCCTCGCCCGAGCCATCGCTGCCGCCGATGGGCGGGGAGGAGTCGCGCGTCATCGCGTCTCCGGCCGCGCGACGGCTCGCCCGTGAACTGGATCTCGACATTGCCACCGTCGTCGGCTCGGGACCAGGCGGTCGCATCATCGAGAAGGACGTACAGGAGGCGGTCGCGCGACGGCCGAGCAGCCGCCCCGTCGTTCCAGTGCAGCCTTCGGTCGAGCCCCTCGCCGCGACGGGTGGCGGTCAGGTTCTGGCCGGGATGCGTCGCGTCATCGCCGAGCGCATGGTCCAGTCTCAGCGCACCGCGGCCGCTGTGACAGTCACGATGGACGTCGCGATGGGGTCGGCATCGGATCTGCGCCAGCAACTCATCGCCGAGTGGGAGCAGCGCGAGGGGATCCGCGTCACGTTCACGGACATCATCGTCAAGGCGGTGGGTAAGGCGCTGCTCGAGCATCGGCGTGTCAACAGTCGGCTCGAAGGCGATCGGATCGTCGAGAGCGACGCGGCGCACATCGGTGTCGCGGTCGCGCTCGATGACGGATTGATCGTCCCGGTCCTGCGCGACGTGCAGCGAAAGACCATCCTCGAGATCGGCCGGGAGACGCGTGACCTGGCCGCGCGGGCACGCGAGGGGCGCTTGACGGTCGCTGAGGTCACGGGCGGAACGTTCACCATCACCAACATCGGCACCACGGGCGCGGACATCTTCACGCCGATCATCAATCCGCCGGAGAGCGCCATCCTCGGCGTTGGCCGCATCGCGCCCCGTCCGATCGCGATTGGCGAGAAGGTCGAGGTCAGGCCGATGATGTGGCTGAGCCTGACGTTCGACCATCGGATCGTCGATGGCCACCCGGCGGCTCTGTTCCTGGCCCGCGTGCGCGAGATTCTGGAGAAGCCTTATCTCCTGTTCGTCTGACCCGGGCCCGGCGACACATCCCTATCCATCGAAGCGCGTGCGGAGGGACTTCTGTGCCGGGAGAGTTTGACCTTGCGATCGTAGGCAGCGGGCCTGGCGGCTACGTGGCCGCGCTCAAGGCCGCCCAGAGCGGGGCACGGGTCGCATTGATCGAACGCGAGGAACTTGGCGGGACGTGCCTGAATGTCGGCTGCATCCCCTCCAAGGCACTTCTGGCGAGCGCCGAGCGCCTGCACGAACTGCGCAACAGCGCCTCCCTCGGCATCCGGATCGAGGGCGAGGTGAGCTTCGACTACGCGGCGGTGCTCAATCACAAGGAGCGCACGGTTCGCCAGTTGAGGGCCGGTGTCGACGCACTGCTGCGGTCGAACGGCGTCCAGGTCGTGCGGGGGCACGCGCAGTTCCTCGCGCCCGATCGTCTCCAGATCAGCGCGGCTCAGAGCGATCAACTGTCGGCGCGGAACATCATCATCGCGACGGGCTCGATGGAGGCACGCCCCCCGATTCCGGGGCTCGACACCCCGGGGATCGTCGGGTCGCGCCAGGCACTATCCCTGGCGGCGCCGCCGGCGAGTCTCACGATTGTCGGCGGCAGCGCCCTTGGCTGCGAGTTCGCATCGATCTTCAGCCACTTCGGGAGCCGAGTCACCATCGTTGAGGCGCTGCCTCGCCTCCTGCCCGTGGAGGACGCTGACCTGGGGAACGGGCTGGCGCGCATCTTCGAGCGCCAGGGAATCGCCATCAGGACGGGGACCCGCGTCGCACGGTTCGAACCGATCGAGGGTGGCGTACGCACCGCGATCGCCCACGGTGACGGCGAAGAGAGTCTCGATGCGGAGATGGTGCTGACGGCGATCGGCCGTGTGCCATACACCGAGGGCCTGGGCCTGGAGCGCGTCGGCGTCCGAACCGAGCGCAACGCGATCGTCGTCGACGAGGCGATGCGGACGACGGTGCCCGGAATCTGGGCGATCGGTGACGTCACCGGGCGAATCCAGCTCGCCCACGTCGCCTCGGCCCAGGCAGAAGTGGCCGTGGCGAACATCATGGGCGAGAGCCGCCAGATGGACTACTCGTGCGTCCCGAGCTGTGTCTACACGATACCCCAGGTGTCATCGGTGGGCCTGAGCGAGGAGCGCGCCCGGCTGGAACATCCCGGCGTCCGCGTCGGCACATTTCCGTTTCAGGCGATCGGGCGGGCGATCGCGAGCCGCGACACGGAGGGTTTCGTCAAGATCGTGGCCGATCAGGCGTGGGGCAGGGTCCTCGGCGTCCACATCCTCCACACCCGGGCCAGCGACCTGATCGAGGAGGCGGTACTGGCGATGCGCCTCGAGTCGTCGATCGAGGACATCGTCGCTGCCATCCACCCTCACCCCACCTTCGGGGAGGCCATCGCCGAGGCCGCGCTCGTCGCCGACAACCGTCCGCTCCACATGCCGCGCCGCGGGTGAGTGGTCCGCTCGACGGCGTACGCGTCGTCGACCTGAGCCGCATCCTCGCCGGGCCCTACTGCACGATGCTCCTGGGTGACCTTGGCGCGGATATCGTCAAGATCGAACTCCCCGGCGTGGGAGACGAGACCCGGCGCTGGGGACCGCCGTTCGCGGAGGGAGAGTCCGCCTATTTCCTGGCGGTCAACCGCAACAAGCGGAGTGTGACGATCGACCTGAGGAGTGAAGGCGGCCGGGAAGTCCTGCGCCGTCTGCTCGCCACCGCCGACGTTGTCATCGACAACTTCCGGCCGGGGACGCTCGAGGAGTTCGGTTTCGGACGCGAGGAGGTTCTCGCTGCCTGGCCTCGCATCATCGGATGCTCGATCTCGGCGTTCGGCGTGAGCGGGCCTTTCCGCGAGCGTCCGGGCTTCGACTTCGCGATTCAGGCCATGGGCGGGATCATGAGCGTCACCGGTCCAGAGGAGGGTCCCCCCAGCAAGGTAGCGGTCGCGATCGTGGACATCACCGCCGGGCTCTACGCCGGAATGGCGATCCTCGCCGCGCTCCACGCCCGGGGACGCGACGATCGCGGTCAGTGGATCGATGTCTCACTGTTTGGATCCCAGCTTGCCTGGCTGGCGAATCTCGGGAGTGCCTACCTGCTCACGGGACGAGAACCACAGCGGCTGGGAAATGCCCATCCCAGCATCGCGCCCTACGAACTGTTTCCGGCCGCGGACGGCCACATCGCGATCGCGGTCGGCACCGATGCGCAGTTCCGTGCGCTCGCGCAGGTCTTCGCGCTGCCGGACCTTGCGGCAGACCCGCGATTCCAGACCAATGCCGGTCGCGTCGCGCATCGAGGTGCGCTGCGCGCCGCGCTCGAGGCGGTGACGTGCGTGCGGAGTGCCGCCGAGATCCTCGACCTGCTGACCGCCGCGGGTGTCCCGTGTGCTCCTCTGCTCACGGTCGGTCAGGCGCTCACATCCGAGGCGGCGCGCGCCCTCGGTTCGGTGATCGAGATGGCTCACCCGACTGTCGGAACGCTCCCTCAGGTGCGCTGGCCCTTCGACCTGAGCGGTACGCCGGCCTCCGCGCGCCGGCCGCCACCGTTACTGGGCGAGCACACCACCGAGGTGCTCGCGGACCTTGGCTACGACGCGGAGGAGATCGCCAGATTGAGAGCCGACGGCGCGATCTGAGGCCCCGAGCGGCCTCAGTGAATCTCGCTGCCCCCGGTGATGTTGATCGCCTGGCCGGTCATGTAGTCGCTTTCCGACGACGCGAGGAACGCGACGAGGTTCGCGACATCCTCGGGTGTCTGAATGCGGCCCAGCGGGATCTCGGCGACGGCTCTCGCCCGCGTGGCACCGACATCCACTTGATTCCGCTGCGCCATCTCCCGATCGATCAGATCCCACATCGCGGTATCCACGACGCCCGGGCAGTAGCAGTTGACGTTGATCTTGTACCGCGCGAGCTCGAACGCCAGGGCACGGGTAAAACCGATGACCGCGTGTTTCGTCGTCGCGTAGGCGCCCGTGGGAGAGAGCTTCGAGGGCGTCTTGCCCGCGCGCGATGCGGCGTTGATGATCTTGCCGCGGCCGCGCGCGATCATCCCGGGCGCGATGGCGCGGGCGGTGAGCCAGTAGCTCCGGATGTTGATCGCGAACAGGCGGTCCCACTCATCCTCGGAGAGGTCGAGGAACGGCTTCACGATGTTGATGCCGGCATTGTTCACCAGGATGTCGATGGGGCCGAGCGCGGCGATGGTCTCATCGCGCATGCGCTCGATCGCGTCGGCCCGCGTGACGTCCGCCCCAATCGCGATGGCGCGACCGCCGCTCCCCACGACCTCCGCCGCGACGGTGTCCGCGGTGGCAGGGTCGAGATCGACGATCGCGACGTTAGCCCCCTCGGCGGAGAGCCGCAGCGCGATCGCGCGGCCGATGCCGCGCCCGGCGCCCGTGACCAGGGCAACTCGGCCGTGCAGGTCGTACATCGTCAATTCACTCCATCTCTATCCAGTGCGCGGCGCAGGAAGTCGAGCGCGGCGAGCGCGGCACGCCCCTTCAACTGCGCCGCGGTGGTCCCGAAAATCCCGCCCACCTCGTAAGTGACGCGGCCCTCGACGTCGACCGCCAGGTGGAGCGAGCCCGGATTCTGGCGCGATGTCCCCTCGGCGCCGGTGGTACCCGAGACTCCGAGTCCTACCGAGGCCCCAAAGCGTGTGCGCGCCGCGCTCGCCATCGCCCGGGCTGCCTCGGCGGAGGTAGGGCCGTGGTGCGCCAGGATTGCGGAATCGATTCCGAAGTCCTCCATGTGTGTCGAGGTGCGGGCCACCAGGCCGCCGAGGTAGATCCCGTCGATGCCGGTCGCATCGGTGATCTGACTGGCGACGAGGCCGCCCGTGTTCGCCTCGAAGGTGGCCAGGGTCAAGCCACGCGCCGCCAGCGATCGGGCACATGCGGTCACCAGCGTCTCATCGTCAATGCCGTAGATGTGGTTTCCCAGAATCTCGCGGAGGCGGGCCTCGATCGGGGCCATCAGGCTCTCCGCCGCTGCCACCGAGGCGGCCTTCGCCGAGACGCGCACGTAGATCCCGTCGGCCTTCGCGTACGTCGCGACCGTGGGGTTGGTCCCATGGATCAGATCATCGATCATCTCCTCGACCTGCGATTCGCCCAGGCCGAGGACCTTGTGGATCCGCGTATGGATCACGCCGGCGCCGAGGCGACTGACGATCCGAGGCTCGGCGTGATCCTTCCACATCCGGAACATCTCGTGGGGAACACCCGGCATCGCGACGATGATGTGGCCGTCCTTCTCAACGAACCAGCCCGGCGCGGTGCCGTGCGGGTTCGGCAAGGTGGTGGCGGAGGGGATGAGCGTCGCCTGTTTGATGTTCCGCTCTGGCATCTCGCGGCCGCGACGGGTCCAGAAGCTCCGCAACTCGGTCTCGAGTTCGGGGATCACGGACATCCGCTCGCCCAGCAGTTCGGCAATGGACTCGCGGGTCGCATCATCCTCAGTCGGGCCGATTCCACCCGTCATCACGATCAGATCCGATCGTGACCATGCCTGTTTCAGCAGTCCAACGACGCGCCCCTGGTTGTCGCCGACCTGCGAGACGAAGTACACGTCCACTCCCAGTGGGGCAAGCTGTTGGGCCAGCCACGCCGCGTTTGTATCAACGATGTGCCCGAGCAGTAACTCGGTGCCGCAACTGATGATCTCGGCCTTCATGCCCCCTCCGGCAGCGAGTCGGCGCTCGCGGCATCGATCATAATGGCCCTCTCGACGCCACCGAGGAGCCGACAATGGGTCGTCCGGTCACTCTGTTCACGGGTCAGTGGGCGGATATGCCGCTGGCAGCGCTGGCCGCGAAGGCGAAAGCCTGGGGATACGACGGCCTGGAACTCTGTTCCTGGGGCGATCACCTGGATGTCCCACGGGCGGCGGCGGACGCGGGATACGCGCGCGAGCAGAGGGGGATTCTGGCCCGGCATGGCCTGGAGTTGTACGCGTTCAGCATCCACCTCGCCGGCCAGTTCGTCTGCGACGACCCGATCGACTCGCGTCACAACGCGATCTATCACGGCCCGCCCGAGCATCGCGGCGATCCGGCGGCCATGCGCCGCTGGGCGATCGATCTCTGCATGGCGGCGCCACGGGCGGCGAAAAACCTCGGCGTGGAGGTGGTCACCGGTTTCACGGGGTCGCCCATCTGGCACCTGTGGTTCGCCTTCCCGCCTCAGCAACCCTCGATGATCGACGAGGGATACCAGCGTTTCGCCGCCGCGTGGAACCCGATCCTGGATGAGTTCGGTCGGCTCGGCGTCCGGTTCGCCCTCGAGGTTCACCCCGGCGAGATCGCCTACGATCTCTACACCGCCGAGAGGGCGCTGGCGGCGCTCGATCGGCGCCCCGAGTTCGGCTTCAACTTCGATCCGAGCCACCTCATCTGGCAGTCGGTGGACCCGGCCCGCTTCATCCATCGCTTCCCGGATCGCATCTACCACGTCCACGTGAAGGACGCGCGGCGCACGCTGGACGGTGACTCCTCGATCCTCGCCTCGCACTTGAACTTCGGCGACAGGCGGCGCGGATGGGACTTCGTATCGCCCGGGCACGGCGAGGTGCGCTTCGGACCGATGATGCGGGCCCTCAATGCGATTGGATATCGCGGCCCCCTCTCCGTCGAGTGGGAGGATTCGGGAATGGACCGGGAGCACGGCGCGGCAGAGGCGCTGCGCCTCGTGAGGCAGGTTGACTTCGCTCCCTCTCAGGTGGCGTTCGACGCCGCCTTTCAGCAGTAGCGCGGAATCGATCGGTCGGGAGGGCGTCTCGTGAGCGAACGGGTTGGTTTCGTGACCATGGGCATCGCGGAGTCGAGCGATGCCGAGATTCCCGAACTCGGCGTCGGGATGCTCGGCTATGCCTTCATGGGGAAGGCGCACAGCAACGCGTTCATCAAGATGCCGTACATCTTCTGGCCGCCGCCGGCGCGCCCACGATTGGTCGCAATCGCCGGGCGCGACCAGAAGGCGGTCGGCGAGGCGGCGAGACGATTCGGCTATGCCCGGACCTACCGTCGCTGGCAGGATCTGGTCGCGGACCCAGACGTTCAGGTGTTCGACAACGGGGCGCCGAACGACCTCCACGCCGCACCGTGCATCGCCGCCGCGGAGGCGGGCAAGCACATCATCTGCGAGAAACCGCTCGCCCGCGATGCTGCCGAGGCGAAGACCATGCTTGATGCGGTCGAGAAGGCGAAGGTGAAGCACTCCTGCGCCTTCAACTATCGGTTCGTGCCGGCGATTCGACTCGCCCGAGATCTCATCGAGGCGGGCAAACTCGGCAGGATCTTCCACTTCCGCGCGACCTACCTGCAGGAGTGGATCACGGATCCTGAATTTCCGATCGTCTGGCGCCTGAAGAAGAATCGGGCCGGGTCCGGCGTCCTGGGCGATCTTGGGGCACACATCATCGATCTGGCGCGATACCTCGTTGGAGAGCCCAGGGAGGTCAATGCCCTGACGCGCACGTTCATCTCCACGCGGCCCTCGGCGACCCGACCCGGCACGCGGGAGCGCGTGGACGTCGACGATGCGTTTGTCTCGATGTTCGACTTCGCGAACGGCGCCGTGGGTACGCTGGAGGCGTCGCGCTTCGCGCGCGGCCGCAAGAATGCCAATCGCTTCGAGATCAATGGCGAGAAGGGATCGATCGCGTTCAACCTCGAACGGCTGAACGAGCTAGAGGTCTACCTCCCCGACGAGCACGGCACTCGAGAGGCGACCGGGTTCACCAATGTCCTCGTGAGTGAGAGCTACCACCCCTTCTGGAGCGTGTGGTGGCCGCACGGCCACATCATCGGGTGGGAGCATCTCTTCGTTCACGAGGTCCATCATTTCTTCGATGCCATCGTCAACGATCGAACGGTCGCGCCGCATGGCGCCACATTCGTGGATGGCTATCGCGCCGCGGTGATCTGCGACGCGATTCTCGCCAGCGCGAAGAAGCGCGGCACTCCGGTGAAGATCGCATACTGAGCCTCGGCGACCGCCCCCTCGGGGCGATCCGTCGAGCGGCCTCTCTAGCGGCCGGCGGTACGCTCCCTGACGGTCGTCTGGCGCCTGGGCGGTACGGCGGTTCCGCTGCCGGGCGCCTTTGTGTCCCCTGCCGGCGTCCGTGACCCGCGCGCCTGGGCCCGCGGACGACGCAACCTTCTCGGCCACAGCCAGACGACGAATGGGGCGACGATCGCGCCGGAAACGATCGTCGCGACGATAGCGAGGAGACCTTCATCGGGAGGACCCACGCGTGAACCGTACCAGGCACGGGCACGCCAGGGGGCTCGATTCGCCGATTCTGCAACGAACTCGTGATACATTGCCGCGCAGGAGGCACCCGTGAAGTTCTGTCCCAGGTGTGCGACCCCCCTGATCCAGCGCCTGGATGGCGGCCGCGATCGGCCGGCGTGCCCGGCGCCCGGCTGCGGCTTCATCCACTTCGGCGACTTCTCGATCGGGGTTGGCGGCGTTGTCATCCGGCAGAATCGGGTCCTCTTGATCCGGCGCGGCCACGAGCCGGGGCGCGGGTGGTGGCAACTTCCGGGCGGTTACGCGGAGCACGATGAACCACTCGTCACAGCCGTCGAACGGGAGGTTCTGGAAGAAGCCGGTGTCCGCGCGAGCGTGGTCGAGGTCCTCGGCTTCCGCCATTCCGTCGGTGGCCAGGGCTCGATCGGCGGTCCGAGCACCAATGTGTATGTCGCGTTCCGGCTGGAGCCGGATCCGTCGAGCGAGCCATCGCACGATCAGGACGAGATCACGGGCGCCGAATACTGGGATATCGACGTCCTGAACGCCCACGAACGGGTGCAGAACCTCACCAAATGGGCGATCGCCTGGGCCCTCTCCGGCGCCCGCGGACTTCAGCCCGCACCGCGCCCTCCGGACCCCACACGCCCCCCCTGGTCGCTGTTTCACGTCTAGGTCAGGCCAGCATCACAAGCAGCCGCCGTCGAAACGCGCGAGTCGGTCCGGTCGCGAAGATCTGAAGGAGCGCACAGGCATGAACATCGAGGCCATCCGTCAGGAGATCCCGGCTCTGGCGACGTGTACGTATCTCAATACGGCTGGCATCGGTCCGAGTCCGCGCGCGGTCACGGACACGATCGTATCCCTCTATCGGCAGGTCGAGGCGGAGTCACCGGATCTGATGGCGCGCCACCTCGAGGAGTTCACCCGGATGGAGGAGACCCGTCGTGCCGTGGCGGCGCACTGGCTTGTCGATCCGGATGAGGTTGCGCTGCTCCGCTCCACCGCCGAGGGGTTCAATCTCATCGGTCACGGGCTGAAGTTTCAGCCCGGCGATGAGATCATCTCCTGCGTTCAGGATCATCCCGCGGCGCGGGCGATCTGGACAGTCATGGCGCGTCGGTACGGCGTCGTCGTCCGTCATTTCGACCTGCACCACGATCGTGACGCGGGCGCGGTGCTCGAGGATGTCGGCTCCCAGGTCGGCGCGCGCACGCGACTGATCTCGGTGAGTCACGTGACATCAGAGAACGGATTCAAGGTCCCCGTCCGCGAATTGGCCGATCTCGCCCACTCGGTGGGAGCCAGATTGATCCTCGATGGAACCCAGGCGGTGGGTCAGGATCGCTATCCGCTGGCCCAGATGGGTGTGGACTTCTACGCCGCGGGCTTCTACAAGTGGGCGCTCGGCCCGTTTGGCACCGGGGCGATGTACGTCCGCCGGGAGCGCCTCGCCGAGATCGAGCCGGCGCTGGTTGGCGCGGGCGGCACGGTGCGTTTCGACGCGGCGACGGCCGAATTCGAGCCGGATCCGACGGCTCGGCGCTTCGAGTTCGGGGCGCGGCCCTATCCGCTGTACCCCGCGATGGCGGCCGGCCTCGCATTCGTCGAGCGGGCGCCGCTCGGCGAGGTCGCGGACCGTTCGCTCGGTCTGGCGGATCGCCTCCGCACCCAGCTCGCCGGCGAACCGGGTGTCATCGACTTCACGCCGGTGCACCGAACCCTGCGCACGGGGATGGTTGGCCTCGCGATTCGCGGCGTGCCGGGTGCCGAACTTCGCGATCGCTTGCGCGCGGACGGGTTCATCATGCGGGCCAATCGCGGTCCCGATGGGATCGGTGGCGTGCGCGTCTGCTGCGCCTTCTTCAACACCGAGGCCGAGATGGACCGACTGGCTTCGGCCGTGCGGACGTTGGCACGGGCGAGCGCCGGCGTCGCCGCCATCCGGTGAGTTGGCCGCGGCTGGGCGAGCGCGCGGCGGAGCGCCGCACCTTCTCCGCCGATGATGTCTCGCGCTTCGCGCACCTGACGGGTGATCTCAATCCCGTGCATCTGGACGCCGAGTATGCGGCGAGCACCCGCTTCGGCCGACCGATCGTTCACGGTATGCTGGCGGCATCGATGTTCTCCACCCTGCTCGCGATGCGCGTACCCGGTCCCGGTGCGGTCTATCTCTCGCAGTCGATGCGGTTCCGGGCGCCCGTCTACGTCGGCGAGGAGGTGGAGGCCACGGTGGAGATCACCGCAGTCGACGAGGCACGCGCGCGATTGACCCTCGCGACCCGTTTGGTGCGGGGGGACGGGATCGAGGCGATTGCCGGCGAGGCGGTGGTGCTTTTCGAGGGATCGAGCGAGCCGGAAAGAGGGAAGTGACCGATGGATCCGATTCGACGGCGTGATGCCGCTCAGGCCACGGCGATGCCCTGGGGTCGCATCCAGTGGCTCGTCACCGGCGACGCCCAGCCAGGCGCGAATGTCACGTTCGGCTTCGTAGAGATCGAGCCGGGGGCGAAGAACCCCCTCATGCGCCACCCGAACTGCGACGAAGTGCTGTACCTGCTCGAAGGCGAACTCGAACACAGCCTGGAGGGGAAGCGCTATCGGCTCAAGCCCGGCGACGCGATCTTCATCCCGCGCGGGGCACGGCACGATGCGAATAACCCGGGCAGCGTGACGGCACGAATGGTGGTCGCGTACGACACCGGTAGTCGGCAGATCGAGATTCTCGATGGAGGAACGGACTGATGTCGGAGAGGCAGACCCGCGGGGCTCCAACGAGCGAGCAGCGACGGCAGCAGACACTCGGCCTTCCGGACTGGCGCGAGTGGCCGAACACCGTCGAGTACCGCGCGGAATCGACCCGTAGGGTCCGCGCGGGATTCGTCGGCTGCGGTGGGCATTCCTATCGCAACATCTACTCGTCCTTTCACTGGGCGCCGGTCGATCTGATCGCGGTGGCCGACGTCGACCTCGATCGGGCCAAGGCGTACGCACGGGAGTTCGGTGCGGCGCGGGCGTACGCGGATTACCGCGAGATGCTCTCGCGCGAGAATCTCGACTGCGTCTTTGTCGTCACCAATTACGACGAGAAGGGGCGCCCCCGTTTCCCGGGCATCGCGATGGACATCATGCGCGCCGGCGCCCACGCCTGGATCGAGAAGCCGCCCGCGGCGAACCTCGCCGAGGTTGAGGCGATGCAAGCGGTTGAGCGGCAGACCGGCCGCTTCACCCAGGTTGGCTACAAGAAGATGTTCGTCCCGACCTACATCAAGGCCAGGGAGATCAGCCAGCGGCCGGAGTTCGGCGGCGCCCGACAGTTGTCGATCCGCTACCCGCAGCGCATGCCGCCGCCCGAGACGCGGTATGCGCTCGATCGCGATCCTCTCGCGGTGGGCTTTCTCGATCACGTCTGGCACCCGTTCGCCGTCATCCAGTACCTGATGGGCGATGCGCGGACGATGAGCTACGTGTGGGATCCGCAGAGTCGTGGATTCTTCGCTCAGTTCACATTCCCGAGCGGTGCGGTCGCGTCACTGCACTCCTCCGGGGGACAGGCTGCCGGAGCACCCCTCGAGCACGTTGAACTCATGGGAGATGGGAGCCATATCGTCGTCGACAACATCGTGAAGTTGACTTACTACCGCAAGTTCTCGGGCCACTATTACGGGCGAAGCGCGGACTTCTTTACACCGGATGAGTCGGCTCCGATCGTCTGGGAGCCGGAGATGAGTCTGGGTGTGCTCTACAACCGGCACACCTTTCTGCTGGGCTATGCGAATGAGATCCGCGCGTTCTGCGACTCGGTTCTCAACAATCGGCCGCCGGAGCGGGCGGGCCTGCGGGATACGCACACGATGATGCAGATCTACGAGGGTTTTCGACAGCCGGCTGGGTCGACGATCGAGATCAAGGTGCCCGTGGCGGCGTGACGATCAGCCGAGGATCTCGGACGGTCCTCGGAATCGGGTCGTCCGTACCAGCGCCCGCGTCGCGTCGGTCATGGCAAGTGTCGTGTCGCGAGGGCGGTCTGGCGCCACCTGGGCACGGTAGCTGGGCGGAAAGTCGGCGGCCAGCCCGAACTTCCGCGCGATCAACTGGCCGTGCTCGTATCGGGTGATTCTCTCCGGTCCGGCGAGATGCACGATTGCCCCGCGCGCGCCGGATTGCACGACTTCCCAGAGCCCCAGTGCCAGGTCGGTCACGTCGGTGGGAGATCGCCATTCGTCGGCGAAGAGGCGGGGCGACTCGCCGCGCCGGAGTGGATCGAGGATCATCCGCTGGATCGGCACCGATGGCGGATCTGCCGACCATACGAGCGACGTGCGTGCGGAGACTCCACCCCGTGTGGCGACCTCCGCCTCGAGCGTCGCTTTCCAGCGCCCGTAGTCGATCGTGGGCGCCACGGGCTCATCCTCTCGATACCAGCCCCGATTACCGTCGAAGACCAGGTCCGTCGACATGAACACGATGGCCGCGCCAACCGCGTCGGCGGCCGCGAACACGTTACGGGACCACGCCAGGTTAGGTTCCGAACCCGCGCCCATGTCGTACGCCAGATGGAGGACGACATCGGGGCGCTCGTCCCGGAGGCTCGCCGTGACCGCGGCCGCGTCGCCCAGATCGAGGCAGGGCATCGCCACCGTACCCTCCGGTGGCTGCGTCCGCCGCCACTGGCCCACGACCTGCCACAAGGTGGGCCGCAGCCCGATGAGGCGACTGCCGATGAATCCGCCTGCTCCGGTCACGTACAGGCGGGGCACGGAAGGAGTGTAGCGATGTCGTCTAACACGATTCTTGTGCGGGGCTGAACTAGGATCGCCTGCGTGGACCGCCTGCGTCGCTTCTTCAGGCGAGCCCCGGACCAGCACGAGGCGCCCGGAGCGGCGACTGTCGAAGCTGTGCCGGAGACCATGGTCGATTTCGGCGCGCTGGCGGCGGAATCGGGGCCGCCCCGGCTGCGGCGAGGCATTCGCTGGCCGTTCCTGGGGCGCATCGATGTCGCGCTTACCTGTGATGGCGGTGTGCTTCGCATCGTGGCCGCCGAGGCCGGCGAGGTGCTCTTCTGGGACACCGTGCCGTTCGACGCGCGACTCATCTCCGGTCCGCTCGTCCTCGATCCGCGAGAGCTCGGGCGCTTTCTGCGCGACGCGTTGCATCGCCGGGCGATCCCGCTCTCCGCCGTGCAGTGTGCCGTGCCGGGATTCGGGGCGGTCGCGCGTGTGGCTGAGATCGCCCGACGCGGTCGGCGTCCGCGGCCGATCGTTGCCCAGGACGTCGCGCGCACTCTAGGCGTGTCGCCATCCCGCTTCGAGGTCTTCTGGAACGAAGTCGACCAGTCCGAGGCGGGCACGGAGATCTTCGGGGTCGCGGTGCCGCGCGACGCGACCCGTGGCATCCTGGAGACCATGCGGTTCGCCGGCATTCGGACACAGGCGCTCGATCTCCGGGCGATCGCGGTCGGCCGAGCGATCGGGCAGTTCGATGGGGTTTGCGTCAACGCCGATCAGTCGGCGATCGACGTGTGCATCGTGCTCGATGAGCTACCCCACCTGATCCATAGCCAGAGGATCGAGCCACAGGCATCGGCCGAGGAGATCGTCGAACTCGCCGCGCAGACAGTGACCGAACAGGTGCGTCACTTCGAGGATCTCTATCCGGGATCGGGCATCCCCGCGCATGTCCCGCTGTTTGTGGGCGGCCCCGCTCTCGCCGGGCTGCGGGCCGCGGAGCGCCTCCGGAGGCACGCCGGACGTGCGATCGGCAGTCCGACTCCACACCTGTCTTACCCCATCGAGTTCCCGCTGACGGAATATCTCCCGCACGTCGGACTGCTCGCCCGCGACTCGTGACGACGATGGGTCACCCGCGTTCGACCGGGCGTCGATGGCGCTGATCGAGGCGCTTCGTCCCCGGCAGTGGACGAAGAATCTGCTCCTCTTCGTGGGTGTGGTGTTCGCGGTGCGACTCTTCGACACGGGGGCGCTCGTCACGAGCCTGATCGCGTTCCTGGTGTTCTGCGCGGTATCCAGCGCGGTGTATCTGATGAACGATCTGCTGGATGCCGGGGCGGATCGGCAACATCCACGCAAGCGCACCCGACCGATCGCCTCGGGCAGGCTCTCAGCGATCGTGGCGGTCGTCGCCGCGGCCGTCCTCGCGATCGCGGGACTGTCCGTCGCGTTCGCCATGCGACCCGAGTTCGGCGCGATCGTCGCCGCGTATCTCGTTCTCAACGGCGCCTACAACCTGGGGCTGAAGCGGGTCCTGTTGATCGATCTGTTCACCCTGGCGGCCTTCTACGTGCTTCGTGCCGTCGCCGGAGCCGTGGCCATCGCCGTGCCGATCTCGCCATGGCTCTATCTGTGCACCATCCTGGCGGCGCTCTTCCTGGGCCTGGCGAAGCGGCGGCACGAGTTGATCCTGCTCGGCGACTCGGCCGCGGACCATCGTCTGATCCTCCGCGAATACAGCGCACCCCTACTCGAGCAGATGATCACGATCGTCACCGCCAGCCTGATCATGGCCTACTCGCTGTACACGTTCTCAGCCGATAACCTGCCGGACGATCACACGATGATGCTCACGATCCCGATCGTGGTCTTCGGCATCTTTCGTTACCTGTTTCTCGTTCACCGGCGCGATGCGGGAGGCTCGCCAGAGGACCTCCTGCTGGGCGATCGGCCGCTCGCGGCGACGGTCGTCGCGCTGGCACTGGTGAGTGTGGCGGTGCTCTACCTGCATCGCATGCCCGGGGGGTAGTTGCGTTCGACCTCGGGCGCGGGTACTATGGCGGCACTTTCGCGACGGGGGGCCTATCGGGCGGGAGGGACTGGGGTCAGGTGGGTGGTTGCCCGCTACCTGATCCGTTCGAGAAGCGGCTTTTGCCGAAGAGTTCTGTTTTCGAAGTCGAATCGGAGGATACGAAGCGGATGGCAAGCGTAAACCTGGATCACGTCACGAAGCGTTTCGGTGAGGTCACCGCGGTCAACGATGTGAACATCAACGTCCAGGACAAGGAGTTCCTGGTGCTGGTGGGCCCGTCGGGCTGCGGCAAGTCGACGACTCTGCGGCTCATCGCGGGCCTGGAGGAGCTCACCCAGGGCAACATCTACATCGGCGACCGACTCGTGAACGACGTCGCGCCGAAGGATCGGGACATCGCGATGGTGTTCCAATCGTACGCGCTCTACCCGCATATGAGCGTCTACGACAATCTGGCATTCGGTCTGAAGCTCCGCAAGACGCCGAAGCGCGAGATCGACAAGCGCGTCCACGACGCGGCGGAGATTCTGGGCATCGGCACGCTGCTCAATCGCAAGCCGAAGCAATTGTCTGGCGGTCAGCGCCAGCGCGTGGCGCTCGGGCGCGCCATCGTGCGAGAGCCGAAGGTCTTCCTCATGGACGAGCCGCTCTCGAACCTGGATGCCAAGCTGCGCGTGGCGACGCGTGCGGAGTTGATCAAGCTGCACCAGCGCCTGCAGACGACGGTCATCTATGTCACGCACGACCAGGTCGAGGCGATGACGATGGGCAGTCGGATCGCCGTTCTTCGGGATGGCGTGCTCCAGCAGCTGGATACGCCGCAGACGCTGTACGACCGGCCGTCGAACATGTTCGTGGCGGGTTTCATTGGCTCCCCGGCGATGAACTTCTTCGATGCGAAGGTCACGGGAACGCCAGACGCGATGTACATCGATGGTGGTTCGTTCAAGGTGCGCGTGCCGGCCGACAAGGCCGAGCGCCTGGGCGCGTATCTGGGCAAGGACGTGGTCTTCGGGATCCGCCCGGAGGACATCTTCGACAAGTCGACGAACCCGAACGCGCCCCCGGAGAGTTCGATGCGCGTGCAGGTGAACGTCGTCGAGCCGATGGGGTCCGAGCAGTTCGTCTATCTGCTCACAGGTGAGTCGGAATTCGTCGCGCGGATGGATGCGCGTTCGCCGGTGAAGGCTGGCCAGCAGCTCGATATCGTGCTCGATCTGGCCCGCATGCACACGTTCGACCGCCAGACCCAGGAAGCGGTCGTCTAGAACCCCGGTAAGCCCGCACGTCGCCGGGTCGGGTCAACCCGATCCGGCAACGTGAACGGCTGCCCCACAGGCGGGGCAGCCGTTCCAATCCCGTCGCACCGGTCGCTGGCACTGCGGACAGGGCTGCAGTAACGGCGATCGGCAACGGGGACAGAACGCGTAGCTCGATTCGACCGGCGCCTGGCAGGAGCCGCAGTGGAATGCCCGCGCATCGGCGAGCGCGGCGAGGCGCTGTCGACGCAGCGACGCCTCCTCGACGGTCTCTGCCGGTCTCAGGATGATGTACAGGATGAGGCCGGGCAGATTGAACAGCAGCACGAGCAGACCCGACAGAATCTGAACGACGACATCGCCGGTCCGCGCCCGTGCATCGCGAACGGTCCAGACGATCAGGCAGATCCAGGTCGCGGCCAGGTACGCCCCGATCAGTGTGAGTGTGACCTCGACGAGGGCCTCGATCTCCGCGGGAATGGTCACGCGGAGCCCACCAGCGCTGCCAGAGTCGCCCCCTCGCCGCCCTCCCGCGCGCTGGCCGGCCGGTAGCTGCTGACCAGCGGATGCTCGGCCAGGAACTCCTGGACGGCGTCGCGGAGTGCCCCCGTGCCCTTGCCGTGGATCACGCGTACCCAGGGCAGGCCAGCGAGATAGGCGTCGTTCAGGATCCGGTCGAGGTCGGCGGCAACATCCGCGGCGCGCCACCCACGGATATCGACCTGGCTGCTCTCCACGGGTGCTGGCCGGCTCGGTCGCAGGACCGTGGTGCCACTGTTCCTGGCGGGGCTGCTCTCTCCACGATCCGCGGTCGCTTCGGCGCGGGTCGCCGCGGTGAGCCGCCCGAGCGTCGCGCGGCTACGCATCCCCCCGATCTGGATCTCGGCAGCGTCCGCGTCGAGACGCAGCACCTGCCCCACCATACCGAGGTCCGTGTGTCTCACCCAATCGCCCACTTTGAAGGTGGGCCTGTTCTCCGGCTCGGGCACCGCCGCGTCGATGTGGCGCTGCAACTGCCGTATCTCCCGAGCAGCCGAGGAGAGGTGCGGCGATCCCTGGACCGTACTCGCGCTGCTCGCGATCTCGCCGATCCTCCGGCGCAAGTCATCGAGCTCTCGCTGGGCACCACGATAGGCACGCTCGATCGCCTTCCGCCGCTCGCGGTCGGTCTGCTCGATTCTCTCCAGGAGCGTGGCTGCCAGCGTCGCGACCCGCCGATGCTCCTCCGTGGCCGCGCGCCGGGCATCGTGCGCCGAATCGGTCGCCCGCCGCAGGTCCTCCATTGCCGAGGAGAGGTCACGGTCGCGCGAGCCAATCGCCGCGCGAGCGCGTTCGATCAGAACGGGCTCGAGGCCGAGACGCGTGGCGATATCCATGGCGTTGCTGCGTCCGGCCGCTCCGACGATCAGTCGGTACGTGGGCCGCAACGACTCGATATCGAACTCGACGCTCGCGTTCGCGACGCCCTCGGTGGTATGCGCGTATACCTTCAGTTCCGCGTAGTGCGTCGTCGCCGCGGCGAGGCAGCCTCGCGTCCGGAACTCCTCGAGAATGGTGCGCGCCAGCGCCGCACCCTCGACAGGATCGGTTCCAGAACCCACCTCATCGAGCAGCACCAGGGAGCGATCCGTCGCCTCACGCAGGATGTTTACGATGTGGGTGAGATGTGAGGAGAAGGTCGAGAGGCTCTGTTCGATGCTCTGTTCGTCGCCGATGTCGGCGAAGACGGCATCGGTCGCCGGAACGATCGATCCCTCCGCGGCAGGTATGGGCAGGCCCGCCTGCGCCATCAATGTGAGAAGACCGATCGTCTTGAGCGCGACGGTCTTGCCGCCCGTGTTGGGGCCCGTAATCACGATGATGCGCGCGGACTGAGTCAGGTGGACATCGATCGGGACGACATCTCCGCGAAGAAGCGGATGACGCGCCGCGCGCAGCATCAGTCGCGCCTCCCGGTCGGCGCCAGCCGCGTCGGCCAGGTCAGGGATGACCGCGCGATGCCTTGCCGCCAGTCGGGCGATCGCGAAGGCGAGATCGACTCGTGCGAGTCGCTCCAGACCATCCTGAATCGCGGCCCCAACCTCGCCCACACGCGCGCTCAGCGCCAGAAGGATCCGATCGACCTCGTGCCTCTCCTCGATCTCCAGTTGCCTGACCTGGTTATTCAGGTCCACGACCTCGAGCGGCTCCACGAACAGTGTCGCGCCGCTAGAAGACTGATCGTGCACGATCGCGCGTACCTTGCCCTTCTCATCCGATCGGATGGGAATGACATAACGACCGTCGCGACTGGTCACGATCGGGTCCTGGATGACGTCGCGATACGTCTGCGAACTCAACATCGCCTGAAGACGGTCCATCAGTCGGCTGTGGGCGGTGCGCGCGGACGACCGGATGCGCGCGAGCGAGGCTGACGCCGAGTCGAGGACAGCGCCGCGGGCATCGATCGCGTGCGAGATGGCATCCTCGAGGGCGCTGTGATCGCGGATTCCTTCCACGAGGTCGAAGAGTCCCGGCACCCGCTCTCGGTGGGGCGCGATCGCCCGCCGGACGAGGCGCCCGGCGGCGACCGTTGATCCGACATCGAGGAGTTCCGCCGCCTCCAGGCGCCCACCGGCGCGCGCCCGCTCCACCGGGCCCCGAATGTCCCGGACACCGCCCACCCCGCCGAGTGAGGTCGCATCGAGAGTCCATCGCGCCTCGGCGGCCAGGCCAAGCCGGCGCTCCGCCTCGGCGCGCGTTGTCGCCGGTTCAAGGCTCAGGGCGAGTTCTCGCGACGGCCCGAAGGCGGTCAACTCGGCAAGTTGATCGAGCACCAGGCCGAATTCGAGCACACGCCTGGCCCGGCTCCGCTCTGACTCCATCGTCTCAGTCTAGATTGGGCACCGGAACCGCTGCCGGGCTACCCGCCGCTGGCCTCCACGATCAGGCGACGGGTGCGCGCCGGAAAATCGGTCGCCACCGCATCGACGCCGGCGGAGAGTGCCAGGCTCACGTCATCGCTCTGGTTGACTGTCCAGACGGAGACGGCGATGCCCGCGCGATGCGCCTCCTCGACCATCGCCCGATCGACGAACGCAACGTGAGGGAGCAGCGCCTGCACCCCGGTCGCCCGCGCGATGCCGGGCCCATCCACCAGACGTGCAGCATACAGCGCACCGGTGGCGAGTCGCCTCTCCAGCGCCCGCAGACGGAGTAGCGCTGGATGATCGAAGGAGATGACGCTGACCTGATCGAGCATCTCACTCTCGCGTACCCGATCCACGATGAGTCGTTCCAGACCGGGATAGAAGATCGGGCCGTTCTTCAGTTCGATGGAGAGGGGAATGCGCCCGCGACACCAGGCGAGCAGGTCGTCGAGCCTGGGGATCCGCTCGCCGCGAAACGGCACTCCGAACCACGAACCGGCGTCTGCCCGACTGAGTTCCTCCCACGTGCGCTCGCGCACCAGACCGCGAAGATCGGTCGTGCGGTCGAGGGCGTGATCGTGGAGGACCACGGGAACGCCGTCCGCACTCAGGTGGACGTCGCACTCGATTGCGTCCGCACCCTGTTCGATCGCGCGCTGGAAGGCGGCGAAGGTGTTCTCCGGCGCCTCTCCGCTCGCGCCCCGATGGGCGACGATGAGCGGTGCCCGCCGCGCGGGATCGAGGGCGAACACTCATGAGATGCTACCACTCGCTCAGGACCGCCATAATCGAGCCGCATATGGTCTCCCTCGCTGATACGTCGGCCTCGCTCGAGGCCCGACGCCAGGATCTCGACGCCCAGATCGTCAATCTCAAGCGCCGTCGCGCGCAGTTGGACGCGGAACGGCAACGCCTGGAGGAGGCACGCCGCCGGGGTTCGGCCAGTGCCTCGATGCTTCAGGAGAATCGCGATAGCTGGCATGCAGTCAATCGGCTGATCTCGGCCCGTGAGCGCGAGGCGCTGGATGCCGAGCGTGCACTCTGGTCGATGCGGCTCGACCGATCGGGGTCCGAGGCGGACGCCGCGGTTCTCGCCAGCCTGCAGACCAGCGCTGATCTCGACGATCTGCGTCGACTGATCGTCGGGGCGCTGCGCGATCTCGCAGAACCTCTGAGCCGTTACGAGCATCTCGCCGAGCGGCAGCAGGCACTCGGCGAGATGATCGCCGTTCACACCGGGTCGGATAATCGGTACGCGACCTACCTGGATACCGCCCTTCTCCGTGATCGCGATGTGGACGAGGATGTCGTGTACGTTCTTGGTCTGCTGCGCCGGATGCGTGTGGTTGCCTAGCCGCCGTTTCGGAGACGGTCGGGCTGCGCGGGTGTAACGTGGACCGGAAGCGAGTCGGTAATGTCCTTACAGCGGTCGGACTGCTGGCGCTTCTCCTGACGGCGCTGATCTGGGGCAGGACCGAGATCGAACAGACCGAGGCGCTCCGCGAGTTGGAGCGACGAGACGCGCGAATCGCCGCGACGGCAACCCTGGCGGTAGTGCACACCGCGGTCGCTGCGGCCGTCTCGACACGGGAGGCGTCGCGAGCGGAGCCCGTCGCGACAGGCACGCCGGTGACGACACAGTCGGTCCCCGCGATCGCCGCCGCTCCTGCCCTGCCTGCTGTCACTCCGCCGCGTCCCGCTGCCGGCGCGACGCCTACCGTCCGTTCCGTACGGGAGATCCTGCGCATTCGCGCGCCATCGATCGGCCTCGAGGCACCGGTGGTCCCCTCTCGGATCGAGAACGGTGAGTGGGTTGTACCGCGCTTCGTCGCCGGGCACCTGCAGGGGACGGCTCTGCCGGGCACCGGAGGTAACGTGGTGCTCTCCGGTCACGTGCAGAGTTTGACCAGCGGCAACGTCTTCGCGCGGCTCGAGGACTTGCAGGATGGCGAACATATCTCGCTTGGCACGGATCTCGGGGAGATCCAGTACGTCGTGGCGGGCCGGAACGTCGTACCGCGGGACGATCTCTCCGTGACGCGTGATGCCGCCCGGGAGGAGCTCACACTGATCACCTGTACGGGGGTCTTCAACCCGCTGACGAGCGATTACAGCCATCGACTGGTGGTCTGGGCGTTTCGGGCCTGAAGTGATCGGATCGGCTAGAGCAGCGCCATCTGGCGAAAGCTCCCGGCCGACGACCATGAAACGCTTGCCTCGTAGCGGCCGCAGACCCGGACCGAAACCCGACGGGTCTGAAGCGCCCGAAGAACCGTCGCGAGCGCGGTATCGGCGCTGTTGTTCGTCTCGCTCAGGTGTGCCAGCCACACCTCCCTCACCCGACCGCGGCGCGCACACGCGAGCGCGGCGGCCGCGGCCTGCGCGTTGGAGAGATGGCCGCGCCCGCTGGCGATGCGTGCCTTGAGATTTCGCGGATACGGACCGTCCCAGAGCTGGCCGAGATCGTGATTGGCCTCGATCACCAGCAGGTCGGATCGGGCCATCCACTCGATGTCGCGGCCGCGCAGAGTCCCCATGTCCACGGCGATCGCGACCGCCGCGCCATCGTGCTCGATCGTCAGTCCGATGGGATCCGATGCATCGTGGACGATCGAGCGCGGCACGATCTCGATGTCGCCGATGCGCTGTGGCTGACCGGGCCACAGGTTCCGGCGATCCACGGGCCGATATCTCTCCGCCTGTCCGCCAAGGTTTTCATGCGTCCCCTGGGTTGCGTAGAGCGGCGCGTTCGATTCGGTCGCGATCGCCAGCGCGTTGCGGGCGTGATCGTTGTGCTCGTGCGTCAGAACGATCGCATCGAGCGCCCTTCCAGGCAGCCAGGCCGAACGGGCTTCCGCGAGCGTAGCGAGATTGATGCCGGCATCGATCAGGAGCGCCGTGCGCGGCGTGCTGACGAGGAATGCGTTTCCGGCGCTTCCCGACGCGAGCGCCCAGGCAGCGAGCGCCACTCAGGGATCGTCCGGCGACCCGTCCGGGTCGGGCCGCGGCCGCAATGTGCCGAGGTACCGACGATCCGAGTCGGAGAGCGCCGCCGATTCGAGGAGGTCGGGTCGCTCCGCCATCGTGCGCTCGATCGACCGCTCGCGGCGCCATCGCGCGATCGCTCCGTGGTCGCCGGAGAGCAGGACTGTCGGTACGTTCCAGCCACGGTACGACTGAGGCCTCGTGTAGTGCGGGTACTCCAGAAGCCCCGACGCGAACGACTCCTCGACTGCCGACTCGGGCGACCCCAGCACTCCCGGCACGAGGCGCGCGGTCGCGTCGATCACGGCCAGTGCGGCGATCTCCCCGCCGGTGAGAACGTAGTCGCCGATCGAGAGGGCATCCGTGGCCAGATGCTCGCGAACCCGCTCGTCCACGCCCTCATATCGCCCGCAGATCAGTACGATCTGATCCGCTAGCGCGAACTCGCCAGCGCGCTGATGCGTGAAACGCTGACCCTGCGCCGCGAGCAGGATCACGCGGCGGTGAAGGGTGGCGGCTGGTGAATCTGCGATCGCCGCCTCGACCGCGGCGAAGATCGGCTCGGGCCGCATCACCATGCCCGCCCCTCCGCCATACGGCGGTTCGTCGGTCGTTCGATGCCGATCGGTCGCGAAGTCGCGGATGTCCCAGGTCCGGACGGTGATGAGCCCGCGCTCGCAGGCTCGTCCGATCACGCTCACACCAACGGAGCAACGGATCATCTCCGGAAAGGTGGTCAGGACATCGAAACGCACGCCTTACCAGTCCGTGCGGCGCCTCTCGGCGACGACGCGCTCGTAGACAGCGACGGTGTCACGGGCGACGCCTTCCCAGTTGAAACGCTCGCGGACGACCCGGCTCGCATTCGCGGCCCGTGCCTCGGCCCAGTCCGGATGGTCCAGCGTATGGACGACGCCCCAGGCGATGGATCGTGGATCGTCGGGGTACACCTTGATGCCGGTTTCGTGGAGGTCAACCACCTCGTCAAGTCCGCCCACGGCCGACGCCACAACCGGAGTCCCCGCCGCCATCGCCTCGATCGCCACGATGCCGAACGGCTCGTACAGACTGGGAAAGACCGCCACGTCCGCCACGCGAAAGAGCCGATCCCGCGCCTCGTCGGAGATGAATCCGGTGAAGTAGACCTTCTCGCCGAGACCGAGTTCCTGCACGCGGGCACGGCACTGCGCCAGGGACCCGCCCGTGCCCGCGATCACGAACTTGGTTCTGGGCCTGGTCGCGAGGATATGCGGCATCGCCTCGACGAGGACGTGCACGCCCTTCTCGTGAACGACGCGTCCGACACAGTAGACCACCGATTCATCATCGCTCGCGTACTGCCGGCGAAACTCGGTCAGATCGACTCCGGCGAGCGCATCGAAACGGCCGGGATCGACGCCATTCGGGATGACGTCTAGTTTGTCCGCGGGCGTCGCGAAGACGCTCTGGATCTCGCTCGCCATGTAACGGCTGCAACAGATGACCCGCCACGCCTCGTAAGTCAGCCACCACTCCACGTTATGGATGGCCCTGGGCACATCACCCGTGGGAAGACCTCGGTTGCGGCCGTACTCCGTCGCGTGGATTGTGGCGACCAGCGGCACGCGGAACTCATGCTTGAGGCCAACCCCCGCGAAAGCGACCAGCCAGTCGTGCGCGTGGATCAGATCGTAGGTCCCGTCGCGGAGCAACTGACGTCCCGCATCGCCGATCGCGACGTTCATCCGCATCGCGTGCGTGAAGAAGTCCGCGATGTCCTCCGACGGCGGCTCGACCCTGAAGATCGTGGTCGTGGCGGGCGCGATGTCCGCGCCCACAGTCGCGACCTGCTCCACCACCTCCTCGCCGCTCGTGCCACTCCAACCGGGAGTCAGGAGGTGAACCTCCACGCCCGCTCTTGCCAGAGCCGGCACCAGTTCCATGACGTGTTTGCCGAGCCCCCCCACGTTGTGCGGTGGGAACTCCCAGGAGAGCATCAGAACCTTCATCAGGGCGTCCTATCGCGCGGTTGACCGATCCAGCGTCCCCAGATCGTGAGGCGGAAACCATTGGGGCGAAATCCGAGGCGGGAATACAGATTCTGGGCCCGAACGTTATCGTGCTGTGTCGTCAGCGCGATGCGGCGGGCACCCGATCGCGCGAGATGATCGATCGCGTGAAGGGTCAGTGCCGCGCCCAGGCCCCGGCCGCGGCGCGCGGGAGCCACGGCGAGGCGATCGATATACCCGGTGGTTCCGGACCGCGTCACTGCGATGTAGGCGTCCACGGCGAGTGTCCCGTCGATCGGTCCCGTGAGCCAGGCAAGCGCGTCGGGGCTCTGGACGTAACGCGCCATCTCCTCAGGACTGTTCCACCAGAGCCAGGGGAAACAGGCATGATCGAGTCGAACGAGGTCGTTCAAGAAGGTCTCAACCGCGACGGTCGGCACTATGTCGCCGCGGATGAGTCCGTCGGATGGTCGCTCCAGTTCGAGGATCTCTTCGATCGGGGCGAATCCGGCGGCGCTGAGGGGCTCTCCAGCGGCCCGTACGGCTGTCGAAAACACCACGAGTTCCGCGCCCGCATCACTGGCTGCGACGACCAGGTCGTCGACGGCGCGCGTATCGCGAAGGTCGACATCCGCCTCATTGAGGGAGACGATCTCTCGACGATGGCGCCACGGGGGGAGGTGGATGGCGCCGCGCGCCGGATGCACTTTGCGACCCGCGCCGATCAATCACGCGCCTCCACACGGGGACCCACCCCTGAACTCATCCCCGAGCGCCTACGGCGTGCGTCATCGGCACCGACCGGATCACGGAGCCGCCACTGCCTGATACCGCACGTTGGGACGACGAGCCGCCGTGACCTCGTCGAGCCTGCGCACCGGCGTACCGTGGGGCGCCTCCTGCAGGACCTCCGGTGTGTCGCTGGCCTCGGTCGCGATGCGTCGCATCGTGTCCACAAAGGCGTCGAGGGTCTCGCGATTTTCGGTTTCGGTCGGTTCGATCATGAGCGCCTCCTCGACGACGAGGGGGAAGTAGATTGTGGGCGGGTGATAGCCGAAATCGATCAGTCGCTTCGCGATGTCGAGCGCCCGGACCCCGCTCACAGCCTTCTGGCGGCGGGCAGACATCACGAACTCGTGCATGCAGATGCGATCGTACGGTACGTCGTAGACGTCCGACAGTCTCACGCGGAGATAGTTGGCGTTCAACACCGCGCATCCGGAGACATCGGCGAGCCCGGCGTAGCCCAGCATGCGGATGTACGTATAGGCGCGGACCAGCATGCCGAAGTTTCCAAAGAACGACCGCACGCGCCCTACCGACAGGGGGCGGGCGGTTTCACAGGTATAGACGCCCTCGCGATCCGGGTGCGGCACGATCCTGGGGACCGGGAGGTAGCGCTCGAGGTCGGCCCGTACCGCCACCGGCCCCGCGCCAGGTCCACCCCCGCCGTGCGGCGTGGTGAAGGTCTTGTGGAGGTTGAAGTGCATGATGTCTCCGCCGAGATCGCCAAACCGTGCCCGGCCGACGACCGCGTTCAGGTTCGCGCCGTCGCAGTACACCAGGCCGCCCGCCCGGTGCACCATGTCCGCGACCGTCGCGATTCCCTCATCGAAGAGCCCAAGTGTGCTGGGGATCGTCACCATCAGACCGGCGACATCGCTCCCCAATTTGCCGGCCAGATCGCTGAGATCGACTCCCCCGCGCTCATCGGAGCGGATCGGCGTGACTTCGTACCCGCAGATGGCCGCGGTAGCCGGGTTCGTGCCGTGGGCGCTGTCAGGCACGAGAATGCGGCGTCGCGCCGCGTCCCCGCGCTCGCGATGGAACGCGCGCATGATCAGGACGCCGGTGAGTTCGCCGTGGGCGCCCGCCGCGGGTTGCAGCGAGACCGCCTTCATCCCCGCGATCTCGGCGAGGTACCCCTCCAGTTCCGCCATCAATCGGAGCGCGCCCTGGACGTCGTCCTCGTCCTGCGCAGGATGAAGGTGGGCGAACCCATCCAGTCGCACCACGTCCTCGTGGATCTTCGGGTTGTACTTCATCGTGCAGGACCCGAGCGGATAGAAGTTCGTATCGATCGAGAAGTTCTTCTGCGAGAGCCGCACGAAATGACGGACCACGTCCAACTGGGCGACCTCTGGAAGCCGCAGTTCCTCGCGCAGCGCCACTCCCGGCAGGAGATCGGCGAGGGGTATCGTGTCCTCCGGCTCGGGGAGGCTGACCCCCGTGCGGCCGGGGTGCGAGATCTCGAACAGCAATCGATCGGTCATCAGTTCGCTCCCGGGACGTGTCGGCCGATCGCGCCGACCAGTAGATCGATCTCTTCGGTTGTGTTCGCCTCGGTGACACACACCAGGATCGCGTCCTGCAAGTCGTGGTAGTCGCGACCGAGCGGGTAGCCGCCAATTACGCCGTCTGCCCGCAGGCGGTGGAGGAGTTCCGTGCCCGGCAGCGGCGTCCGAACGACGAACTCGTGAAAGAAGGGTGACGTGCAGGCGAGTCGAACGCCCGGCAGAGCCCCGATGCGCCTCGCCGCGTCGTGGGCGCGCTCGAGACAGAGTCGGGCCACTGTTCGCAAGCCGATTCGTCCGACCGTCGCGAGATAGACCGTGGAGGCCAGAGCGCACAGGGCCTGATTGGTGCAGATGTTCGAGGTGGCCCTCTCTCGCCTGATGTGCTGCTCGCGCGACTGAAGTGTGAGGACCAGTCCACGCCGCCCATCCACGTCGGTGGTGATACCCACGATGCGCCCCGGCATCTGGCGGACGAACTCATTGCGCGCCGCGAAGATGCCGAGCCACGGCCCGCCAAACGACAGCGGGATGCCGAGAGGCTGGCCCTCGCCGACCACGATGTCGGCTCCGGCGCTGCCGGGCGACTCCAGCAGAGCGAGCGCGATCGGGTTCACGGCCACGATGAGGAGAGCGCCCACGCGGTGCGCCGCATCAGCGAGCGCGCGCAGATCTTCGATCGCCCCGAGGAAGTTCGGTTGCTGAACGATGAGCGCGGCGCACGAATCATCCAGAGATGCCGTCGCCGCCGCCACGCTGAGGCGCGCGTCGAACGCGCCGGCATGTGTTTGGGCAATCATGCGGACGTCGATATCCGGTCCGCTCGCATAGGTCTCGGCCACGGCCCGGTACTGCGGGTGCACCGAAGAGGCGATCGCGACGCGTTTGCGGCGCGTCACGGCCGCCGCCATCAGGACGGCTTCGCCGAGCGCGCTCGCGCCGTCGTACATCGAGGCGTTGGCCACATCCATGCCGGTCAGTTCGGCGACCATCGATTGATACTCGTAGATGACCTGGAGTGTGCCCTGGCTGACCTCTGGCTGATAGGGGGTGTAGGCGGTGTAGAACTCGCTCCGGCCGGTGATGTGGGCCACAACCGATGGGATGAAGTGGCGATAGCCACCCGCGCCCAGGAAGCTGGCCAGATTGGTGAGGGGCTGATTCTCACCGGCGATCCGCGCCATCAGGCGGGCAGTCTCCATCTCCGAAAGGGGATCCGGGAGATCCAGATGGTGGATGCGCCGATCGGCGGGAATGTCCGCGAAGAGGTCCTCGATCGATCGAACGCCAATGGTCGCGAGCATCTCCGTGCGGTCGAGCGCGGTGTGGGGAACGTACGTCATGGAGGGGCCGTCCTGAGCTCAGAACTCGAGTTTCTGGTGGCGCATGGTAATGCTCTGCACCAATCCGATCCCGGCCAGGAACGTGATCAGGGAGCTGCCCCCGTAACTGATGAAAGGCAGCGGAATGCCGGTGACCGGCAGGAGCCGAACGTTCATGCCGACGTTCACGACAAACTGAAACAGCAGCATACTGACGACGCCCACGGTGATCAGGCGACCGAAAGGCTCCGATGCGATCGCCGCTGCCCGAAGGCCGCGCAGGACGACAATCGTCACGAGAACGAACAGGATTCCGGCGCCAATGAATCCGAGTTCCTCGGCAAGGACCGAGAAGATGAAGTCGGCGTAGCGAACGCGCAGGAACTCGAGTTGGCTCTGGGTGCCGCTGAGGAATCCTCGACCGAACAGCCCTCCCGATCCGACCGAGATCGCGGCCTGGATGATGTTGTACCCCTGTCCCGTCGGATCAGCTTCGGGATCCAGGAAGATGGTGAGGCGATCCTGCATGTATCTCGGCGCCAGCGGCCAGATGAGTCGTGCCAGGCCAACCGCGGCGACGCCGAGGATGAGGAAGTAGCACAGCGGAACGCCGGCAATGAAGGCGACCCCGGCCCAGATCGCGAAGTACACCAGTGAGGTTCCCAGGTCCGGTTCCACCACCACGAGCAACGCGGGCACGGCGACGAGCACCAGCGAGAGCGCAACGGTGCGTGGACGATGGATCGACTCCCGGTGGGTCGAGAAGAACCGGGCCAGCGCCAGGACTGTTGCGAGCTTGGCCGGCTCCGACGGCTGAATCTGGATCAGATCGAAGAGGTTGATCCAGCGTGTGGATCCATGCTCCATTCGACCAAGAATCAGCACGATGATGAGGGCCAGGAGCCCTATGCCGTACATCGGGTAGGCGAGCGACGCTAGGCCGCGATAGTCAGTGAACGCGAAGAGAAAGAGAAAACCCGTTCCTATCGCCAGGTAGACCAGATGGCGAATCACCAGAGGTGTCACACGGATGCCATCGGCGGAGGATTGCGTCGCGCTGAAGATCATCACGACACCGAGGCCTAACAGGGCGAATGTTCCGATGATCAGCGGATAGTCGAAGTGACGCCACGCTCGAGTCTCCAGAGTCAGGCCTCCGCCACGCCGAAGTAGAACGCGAACATGTCCCGTGCGAGCCGCGCCGCTTCGGTCCCCCCGGGGCCATTCCTTAGGAAGACCGCAACGGCGAGCTGCGGATCATCGAAGGGCGCCCAACCCGCGAACCACCCGTGGGTCCGGCGCTCTCCCGCGGATGTCACCCATTCGGCGGTGCCCGTCTTCCCCGCAACGGGGAGATCGCGCAACCCCGAGCGCCATGCCGTGCCGGCGATAGGTGAGCCCAACGGCGAGCGGCCGAGACGCATCGATGCATGCAGACCCGCGCGAACGATCTGGAGGTGTGCCGGGTCGAGTCCCAGGTCACGAATGACCACAGGTCGGCGCTGACCTGGCGCGGTTGTGCCGTGATCGTGCACGTCGCGCACGATGCGCGGCCGCAGAACGCGACCGCCGTTCGCCACGGTTGCGATCAGATTGGCGGCCTGAAGGGGAGTGACCGTGACGAAGCCCTGGCCGATAGCCACGTTGTATGAGTCCCCTTTGAACCAGTCCTCCCGCCGCTCGCGGCGCTTCCATTCCGGATCGGGCACGAGGCCCGCCACTTCGCCGGGGAGATCGATGCCGGTGGGTGTCCCGAGCCCCAAGGCGCGCGCCCACCGGGCAAGTCGCTCGATCCCCAGGCCGTTCCAATCCCCACGGGGATCCCCCGCCCCGACCTGGTAGAAGAACGTGTTGCACGAGTTCGCCAGTGCACTGGCGCAATCCTGCGTGCCATGCCTCGCCCAGCACGGAAACCGAGCCGCCCCACCAGGGGTGAGCCGCGACGGAAAGACGAGTTCACCCTGACAGTCAAGTTGGGCGTTGTCCTGGATCACGGCTTCGTGCAACCCCGCGATCGCGGTCACCACCTTGAATAAGGACCCCGGAGAATAGGCCGAGGTGATGGCACCATTCAGGAAGACATCACCGGTACGTTGCAGATGGTCGAACTCCGCATCGCTCAATCCGACGACGAGAGTGTTCGGATCGAACGATGGAAGATGGACCATGGCGATCACGTCGCCATTACGCGGGTCGAGCGCGACCACGCTCGCGGCCTCGTGGGCGGCGATCCCTTGCTGAAGCAGCCGCGTAACCTCGCGCTGGAAAGGCAAATCGATCGTCACCCGGACGGTGCGACCTGCCCGTGACGGCTCCTCGCCGATGAGCCGTTTGAATCGCCCCTCGACGTCAACCTCCGTCCGACGTACGCCGGACAGTCCGCGCAGGTCCCATTCCCTGGTGTATTCCACGCCCATCTTGCCGATGGTGTCGTCGAGGTCGTATCGCGCGCCCGCCGCATCACGGGCCGCCCCGAGTTCCTCCGTAGTAACAGGTCCCACATAGCCGGTGACGTGTGCTGTCACGAGCGGATCGACGTACTCCCGCCGGGCACGTGCACGGACATCGACTCCCGGCAAGCGCGGCAGGTGCTCTTGAATGCGGTGCGCGACCTCGGGTGACTGAGCTCGCACGACCGGAACGAAGGAGAACGGGTTCGCCTGCTTGCGATTGATGAACGCGGCACGGAGGTCCGCGGGGTTCAGGCCCAGGACTGTCCCCAGGTACTCGAACACCGCCGCTATCTCCGCCTCTCGCGTGGGGAGATTCGCCGGGACCACCCCGATATCGAACGCCGCCTGATTGCGCGCCAGAGGGAGTTCGTTCCGATCGACGATCAATCCGCGATCGGCGGGAAGCGCCTGCTCGGACGTCCGATTCTGTTCGGCTTCCGCCCGATAGACATCCGAACCGAGTAACTGGACGAAGCCAAGGCGCCCGAGCACCGCCAGCGAGGCGGCCGCTCCAATCGCTCCGAAAGTCAGCAGGCGGCGCCGGTACGGATCGGTCGGCTCGTCCGGCACTTCGCCGATGGAGCGGATCGGTTCGATGGATCCCACGCCCTACCTCAAGCGCCCGACGATCGTGAGCGCGCCTCCGCGCGCCTCGAGACCCTCGACAAACATGGTCTCACTGATCCGAAGGTCCGACAGCGATCGATCGATGGTATCTGCGATGATGTCTCGGGCCGGGCCGGGAGCGGGGATCGGCCCGAAGTCGATCTCCGGGATATCGTATTGAACGCGACCTGAGATCGCCCGCGGCTCGATTACCACGCGTGCCGGTGCATCGAATCCACCTGGAACCCGCAATTGGCCGATGAGGGTGATGCGACCGTCCTGGATCTCCGTCTGGGTGACCCGAAACGGCAGCGTCGGGTTCTTCTGCGTCTCAGCCGCGATGCGAGTGGTGAGGTCCGCATTCCGAACGACCAGGGCGAACGGGGCGTTCGTGCGACCGCGGAATCCGCGCTCGAACTCCTCGATGCTGTTGAACTGGACGGCTCCGGCCGGGATAGACACCGGTGCCCGGGTCGGAATCGGCGGCAGCACCATCTCGTCGCCACCCATAAGCAGCGACCACAACGCGTAGATGATGATCCCGACCGACAGCAGGAAGACGGCCCCGAGTGTGAGAGCCATCGTCCCGGAGGATTGCCGACGCGCGGTGGGCGCGGCAGGCGGAGTTCCGGCCGGTGCCGCGCCCTGGCCTGCTCGCGTGCCGCGGTTGGGTGGCATCAGGCGCGACCGCTGCGGCCGGGCACCTCGTCGAGTTCGCGTGCATGCTCCTCGGCATCGGAGGCCAGCCGCATCAGAAACGCATTGAGAAGGCGTCGCGCCTCCGCGATCTGAACGCCCGTCTCCGCAACCGCCAACCGCACGGACTCGATCTGCCGATCGAACGCCTCGCGAAGTGCCTGTGCATCCGATCGGAGCGTGACCTCCCGGGTCTCGAGGTCGTTCCTCAGGATGTCGATACTCGCCACCCGGTTGCGCATCTCCTGCTGAAGGGCGTCGATCGCCCGAGCCTGCTCGTCGGCTCGGCGATCGAGCGCCTGTCGCTCATCGACTCCTCGACCGATCGACTCGTCAAGACGGAGCTGCGCGCTCGCCTGTTCGTCGAATCTGCGTCGCTGTGCGTCGACCACCTGGCTGACGCGCCCCAGAAGGTCGCGCTGCTGCGAGGTGATGCCGTCGAGGCGACTGTGGGCTGCGACGAGTTCATCCAGTCGGTGAGAATGCTCGAAGAGCGCCGAGGTCAGTCCGCGGATCTCGTCGCGGACCTGGCCGACCTGTTCCAGGGCAACGCGCGCGGGCCGGATCTGATCGTCCATGGACTCCTTGAAGTTCACCAGGTTCTGCTGCCATTCGCCCGCCTGACGAGTCCATCGAACCTCGGCGAGCTGGCGCCAGTGATTGCCCTTCTCCACCTCGGCGATCAGGGCCTCGAGTCGCTCCTGGACAGAGATGATGTGGGCTTCAGTCCGGCGGATCGCCTCGTTCTGTTGCTCGAGCCGATGGCCCATCTGGCCCAAGCGCTGATCGAGCGCGTGGACTGTGGCCGGAACCTCGATGAACGCGGCACGGTCGCGCCGTACCTCGTCGCCCACAACCTGAATGCGGCCGTTCTGGGCCTGTATCGCGTTCTGGATCTCATCGATGGCACCGATGACCTCAGCGACGCGCCGACGATCCCGATCCGCCTCGGCTGCCCGGGAAAGGATCGCCTGTGCATGCTGCTGCCCCTGGGAGTCGAGGCGCTCTACCGACGCGGCGACCTGATCCCGGGCCTGGCGGACTCCATCTTCCAGGAGGGGGAATCGCACGAGGGTGTTGCGCACTGCCTCGAGTCCCGCGCGCAACTCAGCGCCCGCGCCGACCTGCTCGCGCACCAGCGAGAACAGCCGCTCGACTTCGAGCGCGATGCGGGCGATCTCGGCACGGTCCTGTCGGCGCTGGTCCTCCAGCCAGGCGATGATCCCCTGGTACTCGGCTGTGTCCGCGACCCCGGGCGGAATGACCATCAGTCGATCTTACCATCGTATTCGCCGATGTGGCCCTCGGGCGCCAAACGAACGAGTACAGGATTCACCGATGGGCGCTCGACAGCCTCTCCGATACCTTCTGCCGCACCACGTGGTGTCCACGCGAGCCGTGACGAATCAGATGGAATCCGCCGACGCGCTCTCCCGTCTGGGCCTGCATCCCGGCGCCTCGGAGGCGGCGATCCGACGCGCCTTTCGTGCTCTGTGCCGCGCGAACCACCCGGATGTCAACCCGCATCCCTCGGCAACCGACGACATGCGCGCGATCAACCTGGCGTATCGCCGTGCCCTGGCCGCGGCCAGAGGAGCGCCCGATGAACCGTTCACAGGAGTACGTGCACGTAGGTGGGCCCCGTCTCGCGTCGATCCGACACGCTGGCGTCGATCGAACCCGGGTCCTCGCGAGAACTCCCCCCGGGCAACGGCGGTTCACTTCGGCTTCATCGACCGGGATCAGACCGCGGTTCGATCGATCGAGATCTCGGCGCGGAGTGCGTCGAGCGAGACGCGCATTCGTGCGGGGGCCGACTGGATTCACGTCTCACCCGAGCGCGTCATCGGCACCGCGGTAGTGCAGATTACCGCGGACCCGCGCCGGCTGTCCGGATTCTGGGACGGGCGCACGCGGGAGTCGGCGATGATCGAGTCGTGGATCGATCTCGAGCAGGACGTCGGGATGACTCGGGTCATCGTTCGCGCGATCCTGCGGCGTCTGCCTCTCGGTGAGAGTGGGAGGTCGTCCTAGACTCCGGGAGATGGAACTCTGGGGCGGCAGGTTCAACGAGGAGCCGAGTCGCGTTGCCGTGGAGTTCGGAGCCTCGATCTCGGTCGACCGACGTCTGGCTCATCAGGACATCCTTGGCTCGCTCGCCCACTGCCGGATGCTCGTGGCCACCGGGATCATCCGGGCCGAAGAGGGGCGGACGATCGCCAGCGGTCTGATGCGCGTACTCGCGGAGATCGATCGCGAGGAATTCGTGTTTCGCACCGCAAGGGAGGACATCCACGGGAACGTCGAGGGGCGCCTCCACGAACTCATCGGCGATGTAGCCGGGAAACTGCATACCGCGCGCAGTCGGAACGATCAGGTCGCACTCGACACTCGGCTGTGGACTCGCGAGGCCGTCCTCATCCTCGTCGGACGGGCGCTCGACGTCATCGCGACGCTATTGCTCCAGGCCCGGCGCCATTGCCGAACCCGGATGCCCGCGTACACGCATCTGCAGCGTGCCCAGCCTGTAGTCCTGGGTCATCACCTGCTGGCCTACGTGGAGATGTTCCGTCGCGACGTACGGCGGCTCCACGACTGTTTCGATACCGCGAACGTCTCTCCGCTGGGGTCGGGCGCCCTGGCGGGAGTGCCGTACCCGATCGACCGATCGATGGTGGCGCGGGATCTGGGTATGGATGGCGTGACTCGCAACAGCATGGACGCGGTCTCGGACCGCGACTACCAGGTTGAGACGATCTTCGCCTGCGCCCTGCTGATGACTCACCTGTCACGACTCGCCGAGGAGATCGTCCTGTGGTCGACGACGGAGTTCGGTTTCGTCCGGCTCTCCGACGCGTTCTCCACCGGCTCCAGCATCATGCCCCAGAAGAAGAATCCGGACTACGCGGAGTTGATCCGCGGCAAGGCGGGGCGGTCGATCGCCCAGATCGTGACGATCCTCACGGTCCTGAAGGGGACCGTGCTGACGTACAACAAGGACTTCCAGGAGGATAAGGCCGCGCTCTTCGACGCGGTCGATACAGCGGCGGTATCCCTGGCGGTGCTGGCACCGATGATGGCGACCGCGGAGTTCGATGAGGAGCGGCTCGCAGCAGCGGCCGGAGAGGGGTTCGCACTCGCGACCGACTACGCGGACCACCTGGCCGCGCGCGGTGTCCCTTTCCGCATCGCGCATCACATCGTGGGGAGGATCGTCGCGGACTGTGTTACCCGGGGACGCCGTCTGACGGACCTGAGCCTGGCGGAGTTACGCGCGCACGCGCCGGAATTCGATGAGGACGCGTTGCAGATCGACGTGGCCTCCTCGTTGTCTGCTCGAGACGTCCCAGGGGGAACCGCGCCCCGTCAGGTGGAAGCCGCGCTGGCAGAGACCGACGAATGGCTCGCTGGTGAGCGGATATGGCTTGCGGGGCGCCAGTCTGCGTTGCCGACGTGCGCGGCGATCGCAGCGCTGTTCGACTGAGGGACCCCTTCTGGACGGGTAGTTATCGTCAATCTATAGTCACCGCCGCGAGGGGCCAGTCGAGGACTCCGCGGAGGCGTTAGGGACCATCTGGCGGCGCAACTGGCGGCCATCATCTGGCCCCCGTCTGAATCTGCCTGCCATCGCACCGCACTCGGTCGCGGCGCGCGCCGCCCGGCACCTGGTCGTTCTCACGCTGGCCCTTTTCGTCACGTCAAGCGCTCTCGAGAGTCCGACGCGCGTCGCGATGGATCGCTATCTCGATGTCGCGCTCTTCGAGGATGCGCTCGGGCGCGACGCGCCGATCGTTCGCCCCCTTCTCGAACCTCGGGTCCCGATCTTCGCGCCACCGCCGGCCGCGGAGGCGGAGCGGTTGCAGAGCACCGGCGCGATGCGAACCCACCGAGTCGCGCGCGATGACACCGTCAGCGCTCTGGCGCAGCGCTACCGCGTCTCGCCGCAGACGATCATCTGGGCGAACGGAATCGCCGATCCCGACCGCATCGCGATCGGTGCGGAACTGACGATTCTGCCGGTATCCGGCGTCCTCTACTACGCGAGTCCCGGCGACACACCGGAGCGGGTGGCCGCGATCTTCGGGATCGATCCCGGTGCCATCGCCCAGTGGAACGGTCTCGTCCTCGGCGATCCTCTGGTGAGGCCGGCGGCGCTGGTGGTCCCTGGCGGCCGACCACCCCCAGCCTCGTCCGGGCGCGAGCGTACCGCTGCCGCCATCGCGCCCGCCGAGGCGCCGTCCCTTGGTCGGCCTCCGCCTCCCTCTCAGGTGCGTCCCTCAGAGGTTGGGTCCGTTGGCGCGGCGCTAAGGGTCGTCGAGGCCGCACGTGCCGCGACGCCCCTTCCGGTCGTCGAGCCCCGGGTGATCGAGCATCTGGTCCAACCGGGCGAGTCCCTGGCGGCGATCGCAGCGCGATTCGGCGTTCGGACCGAGACGATCGTCCACGCAAACGGGATGACCGTGGAGGCCGCCGATGGGTTGATGATCGGTCAGAGGATCGTGGTGCCGCGGGTGGATGGCATTCTGCACGTCGTAAAGGAAGGGGAGACCGTCCGGTCGATCGCGACGCGATTCGGAGTCGCCCCGATGGCGGTGATCGAGGCGAATCGACTGCGCGAGCCGTACGTCGTGGTGCCGAGTCAGCGGCTGATCGTTCCCGGGGTGCCGATCCCGCCGGCGCGACCCTCAACACCGCCTCCGACCGAGTACATCGTGCAGCCTGGCGACTCCCTGGTGTCGATCGCTGCGCGCTTCGGTGTCGACGCTCGCGCGCTGGTGCGGAAGAACAATCTGCCCCAGACGGACCTGATCGTTCCGGGGATGAGGATCGAGTTGCCGGGTCCCAACGATCTGGTCGCGCCGCCGCGCGAGCCTGTGCCCGCGGTGGCGCCCGTGGCCGCACCGCCCGCTCCCAGTCCTCTCCAGGTCGCGGTCTCGATCCTTCGGCCGCTGATTCCCGTCCCCCCGACCGCCGCCGCGCCGTCTCCCGAAGTTCCGTCTGTCGTGCGGATCGCGCGCGAGTACGTGGGATTCGCGTACACGTGGGGTGGCCACTCACCGCGCAGCGGCTTCGACTGCACGGGCTTCACCTGGTTCGTGTTCGATCGCGCTGGGCGCGCCCTGCCGAATCACGACCTGTGGGGGCAGGTTCAGTCCGGCGAGCGTGTGGAGCGAGGGGCTCTCCAACCGGGCGATCTCGTGTTCTTCACCGATACCTACATGCCGGGACTCTCCCACGTGGGGATCTACCTCTCCGGCGGCGAGTTCATCCACGCCGGGAGCGAGCGGACCGGCGTGATCGTCAGTTCGATCGCGGACGAGTACTGGTCCGCGCGCTACTACGGCGCGACCCGGCCCGCGTAGGCATCGCTGCCACGGGCCGGACCTCGAGCACGCGTTCATGGGTGTAGGAAACGGCGCCTGGCGCACCCGGTATGGACCGCACATGCCGGCGTTCCGTCACGTCGACGAGCACACGGAGCTCCCCCCGCGCCTCGGAGTGAGCCGCCGCGATCCCCGCCGCCCAGAGCAGCGTGTCGTCGTCCGGCGCCGCCGCGCCGCGCAGGATCACGTGTGCGCCGACGACCCCGCGGGCGTGAAGCCAGAGATCGCGCGGACGCGCCTCGCGAAAGGTGAGAGCCCGGTTTTCGATGCCCGAACGGCCGACGAGGCACTCGTACGCGCCACGCTCGAACCTCAGATAGGGCGCTGCCCGCGGTGCCCGGCGAGCACGCGGGACCTCGCCGGGAAGTAGGCCCTGTGACATCAGTTCGTCCGCGATGGCCTGCGCGGTCGCCTGATCGCGCGCGATCTCCAGATGCACGGCGGCTTCTGCCAGCGCTGCGATCTCCGATCGCGCTCGCTCAATGAGCGGTGGCAGCGCCTCTCGTGTCTGCTTCGCATGGCGATATCGGGCGAAGCGCGCCTGTGCATTCTGTGCAGCGGTGAGTCGTGGGTCCAGGTGAAGCCGAATACCCTCGAGTTCGATCTCGGCTGCCCCGGGAGGCACGCCGCCCAGATAGGTCAGGAGTAGCTCGCCCTCCCGTCGTGCATCGTCGCCCGAGTCGGCTCCTTCCATCTCGCGCTCCAGGGCTCTGGCGCGCGCCTGGAGGCGCTCGATCTGGCGGTGCACCGCGCGGCGTTGGCTTTCGCCCGCGGAATGGGACTGTGTCCGCTCCAGTGGCGTCAGTGCCGAAAGTGCCGCTTCGACGGCGGCGCTCATGGATGGCGATGCCCTCGCGTCGCGATGCGTCAGGAGGAACGGCGCGGCGGTCGCGCCGGCGCGCCCCGCCGCACCGGCGACGCACGGTGCCCAAGGCGCCGTCCCGCGGAGAGGTGCGAGCAGTTCGGTCATCACTGCGGCCACGCGCTCGGGCGCCGCGTCACGCGGAGGCGTGCCAGGATCTCCGCAGGCGCGAAACGCGATCTCGCGTGCCGTGATGGGGCCGATACCCCGGATTGCCTCGACCAACGCCCGATCCAGGCTGCCCATCGTGGAGTCCCGCAGGATCGCCCCGATCTGGACCGGGTCGAGTTGCCGGGGTGGCAACTTGGCCTGTTGAGGGGGAGGCGCGTACACAAGGTGGGGCAGGATCTGGCGCACACTGTTGATTCGACGGGGAATGCGCTTCGCCGCGTCGAGGATACGCCCGACCTCGTCGATAAGAATGAGATTCGCGAGACGTCCGGTCGCCTCAACGATGAGGGTGATCGCCCGAGGGGCCGTATCGCGGGGGCGGCACGCGAACGTGAGATGGATGATCCTCTCGTCCGAGAGTGCCACGGCCGACTCCAGCGATGCGCCGCTCAGCCACTTCCGGGCGACGAGGCCGAACGGCGTTGATGTAGGAGCCCGACGCGCCCGAGTGCTGGTGATCCAGATGCCCGGTGCATCGTGCCGCACCGACGCATGCAGGGCGGTCGATTCGCCGCGGGCGTACAGTTCCAGCTGCAGCGCGCCGGGGTCGACTTGAAGCACATCCTGAACGCGCGCCGGCAGACGCCGTCCGATCTCATCGGCGATCGCGGCGAGGCCGAGCGAGTCCAGCACGAAGGGTAGGTATAGCGGTGGCTGCTGGCGGGCGGTGCACGATCGCGGGTCGGCTCTACGTTCTCGCCGGGCCTTCGGGTGTGGGCAAGGACACAATCCTCCGCGCGGTCCTCGCGGCGGACCCGCGCCTGTGCCGTGTGGTCACGCTGGTCACCCGCGCGCCGCGGTCCTCGGAGACGGATGGGGTCGACTACCACTTCGTGACCCGAGAGGAGTTCGCGCGACGCATCACCGCTGGCGACCTCCTCGAATGGGCTGAGTACGTGGGAAGCCCGCGCGGGACTCCGCGATCGGGAGTGATCGAAGCGCTCAGGTCCCACCGCGAACCGGTGCTGAAGATCGATGTTCAGGGATTCCGGCAGATTCGCAGGGCGTTGCCCCAGGTCATCTCGATCTTCCTCCTCCCTTCCTCGCTCGAGTCGCTGGAGCGGCGGCTGCGTGGCAGCGGACCGGAGGCATCCCGAGATGAGATCGAGGGCCGCGTAGAGGCCGCGCAACGGGAGATCGCCGCCGCGGAGGAGTTCGACTATCGCGTCGTGAACCCAGATGGTGATCCTGGTCGGTGCGTGACCGAAGTCCTCGAACTCATCCGATTCGAGCGCGCGCGGGACGTGCCCCGCCTCGTCACGCTCGACGTGTGACGGGGCGCTCGGGCGACATCGCGCCGACGTCAGCCGCGCCTGACATGGCGGGGCGGACGTACTGCGACATCGGCATCGTGGAGCGTTCGCTCTCGGGACGGGCGGCCTACACCTATCACGTCGATGCGCCTGGCCCGGCACCGCCGGTGGGAACCATCGTCGCCGTGCCGTTCGGGACACGACGCCTGCTCGGCATCGTCGTGCGCGAGAACGTGGAGCGGCCCCCCTTCCCCACCCGTGGGCTCGAGGCCATCTATTCGCGACGGTCGAGGCTCCGCCCACAGATCGTCGCCCTGTGCCTGTGGGTGGCTGCCTACTATCTGGCACCCCTGTCACGGGTTCTCGCGCTCGCGGCGCCGGCCAGCACGCGGCCTGGGCGGGACTCGCCGGAGTGGACGGCCGGAAACGCGGGATCGCCTCCGACGCCCGGGTCGACCCCGGATACAGCCGTCTCCTGGCGCATGCGGGCGTCTGCGGACACAACCTATCGCGTACGTCTGCTCAGGTCCGACGATCCGTCGGCGTCACGGCTCGGGTCCCGGCAGCGGACCGTGCTCGCATCGATCGCGGCGCGACCCGACGGTCAGGTGGACCTGGACTTGCTTCTGGTGGAGACAGGGGCGACCCGCGCGGTGGTCGATGCTCTGGTACGCCGTGGTTGGATTGCCTGTGAGTCCGTCGCGCGCTCCCATCGTTCTCCGGGACGCACGGAGATCGTGATGTCGGCGGCACAGAGGGCTGTCGTCCGCGATCTGAGCGCGCGGATGGACGAACCCCGGCCGGGAAGCGTCCTCCTCCACGGCGTGACTGCAAGCGGTAAGACGAATGTTTACCTCGGTCTGGCAACCGAGGCTGTCGCGCGGGGGAAGCAAGCACTCGTCCTCGTACCGGAGATCGCGCTCACGCCGCAATTGGCGCATCGGTTCGGCGCCACGTTTCCGGGACGGGTCGCGGCGCTGCACGGCAGTCTCGGGGCGCGAGAGAAGCGCGCGGCCTGGTCTCGCATCCGATCGGGGCACGTGGATGTTGTGATCGGGACGCGTTCCGCGCTCTTCGCTCCGATCGATCGCCTCGGGTTGATCGTGATCGATGAAGAACACGATGCGTCGTACAAGAGCCCGGCTCGACCACGCCTCCACGCGCGCGCCGTCGCCTTGCGCCTCGCCGAGATCTCCGGCGCACTTGCGGTGCTGGGCAGCGCGACGCCCGATGTGGAGACCTGGCACCGAACGCGCGGCGGCCGGTCGCGGCTGATCGAAATGTCTCATCGCATCGTGGGAGGGCCAGACAACCCGGGGCCGCGAGTGGAGGTGGTCGACCTGAGGGCCGCTGTCCGTCGAGGAGAGGATCCCCTGGTGAGCGGTCCGCTGCACGCGGCACTTGCCGCGGCGCTGGAACGGAACCGGCAATCGATCCTGCTGCTGAACCGGCGAGGTACCGCGACATTGGGGCTTTGCCCCGGGTGCGGGTACGTCCCCCGGTGCCGCCGCTGCGATGTCGCCTTGACCTACCACGGTGACCTTCGCCTGCATCTGTGCCATCAATGCGGATTGCGGGCGGAACCGGTCGAGACGTGTCCGGCGTGCGCCCTGCACGCGCTCCAGTACTTCGGCGCGGGGACGCAACGCGTCGTCGAGGCGGTGCGCCAGCGTTTCCCACGGGCCAGAGTCGCGCGATGGGATAGCGACGTGCGCGGTGGCGACGCCGCCCGCGCGATCACCGAGGCGATGCTCGGGGGACGCATCGATATTCTGGTAGGGACTCAGAGGGTCGCCACGGGACTCGATTTCCCCGGCGTCGCCGTCGCGGCCGCGATCAGCGCCGATACACAGCTATGGATGCCCGACTATCGAGCCGGGGAGCGCACGTTCCAGATGATCAGCCAGTTGATCGGGAGGGCCGGGCGCGGACCCGAGCGCGGCCACGTGATCGTTCAGACATTCAGCCCCGATCATCCTTCAATTCAGGCGGCGACGCGCGGCTCCTACTCGGCCTTTGTGCGGGCCGAACTCGCATTCCGACGCGAACATCGCTACCCGCCATTTGGCGATCTGGTCCGCGCGGTCGTCTCGGCGCGCGACGATCGACACGCCGAGGCTCAGTGCGATCTCGCCGCCCGCGACCTCACGCAGATGAGTACCTCGGCCGGCAAGCCGACAGTCGATATCCTCGGCCCCTCTCCGTGCTTCTATCGCCGCCTGCGTGGGCAGGCGCGCTGGCAGATCATCCTCCGGGGCAACGGATCGCGCGCGCTGGCCGGGGATTACCGCTGGGGACCCAACTGGACAGTCGACGTTGATCCCATCGCGCTTCTATGATGCTCGCCGCATGGCGCTTCGGGAGATCCTGCTCCACCCGGACGAGCGCTTGCGGGTGAAGTGCAAACGCGTGGGCTCGCGCGACACCGGGCTCCATCGGCTCATCGACGATCTCTTCGAGACGATGGAGCACGCGCGCGGGGTTGGTCTCGCCGCGCCGCAGATCGGTGTTCCCCTGCGCGTCACCGTGGTGCGCATCCCGGAGGACTACGACGATCCAGCGGCGGGTCAGGACATCGCCCTGATCAACCCGGAAATCGTGAAGTCGACGGGCGAGTGGGAACCAGACGAAGGGTGCCTCTCGATCCCCGGATACGTGGCCAACGTCCGGCGGAACTGGGCCGTCACGGTCAAGGCGCGGGATCGACGCTGGCGTGAGTTCCGTATGCGCGGTGACGGTCTCCTCGGGCAGGCGCTTCAGCACGAGATCGACCACCTGGACGGCGTTCTGTTCGTCGACCGGCTCGAGAGCCCCGATCAACTGCGACGGCTCGAACGGACGGGCGACGATGCGGCGGGCGCGGCCTGAGGCGCGTGGACGACCGCGGTAACCGGCGATGAATCTTCACGAGTACCAGGCTCGGGGACTTCTGGCCGCGCGTGGCGTTCCGATCACCGAGGGTTTCGTTTGCACGACGGTTGAGGAGGCCGGCGACGCCGCGGCGCGGATCGGCGGCCGCGTGGTCGTGAAGGCGCAAGTCCTGACCGGCGGGCGCGGGAAAGCCGGTGGGGTAAAGCTTGCCGCCAGCCCGGCGGAGGCGCAGGCTGCCGCCCACGCGATTCTGGGCATGTCGATCCGCGGCCTCCTAGTCCGGCGGGTGCTCGTCGTGCCCGCGATCGACATAAGGCGCGAGATCTATCTCGGCTGTATCCTCGACCGGGCGCAGCGCGGGTTGACGGTCATGGCGTCGGCCGAGGGCGGGATGGACATCGAAGAGGTGGCCGCGCGCACCCCCGAGCGAATCGTCCGGATGACCGCGGATCCGTTCCTCGGCATCGCAGACTACCAGGCTCGTGACCTCGGATTCCAGCTTGGCTTCGATGTCGGGTCAGTCCGACGGTTCGTTCCGATCGTTAGCGGTCTCTTCCGTACGGTCCTCGAGACAGATGCGTCTCTCTGTGAGATCAATCCCCTCGTCATCGATGGGAGCGATCAGTTCATCGCGCTCGACGCCAAACTGACAGTCGATGACAACGCCCTGTATCGTCATCCCGACCTGGAGGCGATGCGCGATCTCGAGGCCGAGGATCCGTTCGAGCAGCAGGCTCGGTCGGAAGGAATCAACTTCGTTCGACTCGATGGTGCGGTGGGCTGCATCGTCAACGGCGCCGGTCTGGCGATGGCGACCATGGATGCGGTAAAGCTTGCCGGCTCATCTCCGGCGAATTTCATGGACGTCGCAGGTGGGGCGCGTTCGGAGCGGGTCGCGGCCGCGCTGCGGATCATCCTGTCTGACCCAAACGTCCGATCGATTCTGATCAACATCTTTGGCGGGATCACGCGGTGCGATGAGGTCGCGCGCGGGATCCTTCAGGCTCGCGATGAGGTGGATGTGTCGGTACCCATGGTCGTACGGCTTGTGGGCACGAACGAGGCCGAGGGCCGGGCGCTCCTGGCCGCGGCGGGAATCGAGGCGCAAACGACGATGCTCGCGGCCGCGGAGGCGGCCGTGCGCCTGGCGAACCGGCCGTGAGCATCCTTGTCGATCGATCCACGCGTCTCATCGTCCAGGGAATCACCGGGCGTGAGGGCGAGTTTCACGCCCGCCAGATGGTCGAGTACGGCACAAACGTGGTTGGCGGTGTCACGCCGGGCCGAGGTGGTCAAGCGGTTGCCGGGGTGCCGGTGTTCGACACGATGCGCGCGGCGGTCGCCGCCACGGCCGCGAATGCGAGCATCATCTACGTCCCCGCGCCGTTCGCGGCGGACGCGATCCTCGAGGCGGCGGACAACGGGATCGCGCTGATCGTCTGCATCACCGAGGGGATACCGATCCTCGACATGGTGCGTGTCGTTCCCCACGTGCGCTCCCGCGGCGCCCGTCTGATCGGCCCAAATTGCCCGGGCCTGATCTCTCCGGGTAAGGCTAAGGTGGGCATCATGTCGGGCCAGATCCATCGGCCCGGCGGTATCGGGATCGTCTCCCGCAGTGGCACGCTGACCTACGAGATCGTCGGCGCGCTCACTCAACGAGGAATCGGTCAGTCGACTGTCGTCGGAATCGGTGGTGACCCGATCAATGGGACGAGTTTCATCGACTGCCTGACCCTGTTCGAGGCCGATCCGGAGACCCGTGCGATCGTGCTTGTCGGCGAGATCGGCGGCACGGACGAAGAGGCGGCCGCGGAGTATGCGCGGACGGCGGTGACAAAGCCGATCGTGGGGTTCATCGCCGGTCTCACCGCGCCCCCCGGTCGCCGAATGGGGCACGCCGGCGCGATCATCACCGGCGGGACAGGGTCCGCACAAGGGAAGGTTCAGGCGCTCGAGCAGGCCGGCATCGAGGTCGCCCCCGGTCCAGTGCAGGTCGCGGAGATCGTCGCCCGCCGTAACCTGGCATGATCTCGAGCGCTCTCGAAGCCTTCGTCGACTCCACCACGATGCCCGCTGGATTCGAGGAGTTCTGGACTCAGACCCGTCGGGATCTGGCCAGAGTCCCCGTGGGTTTGATCCGCGAGCGATCGACGCTACGGTCGACTGACGAGGTAGATGTCTTCGAGGTCTATTACCGCAGTCTTGGCGGCGTGGAGATCTTCGGCTGGGAGGCACGCCCGCGGATCGCGGGGGCTCTGCCCGGGCTCGCGATCTTCCCGGGATACAGCGGTGCTCCGGCGGTCCCTCGGGCATGGGCGCGAGCTGGCTTTGTGGCGCTCCAGATCAGTCCCCGGGGACACCACATGAGCGATCAGATGTACGCCCCGGGATTCCCCGGCCTGATGACAGCGGGGCTCGAGGACCCGCGCGAGTACGCCTACCGTGGGGTCTACTGCGACGTGTGGCGCGCCCTCGAGATCCTCGTGAGTCTGCCCGGAGTGGATCCCGAGCGGATCGTCACCCTGGGCGGGAGCCAGGGGGGAGGACTCGCGATCGTGGGTGCGGCGGGACCGGTGGCCGTGCGCGCGGCCTCGGCCGATGTCCCCTATCTCACGGCGATGCGCGATGCGCTGGCGTTGGGGAGTTCGTACCCGTACGAGGAGGTGCGGGACTACCTACGCGTCCAGCCCGGGGCCCGTGAGCGCGTGCTGAGCTGTCTCGATCATTTCGATACGATCAACTTCGCGGCGCGGGTCACCTGCCCCGTCCTGATGAGCGTGGGGCTCAACGACGACATCTGTCCTCCGCACACCGCCTATGCGTTGCGGAAGCGTCTGGCAGGGCCCGTGGAACTCCATGCTTACCCCGACGGTGCCCACGAAGGTGGTGGATTCCGCCACAGCCTTGTCCGGGAACGCTGGGTGAGAGACAAGGCCGATGCGAGGTAACCTCTGGCGTCGGATCGCCCTCGTTCTCATGGTCACGATCGCCGCCAGCGCGGTCGCCCGCCCCGGCGCAGAAGTGATTGACCTTTCATTCATCGGTGTACCGGCGCAGCGCGACATCAGGCTCCGCGAGGGGCTCGATCTGCGCGGCGGCATCCAGGTGCTGCTCGAGGCGCGCGTCCCGATCGGGCAGCAACTGGATCCCGATGCGATGGCCGCGGCACAGCGCATCATCGAGAACCGCGTCAACGCGCTCGGCGTCTCTGAGCCGGTGATACAGGCCGTCCAGAACAACCGCATCCTCGTGGAGATCCCCGGTGTCGACGACCCCGACCAGGCGATTCGTACCTTCGGGAACACGGGACTTCTGGAATTCATCGACGCCGCGACCACGCCTCTGGCCCCTGGCGAATACGTCCGGACCTCACTGGGGGATCCCCCGGCCGACGCCGCGGTGGCCCTTCCGGACCGCGTCTTTCCCACGGTTATCCAGGGGCGGCACCTCGTCTCGGCGTGGGTGAGCTCGGATGAACTGAACCGCCGGGTGATCGTCTTCTCGATGGGGAGCGAGGGTGCCGAGTTGTTCGGCGCGTTCACGACCGCGAATGTCGGACGCTACCTCGCGATCGTGCTCGACAAGCGGGTGATCTCGTCGCCGGTGATCCAGAGCCCCATCGTCGGCGGTCAGGGCACCATCACCGGTGGAGGCCCACGGGGCTTCCCGCTCGAGGAAGCCCAGAGCATCGTGGCGCAGCTGAAGTACGGTGCGCTGCCCGTGCCCCTGACGGTCGTCCAGAATCGGACCGTCGGTCCGACCCTGGGCCAGGACTCCGTCCAGAAGAGTCTGATCGCCGGGGCCGTCGGTCTCGGACTCGTCGCCGGATTCATGATCCTGTACTACCGGGCCTACGGTGTCCTGGCGACTCTGGCGCTGATCATCTACGCGATCATCACGATGGCGTTCTTCAAGCTCATTCCCGTCGTCCTGACGCTTGCGGGCATCTCGGGGTTCATCCTCTCGATCGGTATGGCGGTCGACGCCAACATCCTGATCTTCGAGCGGATGAAAGAGGAACTGCGCTCGGGGAGGACTCTCGCCGCTGCGATCGACGCGGGATTTGCACGAGCTTGGACATCGATCCGCGACTCCAACATCTCCACGCTCATCACCTGCGCCATCCTGTACTGGTTCGGCGCGACCTTTGGCGCGAGCATTATTCAGGGCTTCGCACTCACCCTCGGCGTCGGCGTCGTCATCTCGATGTTCACCGCTATCACGGTCACACGGACGCTTTTGCTCGTGCTCCAGCAACTGCGGATCCTGCCGCGCGAAGGAACGCTCGGGCTCGTGGCGGCCGAGGCACGGGCATGATCGACATCGTCGGAAAGCGGCACCTCTTCTACATCATCTCGCTCGTGCTGATCCTGCCCGGGGCGATCTCGCTTCTGATTCCGCCTGGTCTGCGCCTCGCGGTGGACTTCACCGGTGGGACGTTGTGGGAGGTGCGGTTCGCACAGGCGGTCGCGCCCGGGGAGGTCAGGGAAGTCCTCGGAGAATTCGAGTACGGCGACGCGATCGTGCAAACGACGGGCGATCGGGGCGTCCTCATCCGGGCGAAGGAGATCCGCGCCGACGGGGATGAGAAGGTGGCGATCGCGTCGCGGCTGGCCGAGCGATTCGGTCCGTTCGAGGAATTGCGCTTCGAGACCGTAGGCCCGATTGTCAGTCAGGAGATCGCGGCCCGAGCGCTCGCCGCGGTGGGTCTCGCGTCAGTCGCGATCCTGCTGTTCGTCGCGTGGGCGTTTCGCCACGTGGAACACCCGGTCCGCTATGGCGTATGCGCGATCATTGCCCTCCTGCACGATGCGTTACTCGTGCTCGGCATGTTCTCGATCCTCGGTAAGCTGCTTTTCGTCGAAGTGGACTCTCTTTTTGTGACCGCAATGCTTACCGTCATCGGCTTTTCGGTCCACGATACGATCGTCGTGTTCGACCGGATTCGCGAGAATGTTCGACGCTACAACAGTCTTCCCTTCGACGTCGTTGCGAACCACAGCATCATGCAGACGATCGGACGATCGCTGACGACGTCGTTGACGGTGGCGTTCACCCTGCTCGCTCTCATCATCTTTGGTGGCGTCACGACCAGGCTCTTCGCCCTGACGCTGCTCGTCGGCATGATCAGCGGCACGTACTCCTCGGTTTTCAATGCCGCGGCCCTTCTCGTCTCGTGGGAGAAGGGAGAACTCGCAAGGCTCGCCTTCTGGCGGCGACGCGATCGCGTGGCGGCCTCGACGACCTAATCGCCCATATTCAGGACGGCCATGAACGCCTCCTGGGGAATCTCCACGTTCCCGACGCGCTTCATACGCTTCTTGCCCTCGGCCTGGCGCTCGAGAAGCTTTCGCTTCCGCGTGATGTCCCCGCCGTAGCATTTCGCGAGTACGTTCTTGCGCATCGCCGGGATCGTCTCACGGGCGATGATCTTGCTGCCGATCGATGCCTGTATCGGAACCTCGAACATCTGCCGCGGGATGAGCTTGCGCAGCCGCTCCGCGAGATCGCGGCCTCGATCGTAGGCGTTATCGCGGTGGGTAATCACCGAGAGGGCATCGACGGGTTGCGCATTCACCAGAATGTCGAGCTTAACGAGATCTGCCTGCTCGTACCGGTCGAAGGAGTAGTCGAGCGATGCGTACCCCTGCGTGCGTGTCTTCAACTGGTCGTAGAACTCGACCAGGATCTCGCTGAGGGGGATCCGATACTGGAGGAGCACGCGCTGTTCGTCGAGGTAGTCCATACGGTCGAACGACCCGCGCCGTGTCGTCACGAGTTCCATGATCGCGCCGATGTAGCGGGTTGGACTCACGATGCTGATGCGCATCCACGGTTCCAGGATCGCCTCAAGCACGCCGGGATCCGGCATCTGGGCGGGATTGTCGACCACCCGTTCCTCGCCGCTCCGGAGAACAGCGCGGTACTCGACGCTGGGCGAGGTGATCAGCAGTTCGAGATCGAACTCGCGCTCCAACCGCTCCTGGACGATCTCCATATGGAGAAGGCCGAGAAACCCGCATCGAAAGCCAAAACCGAGAGCGACTGTCGATTCCGGCTCGTATGAGAGCGCGGCGTCGTTCAGCTTGAGTTTCTGCAGGGCCTCGCGGAGGCCAGGGTACGCATTGTTCTCGACCGGATAGACCCCGGCAAACACCATCGGCTTCGCTGGTCGATAGCCAGGCAGCGGGGCGGCCGCGGGTGCACGCGCCAGAGTAATGGTGTCGCCCACCTGACAGTCCTCGACGTTCTTCAGTCCCGTGGCGACATACCCCACCTCCCCGGCGGCGAGACCCGGGACGCTCACGCCTTCGGGCTGAAACACGCCGAGGTCCAGGATGTCCGCCGTCCGGCCCGTTGACATAACTATGATCCGCTCGCCCGCTTGAATCTCGCCGTCCACGAGGCGTACATAGGCGATCACGCCGCGGTACGAGTCGTAGTGTGAGTCGAAGACGAGCGCGCGAAGGGGAGCGGCATGATCGCCGCGTGGCGGTGGGATGCGCTGGATGACCGCCTCGAGAATCTCGGCGACGCCGCGGCCCTCCTTCGCCGAGGCGAGCAGGACATCCTCGCGCGCGATGCCGATGACCTCCTCGATCTCCGCGGCGACCGTGGCGGGGTTCGCGCTCGGGAGGTCGATTTTGTTGATGATCGGGATGATCGTGAGGTCGTGCTCCAACGCGAGGTAGGTGTTCGCCAGCGTCTGCGCTTCGATGCCCTGGGCGGCATCGACGACGAGCAATGCACCCTCACACGCCTGGAGACTCCGGCTGACCTCGTAGTTGAAGTCGACGTGCCCCGGGGTATCGATCAGATTGAGTTCGTAGGTCTCGCCATCGCCCCCGCGATGGAACATCCGGACGGCGCGCGCCTTGATCGTGATGCCCTTCTCGCGCTCGAGGTCCATCGAATCGAGGACCAGGTCGGCCACTTCGCGATCGGAGATCGTGCCCGTCTGCTCGAGGATCCGATCGCTCAGGGTGGTCTTGCCATGATCGACATGCGCGATGATGGAGAAGTTGCGGATGCGAGATTGGTCCACCGAGCCGGGCAAGTATAGGTACGGGTCAGAGCCGCTCCTCGTATAAGCGCCAGAGTTCGTCTCTCGCCGGCGGGTTCAGCCCCAGTGACTTTCCGCGGGTCAGAAGCCGGCTCGGCCCGCGGATGAGTTCGCCGATCGCGACGCAGGCCGTGCCCGTCGCGCGGACGGCAGCCTCGATCGCGGCGGGCCGGTCCGTCGCGATGAGGAGCGCGCCGCTGGAGATGAGCGCCAGCGGATCCAGCCCGAAGTGGGAACAGATCGCGTCGGTGACTTCGCGCCGCGGGATCGCCTCCACGTTCACGCGAACACCCAACCCGGTCGCTCTGGCGACTTCGTCAAGTGCGGTAACAACCCCGCCCTCGGTGACATCGTGCATCGCTTTTGCCCCGGCGCGCGCCGCGGCGAGCGCGGATGCCACGATGGAGATCTCTTGCCAGAACCGCTGGGCGGACTCGACCTGCTCGATGCCAAGAGCACCGATCAACTCGTCGGCAAACTCAGTAGCCAGGATGGCAGTACCCTCGATCGCGGCCGCACGCACGAGTAACAGCGTGTCGCCCGGATTGGCCGCGCCGGGCCGAATCAGGCGAGATGAATCCGTGGCCCCGATCGCGGTGAGCATCAGCACAGGCTGATTGACCGCGGCGGTGACTTCGGTGTGACCGCCCAACACGGCGATTCCGAGGTCCCGGCAGGCCTCGTCGATATCCTGCGTGAGCCGCTCGAGATCGCTGCCGGCGTCCGGCTGCGTCAGGAGGATGGTCGCGAGGATGCCGACCGGTTCGGCGCCCATCACCGCGATGTCGTTGCACGCCACATGAACCGCCAGCCACCCGGCCCGCCGCTGGGCTCCGGTGATGGGATCGGACGAGACGACGGCTATCCCGCCGGGTATCGTCAGCGCCGCCGCGTCGACACCGATGGAAGGCCCGACGATCACCTCACCCCGTGGGAACCCAAGCCGTGTGAGGGCGCGCTGGATCAGAACTTCGGAAGGGACCTTCCCGAGAGGGAGCCCGCTCAGGCGAACCACCGCCAGTCCAGGCCTCCGTGCCCCCCGTGGTCGAGCACGGCCTCGGTGGCAGAACCATCGGCTCGGACCCGGTAGAGCCCGCCGCCGCCCAGGCAAAGGAGATGAGTCCCGTCGCGCGACCACGCGCAGCCTGGCGAGTCCTCGGAGAACTGCGTGATCTGACGCATGGCTCCGCCGCTCACGGGAATCGTCCAGATCTCCCACGGCAACCCGTGCGCCTCGACGGACGAGATCAGAAGCGACGTGAGGCGCGCGATCGGTGGAATCGAACGGGCTTCCGGGGCCGCGCCCGCGCCTCCAAACGCAACCACCGTGCCATCGGGTGAGACGACGGGCGACCTGACGGCCTGGAAGCGCGCAGCCGCCACGAGCACATGCTCGCTTCCGGTCGCCAGTTCGCGAACGCGGATGCTGAGCCCATCGGCCATCGACTCGTGCACGTAGACGAGGTGTGACCCGGACGGGGTCAGTGCGGGATACAGGCCGTCCGGGGCGACGGTGTCGGTGCGGCCGTCGGGAAACGAACGCCTGATCTCGGAGATCTGGCCGACGAGCCGCCGCTCTTCGTACATGGGCGAGTAGTACGCGTAAACGATCGAGCCGCCGTCGGGTGCCCAGATCGGCGTCTCGAGGACTGTACCCGGTCGGTCGTGCGCCACCGCCACGCGATGGGTTCGGCTGCCCAGGTCGGCTACGAGAATGTCCGAATAGATGAGTTGATCCGTCAGCGGGGCATCGGCGGGGAGGTCGGGGCGCGGCGGCGCGTAGGCAAAGATCACCTGCTGCCCGTTCGACGAGAAGCGCGGTTCCTTGACGTTCCCGCCGGCCGCTGCCTCGAAGACTGTGCGACTGATGCCGGCTTCGATCACGTCGATCGTGGTATCTCTCCCCACGACCAGGCGCCCCTCCACGCGAGGGCGGAATTCGCGCGTCGGGACCGGAGCAACCGTGGCTCGCGGTGTCGGCGTCGCCGGAGCAGCTTGAGTCAGCGCGATCGCGGTCGCGGCCTGAGCGACGTTCGCGGGTCGCGTCGGTTCCGCGGGAATCCCGCAACTCAGGTTCAAGGTTGCGAAGACCGCCACCGCCATGATGAGAGGATGCGTGCCGCCGCGGAGTCGCGAGATCATGACCTATGACTCGGGCGAAGGATGAGTGCCAATGCCAGTCCGATCAGCACCGAAAGGACCAGGAGCGCCACCTCATCCAGACTGCCCAATTCCCCGTGGAGCGGTGCCACGGCGAGCGGCATGTCGTCGAGTATAGGAACGGCTACGCTACCATCCGCCCATGGCTCCCCGGATCGCGTGTCACGGCATCACCTGGGGTCGTGATGGGTTCGACACCGCCACGCGCGAGATCTCCGAGATGGGTTTCGAGGGCTTCGAAGCGTTCGCATTCGTGGTGGATGACTTCGGCTTCGATCGGCTCGATGAGTTCCGGAGCATTCTCGAGGCGCGCCGACTGCGCCTGGTGGCGCTGTATGGCGGCGGGGAAATGCACGATGGCTCTCGCTTCGAGACCCTCGTGGGCCAGAACAGCCGCATCGCTCGCTTCCTGAGTCTGAATGGTGCCGATCGCCTGGTCCTTGGCCCGGGCCGCCGGCCAGCCCAGGGCCCCACCCGCGAGCACCTTCTGAACATGGTCCATTGTGCGAACGAGATCGGGCGGCGTTCGCTCGATCTCGGCGTCCAATCGTGCATCCATCCACACGTGAACACGGTTCTGGAGACGATCGGTGAGATCGACTTTGTGCTCGATCGGGTCGATCCGCGTTTCGTCGCCCTCGCTGCGGATACAGCCCACTTTCGCAAGGGGAATCCGGATCACCCGACCGCGGAGATCGATCTGTTCTCGCGCTACGCGGAGCGCATCAAGTACGTGCATCTGAAAGACTGGGATCCCAATATTCCACCCGAGGCGACCGGAGCAGGCGGAACCGCGGTGATCCGCGACTTCGTTGAACTCGGGCGCGGCAAGGTGGACCTTTCCGGCTGTGTCGAGATCCTGCGCACACGAGGGTACGGCGGATGGGTGACCATCGAACTGGATTACACGCGAAGGACTCCCCGAGAGTCGGTGCAGATGAGCAAGGAGTATCTGGAACGGCAGCTTGGACTGACGGTCTGATCGCCGGCGTCGAGCGCGACTTGCACGCTGTGGATTCACGGATCGACGCGATCCGGCGCCAGATCTTCCTCGTCAGAAGCGGCATCGAACCATCAGACGATCCTGACGCGCGTGTCGCCGAACTGGATCGTGAGTTCGCCGCACTTTCCGATGCGTTCGTGGTCCTGTATCGGCGTTGGGCGGCGTTGCATGCTGAGGAGTGAGGCCTGGGCGCTGCTGACTGAATGGACGCAGAGTGAGGCGCTCCGACGGCACGCCCTGTCGGTCGAAGCGGCGATGCGCGCCTACGCACGACACTACGGCGAGGATGAGGATCTCTGGGGTCTGGCGGGACTTCTCCACGACTTCGACTACGAGCGCCATCCAACGCTCGACCTTCATCCGCAGGCGGGTGAGCCGATCCTGCGCGCGCGCGGTGTCCCTGAGCCAGCGATCTACGCGATCCAGGCGCACGCGGAGCATCTGGGTCTGTCTCGCCGATCGACCATGGATCGGGCGCTCTTCGCAGTGGACGAACTCTGTGGATTCATCGGCGCGGTCATTCTCGTTCGCCCGAGTCGGACGATTCACGATGTCACAGTCGACTCCGTGCGAAAGAAGATGAAGGACAAGGCATTCGCACGGGCCGTGCGGCGCGAGGATATTGTCGAGGGGGCGGACTCTCTGGGCCGACCCCTCGACGATCACATCGCGCTGGTGCTCGAGTCCCAGCGCGCCATCGCGCACCTCATCGATCCACCTCCTCGCACTTAGCTCGCACTCGGGCGCGGTGCCGCGCGAGCGGCGGTCCACCGATCCCGGCAGAGCCGCTGGATGTCGGGCTGGCGTTTGAAGTCCGGGTGCTGACTCGTCTGCGCGAAAAATCGGATCGCGTTCGACGGGTCGCCGAGCCGAAGGTGTAGTTCGCCGATGGTGTAAAGGAGTGTCATATCCGCGGGTGACGAGGCGCTGGCAGCGCGCGTGTATTCCGCGACCGCCTGACGCAGTGCCGCCATCTCGGCGTCGGCGTCGCCGGCCTCACGGTGCAGCCACGCCAGGCGGTGGTAGAGACCGCCGAGCCGCTGGGGATTCTCCGCGCGCATCGCATACGAGGCGATGGCGAGTTGATATGCCGTCACTCCATCCGCGAGACCCCTGGCTCCCGCGAAATCGCACGAGCCACCGATCACCCCGCGTTCGGACGTGGAATTGCGCAGGCGCTCGATCTCGTCAGCGGATGGTCCGGCAAAGTCGTCCGGGTACGCCGCGTACCGGCACTCCGGACAGACGTACACGAGGTACCAGAGCGGATTCGGTCCGCCGTAGACCTCCCGGAAATCCGTATCACGACTCTTGACCGACAGCACGTCGGGCCGGACGTTGAGCGCGCCGAACCGAGTTCTGCTGACGGGACACTCGACAGTCTTGGCCCAGAGGGTCGCGCGATCGTAGTCAGCGGCCGGGATCTCGCGGGCCTCCTGAGGCCGCGCGGCGCGCGCCGCGGCGGCGGCAGTCTGGGCGAGGCCGGCCGGCATCGCCCGTGGACCGGACGGAGGCGCGGTGACCGGGGGCGAAGTGCCGCCCGCCGAGTCGGCAAGAGTGGCGATCCGCTCGTTCGCGGCACGAATGCGATCGCAGAGGGTCTGGATGACACCGAGCGCGAAGCGAGGACTGGCCCGCAGCAGCTGGATCGCGGTGTCCTGGTTGAAGAAAAGCAGCACGGAGTCCTCGGCTGCGGTGGCCGTGGCCGAACGAGGGAGCCCACTGAAGCACGACATCTCGCCAAAGAACGCACCGGCCTGAGCGACGTGCAGGACGGTCTTGTTTCCCGTGGCCTTGTCCTTGATGGAAAGCTCTACCGACCCTTGAAGGATCACGTAGAACTCCGCGCTGGTGTCCCCCTCGCGGAACAGGATCCGACCGCGCGGAAAGGCCGCGCCGTGCCGATCGCGCAGTGATCTCAGGGCGTCGAAGTCGATATTGCGGAGTGCCACGTCGCCTCTCGGGCCTTTCGGTGTGATGTTATCGTCTCGCCGGGTGTTCCGAGGAGCGACCCTGGTCAGGAGCCTTATAGTCGATCGCTCGTGGAGGTCATCCCGGCCATCGATCTGCGCGACGGGCGTGTAGTTCGTCTCGTTCAGGGAGATTTCGATCGCGAGACGATCTTCGATCACGATCCCGAGAGCGTTGCGCGCCGCTGGATGGAAGGGGGCGCGCGAAGGATCCACGTGGTCGATCTCGACGCGGCGCGAGGGTCTGGCCCGGATAATCGCTCGGCCCTCAGTCGGCTTGTACGCATTCCCGGTGTCTGTCTGCAGGTAGGCGGCGGTATACGCTCGCTCGACCGCGCGCGGGAACTCATCGACCTCGGAGTCGACCGTGTCGCCTTCGGAACGCTCGCCGTACGCCAACCCCACACGGTGGCAGAAGCGGCGCGGCTCTGGCCCGAGCGGGTCATCGTCGGGATCGACGCGCGTGACGGGCGGGTCGCGACTGACGGCTGGACCGCTACCTCATCGGCTCTCGCGCTTGATCTCGCCCGCCGGCTGGTGTCCGATGGCGTCCGTCGCCTCTTCTATACCGATATCGCCCGAGACGGCGCGCTCGAGGGCCCTAATATCGCCGCGATCGCGGAACTGGTGCGTGAGGTCGCGGTGCCCGTGATCGCATCCGGTGGCGTGTCTAGCCTGGAAGACCTCAATCGCCTGGCAGCGACCGGCGTCGAGGGCGTCATCGTGGGTCGGGCGCTGTATGAAGGTCGGTTCGCACTCTCCGATGCCGTGACGCGCGCCGCAGCGGTCTGACGATGCTCACGACCCGCATCATCCCGTGCCTGGATGTCCATTCCGGGCGTGTCATCCGGGGCCAGAAGTTCTCTGCGGACGTCGATGTGGGTGATCCCATCGAACTCGCCCGGCGGTACAACGCCGACGGTGCGGACGAACTCGTCTACTACGACATTACAGCGTCGGCAGAACAGAGGGAGATCTTTCTGGATGTCGTCGAACGAACAGCCGATCAACTCTTCATTCCCCTGACGGTGGGCGGCGGGATACGGACGACTGACGACATCCGCCGCATGCTGCGTGCGGGTGCGGACAAGGTGTCCCTCAACTCCGCGGCGGTGGCAGACCCATCCCTTATCGACGCGGGAGCCCACGGTTTCGGGTCGCAATGCATCGTCCTCTCTATCGATGCGCTCTGGAACGGGTCCATGTACGAGGTCTACACCCACGGCGGTCGGCGGAGAACCGGTCGTGACGCGATCGAGTGGGCGCGCGAGGGCGTGCGGCGCGGCGCCGGGGAGATCGTCGTCAACAGCATCGACGCCGACGGCACGCGGGATGGTTACGAACTCCGCGTCACGCGGGCGATCGCCGATGCGGTGAGCGTGCCGGTTGTCGCCTCAGGCGGTGCCGGGAAGCTGCAGCACCTCTACGAGGCAATCGATGAGGGGCATGCCCACGCGGTCCTCTGCGCCTCGATCTTCCACTACGGCATGCACTCGATACCCGAGGCGAAGGCCTACCTGAGGGAGCGCGGAGTACCCGTGCGTCTGTGATTGGGGCGCACCGGCTTGCCCGGATCTGCCCGTGACGCCCGACTCGCTTAGCCCCGCTTGACAGCGATGAAGACAGTGGTGCCGCGCGGGGCGCGCGCACCCGGCTGAGGCGTCTGGCTCACCACCTGCCCGGCGCTGAAGCGCGCGAAGTAGGCTTGATCCGCGACATCCGCGGAGGATTGATAGTTTGTGTAAGTATTGTTGAGCCCCGCCTGCTCTATCGCCCGCCGGGCGGCAGCCTCGGGCATGCCCACGACCGACGGTACGGTCGCGATGTTCGGATCGACCGGAGTGGGTGATGGTTCCACCGGCCTCGCCACGGGTGGTGTGGGACGTGGCGTGGCCGTCGGTACGGGAGTCGGCGGCCGCGAAGCGGAGACTGTGGCGGTGGGAGACCGCAGGATCTCGGTCCACTGGGTGGGCACGTTACCTTCGAGAAACCATTCCAGGCGCGACGGCCCGTTCGCGGCCGGACGCAGCCCGGTGCGTGGATCGATAGCGACCTGCACGAGGCCCGCGGGCCGGATAAAGGGTCGCGGCGCAGTGTTCTTGAGAAGTTGCTGGATTGTCCCGTTCCAGATGGCACCGGCGCCGGAAACGCCGAGAACCTGCCGCATCGGTTTGTTGTCGGCATTGCCCACCCACACGCCGACGACCAGATCCGGGGTGTAGCCGATCGTCCAGCTATCGTGGTATCGATCGGTGGTCCCGGTCTTGACCGCGGCGGGCCGCCCGATCGCCAGCGGGCTGTTCCTGCCGTAGGTGTCCGATCTAGCCTCGTCGTCGCTGAGGATGTCGCTGATGAGCCAGGCCACCTGCGGAGTGATCACGCGCTTACCGGGGCGCGGGCTGTACTCCTCAAGGACGCGCCCTTCGGCGTCGACGACCTTGAGAATCACGGCCGGCTCAAACTCGCGGCTTCCGGGCCGAGGATCGACCACCGGCTGGCCGATCTGGAATCCGCCGTTCGCAAAAGGGGTGTACGCATAGGTCAGGTCCAGCAGTCGTACCTCGCCGCTCCCCAGCGTGACGGTGAGGCCGTATTGCCGCGCGTCGCCAAGGGACGTGATCCCCATCCGACGCGCCAGGTCGATCATTGCCTGCGGCGTCACGTCGCTGACGACTCTGAGCGCCGGGATGTTCAGCGAGTTCGCCAGCGCATAGCGGAGCGTGACCGGTCCGCGGAAACGACCATCCGGATTCTGGGGGATGTACGGCTCGCCGGCCGCACCGCGGAAGGTCGTGGGCTCATCACGAATGATGGTCCCCGGGGAGTGCGTCCCGCGCGCGATCGCCGCTGCATAGGTGAAGGGCTTGAGTGTCGACCCCGGCTGACGGAGCGAGTTTGCCATGTTGACCTGGCCGGCGATGGCGTTGTCGAAGTAATCGACACTCCCCACCATCGCCAGCACCTCGCCACTGTTCGGGTTGATCGCCACGATCGCGGCGTTGCCCACATCGTGATCGCGAATGCGAGCGACGTGGGATCGGGCCACCTCCTCGGCGGCGCGCTGCGCGTTCAGGTCCAGAGTGGTGAATACGCGGAACCCACCGGAGTACAGCCGCGCCACGCCGAACCGGCGCTCCAGGATGTCCCGCACGTACATCACGAAGTGCGGAGCCTCGATGTCCGTGCGCAGCCGGGCGAACTTCAACTCCTGGCGAAGGGCCGCCTCGGCGATCTCCTCGGAGATGTATCCCTGACGCACCATGAGGCCAAGGACCTCCGCCTGACGCTCCTTGGCGGCTCGCAGATTGACGAAGGGGTTGTAGGCCGAGGGCAACTGGGGCAGGCCGGCGAGAAGGCTTGCCTCGGCCAGGTCGAGCGAACGCGCTGGCTTGTCGAAGTAGGTCCGGGCAGCTGCCTCGATCCCGTAGGCGAGGTTGCCGTAGTTGATCTCGTTCAGGTAGCGCTCGAGGATCTGATCCTTCGAGTACATCTGCGAGAGCTTGTAGGCGAGGACAATCTCTTTCGCTTTTCGTTCAAAGGACTGCTCGACCCGCTCCTCTGGATCGAACAGGGCGTTCTTCACAAGCTGCTGCGTGATCGTGCTGGCGCCGGAGAGCACCGACTGACCGCGGAAGTTCTGCCAGACCGCGCGCACCATGGCCCGGAGATCGAAGCCGGGATTCTGGTAGAAGTTCGCGTCCTCGGTGGCGAGCGTCGCCGCGACCAGGTGCTGCGGGATCTCCGAGATTGGAATGACCGTCCTGCGGCCGCCATTTGGATCGAAGATCTCGTAGAGGACTTCACCATTGCGGTCGTAGATGAAGGAGCTCTTGAAGACGTCGCGTGACACCGCCGCCTCGGGTGGCGGCAGATCACGCGTGACGGCGTCGATGATCCCACCTACGCCGTCGAGAGATCGTGCGCCGATCAGGGCAAGAGTGATCCCAAAGACGGCGATCAGGAGGAGGCCGAGGCAGAACGTGACGAGCCCGGTGACGAGGAACAGGCCCCAGCCACCAGAGGAAGGGCGCTCGTCCGGCAGGTCGGCTGGTTCCGCGGTTTCACGTCGTCCCGAATTCCTGGATGACGTCTCCAATCCCGCTCCCCGACGCTACACTCTCACACTCCGGATTCTAGGAGCGGCACGTTCGCTCGGCCCGTTAGAGCGCCGGAAAAGCGAAGCGATGAGGGCATTCGGGTGAACGAAGCTGAGGACTCTGGTCGTCGGGCGACGCGCGAGCGCCGCTGGCAGGTGCGTCTGTTCGAGACAAGTGACCGCCTTGAGGAGCATCTGAATCGTCTCAACCTGAGGCCGGATCAGGTGTCGTCGATTGCGATCGACAATGATGGATTCTTCGTCGTGACCTACTGGCTGGGGCCGCCACCCGCGCCGCCTCCGGCACGCCCGAGCGTTGAAGAGATGGAGGAGCGGCCACGTCCGCCCCGCCCGCCTCCGCGCGCCCCCTGGGGGGCGCCCCCCGACAGGGAGGGCCGGAGTTTCTCGCGCCCCGGTTGGCGCCCCGGCGGACCACCGCCCGGTCGCCGCTTCCCCGGCCCACCTGATCGTCGCCGCGGCCGGGAAGGGGACTGAGGTGGATCTCGGGCTGACCGATCGTGTCGCGGTCGTCACCGGGTCCAGCCGCGGGATCGGCCGAGCGATTGCGCGGGAACTGGCGCGCGAGAAGTGCCGGGTGACCGTCTGCGCCCGCAATGGCGAGGATGTCGATGCGGCGGTGAAGGAGATCCGTTCCGACGGAGGCAAAGTCCTCGGCGTCGTCGCCGACCTGACCAGCGCGGAGGGAGTCCAGGGCGTCATCGATGCGACGAGGAGCGCGCACGGACCGATCGATATTCTCGTCAACAACGTGGGCGGGAGCCGCGGTGCAACGACCTGGGAGGCTACGGATGCGGATTGGGAGACGGTCTTCGCGCTCAACCTGACCCCGGCGGTCAGGGCTTCGCGTGCGGTGGTGCCAGAGATGATCGCCCGTCGTCGCGGCGCGATTGTGTTCATCTCTTCGATCTACGGCCGTGAATCGGGAGGGCCCATCACCTACAACGCGGTGAAGGCCGCCGAACTCGCCACGGCGAAACAGATGGCTCGCCAGTTGGCGCCGCACGGCGTGCGGGTCAACGCGGTTGCCCCCGGGTCGATAGTCTTTCCCGGAGGATCGTGGCAGCGACGCATCGACGCGGACCCGGAGGCGATGCGTCGCTTCATCGCGGCCGATCTGCCGATGGGGCGGTTCGGTACGCCGGAGGAGATCGCCAGCGTGGTGACGTTCCTCTGTTCCGATCGAGCGAGCCTGGTGACCGGCGCCTGCATCAACGTCGATGGTGGCCAGTCACGCAGCAACATCTGATCGCCGCGGAGACACCGGACTGACGCTAGAGCCACCCCTGCGATCGATACCAGTTCGCGGTGATCGTGAGGCCTTCGCTGTATGGCGTCCGCGGTGTGAAGCCCAACTCCGACGACGCGCGTGAGGTATCGGCGACCCACGCCGATTGGAGAATCTCCCGCGCCTTGGCGAGGTCGAACGGTCGCGCTCTCCCCGTGATGCGTCCGATCGCACCCGAAACAAAGCCGGCGCCCAGTAGGAGTGGGTCGGGCACGGGGATTTCGAGGGCGCGGACGCCGTACGCCGAGGCGATCGCTCGGCCCAGGTCGCGAAAGCTCACGGGATCCCGATTCGCGGCGTGGTACACGCGGCCCCGCGCGGTGGGCACGCTCGAGGCGGCGACCAGACACTCCACGAGGTCCGCCACGTAGATGACCGATACGATCGGGTCGGCGAGAGGGCGTGGCACGACTCCGCGCGAGGCGAGCCGAAAGAAGGGCCGGAGTGCCGGATCGCGCGGACCGAAGACCGTCGAAGGCCGCACGACGACGACATCCAGATCCGTCGCATCGCGAGCAATCTGTTCCGCGAGGAGCTTGCTTCGGCCGTAGGCAGAGGTCGGCGCATCCGGGTCGTCCTCTCGACGCGGGCGCGCCGGTGTGCCGGTGCCACCCGCGGCCTGGCTCGAGACGATGACGAGCCGCCCCGGACGGCGCTCCGCGGAGCGGCACGCGTCGACCAGGTGGCGCGTTGCCTCTACATTGCCACGCCGATAGTCATCCCAGGTCAGCGCCTTGATCGCACCCGCGACGTGGAAGACCAGTTCACAACCCGACACCTCGTGGGCAAGGCGCCCAACGTCATCGAACGCCGTGCGAACGATCCGCACGTCGTGCGGTCGGAGCCAACCGCCAGTTGAGCCTCTGGTCAGACAGGTGACGTTCCACCCGTCCGCACAGAGACGGTCCACCAGGTGCGATCCGATGAACCCCGTGGCGCCGGTGACAAGTGCCCGCACGGCTCAGGCGGCGACGGCCTGACCGGCGATGAGGCTGGCGACGCGGTCGGCTGTGCCCCGAAAGCTGACCGCCCCGGCCGCCGCGCTCAGGCGAGCGCGCAATGCATCATCCCACAGCAGACGTCGGGTGGCCGTCAGGACATCTCCCGTCGTCGGCGCATAGAATCCGGCCCCGCTCCGCACCACATATGCGGCGTTTCCCGCCTCCTGGCCCGGGAGTAGGTCGGTCACGATCACCGGTCGGTGGGAGGCGAGCGCCTCGCAGATGCTCTGAGGGCCACCCTTGGAGATGACGAAGTCGGACGCGTGCATCAACTCGTGGACGTTGTCGACGAAGCCGAGTATCCGCACCAGGGGTGGCAGGCAGAAGCTCTCGAGCGTGCGCCGCAGGCGCTCGTTACGTCCGCAGACGACGATCAACTGGAGTTCTGGCAGCGCCCGCGACAGCGAGGTCACCAGCGGCACGACCGGGCCGCTGCCATCGCCCCCCGTCATCAGGAGCGCGGTCGGGGCGTCCCCGACCAAGCGCAGCGCGGTGCGGAGGGTGCGTATCTCGGTGTCTACCGAGCCGAAGCGCGGGTTGACAGGCAGACCGGTCAGAGTGATCCGTTCGTCGGCCACACCGAACCCACGCAGGGTTCGCGCGACTGGATCGGTGGGCGCACAGTAGAGGGCGACGCGAGGGTCGTACCAACTGGCGTGGATCGTGGCCAGATCGGTCACCATCGTGACGTCGCGAACACGGCGCGCCCCTGCCTGCGCCCGGCGCTCGATCGCATCCAGACCGGGGCTGATGACGAGAGAGTGAGCGAACACCACGACATCGGGATTCTCGACGGCGAGGATCTCCTCGATCGTATCGATGAGGGGTGCTCCGAGAGCGTCTCGGACGCGCGCGAACGTGTCGACTGAGTCGGTAAGACGAAAGACCGCGCCGTAGATCGCGCGCCCGTACTTCTGCGCCGGTCCGTAGAGGTCGGCGATCTGGCGCACAAGGCCGCGACGGGTTCGTGCGAGGGGATCGACGATGGAGACCGCGACTCCCTCACGGTGCTGTCGGGCGAGACTGTCGGCCAGAGCCCTGCTGACGGCGCGATGGCCGCCGCCGGTGTCCGCCATGAGGATCAGCGCCCGCACGTCGGCTCCCTCAGGAGATGAGCCCGAACTCTCTGCCAGCCTCGCGGAACACAGTCAGGGCGCGGTCCAGGTGATGATCCTGGTGCGTGGCCATATAGCTGGTGCGCAGTAGAGCGTGGCCAGGTTCGACGGCCGGCGTGATCGCCGCGTTCACGAACACACCCTTCTCGAACACGCACTTCCAGAACTGGGCGAGTCGGAACTCCTCGCCGACGACGATGGGGATGATCGGGGTCTCGCTCACGCCGGTATCGAACCCCATCCCCGTGAGCTCCGCCTTCATGCGATGAGCGTTCGCCCAGAGCGTCGTACGCCGCTCCGGCTCGGTCTCGATCACATCGAGCGCGGCCAGCGCGGCTGCGGCACTGGCGGGCGGGATGCTGGCCGAGAAGAGAAACGCCCGGGCGCTGTGCTTGATGAAATAGATCACCTCGGCCGTACCGGCGATGAAACCGCCCGTGGACGCGAAAGACTTGCTGAACGTCCCCATGATCAGGTCGACCTGGTCCTGGAGGCCGAAGTGCTCGGCTGTTCCGCGCCCGCCCGCGCCGAGGACGCCAACCCCGTGGGCGTCATCCACCATCACCCGGGCACCGTACTTCCGCGCCAACCGCACGATCTCCGGCAGTCGGGCGATGTCCCCCTCCATGGAGAAGACCCCGTCCACGACGATCAGAATGCCCGACTTCCCGTGATGCTCGATCAGCAGCCGCTCGAGGACCGCCATGTCGTTGTGTGGATATCGGAGCGTGCGGCCGAACGCCAGACGTGCGCCGTCCACGATGCTCGCATGATCGGATCGATCGAGGATCAGAACGTCGTTGCGCCCCACGAGCGAGGAGACCACCCCGAGATTGACCTGGAACCCGGTCGTGAAGACAAGGGCTGCCTCGGTGCCCATGAACCGCGCCAGCCTTGTTTCGAGTTCCTGGTGGAGCGTGAGCGTTCCATTCAGAAGCCGCGACCCGGTGCATCCCGTTCCGTATCGGTCGATCGCGCGATGCGCGGCAGCCACGACGTGTGGATGCTGCGTGAGCCCCAGGTAATTGTTCGACCCGAGCATGATCGTTGGCTTGCCATCGATGATCACCTCTGGACCCGATGGCGAATCGATCGGCACGAAGTAGGGATAGAAACCGCCCGCCTGTGCCTGCTGCGGCCTGGTCAGCCGTGCGATCTTGTCGAAGAGATCCAGGTGTCGCTCCACGCGCCTCGCGCCAACCATGGCCGGGGGAGGGCTCGGGTATGGTATGTGCGCCTTACAGGTGTGTCAACGCGGTCGCCGTAGGCTGACCAGCCCGACGACCAGCACTGTGATACCGATCCCCAATAGCAGATAGCGCATGCCGATCAGGTCTGCAGCGATGCCTACGATCAGGATCGGCGCGGTCGACCCGGTGTTCCCCAGCGCGTTGAGCACCGAGAAGACTCGGCCGCGGAGGTCGTCTGGCGTCCCACGCTGCAGTGCGGTGTTCGCCGGGATCACCGTCGCTGCGTTCGCGAGGCCGAGGCAGGCGGAGAGGCCCATCACCACGATGAGGAAGCCGGGGAGGCCGCCCGGATGCAGGTCGATCGATCCGGCTGCCGGGAATTGCACGAGCAGCAGGTCGAGGATACGGCGATAGCTCGACAGCAGAATTGTCGCGAGGCCGATACCGACGAACCCCGCGGCGATCAGCAAGTGCGGTTGGGCGTGACGGCCGAAGCGGCCAACCATGATCGAGCCGAGGATGACGCCGCACCCGGCCGGGAAGATCAGATAGAAGGCGTCCTCCTCCGACAGGCCGAGGACGGTGGATGCGTACCCTGGGGCGACGGCGGCAGTGATGCCCGAGAGTGACCAGGCGAATGCCAGTTGAAGCATGGTGCGCGTTGTCTCGCGGCTGGAACGTAGAAACGCCCACCCCTCCCGCAATTCTCGGGCGATCAAGCCGATCGCGCGGACGGTGGTGCGCTGCACCACATTTTGCGTCTCGGGGACGATGATCGGCAGTGCCAGGCAGAGCCCGGTGGCGGCCGCGAAGAGGATCGTCGAAATCAAGTAGGCGCTATCCGTGCCGGCAAACTTCAGCAGGGGACCTGCGCCGGCGAAGCCCACAATGAACGAGGCGTTGTAGGTCAACGTGAATAGCGCGTTGGCCGGCAGCAGGTCTTTCGGCTGCAGGATACGCGGTAGAGCCGCGGCCTCGGCGGGCATGAAGAACTGGCGGAAGATCGAAGCGACGAACCCGAGTGCGAGAAGCGCGCCGAAGGAGCCCGGTGCGAGAACGAGCACCAGACCGACCAACGCTCGACCGAGATTGCTCCCGAGCAGCACGAGCCTCTTGTCGACTCGATCGACCAGGACCCCGGCCAGCAGTCCGAACGTGAGGGCCGGCACGGTGAAGACGAGCACGAGCGCGCTGACCGCCGCGTTCGATTCGGTTCGCCGATAGACCTCAACGAGCAACGTGAAGTAGACGATGTTGTCGGCGATCTGAGATAGGACCTGCGCCAGCCAGAGCGCGAGGAACGACCGGTTTCGGAGGACGCTGCCGAAACTGCCCTCAGCCTCGGCGGGCGCCGCCTCTCCAGCCTGCATCGGCCACGGTTTATCGACGCTCCAGGATAAGAACCGGCGGGTCCCCGGTCGGCCCGACGTTAAGGGGGCGCGACCGGATGCAGGCTACTTCTTGAAGTAGTCCGCGTTCAGGGTGACGAACGACTTCCAGTTGTCCGGTACGGAGTCCTCGGGAAAGATCGCGCTCACCGGACACGCCGGCTCGCACGCGCCACAGTCGATGCACTCGTCCGGATCGATGAAGTACTGCGTATCCGCGTCGGAAGAGTGGATGCAGTCGACCGGGCAGACATCCACGCAGGAAGCGTCCTTGGTGTTGATGCAGGGCTCGCAGATGACGTAGGTCACGGGCCGCTCCTCGGGGGATTGGCGCCCATCGTATTCACGGGTACTGGCACTGTCAAGGTGACGAAGGTCCGGCCAGTACGGCGGTGTTCGCCCCGGTGTGGATCATACCGCGCGTCCGGCTCGGGATCTCTCGCGAGCACATACGCGTTGACGACCCGGAGGTGCCGTGATAGGATGCCGCTCGGTGTCGAAAGGAGGTGGTGCGTTTGAAGGACAGTAGTAGTTGCCCGAGCAACAGAGCGTCCCATATCGCCACAGGGGGTGTGGGGACCTAGACCCACGGTCAGGTTTGGCGGAGAACGCTGAGCTCTGTTGCTCGGCAACACTGAGCCGGGGGAGCCGAAAGGTTCCCTCGGCTCTTTTCATGCACGGCGCATTCGATCCCATCTGCGGACGCACTGGCGCGTGGTGGTCCTCGCCGGCGTCGGGTCAACGAGCGATGTCATCTGGCGGCTCGACTGCGAAAGCGTGGCTGTCTTCGCCAACGAGCAGCGCGCCGGTCGAGGACGCCGTGGCCGCGCGTGGGTCGCGCCGCCTGGATCGTCGATCCTCCTCTCCCTGATGGTCGCGAGTGACGGCCCACTGACAGGGCTGGCCCCGGCCCCGGCGCTTGCCGTCTGCGACGCGATCTGGAAGGTGACTGGTCTGGCCGCGACGCTCAAGTGGCCGAATGATGTGTTGCTGGGCGGGCGCAAGGTCTCGGGCGTTCTGGTCGAGAACCGCCAGACGGATTTTGGGCACGCCCGCGCGATTGTCGGCATCGGCATCAACGTCCATCAGGAGTTGAGTGATCTGCCGGCGCGTGCCGCGTTCCCGGCGACCAGTCTGCGGCTCGCCAGCAGTTCTGGGGTCGATCGGGCGCATCTCGCGGCGAGCCTGCTCGATAGCCTTTCCTACAGAATCGAGGAGTGGCGCACTGCGCCAGAGCGCACGCAGCAACACTGGCGCGATCGCCTCGTGACGATCGGGCGGCTCGTCACCATCGAGGTTCCCGGGGGAACGCTTCTTCGCGGGGTCGCCGAGGATGTCGATCGAGCCGGCGCGCTTCTCGTGCGCCTCCCCGACGGGGACACCCGCCTCGTCAGCGAGGGGAGCGTCCTCGCGTCGGGCGACGGGCGCTGAGGGGACGCTGGCGATAGTCTGCCGCGCCAACAGCCACGGTGCGGGAGAGCGAACGGTCCATCATGCGCGAGCAAATGCGCTGATCGATGGCTTCCAGCGGCCGATTCGTCGTGATCACGGTCGGCAGGCGATGGTTGTAACGGTGGTTGAGCAACAGAAAGAGTTGCTCGCGCACCCAGGGGGTGTCGTACTCCTCGCCGAAGTCGTCGAGGATCAGGACCTGCACGCGCATGACGGAGTTCACCAGGTCTCGCAGTGCGACATCGGTTGCGGGATTGAAGGCCGCGCGCATCTCGGTGAGCAGGACCGGAACGACCTGGAAGAGTATCGGTGTACCGCGCTCGACGAGTGCATGTGCGATCGCCGCGGCGAGGTGCGTCTTTCCCACGCCGAAGCCGCCGTACAGCACCAGCCACCCACGCGTGTCGGTGATGAACTCTCGCGCGGCGGCGAGCGCGTCGGCGACGCCCGGAATGGTGGCGTCGAAGGTCTCGAACGTCAGGTGCTGCAGGGCGTCCAGGTTCGAGCGCAGGCGCAGACCGGCCAGGTTACGCACCGCGACATCCTTGCTGAGGCACTCGCACATGAACGCCCGACCGAAGTTCGGGTCGCCAACGGGAACATCCCAGCGCATCCAGCCCGCGCCCTTACAGATCGGGCAGATGTTCGCCTCTTCGGTAGGTCTGAACCCACCCGGCTGGGCGGGCGGTTGCAGTCGCGGAAGTGCCTGCCCCAGTCGCAGCGGGCCCCCGCCCCTGCGTCGCCCACCGCTCGAGGATTCGCCGAACATAACGCCAGTTGCGCCTATTGTACCGGGCGGCCTCGGCGAACGCCTCGACGATCCAGGGTTCGGGGTAGAGTCGGGCGGCCGCGTGCAGTTCTTCGACGATGATGGGCTGCAGGAGGCCGATGTTCTCCTCATAGAGTCGCGCGACGAGCGCGCGTTTCGCCTGCTCATCCCCGGTTGCGAGGATGGCCCCGGGAACGACGCTGGCAGTGGCTCTGAGCCTGAGGTGGTGTCGCGTTTCGTCCGCATAGGCGAGGATGCCGCGCGCGAGCAGTCGATCGATCGCACGATGCACCGCTTCCCTCGCCGCCACAGGGCTATCGCGCGCCAGCGACTGCAGCAGACTCGTGTCGCCCTGCAGATCATCGACCGCGCTCTGGCCGCCGGGCGCGCCGACCCCCCGCACGTAGAGAGCCAGCAGGACTCGTAATTCCGCCTGATCGAGAGTGGGCACAACCTCGGCGAGCAACCTGGTCGGCAGCGAGATCGTGGATTCCGGGCCGGACACCGACGTCCGATCAGTTCGGCTGGCGGTACGACTCGAGATCGCCAAACTTCACCTGATTCGGGAAGAACCGCAGGTTGAAGCCTCCGACCGGGCCGTTCCGATGCTTCGCGATGATGATCTCGGCGAGGTTCTTCCTCTCGGTCTGGCGATCGTACATCTCCTCGCGATGGATGAACATCACGAGGTCGGCGTCCTGCTCGATCGATCCGGACTCTCGCAGGTCGGACAGCACGGGTCGATGATCTTGCCGCGATTCCACTGCGCGCGACAGCTGGGAGAGTGCCAGTACGGGCACCTTCAGGTCGCGCGCCAGCTCCTTCAGACTCCTTGAGATCTCGCCGACTTCCTGCACCCGGTTCTCGAGCCCGCGCCCACGCATCAACTGGATGTAGTCCACGACGACGAGTTGGATATCGTGCTCCGACTTCAGCCGACGTGCCTTCATGCGCATCTCGGTGGTGGAGAGGGCCGGCGTATCGTCGAACCAGATGGGCGACTCCGAGAGTGTGCCGAAGGCCTCGCTGATGCGCCGCCACTCGCCGTCGTCGATATACCCCTGGCGTAGGCGCTGGGCGTCGACGGATGCCTCGCTACAGATCATGCGCTGGACGATCTGCTCGATCGACATCTCCAGGCTGAAGACAAGGACACCGTGCGAGGCTGCGGCGCAGTTGCGGGCGATGTTGAATCCGAGCGCGCTCTTGCCCATCGAGGGGCGGGCCGCCAGGATGATCAGGTCTCCATCGTGCAGGCCGCCAGTGATCCGATCGAGCTCGATGAAGCCAGTCGGGAGCCCGATGAGGTCGCCGCGCCGATTCTGCAACTCGTCGAGCCGATCGAAGAACTCGTGGAGCGCATCCCGCAGTGGCGTGAACTGCCGCGAGATGCGCCTCTGGGCGAGTTCGAACAGCAGGGATTGCGACCGATCGAGCGCCTCATCGACATCGCTCGGGTTAGCCATGCCGATCTCGCGAATGCGATCGGAGGCCCCGATGAGGCGCCGCATGAGCGCGGTGCGCTCCACCTCGTGGGCGTACGTCTCAACGTGAAGGGAAGACGGCGCCTGGTTGACGAGCGATGCCAGGTACGCGGTGCCCCCGACGATCTCGAGCTGGCCGTTCCGCTCCAGTTCCGCCGCCACCGACACGAAGTCGACGATGTCTGATCGGTGATAGATCTCGAGGATGGCCTCGAATACACGGGCGTTGCGCGCTCGGAAGAAGTCCGCCGGGGCGATGAGCGCGGCGATGGTGGCGATGGCGGCCGGATCGACGAGCAGGGCCCCGAGCAGCGCACCCTCGGCGCGCTCATCGATGGGGAGTGTCCCCCGTTCAGCGATCGCGGTCTCTATCGGTCATCTCCCACGGTCATGGACCGTGCGACCTGGGGGCTACGCGCCCGCAGTCACGGAAACGGTCAACTCGGGAGTCAGGCTTCGCGCAACCCGAACCGGAACCCGGTGATCGCCGAGATGCCGAATCGGCTCGGGAAGCTCTATGTGGCGTCGGTCGATCGTGATGCCCGCCTGCTGCTCCAGCGCCGCCGCGATGTCGGCCGCGGTGATCGCGCCGTAGAGTCGATTGCGCGCGCCGACGCGTGCCGGGATCGTCACCGTGGTCTGGGCGAGCCGCTCGGCCGTGCGCTCGTTCGCCGCCGCGTTCTTATCCTCGCGACGCCGCTCGATGTCATGCTGGATCTCGGCGTCGCGCACCGCCTGTGGCGTCGCGAGTACCGCGATCCCGCGCGGCAGGAGGTAGTTCCGCGCATAACCTCGCGCCACCGTCCGAATCTCACCGGCGGTGCCAAGCGTCTTCAATGTCTGCCGAAGGAGAACCTTCATGGGGGCGGGAACTATAGCATGCACCCGTGCCGGAACCCGCCTCTCCATCGATCGTACGGCTGATCGACGAACTCAATCGACTCCCCGGGATCGGGCCGAAATCGGCGAGCCGGCTCGCCTACCACCTGCTCCGGGTGCCGCACGAACAAGCGCGGTCGCTCGCCGACGCGATCGTCCAGGTGATCGACACCATTGGCCACTGCTCGACCTGCTTCAATCTGGCCGAAACCGATCCGTGCCCCATCTGTCGTGGTGGGCGGGACGCGACGACGATCTGCGTCGTGGAGGAGCCACTCGATGTAGTGGCCATCGAGCGCACGGGCGCATACGCAGGGGTGTATCACGTCCTTCACGGAACGATCTCACCCATGGATGGCATCGGTCCGGAGGACATCCGCCTGCGCGAACTCATCGCCCGCTGCCAGGATGGCATCAAGGAGGTGATCCTCGCGCTGGATCCGAACCTGGAGGGCGATGCGACGACGATGTACATCGTGCGCCTTCTCGGCCCGACCGGGATCCGGCTGACCCGCCTCGCCCGAGGGCTGCCGACCGGTGGCGACCTCGAGTACGCCGACGAGACGACTCTCGCCCGAGCCCTGGAAGGACGTCGCGAGGCCGGATAGACGGGGAGGTCTGGCCACCGACGCCTGTCGCCGGTCAGAACCCGACCCGTTCCGACCAGTTGCGTGTGTCCAGCTTGCTTGACGGTGGTTTCGGGTCGCCCGTATATTTCGCGGTGCGCCTGCGGCAGGGCGCAGGTAGGCGTGCGAGCGCTTGCCGGTTAACAGCAGAAGAGCGACGGCGAATACGTGAGCCTTGGGAAGAGTTAGGTGATTGGGCATAGGCAGAAGGTTTGGCCTGGTTC
>CAZHZF010000008.1:0-74235 GCA_964536925.1 uncultured Dehalococcoidales bacterium | reverse complement strand
CGTGCCGCTGCACCGCGTGGCTCTCTCCTTTCAGGAGGGGGGAAGGATCATCTGTGTGGGGACACCCCACGCCCCGGCAGCGTCGTGCCGCTGCACCGCGCGGCTCTCTCCTTTCCGGAGAAAAGGAAAGGATCATTCGTGTGGGGACACCCCACGCCCCGGAAGCGTCGCTCCGTTGCACCGCGTGGCACTCTCTTTTCCGGAGGAGGGGAAAGGGTTATTCGTGTGGGGATACCCCACGCCCCGGAAGCGTCGTGCCGCTGCACCGCGTGGCACTCTCTTTCAGGAGAAGCGGAAGGATTCATCTGTGTGGGGACACCCCACGCCCCGGCAGTGTCGTGCCACTGCACCGCGAGGCCCCTCCTTCGAAACGGGGAGGAACTGTGTGTGTGGCGCCCCACGCCCCGGATGCGTCGGCAGGGGGAGATCTACCCGCCGAGGGGCAGGACAGCCACGCGCCGAAAGCCGTCGTCCGGCTCGCGGTTGTCCAGCGTCACGATCTGCAGCGCGTGGACGGGCACCTCGCCGATCGGCCGCTCGCGGAACCATTCCAGCGCCTGCACGAGCGGGCGCGCCGCGGCGGGGGCGGTGATGCGCGCGAGGGGAAACCCGGGCACACCCGGCGCGGCATCGGCGGGCAGGCCGAGTTGCTCGCGCAGAGAGCCGCTCAGGGCCGCGATCTCATCCACGCGATCGATCTCCGCGAACACGCCGCCATTGGCGTAGTTCAGGTGGGCAACGCTCACCGCGAACGGGGCGCGACCGTGGAGCGACGCCTGCAGGCGCTCGACCACCGCCGCGAGGCGGGAGGCCGGGATGCGATTGAGATTGAGGATCGGCAGGTGCAACGCGTGATCGGGCACCGTTCGGGCGAAGCCCAGACCGCTGAGCGCCGCGCGGATTCGGTCGAGCCGACGGAACAGCGCCGGATCGTTCACCCGCGCCACGAGGGCGTGTTCCAGTCGCCGCCGCGATCGGCGTGGGGGCCGCACGCCCCGTCGGCCATTCAGTTCGGCCCACAGGTGCCGGTAGAGCGGGTGGTGTCCAGGTGAAACGAAGCTCATGCGCGGAAGTGCTCAGATAATAGGCCGATGCCTCTCACCTCGACCTCACCTTTCGCCTGCCCGACCTGCCTCGGCGAACTGGAGGAGCGCCCGGAGGTACTCCTCTGTCGCGGGTGCGGCGCATCGTTCGCGCTCGCGAACGGCGTCCCCGATCTGGTCTCGGCCGGCGTGCGCGTCGCCTCAGAGGGGCCGGGCGACACAGCGGCGATGGCATGGCGGCGCCAGCGCTGGGATGTCCTGCGCGGCCCGGATGCGCCGGAGAACGCGCTGCTCCTCGAGCGACTCCTCGAGGTCATCGACGACGGCGCGCTGGTGGTCGACCTGGGTTGCGGCCCGGGCACGCTGCTGGCCTGGCTGGCCGACCGCCGGCCCGGCGCGCAGTACATCGGGCTCGATATCGCCACCGCCGCGCTCGACCTGGCCCGCCACGACGCGGGTCGCCGGGCGATCTACGGCCGGGCGAGCACGCGCCGCCAGCTTCCCTTCGCCAGCGCCACAGTCGACGTCGTGGTGCGCCGTCTGGCTCCCGCCCTCCTCGACGAGGTCGCACGGGTGCTGCGGCCAGGCGGATGCTATGTCCGCTTCACCTACGGGCCGCGCCACTGGGCCGAGGTGTACGACCGTGTGCCGGGCCTGCCTCGGGCGCGTGAGGAGACGCTCGCCGTCGAGGCGGCGCATCTGGAACGGCTTGGGCTCACCGTCGAACCGGTGCGGAGCATCGAGAGGGAGATCCCCTTCAGCCGTCCCGCGGTGCTGCTCGCGCTCCGCGCCAACCCGGCCGCCTTCCACATCAACCGGGTCGATCTGGCGCCGCTCTACCGCCTCTGGCACGACGAGGAGGGCGGCCGTCGCGAGCGCGTGCCGCTGACGGTCGACGCCCAGGTCCTGGTCGCGCGGCGCCCCGTTGCGGACCCGTCTCAGACCCCGGACTGAGGCTGCCGACGGACGCGCTCCACGCCCGCCGCGACGAACGCGGCGGAGACGACCGCGTATGACTGGCGCGCCGCGGCGATCGGATCGAATCCCTCGCGTCGCTGGACCATCAGGCTGATCTCGACGTGGATGTCACCCTGATAGCCGGCGGCATCCATCGCCCGGAGGTAGCGCGCGTAGTCGAACTCACCCTCGCCGGGGATGAGAAAGGCGTAGTCGGGCACGACCCCCCGTTCGTCCTTGATGTGGGTGTAGACCGTATGCGGCGCGAGCGGGGCGACGCTCTCCTCGATAGGGATGCCCTGGACATTGAAGTGGCTGATGTCGAATGCCAGCTTCAGGTTGGGCCGATCGATCGTCCTCAGGAGCCACAGCACGTTCTCGATGCTGTTGAGCGGGCTCGCGACGTGCGGTTCGATGGCGACGGTCACACCTCGAGCGGCGGCATAGTCGGTCAGTCGTCCCAGGCGATCGATCAGGCGATCGCGCACGGCGTCCCACTCGCCGGCACGCCCGCCGGTCGTCGTATCGAGGACGGGCGGGCCATCCTCGCCCGCCCAGTCGACGGCGAGGTCGATCGCGCCGGTCAGGCGCCGCCAGTTCTCGGCATGCTCGGCCGGATCGGTCGCGACCAGACTGCGGTGCCCGGCTATTGCGGGGAGCACCAGACCGTGCTGGTCGACCAGCCGGCGGATCGCGCGCCGGCGCTCGCCGGTGAGCGCATCGAGTTCGTCTCGCCATCCGGGAACGACGGTGATCTCGACCGAGTCGAATCCGATCGCGGCCAGGGTGGGAATCGAGACCTCGGCGGGAACGCTTTGCATGCTCCAGGTCGTGTAGCCGAACCTCACGCGTGCTCCCTGCTTCCCACGAGCGGCGAGCGGCCGGCCCGTCGGATCTGATAGTTGAACTTCGACTGGAAGGCGCTGAACCAGTCGAACGAGCGGAAGGAGACCTGGCGGAACGCGATGGGACCCTTGCGCATAAGGACAATGTCGCCGGGAACCAGTGCGCGCTGTTGTTCCGGTTCACCGTCGAGAATCAGGCTGGCGCCGTGCCGCCCCTCGAGTTTGATCCCCACCTCCACATCCTCAGGCACGATCAGCGACACGCGGATCGGCGAATGACAGGAGATGGGCACGACCGCGAATCCGCCCACACCGGAGAGGAGCACCGGTCCTCCCGCGGCCATACAGTACGCGGTCGAACCGGCCGGTGTGGAGAGGATGATGCCATCTCCCGGGTAGTCGTTGACGTACTGCCCGTCGATGAAGAGCGACGGCTGGACGAAGCGCATCTCACCGTGGACGACCACATCGTTGACGGCCCAGCCAAGGTCTTCCACCCGGCCGGACTCGACCCGGCGCAGCGTGGTGGCCAGCGTGGGGCCGACGCGCAGGTGAAAGTCCCCGGCGAGCAGGCGTCCGAGCGCCTCGCGCCATTCGCCCGCTTCGGCCGCGGTGAGGAACCCGAAGTTGCCGAAGTTCACGCCCAGCACGGGCACGTCGGGGTAGCGGCGCGCGGCGCGCATCATGAGGCCATCACCGCCCAGAGAGAGGCACAGGCCGAGATCCGCCGGCGCGGCATCGTCGGCGACGCGCACGCCGCGCTGCACCAGCCAGGTGCGGATTTCCGGTTCCAGGTCGGCCGCGGTCGCGCTCTCGCGATGGGCGAGGATCGCCACGGCGCGTTTGCCCGAGCGGAGTCGATCGCTGAGGAGACGAGCCGCGGTGTCCACGCGATCGACGCTCATCGACCGGACGCCGCCATCGCCACACGCCTATCCTACTCGTTGTCGTGACGCCGCCTTCGGGCGAATCCGCGGGGGAGCGCGCGTGGACCTGGCGAAGCTTGCCGCCTGGCGGGCGGCGTTGATCCGGGAGGCCGAGCGGATGATCGCTCCTGGCGCGCCGCCGCTCGACGAGGTCGGCCGACGGCGCCTGCTCTGGCTCGAGACCCAGGTCGAACTGATCGAGGAGCGGATCCGCGAGACCGTCGGTTCGGCCGATTGAACCGTTACGTCGCGTGCCTCACGATGGCCTAAGGGGGTCGCGGCCGTCTCTTACACGGGCACGACATCCCCACTCGTACCTTCCCGTTCGCCTATGGACTCCCGAGCACTCATCCGCACCGTCGTCGACATCGTCCACCTGCGCCAGGCCGGCGTCACCGCGCCGGCGATCGAGCGGCATCTCGCCGATGCGTACTTCAACGAGGGGATGGTGCGCCGCATCCTCGGACACGTCGATGAGCGCCTCTCCACCATCGAGCATCGGATGGCGCTGCGCCTGGCACTCTCCGCCGAGGCGCTGCTGGAGGACTGCGCCGAGGTCGCACCGCGCGTCCCCGGCCGGAACTGAGCCGCCCGCGGGACCGGCCTCCGGCCTGATCCGACCACCGCCGTCCCGGCAATCCCGCGCGGCAGGCTCGTGCCTCGTCCCGATATGTCCGCTGCATCGTTCGGGAAGGGGAGGACGTCTATGGGGACACCCCACACCCCCGGCAGCGTCGTGCCGCTGCGCCACGGGGCCGGTCAGGCAAGCGCGGCGTTGTTGAAGCGCCGGCGCAGGCCGACGATGCCGGATTCGCGGTGGCGAGTCGGATAGACGCGATTCGTGAGCAGGATCGTGTAGAGGCGCCGCTCGAGGTCAAGCCACATGCCGGTACCGGTGAACCCGGTGTGTCCGATGGCCCGTGCCGAGAAGAGATCGCCGCCACTCCACCCGGCAGAGGGCAGCGCCCAACCGAACCCGCGCCGCTGGCCATCCTCCCCTGTGGCGTGCGCCTGAGCCGCGAGAGCGAGGAGCGGTTCGGACAGAAGTCTTCCCGCGAGCAGCGCCCGCGCCAATGAGACCAGCGCCGCCATCGAGCCGAAGAGGCCAGCGTGCCCGGAGACACCGCCCATCGCCCAGGCGTTCTCGTCGTGGACCTCGCCGCGCATCAGCCGTCCCCGCCAGGGGCACTCCTCGGTCGGCGCGACCGGCGCGGCGAAGGGGCCGAACCCGATCCGCGGGGCGATCCCCGCCTCGGTCACAAGGTCGCCAAACTGGCGGTCCAGCGGATCACCGTGCACGCGCTCCAGGACGTAGCCCAGCAGGATGAAACCGAGGTCGGAGTAGACGACCGCCCCGCGCTTCCCCTCCAGCGGCCACTGCACGACGCGCGCGAGCAGAGTCGACCGATCGAGTCCCAGCGTGTAGAGCGGCGACCACGCGACCAGACCGGAGGAATGGCTCGCCAGATCCAGGATCGTCGCGTCGGCGGCGCGTGGGCCTGTCTGCAGCCAGGAGGCCTCGGGCAAGTAGGTCGCAAGCGGCTCGCGGGGATCGATGCGGCCCCTGCCAATCGCACGCAGGAGTAGCGTCGTCGTCGCGAGGACCTTGGTCAGCGAGGCGAGGTCGTACGCCGTATCGATCGTAACGTCGTCCCCGCCACTGGCGACCGTGCCGCCCACCCACGTATCGGTCGAGGCGACATCGCCGACCGCCGCGGCCGCACCGACGATCTTCCCCTCATCGATTGCGCGCGCGACGACCTCGAACGCGGCGGCCGCGCTCACGGAACGGAACCCTCAGCCGGCGTCATCGGTGGGCGATGGTACCAGCGCGCGGCGGGTTCGACGCGGCGCACCCACGCGCGGGCGGGCTACGATGCGGACCATGCCCTACCCGCTCGGCGACGGCGCGTTCATCGGCCGGGCCCGCCTGGCGCCCCAGGTGCCCGTGGTCGCCGGATCGATCGGTGAGTGGTCGATCGTCTACACGGTCGGCCGCTCCTGCTTCGACGATGGTGGGGCGCTGCGGCTCTCCTGGAGGTTTGCCTCCGACTGGTCCGAACCTCAGTTCGCGGATCCGGCGGCGCCCTCGCACCTCGCGGTCACCACCGATGGCGCGGCGCGCCTCGACCTCCGCTACGACGCGCGGGGGAACGTGCGACCGTGGATGCGCACCGTCCGGGTTCGGGTCGTCGATGGTTTCCTGCGCGAGGGCGAGACGATCTGTTTCGTCTGGCAGCGGGCGCGCGCCCAGACCTTCCGCGAGACCCGCTTCCGCTTCCGCCTGTTTGTCGATCCCTTCGGCACGGATCTCTTCCAGGAGGTTCCCGACGATCTGGGGTTCCCCCTCATCGCGGCGGCCGCGGAAACCATCCGGGTGCACGGACCGTCGCACGCCAGGCCCGGCGAATCCGTCGCCTACCACGTCGCGTTCGAAGATCGGTGGGGAAATCCCGCGGCCCCGACCGATGGCACGGTGATGCTCGTCGCGGAGAATGGCGCACCACTCGCCACCGCGCGGGCGACCGGCCCCACGGCGACACTCGACGCCCGCGCGCCAGATCTCCCCGGAATCGCCAGGGCGATTGCGCGCTGGGGAGAGAGTGCGACCGTTCCTGCCAATCCGCTCGAAGTCGCCACCGAGGGGCCAGAGTTCCGCCCCTACTGGGGCGATCTCCATGGCCAGAGCGGCGAGACGATCGGGTCTGGCACGATCGAGGAGTACTTTGCGTACGCGCGCGATGTCGCCGGAGTCGACTTCGCCGCCCACCAGGGCAACGACTTCCAGGTGACGCCGGCCATCTGGGCGGAGATACGTCGGCAGACAGCCGCCTTCCACGCGCCCGGCAGGTTCGTCACGTTCCTGGGCATCGAGTGGTCGGCGATCACGGCCGCCGGCGGGGACCACAACGTGCTCTATTGCGGCGACGATGGCCCACTCCATCGCACCAGTCACTGGCAGATCGAGGATCGGACCGACGCCGCGTCCGACGCTTACCCGATCGACGCGCTGTATTCCGCGTTTGCCGGGAGCGCGGATGTGATGCTCGTGCCGCACATCGGCGGCCGACGGGCCGAACTGGCGTGGCACGATCCGCATCTCGAACGACTTATCGAGATCCACTCCTGCTGGGGGACGTTCGAGTGGTTCCGCGACGAGGCGATGCGGCGCGGCCTCCGCGTCGGATTCACCGCCGGCAGCGACGACCACAAGGGTCGGCCGGGCGCGGCTGCGCCCGGATCGGGCTCGTTCGCCGTCCGCGGCGGCCTCACCTGTGTGTGGGCGCGCAACCTGAGCCGCGAGGCGCTATGGGAGGCACTCCGGGCCCGCAGGACTTCCTGCACCACCGGCGCGCGCATCATCGCCCGACTGCTGACCGCCGACGGCAGGTGGATGGGCGACGAAATTCCTGGCCAGACCGTTGCGCCCCGCCTGGAGGTGCGCGTGATCGGCCTGGTGCCGCTCGCCGAGGTCACGATCTTGCGCGGGACGGAGACGGTGTACCGACACGATCTCGGCGGACGCCCCTCGCGCGATGCGATCCGGGTCGCCTGGCGCGGCGCACGAATCCTGGATCGGAACCGTCAGCAGGTCTGGGACGGAACACTGAGCGTCGATGGCGCGCGCATCCGCGAGGCGCGCGGCTACGCACTGGATGAACCGAACGAGGCGGTGACGCTGGAATCGGACCGCGCAGTCCGGTGGCGATCGCGCACCGCCGGCGACGAGGATGGGGTCGACCTACTTCTCGATGATGGTTCTCACGGAACGCTCGCATTCACGACCGATGTCTGCACCTTCACACTCGACCTGGCCGATCTCGTCGATCGCCGCGAGTACCCCGCGGGCGGCGTCGATCGCGCCGTGGTCGTGGAGCGATTGCCGGCGGCGCCGGGGCCGGCCGAAGTCGCGTTCGCGTGGACGGATCCGTCCCCGCTCCCGGGGTGGAACGCCTACCACCTGCGCGCGAAGCAGATCGACGGCCAGATGGCCTGGACCAGCCCGATCTTCGTCGAGATCGCTCCGCGCGCAGATGGGAGTGCTTGAGTGGGGTTAGCCCTCGAGTGTCGCCTTCAGCGAGATCGACACACTGCCACGCAACGCGTTCGAGATCGGACAGCCCTGCTCGCCCTGGCGGGCGAGCGCCTCGAACCTCGCCTGATCGATTCCTGGCACCCGACCGCGGACCTCGAGGCGGCTCTCACCGACCTTGATGCCGCCGGGCACCGACTCGACCGTCACCACCGAACTCACCTCGAGCCGGGTGGACGGCGTGCCCGCCTCGTTCAGCGTGTGAGAGAGCGCCATCGCATAGCAGCTCGCGTGGGCCATGGCGATGAGCTCCTCCGGGCTTGTGCGCCCGTCGGATCGTTCGACACGTGAGGCCCATGTGACCGGCAGGCCGGCCGCGAACGCGCCGCTCCCTGTCTTCGTCACGCTGCCCTTGCCCTGAACGAGATTCCCCTCCCAGACGACCTCAGCCCGTCGCTCCGCCATCGGCATCGGTGCATTCCCTCCATGTCCGGTCGCGCCTCAGGGGCTGCGCCGGCATTCGCAAACATTCTCTATCAAAAGCCCGCCGGTCTGCGGACGCCCCTGGGGGGTCACCGCACGATCTGGTCGATCCTCGCCAGGACATCCTCGGTCAGCGCGGGTCCATCGATTGCGGCGAGGTTCTGATCCAGCTGCACGACCGAGGAGACGCCGATGAGGACGCTCGCGATCGCCGGCAGGCGCAGGATCCACTGGATGGCGAGTTGCGTCAGCGACTGCCCGCGTTCGGCGGCGAGCGCGTTGAGGCGTCGGGCACGGTCGAGCCGCTCGGGCGTGAGCCGGCGGCGCGTGGCCTCCTCGCCCCACGACTGCGCGGCGCGCGAGTCCGCCGGGATGTCACCATCCAGATACCGGTCGGTCAGGACACCCTGGGCGAGTGGCGCGTACACGATCGCGCCGGTGCCCGCGCGTTCGAGGTGGGGCAGGAGATCGGCCTCGATCCGCCGATCGAGCAGGTTGTAGGCAGGCTGATGGATGGTGAGGCGCGATAGCCCCTCGCGCTCGCAGATGCGGGCGGCCTCCGCGAACTGCGCCCCGTTGAAGTTGCTCACACCGGCGTAGAGCGCCTTTCCCTGGCGGAGGAGAAGGTCGAGAGCGCCGAGGCTCTCCTCGAGTGGGGTGACGGGGTCGGCGCGGTGCAGGTAGAAAATGTCCAGGTAGCTGACGCCGAGCCGGCGCAGGCTCTGCTCGCAACTGGCAACGATCGACTTCTTGCTCAAGTAATCGCCGTACGGACCGGGCCACATCCGGAACCCGGCCTTGCTCGAGAGAATCAGTTCATCGCGCGGGAACTGGCGGAGGATCCGACCACAGATGATCTCGGAGTTGCCGAAGGGCGTGCCGTAGTTGTTGGCGAAGTCGAAGTGGGTGATGCCGCGATCGAAGGCCCGGCGCAGGATCGCCTCCGAGACGTCGGCGTCGCGATACCCGCCGAGCGTCTCGTAGCCGCCAAGTGAGATCGCCGGCAGGTGCAGGCCGCTGCGCCCCGTCCGGCGGTAGGGCATGCGGCCGTCGTACCGCCCGGGATCGAACGTCTCGGGAATGCCGCCGGCGATTCGCGTCGCCGAAACCAGGGGCTGTTGCTCGGTCATCGTCTGCCTCCAGAGGCCATTGTCGCCTACCGCTGGCGACTTCTCAGGCATGTGGCCGCGCGACGACGGGCCGAGTGGGGAGGAAACGCAGGAGGATCAGCGCCAGCGCCATCGCCGCGGCGAAGACGTACAGCGCGCCGCGGTAGCTACCCGATGTGTCGAAGACCCACCCCGCGAAGATGGGGCCGGAGAGCGTGCCGATCGTCATGACCGGCGTCATGAGACCGCCGATCGTCGCGAACGACTGGCGCCCGAAGTAGTCGGCCCGGATCGAGAGCATCAGAGTCGCCAGACCACCGTACGCCGGCCCGTACAGGCCGAGGAAGATGGCGATGAACAGCAGCGAGTCGGCGCGGGCGAGGACGACGAATGAGGCGGCGAGGGCGACCAGACCTCCCGCGTAGACGGTGCGCTGCCCGATCCGATCGGCGAGCGCGCCCATCCCGAGGCGCCCGACGATACTCACGACCCCCAGCACCGCGGTCGCCCAGGCCGCGGCCGCCGCGCCGAGGCCGATGTCGATCATCAATGGAATGAAGTGGAGCGAGATCGCAGTGGTCGCCATGATGCGGATGCCGAAGGAGAAGGCGAGGATCCAGAACGTGGCACTGCGCAGCGCCTGTCGGGCGGTGAGCGCCGACTCCGTCGGGCGCGCCGCCGTGGCCAACGCCCCATCCGGCGCCAGCCCGTACCGCTCGGGCCGATGGCGCACCAGCCACACCAGCGGTATCGCTATACAGAACACGATCGCGCCGACGACGATCGCGGCCTGACGCCACCCGAGCGTCTCGACGAGCGCGGATACTCCCGGCACGAACAGGGCGCCGATCCCGATGCCACAGGACATGATGCCGAGCGCCAGCGAGCGGCGGCGCACGAACCAGTTCGCTACCGCCGTCGAACAGGCGTTGAAGAACCCGAGCGAACTCCCCAGCGAGAGCAGGACGATGTAGACCAGGTAGTACGCGAGGAGCGTATCGACCTGGCTGAGAGCGATCCAGCCGAGGACGAACAGGGGGACGCCGACGAGCATGATCCTCCGCGGTCCGTACCGGTCGATCAGCCAACCCTCGAACGGACCGGTCATCGCTCCTTCGAGGCGGGCTAGAGAGACGGCCCCGGACGCCGCGGCGCGGGACCATCCGAAGTCCGCGACCATCGGCGCGAAGAACACGCCGAAGCCGAACACGTAGACCGCCGACTGAAGCGCGATGAGCGCGGTCGTGATCGCGACGAGCCACCACCCGTACCAGACCTGCGCGAGGCGTCCGAGCGGCACGGGGACGGGATCGTAGTCGGGAGGAATGGGGCGGCGGCCCTGCCGCGGAGAAGAGTTTCCCGATCAAAGCTCGCTCACAGGCGGGAGACAGGTCCGTCCAAGGCAGCGCCCCTAGAAGGAGAGAGGACTTCACGGCGGAGGAACGACGATGGCAATACCGAACTCGCGGCCACTGGGTGCGGCCCGAAACGCGAACGGCGGCATCCGACGCCGGCTCTCAGCCACTCACATCGCCCTGCTCGCGGTAGCCGCGGCCCTGGCGACTGGTGGCGTCCTGTACGCGTTCCGTGCATCGAGCGGCGGTACCGCCGCGCCGACCTTCCAGACCGCGACCGTCACTCGGGGAAACGTCGCGGAGACGGTAACCGCGACCGGGCCAGTCGCGGCCGCTCAGACCCTCGCGATAGGTCCTCGCACGGCCGGGACGCTCGCGGCGCTCGAAGTGGCGATTGGCCAGGTCGTGGCCCCGGGTGATGCCCTGGCGCGACTCGAGACCACCGATCTGAGCGCCGCGGTCGAGAAGGCCCGTGCCAGCCTGGTGCAGGCCGAGGCAAGCTACGCCCGGCTTCAGGAGGGCGCCACCGCCGAGGCGCGCGCCGCGGCCGAAGTCTCGCTCCAGAACGCGCAGCGCTCCGCGGCAGACGCCGCGCGCAACGCCGAACTCGCCACCGAGAGCGCGCGGCGCGATCTGGCTTCGGCCGCCGCCGCGGTGGACACCGCGCAGACGGGACTCACGACCGCGCGCGACAACCTTGCCGCGGCGATCGCCCAGCGAGGGACGAGGCTGGCCGCGGATCGTCTCGCAATCGAGAACGCCGAGAGATCGCTGGCCGCGACAGAAGCCGTCATCGCCGCCCAGCCGGCGATCCACAAGGAGCAGCTCGACCAGGCGAAGAACACGCTGTGGGCGCAACAGATCAGCCGGGACGCGACGTGCGGCCGGGGGCCCGGCGCCTCATGCGAGGCGGCGAACGCGTCGGTCGCAGCGGCGGAGACGAACGTGAACAACGTCGCCGCGCAGATCGTCCAGGCGCAGAAGCAGGCCGAGCAGACGCTCCAGCAGGCCCGGGCGTCCGTGGCAACGGCTCGAGCGAACCTGGCGAGTGATGAAGTCACTCTCGGGGCAAGCGTCGCGTCGGCGGAGAACGCGGTCCGCGCGGCGGAACGGCAGGTCGCCAGCGCGCAGGCGAGCGCCGCCAAGACCGAGGCCGCGGTTGCCGCGACGACGCAGAGCGCCCAGACCTCGGCGAACAGCGCGCAGAATCAGGTGCGCTCGGCGGAGGCGAGCCTCGCCGTTACGGCGGCCGGTCCCACGAAGGCGGAGTTCGAGAGCGCAGCGGCGCAGATCGCCAGCGCGAAAGTGGTTCTAGCCCAGGCTGAGACCGAGCTCGCCGCGACGACGATCCGCGCCCCGATCGGAGGCACGGTCGCATCCATCAGCGGCACGGTGGGGCAGGCGATCTCCAACTCCTTCATCACCCTCGTCACGCTCGATCGCCTCCAGGTGACCGCCCAGGTGAACGAGGCGGACGTCGGGAAGGTCACCGTCGGCGACCCCGTGACGTTCACGGTCAGCGCATTCCCGGGCAAGACCTTCGGCGGCGAGGTGGCCCAGATCCAGCCGGTGGGCACGACGACATCCAACGTCGTCACCTACGGGGTCACCAGTTCGATCCGTTCCACTGAGGGCGTGACGCTCTACCCGGGCATGACCGCGACGGTGACGATCACGACGGCCGAGAGCAAGGACACCCTCGTGGTGCCCGCCAACGCGGTCGCGAACGGCACGGTGCGACGGATCGAGAACGGTCAGCCGACCGCGACGAGAGTCACCGTGGGCATCACCGACGGCGCCACGACTGAGATCCTCGCCGGACTGGCCGAGGGACAGGTCGTCGTCAGCGGCCAATCCAGCGCCGGCACGGGAACGCGCCCGGCGGCCACGACCTCCACCAGCCCGCTCACGCCCAGCGGACCGGGCGCGGGCGTTCCGAAGGTTTAGGAGGACGTTCGATGGAACCGATCATCCGTGTCGAGAACCTGACCAAGGACTTCGTGCGGGGTGAGAACGTCGTGCAGGCGCTGCGCGACGTCTCGCTTGAGGTGATGCCCGGAGAGTTCGTGGCCGTGATGGGGGCCTCTGGTTCGGGCAAGTCGACCTTCATGAACCTGCTGGGCTGCCTCGATCGGCCGACCAGTGGCGCCTATCGTCTGGAAGGGGTCGACGTCGCCTCGCTGGATCGGGACGCGCAGGCGGCGATCCGCAACCGCAAGATCGGTTTCGTCTTCCAGGGGTTCCACCTGCTGCCGCGGCTGTCGGCCCGGGACAACGTGCGCCTGCCCATGCTGTACGCCGGCGTCGCCGAGGAGGTGATGGCCGCACGCGTCGAGGCGGCGCTCGGGACCGTCGGTCTCGCCGAGCGGGCGGACCACTTTCCCGCGGAGATGTCTGGCGGGCAGCAGCAGCGGGTTGCCGTGGCGCGCGCGCTCGTCAACGGCCCCGCGCTGATCCTGGCGGACGAGCCGACGGGAAATCTGGATAGCCGCACGAGCGCCGAGGTGATGGCAATCCTCCAGGAACTGAATCGGCGTGGCATCACGATCGTCATCGTCACCCACGAGCACGACATCGCCGCCTACTGCTCGCGCCTGATCCGCTTCTTCGACGGGCGCGTGATCGAGGATCGCGCGAACCTGGAGCCCGTCAGCGCGCTTCACGTCCTGACCGCGCACCAGACGTCACAGACTCCCACGGAGGTGGCAGCGTGATCGCTTCCACGCGCACGGCGGTCCTCGCCGAATCCCTATCGTCAGAACCGACTGCCTGGGAGGTCCTGGCGGAGCCGCTGCCGGCTGACACCCGGGGCACGATCGCCCTGGGGCAGAGCGTCGCCTCGGCGCTCGATGCGCTCCTGGCGCGCAAACTGCGCTCGTTGCTGACCGCGCTGGGCATCATCATCGGCGTCGCTTCGGTGATCGTGATGATCGCGCTCGGGGAGGGCGCGAGTCAGTCGCTCCAGGCCCGACTGGCCGGCCTGGGCACGAACATGCTCACCATCTCGCCGGGGAGCGGCTTCGGTCCGGGCGCGGTCCGCACCGCGGCCGGGACGCAGCAGACGCTCACCGAGGCGGATGCCCTGGCGATCCAGGCGCAGGTCCCGGGCATCGCCCTGCTGACGCCGAGCCGTATGGCGAACGGCACGCAGGTGCAGGCCGCGAACAAGAACTGGAGCACGACGGTCCGGGCGTACTACCCGAGCGTGTTCGCCATTCAGTCGTGGCAGATCGCCCGTGGCGTGGCGTTCGATCAGGCCGATCAGGACAGCGGTGCCCTCGTCGCCGTGATCGGGCAGACTGTCGCGACCAACCTGTTCGGCGCGACCGACCCCGTCGGGCAGAGGATCCTCATCCGGAACGTCCAGTTCACCGTCAAGGGTGTCCTGGCCGCGAAGGGTTCCAACGGCTTTCAGGATCAGGACGACGTGGTGATGATCCCGTTCAGCACCGGGCAGGTCCGCCTGTTCAACCAGACGACGGTCCAGGAGATCGCCGTGCAGGTTGCGAGCGCGGATCAGATCGCGACCGTCCAGAGTCAGATCACCGACCTGCTGCGGGCGCGGCACCGCCTGACCGGCACGGCAGCGAACGACTTCACGGTGCGGAACAACAATCAGATCATCGACACGGTTCAGGGGACGAGTGACACGATGCGCTACCTCCTGGCGGGTGTCGCCGCGGTGTCGCTCATCGTCGGCGGCATCGGCATCATGAACATCATGCTCGTGTCGGTGACCGAGCGTACCCGGGAGATCGGCATCCGGATGGCGATTGGCGCGCGGGGATCGAACATCATGACCCAGTTCCTCATCGAGGCGATCGCTCTCAGCCTGGTCGGAGGGATAATCGGCATCCTGCTCGGCGTGGGCGGTTCCTACGCGCTCGCCAGCCTGGCGGGATGGGCGACCGCGGTGACGCTCCCGGCGATCGGCCTGGCGTTCGGTTTCTCCGCCGTCGTGGGCGTGTTCTTCGGGTTCTACCCGGCGCGCTCGGCGGCGCGGCTCGACCCGATCGAGGCGCTACGGCACGAGTGATATCCGGGTGAAGGGCAGATCGGCGGGTCTCACACTCGCCGGCCTGCCGGATCCCCTCAGAGGGCGGAGGGAGAGGGATTCGAACCCCCGGGGCTCATCACCCGGCCGTTTTCAAGACGGCTGCTTTCGACCGCTCAGCCATCCCTCCATCACCCATCGTAGCAAGCGGGGCCGGGCGGGGCGGGTTTCGCGCCCCGATCAGCGCGGGATCGGCGTGAGATCGCGCGGCGGAGAATTGGACTCGCAGGCGATGCCGTTGCGATCCTGGTCGAGACGGCTCGGATCGTTCGGATAACGACGCAGGAATTGCTGTGCCTCCGCCTGACTGGCGAAATCGGAGCAGTTGTAGAGATCGGCGGTGGCGGGGTCGCCCGTGGGTGTCCCCGTGCGGGTCGGCGTTCTCGTCGGGGTGCCGCCCGATCCGATGATGGGGACGGACGCCGCGGTCGCGGTGCCGGTGACGGCGGGTCGCGGGCTGGGTGTCCGCGCGGTCGTGGGAGTCGCCCCGGATGGACGGGTCGCGATCGGCGGAGCCGGCGATGGTCGGGTGGCGGTTGCGGGCGCGACAGCAGCGCTGGTTCTGGTGACCGGCGCGGCGGTGGGCAGAGCGACGTTCGACGGCGCGACTGCCACACTGGATGATGTGACCGTCGGCGCGCTCGGCGCCGCGGACGAAACGGCCGGGTTGGCGGTCGCGGGCGCGGAGATGCGGGGCGCCGCGGTCGCCGCGGCCTCGCGGACCGGTGGGGCCACCGCGCGCGGGATCGCCGTGGGGAGACGGGCGACCGTCGGGGTGGGCAACGCCAGATCGGCGCACCCGAGACAGAGGAGGCTGAGTAGCGCCAGAGCGCCGACGGCGCTCCCCACCCTCACGCGGGGGCGGCCTCCACCCGGGCGAGCCCGCCCATGTACGGCCGCAGGACCTCGGGCACGTCGATCGATCCATCGGCGCGCTGATAGTTCTCGACGATCGCGATCATGGTCCGCGGGATACCGAGGCCGGACCCATTCAATTCGTGGGGGAACTCGGGCCGCGCTCCCGCCGCGCGTCGAAAGCGGAGATTCGCCCGTCGTGATTGGAAATCCGTCACCGTCGAGCAACTCGAGACCTCCAGCCACTCGGCGACGCCCGGCGCCCACACCTCCAGGTCGTAGGTCTTGGCTGACTGAAAGGCGATGTCGGCGGTGCAGAGGGCCTTCACGCGGTAGACAAGCCCCAGCCGCTTGAGGCAGTTGGCGGCTTCCTCGACCATCTCCTCCAGCGCCTCGAGCCCTGTCTCGGGCTCGACGATGCGGAACATCTCCACCTTGTCGAACTGGTGGCCGCGCTTGATCCCGCGCGTGTCGCGACCGGAGGCGAACTGCTCGCGGCGGAAGCAGGCGGTGTAGGCGACCATCTTGATCGGGAGCCTGCCCGGTTCGATGATCTCGTCGGCATAGATGTTCGCCAGCGCTGCCTCGGCCGTGGGAATCAGCCAGAGGTCGCTCTCCACATCGTGGTAGAGGTTGCCCGCGAAGCGGGGCAGTTGCGCCGCGCCGACGAGCGCGTTCCCCTTCAGCAGGTAGGGCACGTTCATCTCGGTATAGCCGTGCTCTACCGTGTGCAGATCGACGAGCCAGGAGATGAGCGCTCGTTGAAGGCGGGCGAGGCCGCCCCGCATCACGTAGAACCGGGTGCCGGCCAGCTTGACGCCCCGCTCGAAGTCGAGGAGGCCCAGCGACTCGCCGAGCTCCCAATGGGGCTTCGGCGGAAACCCGAGATCGGGCGGGGTCCCGACTGTCCGGATGACGACGTTCTCGTCCTCCGACGCGCCATCCGGCGTCGAGTCATGGGGGATATTGGGGATCTCCAGGAGTCGCGCGCGCAGATTCACCTCGAGTGTCGACAGTTCGGCCTCGTGCGCCTCGATGCGCGCGCCGACCGCGCGCATCTCCTCACGGATGCGATCGATCGCCGCCCGGTCGCCTCCCTGCCGCCCGATCTGCCGGGAGACCTCGTTCCGCTGTGCCCGCAGCGCTTCCACCTCGGCCAGCAACAGGCGGCGCCGCTCATCCAGCGCCAGCACTTCGTCCAGCGGCGGCGACTCGTGGCGCCGCGCGATCGCCCGGCGGACGAGGTCGGGCGACTCCCGGATGAGCTGGATGCTCAGCACCGGCCCCCTCCCATCGTCGGGACGGCCACCGCGTCGTCGATCACGGCGCGGCCTCCACGTCGCGCATCTGGGGGAACAGGATGACGTCGCGAATGGAGTGCTGATCGGTGAGCAGCATCACCAGGCGGTCGATGCCCACGCCCAGGCCGCCAGCCGGGGGCATGCCATGCTCCAGGGCGGTGAGGAAGTCCTCATCCACCGGATGGGCCTCGTCGTCGCCGCCCCGCCCGAGTTCGGCCTGCTCCTCGAACCGCGCGCGCTGATCGCGCGGGTCGTTGAGTTCGCTGAACGCGTTGCAGATCTCGAAGCCACCGACGAATCCCTCGAACCGCTCGACCGACGTGTCGCTCCCCCGTGCGCGCTTCGCCAGTGTGGACCCGGGAAACTCGACGGGGTAGTCAGTCAGAAACGTCGGCTGGGTCAGGCGCGGCTCGACGAAGGTCGAGAGCAGTTCGTCGATGATCTTGCCACGGTTCCAGTCCGGCGGGATCGGAACGCCGCTCCGCCGGGCCGCGCCCGCGAGTAGTTCGGCGGTCGGGTGGCCCTCCACGTCGATCCCCGAGTACTCCGCGATCGCCTCCAGAATCGGCCAGCGACGCCAGGGCGCGCGCAGGGAGATCTCGGCGCCGCGAAAGGGCACGGTCAGCGTGCCGAGCACCGTGGTGGCGACATGGGCGACCATTTCCTCGACCATCGCCATCACATCCTGGTAGTCCGCATACGCCTGATAGGACTCGAGGACGGTGAACTCCGGGTTGTGCTTGGCTGAGATGCCCTCGTTGCGGAAGTTGTGCCCGATCTCATACACCCGGTCGAGGCCGCCGACGAGGAGCCGCTTCAGATACAGCTCGGTGGCAATCCGCAGGTAGAGCCGGCGATCGAGCGCATTGTGGAAAGTCTCGAACGGGCGGGCGGCGGCGCCGCCATAGAGCGGCTGGAGGATCGGGGTCTCGACCTCGAGAAATCCGCGATCGTCCAGAAAGTGCCGGATCGCGGCGATGATCCGGGAACGCGTCACAAACACGTCGCGGACCGGCTGGTTGACGATGAGATCCAGGTAGCGCTGACGATACCGCTTCTCCACGTCGGTCAAGCCGTGGAACTTCTCGGGCAGGGGGCGTAGCGCCTTGGAGATGGGCGTCAACCGCGCCACATCCACGCTGATCTCACCGGTGCGGGTCCTGAAGATGTGCCCGCGGGCGGAGACGAAGTCGCCCATCTCGAGAGAGTCGAGCAGCGCGAATCCGGCAGCGCCCAGAACGTCGAAGCGGCAGGCAAGCTGAATGCGGCCCGACCCATCGGCGATGTGGCAGAAGACGAGCTTGCCGAACCGCTTCATCTGGGTCACGATGCGACCGGCGACCGCGACCTCGGCCTGAGTCTCGGCGGCCGGGTCGAACAGCGCCAGGGCCGCGGCGGCATTGTGGGTCCGATCCACGCGCGGCGGGTACGGGTCGATGCCGCGCGACTCCAGTTCGTTCAGTTTGCCGAGACGCACGCGCCGGTGCTCGTCGAGTTCCTCCAGGGGATCGATCGGCTCGGCCATGGCTGGAGGCGCGATTCTAGGGTGCAGCGCCCACCGCGGCCGGCGTTTCGGCCGCCGGGCTGAGCGTCGAGTAGTACTTCGCGTCCGGGTGGTGCGCGACCAGCGCCGCGGTCGTCTGCTCGGGGATGAACTGCCAGGCGGAGGTGAGGGAGACGCCGATACGATCGGCCGGGAGCAGGCGCATCACCCGCACGTGATCCTCCAGGTCGGGGCAGGCGGGATATCCCCACGAGTACCGGCGGCCCTGCGCCGCGCCGATACCCAGTTCCTGCCGGATGACACCGTGCAGATACTCCGCGGTCGCCTCGGCACACTGAGTGGCGAAGCCGTGGAGGTAGTAGCCCTCGGTGTAGTCGCCGGACTGGTTGAGCCGGTCGGCCAGGTCGTCGGCGCGGGCGCCGACGGTGACGACCTGCAGGGGCAGCACGTCGATCTGCCCCGAGCCTGTCGGCGCGAAGTAGTCAGCGAGGCACAGGCGGTCCCAGGCGGGCTGCCGCGGGAACGTGAACCGCTCGATGGCGCGCGCCTCGGAGGGTCCGGCGCCCACGCGCTCGAGCCGCCGCAGGCCATCTTGATCGGTCGGGTCGTACACGATGACGTCGTTCCCTTCGCTCTGACAGGGGAAGTACCCGTAGACCGCGGCGGGCTCGACGTTCTCCCCGGCACGTGCCGCGCGCTTGAGTCGATCGAGCGCCGGCAGGTACTCCTCGTCGACGAGGCGATCGAACTCCGCCCCGTCGCGCCCGCGCGCGCCCCAGTGGAGACGGAAGAGCGTCTTCAGATCCAGGCACCGGAAGATCTCATCGAGGGGGATCGTGCCCCGAGCGGCGTCCGCGGTCGCACCCCGCCGCGCGCGCGCCGACGGCGAGCCACCCAGGATGCGCCACCCCCAGAACGGGGCCCGGGGGATCGCCGCCGCCCGATGGACCGATGAGGGCGCGACCGCGGTCGTCGCCGGGCCATCGGTCCGCCGACCCAGGCCGCGATGGACATCCGCGCGCGCCTTCGCCTTGACTTCGGCCACGAATGTGGCGGCATGCTGGGGGTCGATGAGCCGATCCACCGTCTCGAGCCCCTCGAACGCATCCTTGCAGTAGAAGACGCCCGGGGCATACTCGGACTCGTCGCTCACGAAGAGCGCCCGGTAGCCGAACGAGCGGTTGATCGCCGCCCCGCCGATGAGAACCGGGTAGTTCAGCCCGCGCCGGTGCAGTTCCTGCACGCAGAGCGGCATCTGCTTCGAGGTCGAGACGAGGAGCGCGGAGAGACCGATCGCCGTGGCATCGACCTCGCGCGCCTTGTCGATGATCGTATTGAGCGGAACCTGCTTCCCCAGGTCGTAGACGGTGTATCCGTTGTTGCCCAGGATCGTGCAGACGAGGTTCTTGCCGATATCGTGGACGTCGCCGAAGACCGTCGCCACGACGACGCGCCCCTTCGTGTACCCCTCCTGCCGATCGAGGAACTGCTCGAGGTGTGCGACCGATCGCTTCATCACCTCGGCGGATTGGAGGACGAAGGGCAGGATGAGCTCTCCGGCTCCAAACTTATCGCCCACGTCCTTCATCGCCGGCAGCAGCACTTCGTTGAGGACCGCGACAGCGGAGCGGCGGGTCAGCGCATCGTCAATGAGCGCCTCGATGCCGTCCTTCTTGCGATGGAGGATCTGCTGGTGGATCCGCTGCTCCGTCGTCAGTCCCGCATAGGGATCGACGGCCGGACCGGTCTCGGCCGGGCCACGGCTCTCGAAGTGCTGGATGAACCGGGCGAGGGCATCGGGCCGACGGTTGTAGAGAAGGTCCTCGGCCAGGGCACGGCTCTCCGGATCGATGTCGGCATAGGGCGTGACGTGCGCGGGGTTCACGATCGCGAGATCGAGGCCGTGGCGGACCGCGTGATAGAGAAACACGCTGTTGAGCACCCCGCGCGCCTCGGTGCCGACGCCGAAGGAGACGTTCGAGACGCCCAGGACCGTCGAGACGCCGGGAAGTCGTTCCTTGATGAGGCGTATGCCCTCGAACGTCTCGAGAGCACTATCGACGAGTTCCTCCTGGCCCGTGACGACCGGGAACGTCTGCACATCGAAGATCAGCGCGTCGGCCGGCAACCCGTACTCGCCGACCGCAATGTCGTAGATCCGCTGCGCGATCTCGTACTTACGGGGACCTGTCCTGGCCATGCCCTCTTCGTCGATCGTCATCGCGACGACACAGGCGCCGTGCTCGACCGCAAGAGGGAGGACGGTGTCGACCTTCGCCGCCCGATTCTCCAGGTTGATCGAGTTGATCATCGCCCGACCGGGATACTGCTCGAGTGCCGCCTGGACCACCTGCCACTCGGTGGTATCGATCATCAGCGGCGCGTCGACACCAGCCGCGAGCTTCTTCACCAGACGGCGCATCTGGTCGGCCTCGTCGGTACGCTCCGTCGTCGCGACGCACACATCGAGCGTGTGAGCGCCACCCTCGACCTGATCGCGCGCGACCTGCAGCACCCCGTCGTAGTCGTCTTTCAGGAGCATCCGCTTGACCGCGCGCGAACCGACCGAGTTGACCCGTTCGCCGACCATCATCGGGGCCGGCTCCTGATGCAGCGCGGTAGCACGCATCCCGCTCGAGACCATCGGCACCCGAATGACCTCCCGGCGGATCGGCGGACGTCGGTCGATTGCAGCCACGACCGCGGCCATGTGGTCGGGCGTGGTGCCGCAGCAACCGCCAACCACCGCCACGCCGAAGCTTGCCGCGAACTCGAGGAGCGCCTCGGCGAGCGGGGCGGGCTCCAGCGGGTAGTGGGCACCCGTCGGCGTGTTGATCGGCAGTCCGGCGTTCGGGATGACCGAGATGGGGAGGGCGCATCGCTCGGCGAGGTACCGCACCGGCTCGCGCATGTGCTCCGGGCCCGTGGAACAGTTGATGCCGATGAGATCGATCGGCAGCGCCTGAAGAGTGACCGCCGCGGCGCTGATGTCGGTGCCGAGCAGCATACGGCCCGTGGTATCGAGCGTCACCTGCGCCTGGATCGGGACCCGGCGCCCCAATCGCCGGAACATCCTCTGGATGCCGACGACCGCGGCCTTCAGTTCGAGGATGTCCTGGGCGGTCTCGATGAGCAGGACGTCGACACCGCCCTCCATGAGGGAGCGCGCCTGCTCGCCGAAAGACACCGCGAGCTCTTCGAACGTGACGTTGCCCAGGACTGGATCGTCTGAAGAGGGGAGCATCCCGGATGGACCCAGCGACCCGGCGACGAAGATTGGGTGATCGGGCGTGGCGTGCCGATCCGCAACCTGCCGGGCCAGACGCGCCGCGGCGAGGTTGATCTCGTCGTGGCGATCCTGGAGGTCGTATTCACGCAGTTTGAATAGGGTCGAACCGAAGGTGTTCGTCTCGAGAACGTCCACGCCCACGCGCGCGAAGCCATCGTGGACCTGCTCGACCACATCTGGCCTGGTCACAGATAGGTAGTCGTTGCAGCCTTCCTTACCGCCGAAGTCCTCGGCCGAGAGCGCGAACTTCTGCAGCGACGTCCCCATCGCACCGTCGAAGACGAGGACCCGCCGAGCCAACTCATCGAGGTAACGAGATGCCACGTGATCTACTGTAGAGATTGCCACATTGGAGCGCTTCGCAATCGTGCTCTTCCGCCTCATCGCCCCGGACGGAAAGGGCGGGTTCCTGGACGTGGGTGGCGGCGTCGTATTCCTCGCGGAACCACGGCCCGAGAACTGGCACGCGCGCTTCAGCGGCATCGCTCGCAGGAGGTTCCGCAGGATCCTCGGCGCATGCGTCGAGTCCGGTTACGCCACGTTGAATCGGAGCCTGGTTGAGAGTTACTGCCACTTCGAGGAAGGCATCTTCTGGCAGGGAGGGGAGCGCTAGGGGAGTCTCTATACTCGCCGGGCTGTGACGGTCGTGGCGGTCATCGGCGCCCAGTGGGGCGACGAGAGCAAGGGGAAGATCGTCGATGGTCTGGCCGACCGCGCCGATTTCGTGGTGCGCTTCCAGGGCGGCTCCAATGCCGGGCACACCGTCGTCAACGAGCGTGGGAAGTTTGCCCTCCACCTGCTGCCCGTGGGGGTGCTCGATCCGCGGATCACGTCGGTCATCGCCAACGGCGTGGTCGTCGATCCCGAGGTCGTGATCGAGGAGATCGATGAACTGGAGCGGCGCGGCATCCCGGTCACCAACCTCAAGATCAGCGATCGGGCGCACGTCGTGCTGCCCTATCACAAGATCCAGGATCAGTTGCAGGAACAGAGCCGGGGCGAGTGGAAGCTCGGGACCACTCTTCGCGGCATCGGCCCCGCCTACGCGGACAAGGCGTCGCGAGATGGCCTGCGTATGTGCGACATCATCGACCCGGAGAACCTGCACGATCGGCTGAGCTACGTCGTCGGCGAGAAGAATCGCCTGTTCTCCAGCGTCTACGGTGCCGCACCGATCTCCTTTGCTCAGGTTCTGGAGCGAACCGCGGTCTACGCGCGGCGACTGAAGCCGTTCGTGTGCGACACGGTCGAACTGCTCCAGGATGCCGTGGCAGCGGGGAAGAACGTCATCCTCGAGGGGGCTCAGGCGACGCTGCTGGATATCGAGTTCGGCACCTACCCCACGGTCACCTCTTCCGCGCCCAGCGTCGGCTCGGCGTGCATCGGTACTGGCCTCCCACCCAAGGCGATCGACCGGGTCATCGGAGTCTTCAAGGCGTACTACAGCCGCGTCGGCAACGGCCCGTTCCCGACCGAACTGGACAACGCGCTGGGCGAGACGATCCGCAAGCGGGGCAACGAGTACGGGACCACCACGGGTCGGCCACGACGGGTCGGCTGGTTCGACGCCGTGCTGGGGAGATACGCGGCGCGACTCAACGGCTTCGATCACTTCGTCATCAACGCGCTGGATGTCCTCGACGAGTTCGAGACGATCCGGATCTGCGTCGGCTACGAGCACGATACCGGGCGCCTGGATCGCGTGCCGGCCGACATGAACGTTCTCGCCCGCTGCCGCCCGATCTACGAGGACCTCCCCGGGTGGCGCCAACCGACGACCGCGGCGAGGCGGTGGGAGGATCTCCCCCGCGATGCCCAGCGTTATGTCGATCGCGTCGGGCAACTGATCGGCTGTCCTCCGGCGATCGTCACAGTCGGACTTCACCGGGAGTGCACGATCGTCCGGACGCCGCTCCTCTGAGGGGCAGGGCCGAACTCAACTGGCCTGGCGCCACTCCCGGTCGAAGAGGGTGATCGCGATCTGCGTCTGCGGCTCCCAGACCAGATCGATCTCGAGCGGATCGATGCGTCGGCCAGATCGATCCCGGTCCAGACGGATGCGCGGACGGTCGAGCGCCCGGGCGTTGAGATCGATGACCGCGCCTCGGTATCCGGTGAACGGCCCCTCGGTGACGTGGATCGCGCTCCCCAGCGGGTATGCCGGGACGATGGAGAGGAAACCGTTGACGACCTCTCGATTCAGGTGTGTGCCCGCCATGGAACGGATCACCTCGACCACCTGGTCCGGCGCCATTCCGGGACGGTACGGACGGTCGCTGCTCAGAGCATCGTAGACGTCCGCCACCGCGGCGATCTCGGCGATGAGCAACATCTCCCCGCGGCTGCCCCGTCCCTCCCTGCCGATCCGGTTGTGACCGGTGAGCCCTCGAGGATAGCCAGTGCCATCCTGCCGCTCGTGGTGCTGGTACGCGACGTGATTGATGAGGTAGGCGTCTGGCTGGAACCCACGCAGGAAGCGGTAGCCCTCGCCGGGGTGGCTCTTGACGAGTTCCATCTCCTCGGCCGTCAGCCGGCCCGGCTTGTTGAGGATCTGCGGGGCAATGAACATCTTGCCGACGTCGTGCAGGATGCAACCCATCGCCAGCTCCCGCAGGGCGGCACGATCGAAATGGAGCTTGCGCCCGATCATGATCGCCGTGATCGTCACCTCGATTGAGTGGCAGAAGGTGTAGTTGTCGTGGGTCTTCAGTTCGGTGAGGCCGGAGAGGTTGTTCGCCTGAAGCACCTCGTCGATCACACTCTCGACGACCGAGCGCAGGCTGGCGACTCCGGCACTGAGCGTGCGCGACGCCTCCGCGGACATCGCCCGATCGGCCGACGCTCCCGTCCGCCGATCGAGGCTGGCCGTGGCGACGACGTTGAGGAAGCGATGGACGGAGGCAGTCGCGTTCGCGCGAACGTGCTCGCTCACGATCTCGTCCGGTGCCAGATCGTCGTCGGGACCATCGGCGATGTAGAGGGTGCGGAAGCCACGGTCGCGCAGCGACTCGATGTACCGCCGGTTGAGCATGGCGCCGCGGCGCAGGAGGACATCTCCGCGCTCGTTGAGCAGCGTGCGCCCGAGTGTGGAGCCGTCGGCGACCGAATCCAGGAGGAGCCGCTTCACGCCGTTCGCCTCACCTTCCGCTTCAGGCGAGTCTACGGTCGGCCCCACGGGGGCACAATCGTTGTCACCCCGTTTCGGGTGGGGTAATCAGGCCAGTCGGGCAGTACTTTCGGCGCGATCTCGGGCGAGCGCCTCGACGTTCTGGCGGAGCCTCAACGCGAACGATCGACCCTCGGCGGGCACCCGCACGGGGACGCACCAGGCACGGCGTTCGGCGCCGATCCCCAGGGCACCGACACCGGCGAGCGAAAGCCAGGCGCGCCGCCGTATGAGTCCGACGACGAGAAGGATCACGGCAACCAACGCGCAGCCGATGGCCGTGGCGGCGAGATACTGCTCGCCAGCATCCGTGAAGCGGAGCGGTCGCGCGACCGCCGCAGCCACCAGTCCCTGGCGGGCCAGGTTCGGGAAGAGCAACGCCGCGACCAGGAAGAGAGGCGCGCACCACACGAGTCGCCAGTCGGGACTCTCTGCGAGGCGCACCGATCGAACATCCGCCAGGACGAGATCACGCACGTCCCGACCGAAACCAACGCGATGCAGCACCAGCCGGGTTCGAGTCAGACCGAGCGAGGTCGATCCCGAATGAAGCTCCGCGTCGAGCGATTCGCCCTCCAGCAGGAATGGCTCCAGGCGGGGCACAACGGCCCGCAGTATAGGCAGGCGCCGCGTCCCGTCTCGGTGTGGCGGGGCGTGCTAGCGTGAGGCGGCGATGCTGACGCTCGATCAGGTCACGGTCCTCTTCGGAGATACCATCATCCTCGACCGTGTCTCGTGCGCGGTTCGCCGGGGCGAGCGGGTCGCTCTGATCGGTCCGAACGGCGCGGGGAAGAGCACGCTTCTGCGCGTGACGGCCGGCCTGTTCGAGCCCACGAGCGGCGCGATCCGCCGCGATGGCACGATCGGCTACCTCGAACAGAGCCTGACGCTCGATACCACGGCGACCGCGTGGGAGCAGGCTGGCGCCGCCTTCCAGCGCGTCATCGAGATCGAACGGGAACTGGAGCAGGTCGCGGCCCAGCTGGCGCGCGAGGACGCCGGCGACCGCGAGGCGTTGCTGCGCCACCAGGGCGCGCTGCACGGCGAGATGGAGCGGCTCGACGGATACACCATCGAGGCGCGCATCGCGGAGACGCTGGCCGGGCTCGGCTTCACGCAGGAGGCGATGCACCAGCCGGTCGCCACGCTCAGCGGCGGCTGGCGCGCTCGTGTCGCACTGGCACACCTGCTCCTGCGCGGCGCGGAGTACCTGCTGCTGGACGAGCCGACCAATCACCTCGACGATGCGGCGACCGACTGGCTCGAGGAGTATCTGCGCGCGTGCCCCGCCGGAGTCCTCGTCGTCTCGCACGATCGGTTCTTCCTCGACCGCGTGACGACCCGCACGCTGGAACTACGGCAGGGTCAGGTCACGGACTTTCCGATGCGTTACTCGCAGTACGTCGTCGAACGGCGCGCGCGAGACGATCGCCAGCGGGTGAGCGCCCAGCGCCAGGCCCGCGACATCGCGCGTCAGCAGGCGTCGATCGACCGATTCCGCGCGAAGCCAAGTCGAGCCTCATTGGCCCACAGCCAGCAGAAGCGACTGGATCGCATCGAGCGCATCGGCACGCCGCCCGCGGAGCGATCCATCTCGCTCGCGTTCCCGCTCTCGCGCCTCAGCAGTCAGCAGGTCCTGTCGCTCGATCGCGTCGAGAAGGGATTCGACGGGTTGAGCGTACTGCGGGATGTCTCCTTCGAGATCGCGCGAGGTGAGAGGGTCGGGATCGTTGGTCCGAACGGCGCGGGAAAGTCGACGCTGCTGCGTCTCATCGCCGGGTCGGAACGGCCCGACCGCGGCACCATCACGCGCGGACACGCCGTCGATCTGGTGCACTACGAACAGCTCGCCTCCGACGCCTTCGCGGGTGAGACGTCCGCCTACACGATCCTGCTGGGAACGCGCGCCGAACGCGTGAGCGAGACCGAGGCGCGCGGGGCGCTCGGTGCGGTGGGGCTGAGGGGGGAGATGGCGCTGCAATCGGCCGGACGCCTCTCCGGCGGAGAGCGGAGCCGGCTCGCACTTGCGCGCCTGGGGTTCCAGTCCGCCAACGTCATCCTCCTCGATGAACCGACCAATCACCTCGACATTCCCTCGCGAGAGGTTCTCGAGGAAGCCATCCTCGCGTTCGAGGGCACCGTCCTCATCGCCTCTCACGACCGATACCTGCTCGAACGGGTCGCGACGAGGATCCTCTCGGTCGGCGACGGGGCGGTGCGCTCCTTTCCCGGGACATACGCGCGGTATCGCGAGCGGGTCGCTCGCGGGTTGCCGTCGGTATCTGCTTCTGAGCGCGCCGCGCCGCCGGTCGCGTCCGCCGTCGTCGCCGTACCGACTGCCCGGCGGGTCGATTCTCCGACGCCGGTGAACGCGGGCAAAGTTCGGGCAGACAACGCGCGACTTCAGCGCATCGAGACGCAACTGGAGAGCCTGCAGGCCGAACGCACGGATCTCGAGCAGCGCCTACTCGATCCGGAACTCTGGAAGGACGTCAACCAGGCGCGTCTGGTCGTGGAACGGCTGTCGGCGGTACAGGGCGCGATCGAGGGCGCGACTCGCGATTGGGACGTCATCGCCGACCGCGCATAATCGTGCGATGCGCGCGTTCGACCCGACCCTCTACCTGATCACCGATGAGCGGCTCTCGCGGGGGCGGTCATCGATCGAGATCGCGCGGGCCGCGATCGAGGGTGGCGCGACAGCCGTGCAGCTACGCGACAAGCACCTCAGCGCGCGCGAGCAGTATGCGATCGGGCGCCAGCTCAGGGATCTGACCCGAGTCATGGGCGTCGCACTGATCTGCAACGATCGGATCGATCTCGCGTTGGCGATCGACGCGGACGGCGTGCACCTGGGTCAGGACGATCTCTCCGTCGCCATCGCCCGCGCGATCCTACCTGGGGATTGTCTGGTCGGCATCTCCGCCGGGAACACCGACGAGTTCGCCGCGGGCGACGGCGCGCGAGCCGATTACCTCGGGGTCGGCCCGTTCGCCGCCACCGCCTCCAAGTCAGACGCCGGCGCGGCGATCGGTGCCGCGGGCATTGGGGCCGTGCGCGCGCTGACCGATCGGCCGATCGTGGCGATCGGGGGGATCACGAGGGATCTGATACCGGCCGCTTTGGCGGCGGGCGCCGATGGCGTGGCGGTGATCTCCGCAATCGTCGGTGCCGAGGATCCGCGCGCCGCCGCACGCGCCCTGCGCGAGGCCGTGGAGGCAGCACGACGGATCGCGTAGGTGACCTCGGCGAGTTCTCCCTTATCGCCCGCCTCACCGAGAGCCTCGGTACGCGTCCCGATGTGCGCGCCGGGATCGGTGACGACGCGGCGATCGTCTCCCTCGACTCTGGGCGCGAGGCCGTCCTCACGGTCGATGGCCAGGTGGAGGGGAGCCACTTCCTCCGCGACCTCACCCCGCCCGAGGCGGTGGGACACCGCGCGCTCGCGACGAACCTCAGCGATCTGGCAGCGATGGGAGCCCGGCCGCGCTGGGCCCTGGTGGCCCTGACCCTGCCCGCCGACCTGCCGCTCGACTGGATCGACGCCGCTTTCGGCGCGATCCGGACGCTGGCGACACGCTTCGACGCCGCGATCGTCGGCGGGAACATCGCACGCGGACCGACGATCGTGATCGACGTCACTGCGATCGGCGATGTCCCCGCGGGCCAGTCGCTGCGCCGATCGGTCGGAGCACCGGGTGACGCCGTCCTGGTCACCGGCTATCCAGGGCGGAGTGCGGCGTATCTGGACGCCATGCTGAAACGCGACGCCTCGACCGCGATGGACTCCCCGGCGCGACAAGCTCACCTCTTCCCCGAACCGCGGGTCGACTTCGGGCGCACGCTTCTCGAACGGGGCCTGGCCCGCTGCGCGATCGACATCAGTGATGGACTCACCGCGGATCTCGGGCACATCCTGGCCGAGAGCGGGGTCGGCGCGACGCTCGAGGTTTCGACTCTCCCGATCGACGACGAGACGAGACGGATCGCGTTCTCCCTCGGTTCGTCGGCGCTGGAGTACGTCCTGACCGGCGGCGAAGCGTACGAACTTCTCGTGTCGGCGAGTCCGAGTCGAGTCGCCGAGATCATCGCCGTCGGCGCGGCGATCGGTCTGCCCGTCCATCCGATCGGGCACCTCGACGCCGAGCCCGGATTGCGATTGCGCGAGGGCGACACCGTCCGCACACTGGCACCTCGGGGGCACGATCACTTCCGAAGGAGTGCACCATGAACGCGGCCCATCCACGGGCGCTGACGATCGCCGGCTCCGATTCGGGCGGCGGCGCCGGCATCCAGGCCGACCTCAAGACTTTCGGCGCCCTCGGCGTGTTCGGCATGACCGCGATCACCGCGGTCACGGCCCAGAATACGCGCGCGGTCAGCGCGGCGGAGATTCTCTCGAACGATCTGATCGCCGCGCAGGTGGACGCCGTGGTCGAGGATATCGGCGTCGATGCGGTGAAGACCGGCATGCTGGGAACCGCGACGATCATCGACCTGGTCGCGGGCCTGGCCGATCGACACGCGTTCTCTCGCCTCGTCGTCGATCCGGTGATGGTGGCGAAGAGCGGCGCCCGCCTGCTGGCCGAGGATGCGGTGAGTGCGCTGCGGGGGAGATTGATTCCGCGGGCCCTGGTCGTGACGCCGAACCACCCTGAGGCAGAGGTGATCGTCGGGCACCCGATCGAATCGGACGAGGCGGTCCGCGCCGCCGCCGGGGAGATCGTCCGCCTCGGTGCCCGCTGGGTGGTGATGAAGGGGGGGCATCGCAGCGGTGTTGAGGTGGTGGACCTGCTCCACGATGGCGATCGGTTCTGGGAGTTCCGTGCATCTCGCGTCGCCACCACCAGCACGCACGGGACCGGATGCACCTTCGCGGCCGCGATCGCCGCACGACTCGCCCACGGGGACGACGTTCCCGCTGCGGTCGCGTTCGCGAAGACCTACCTGCACGAGGCGATCGTCGCTGCCTGGGGACTGGGCCACGGGCACGGGCCGCTGCATCACTATCACCGCTGGTATCGTTGAGTCCTGAAACGGCGGCGTTCTGATCGGGAGCGGTGTGATGTATCTCGGTGCGGTCGAGGGCGGCGGTACGAAGTATCTGTGCGTCCTCGCGCGCAGCAGCGACCCGGCCTCGATCGTCGCGTCGGCCCGCATTGACACCACCACGCCCGAGGAGACGCTCCGGCAGGTCGTCGAGTTCTTCCGGGGTCACGCGATCGATGGACTGGGAGTGGCGAACTTCGGGCCGGTCGAACTCGATCCGACCCAACCCATGTTCGGCTGTGTGCTCGACACGCCGAAGGCAGGGTGGATCGGCGCGCCGGTGCTGGCGACGCTGCTCGATGGCCTCGACCTGCGCGCGGATCGGGCACGCTGGGAACTGGATGTGAACGCGGCCGCGATCGGCGAGTTTCGCCGCGGGTCGGGCCAGGGCGTCAGTCCCTACATCTACATCACGGTAGGGACCGGTATCGGCGGCGGGGTGCTCATCGATGGCGCCCCGGTGCGCGGGTTGCTGCACCCGGAAATCGGGCATCTGCCGCTCCCCGCGGTCGCTCTGCCCGATGGCAGCGTGGATACGTTTCGCAGCGGTGTGTGCCCCTTTCACGATACCTGCTGGGAGTCTCGCGCGACCGGGCCCGCCCTCGCCGCGCGGGCCGGGCGCCCGGGCGCGGATCTCGCGGACGACGATCCGGCACTCGACGTGGAGGCGCGCTACCTCGCGCTCGGCGTGGCGGCAGTCACGTTCGCGCTTTCGCCGCGGCGGATCACGCTCGGCGGAGGCGTCGTCGAGTCGCGGGCGGAGTGGCTCCTGCCGCGCGTCCGGGCGTATCTGGTGGAGGCGCTGGGTGGGTACATTCGACGGGAGGTGATCCTCGACGGGGCCGAGCGCTACCTCGTCGCGCCACGGTGGATTGATCCCAGTCCGGGCATCGTGGGCGCACTCGCGCTCGCCGGCGATACGAGGGTCTGAACAGATATCCTCGCCAGTGCGCCGAAGGAGAACATGATGCTCGACCTGAATCGCCTGCACGGGATCGTGCCGCCCATCGTCACGCCGCTCGCGTCCGATGAGACGATCGATCACCCATCGCTCCGCCGACTGATCGACCATCTCATTGAGGCCGGAGTCCACGGCATCTGGGTGCTGGGGACCACCGGCGAGTTCGCGTCATTCTCGCGGCGCGAGCGGGCCGAGGCGGTCCACACCACCGTCGAGGCCGTGAATGGTCGGGTTCCCGTCGTCGTCAACATCTCCGACGCGGCGACACGTCTGGCGATCGAGCACGCGCGCGATGCCGCCGCGGCGGGCGCCGACGCGATCGCGCTCCTCCCGCCGTATTACTACGCCAACGAGCAGGATGAACTACTGGATCACTTCCGCCGGGTTCGCGCGGCCGTCGACCTGCCGCTCCTCGCCTACAACATCCCGCAGAACGTCAAGGTGCGGTTCACTCCCGACACGATCCTGAGGCTAGGGCAAGAGGGCGCGATCGTGGGCCTGAAGGACAGCCAGAACGACCTGGACTGGTTCCGGCAGGTGATGAGCGGCGCACGCAGTCGCGGGATCGGACTGCGCGGCTTCCTCGGAACCCGCTACCTGATCGACGCCGGGATTCTCGCCGGAGCGCACGGCGCCATTCCGGGCATCGCCAACATTGCCGCCCGCGACTGCGTCGCCTGCTACGACGCCGCGCGGCGCAAGGATTTCGCCGCGGCCGACGCGGCGACGGATCGCATCATCGAGGCCACGCGCATCTCGTCCCTCGCGCGGGGCGGCTCGGCGACGGCGGCGAACTTCGCGACGATGAAGGCGGCGCTGAAGGCTCAGGGGATCCTCACGACGAGCACGGTCTCCGCGCCGCTCCGAAACCTGACCTCCGAGGAGGAGGCTAAGGTCGCCGAGTTCACCCGGCTGCGCGCGCTGGCGCCGGCGAGCTGATAGTCCGGGCCGGTCCCGCATCGAGGCGGCGATCCCGGCATCAGGCGCGGAACGCCTCATAGTGCGCGAGCGTGCGCGATACGTGGAGATGCGTCTCCTCGAACGGGGGGATTCCACCGTGCTCGCGCACGTTACCTGGCCCCGCGTTGTAGGCGGCGAGCGCCAGATCGACCCGGCCGAACATCGCGAGGTTGCGCGCGAGGATCCGCGCGCCGCTCTCGACGTTCTCCTCTGGATCGAATGAGCCGTGGAGTACCTGCATGAGTCCGACCGCGCCGGCACCGCTGAGCGCGTGAGGATCACCGCCGCTCTCGGTCTGCATGAGCGCGGCCAACAGCGCGGGGTCCAGGTTGTAGGTACGCGCGTGCCGCACGATGAGGTCCTCCCACCGCCGGATTCGATCGGGGACCGATGGTCCGAGTGGCTGCTCGTGGAAAGAGAGCGGCCCGCGCGGCGGTGGTGTCGGGGTCGGCGGCACGGAAGTGGGCGCCGGGCGTCGGGGCGGAATGGCCAGCTCCGCCGCCACAATCGCCGCGGCGTCCACACGGCGCGGAATGATCTGCACGGTTACGGCCGACGAAGAGACCCCGCGAATCCATCGGCGATCCTCGGTCAGGCCGACCGAATCGCCACCCGATGGACCGTTCTCAACGACGGAGACACGGCTCGACGCCGAGGAGACTGGCCCGGTGCCTGCTGAGTCGACGATGCGTGGCATCGCGGTGAGACCCGACACGAGTACGCCGATCAACAGGATCGTGCCGACGAGAATGGCGCCGACGAGGGCGGTCAGACGCACCTCATCACCTCACCGGTTGCGGGGCTCAGTCGCTCCCCGTGCCCGTGACTCGCTGGATCCAGTAGATCACCGCGATCGAGGCGACGACCGCCCCGATCATCATGAACAGTTCGAGTGTCTCACCAATCTCGCCGAAGACCATCGGTACGCTCCTACTTCAGCGACTGCAGGTAATCCGCCAGAACCTCGGCGTCCTGCTGCGTGATCGTGGCCAGCTTCGGCATCTGGGTGCCCGGCTTCACGGCGGGAGGATCGAGGATCCAGCGGATGAGGTTCTCCCGAGTGTTCTCCAGCACGCCTGCAATCTGCGGGTTGGAACCCTGCGTCGTGAGCGCGGGGCCCACCGTACCCGACGACACACCCTGGATCGTGTGGCACGCCGCACACCCCTTGGAGAGGAAGAGCGCCCGGCCCGGACCACCTGAGGAGATCGCGGCTCCTCCCGCGACCGCGGTCGCCTCTGCCTTGGCGACTGCCTCGGCACTCATCACGGATGTGACGGAGGCGAAGTCGCCTCGCTGCACGAAGTCAACGAGGTTCTCGACGTCCTGGCTGTTGAGAGCGCCTCCCTCCGTAATCGACCACGCGGGCATCGCGGTGTTTGGCCGCCCACGCTCGATCACCTTACGGAGGAACTCGGCCTTCTGCGTCATCTCCGCCTGGGACTCGGGTCGGAGGTCGGCGCGGCCGGCGAGGGGCGGCGCGAACGCACCCTCAGCGATGTCGGCGGGGACCGGCCCTCCTTGCCCCTGAAGACCATGGCAGCCAATGCAGTACTGCCCGTAGAGGTTCATTCCACGGTTTATCGAGTAGTCCATCTGACGATTCGTGGCGCCCGCGAGTCGCGCCGGCTCGACGAGCGTATAGATCCCGACGATGACCGCGATGAACGTGATCATCAGTCCGTTGACGATCGCCTGACGATCGGTGTTCGACATCGCGCGTCGCCACGGAACGTCGAGGACATTCGCGACGTAGAGCGCCGCGGCCAGGGCGATACCGACGAGGATCAGGACGAGGAAGCCGGCCTGCAGAAGGTTCTCGTCGAGATGCACGCCCCCGGACGAGGACGGTGGTGCCGCGGGTGCGCCGCCGGTCAGAAGAACGAAGTACTGGCCCATCCGCTAGACCGGGAGCGCCTGAGATGGATCGTATGCCGCGCGTGTGGTGGCTCTCCCGGTATCGACGATCAGATTGCCGTTCTCGATCGTGATGGGCATGAAGTCCATGGGCCGTGGCGCCGGGCCTGCCTTGAGGACGCCATACCGATCGTAGATCGAGCCGTGACAGCCGCAGTTGAAGCGGCCTTTGGCCGCCAGGTTGTCCTCCGTCGGGTCATCCGGCTTCCACGGCACGACGCAGCCGAGATGCGGACATTTCTGGAAGAGCGCCAGATATCCATCCGGCACCCGCGTCAGGTAGAACTTGCCCTCGCGCACATACTTCGTGTCACCGACCTTCAGGTCCTCTGGCTTACCGGCCAGCACGCGGCCGCCGAATGTACCGACGCGCGTCGGGTAGTAGAAATGGATGAAGCACCCGATCGCCTGCGTGGCGACCGCGCCGAGGCTGCCGAGCACCGCGAGTCGGAGGAACCATCGCCGGGTGATGCCCCATGGGCCGCCCACGACGTGCGCCCCGGGATGGGCCATCTCATGCGCCAACCGCGGACTCCTGTCAGTGAAGTCCGTGGGTGGTCACATCCCACGGCCAGAAGAGATGCATTCCCTCACCTCGGAACGCGGTCCCGCTCATCGTCAGGACGATATAGGTCGCCACGAACCCGCTGAAAAGCGCGATCAGACAATGGCGCGTATCGGCACCCGGCCAACGTCTCCGGACCCACACCACAAGCAGGTGCGAGAGACCGTACATCAGTGCCACCGGTATCACGATCTCGATGATGCTCACCGTGATGAACGACGGGAGCGGCAGAGGCTGGAGGAGGCGGCGGACGCCGACGTACTCGTTGAAGAGGATCATCGCGATGTTGAGGACGGTCGCATAGATCATCGAGAAGACCGTGATCTCGCGGCCCATCGTGCTGGTGAACCAGCGCCCCGTGCCCGCCGGCGTGTTGTCGACGTACGGGATCGCCGCCAGGAGCAGGAGCGCACCACCCGGTACGAGGACGCCGGCGAGCGTGGGATGCATGTGCAGGAGCAGTTCCTGCAGGTTCAGGAAGTACCAGGGCGCCTTCGACGGGTTCGGCGTCGAGTCCGGGTTGGCGAGGAGCGCCAACGGCGAGTTGACGAAGGTACCGAGGAGCAGGAGCATGATCGTGAACACGAGCATCGCCACGAACTCGATCGAGACGAGCTGCGGCCAGACCATGACCATGTCCTGTTGCTTGCCCTGGCCCGGAGACGCCGCGGCCGGCTCCCGCCGTTCGACACGGCGCGCCGCCTCCAGCAGCCTGTTACCGCTTCCGCCCGTGGCAGCATCCGCCGCCATCGGCATCTGCCGCTCAGCGCCTGCTTCCGCCAACTCGATCCCTCCCCGCGCCCGCGATCAGAGCGGCCGCGAGATGCCGCCGTCCTTCCGGATCCTCCAGAAGTGGACGAACATCAGCAACAGCGCGACCGTCGGCAGACCGATGACATGCAGAGTGTAGAAGCGGATCAGCGCGTTCTGACCCACCTCGTAGCCGCCGATGAGCTGGAAGCGAATCTCCGGACCGATGAACGGCGCGTAGGTCGCCAGACCCGTGCCCACGGTAATGGCCCAGAACGACAGCTGATCCCACGGTAGCAAGTACCCCGAGAACGACAGGAGGAATGTGACCAGCAGCAGCGCCACCCCGATGACCCAGTTGAACTCGCGAGGGGGCTTGTACGAGCCGGTGTAGAAGACCCGGCACATATGGAGGAATACGGTGATCACCATGCCGTGGGCCGCCCATCGGTGGACATTGCGCATCAGCATCCCGAAGTTGACCGCCGACTCCAGCGCCTTCATGTCCGTGTAGGCACGATTGATGTCAGGTACGTAGTAGAACATGAGCAGGATGCCTGTCAGCGTGAGCATCAGGAACAGGAAGAACGAGAGGCCGCCAAGGCAGAACGTGTACGTGACCTTCAGCGCGTGGGCGGGCAAACGGGTCGGGTGCACGTGCAGGAAGAAGTTGTTCATCACGGTCAGCGCCTTGGCCCGTGATGTCTCCGGCCAGCCGTGCCTGAAGAACGATCGCCATACCCGGCTGTTTCGCACCGAGTGGGAGATCTCGTCGAACGTGTACTGACGCAACGGAGACCCCTGAGAAGGGAGTAGCGCCAGATACTATGGGCGACTTTTCGGGGGTGTCAAGCCGCCCGAGGCGGAATGCTTGTCGGACCTTTCCCGACAGCGCTCCCTATGATCTCCGCAATGGCTCGGAGCACTCGCGGCCTGAGTGACCGCCTCCTCCGTCTACCGATCGCGACGAAGGTCCTCGTGGCGAATACCGTCATCGTGGTGATGGGGGCGGCGATCGGCACCTGGCTGACGGCCACCCTCGTCCGGCTGGATCCGGCGACCGATTACCTCGATCTCGTCCTGGTGCTCGGGGCGATCGGAACGATCCTCAGTGTGGCGGTCAATCACGCGGTACTCCGAGCGGCGTTCGCACCGCTTCGCGCCCTGGAACGCACCGTCTCCGCGGTACGGCGAGGCGACCTCACCACCCGCGCGCGACGCCTGGCCACCTCCGATCCCTCCATCGATCAGCTCGGGGACACGCTGAATGGCATGCTCGACGAGCTGGTGACCTACCGGTCCCGCCTGCGCGCGATGTCGTCGCAGGTGATTCGGGCGCAGGAGGAGGAGCGCCTGCGGATCGCGCGCGAACTGCACGACGAGACCGCGCAGGCCCTCACTTCCATCGTCGTCCACCTCCGCGTCCTCCAGTCGGCCAGCGATCTCGCCCAGGTACGCGCCGGCCTCTCCGCCACCCGAGAGATCACTATGGCGGCGCTCGAGGACGTGCGGAAGCTCGCGATCGAATTGCGGCCGACGCTGCTGGATCATCTCGGCCTCGTGGCGGCGCTGGAGGAACACTGTCGGGACTGGCAGCAGCGCGGCGGGATCGAGGTCGAGTTCAGCGTGGACAGCGCCCGAGGGAGGCTCCACGAACAGGTGGAATTGGTCATCTATCGCGTCGCACAGGAGGCGCTGACCAATGTGGCGCGCCACGCGCGTGCCGGGCGTGCGCACGTGCGCCTCGCCTTCGAGGGCGACGAGGTGACGCTGACGGTGGATGATGATGGAGTCGGCTTTCCCACCGAGCCCGGCGGCGACGATACTCAGCGACTGGGGCTGTTCGGGATGCGCGAACGGGTCGAACTGGTCGGCGGATCGATCGCGTTCGGGCGGTCGCCGCTCGGGGGCGCGCGGGTCAATGCGCGTGTGCCTCACGAGGCGTGGCAGTCGTCGATCCCCACCTCAGAGCGTGCGCCCAGACGGGCCCTGGCAGGTCAGACCTCGTGAGCGAACCGATCCGCATCGTTCTGGCCGATGACCACGCCGTCCTGCGGTCCGGGCTCCGGGCGCTCCTGAATGCCGAACCGGACATGGTGGTCGTGGGCGAAGCCGGCAACGGCCGCGAGGCGGTTGAGGCGGCGATCCACCTCAAGCCCGACCTCGTGGTGATGGACCTCTCCATGCCCGTGATGGGAGGCCTGGAGGCTACCCGCCAGATCGGGGCGCTCGCGCCGGATGTCCGCGTCGTCGTCCTCACCATGCACGCCGAGCAGCAGTACATCCTGCCGGTGCTTCAGGCCGGTAGCGTGGGTTGCGTCCTCAAACAGGCCGCCGACACGGAGTTGATCGCGGCGATACGGAGCGCCCACGCGGGCGACGCCGTCCTCAGCCCATCAGCGGCGAGTCAACTCCTCGACGATTACCGCCGCCGCGTCCTCCAGGACTCGCGCGCCGCGGATGGGCTCTCGGAGCGAGAGCGTGAGGTCCTCAAGCTCACCGCGGAAGGCTACTCGGCCCAGGAGATCGCGGATCGCCTGATCATCAGCGCCAAGACTGTCGACACCTACCGCCAGCGGATCATGGACAAGCTGGACATCCATCACCGCTCGCAGTTGATCCAGTACGCCCTGCGCAAGGGGCTGCTCACCGCGACGGGCGCTTAGTCATTCTCGCCCTTCTCACCCGCGACGCCGTTCTCCTGTGGGCGGCTGGCTTCTCCATTCTCAGCAGCTTCTTTCTGATGCTCGCGGTCGTGCCGCTCCAGGCCGTGCACCTGGGCGGTGCACCCGGCGAGATCGGCCTCATGCTCGGGGTGTTCGCCCTCTCGGCGATGATGGGGCGACCGTTCGTCGGACTGCTGCTCGATCGCGAGCAGCATCGTGCCCTCCTCGTGGGCGGCGGCCTGGTCTTCGCGACGGCTTCGGTGCTCTACATCCCGGCGAACTCGATCGGCGCCCTTATCGCCGTGCGCGTGTTCCACGGCATCGGAATGGCACTCGCCGCCACGACGATCCCTCTGCTGGCTGACCGGCTGGCGCCGGCCGGACGCCGCGGCGAGGCGATCGCCCTCCAGTACAGTGCGCAGGTTCTCGCCGGTGGTGTGGCGCCGGCGATCGGATTCACGCTGGCGCAGGCCGCCGGAACCTCGGCGGTCTTCGTGTGGTCCGGAGCGCTTGGTGCAGTCGGAGCGCTCGTCGCGATGCGGATCGCGGTCCCTCGCCGCGACCGGAGCGCGGAGACGTCGGACGCCCCGGTCCGCGCCTGGCTCCCCTGGGACTCGTCGGCCGTTGCGGTAGGCGCGCTCCTGGGCGTCGCGCAGATCGGCTACGGCGCAGTGACCTCGTTCGTGCCGATCCAGGCCGGGGTCGCCGGACTCGAAAATGCGGGGCTGTACTTCACCGCCTTCTCCGCGGCGATGATCGCGGGCCAGTTCGCGGGAGGCCGCGCGAGCGACCGGTTCGGACGGACCTGGGTGATCGCCCCGGGCCTCGCGCTGGGAGGCGTCGGAGTGCTGCTCACACCATTTCTCCCGGCATGGTCCCTGCTGCTGGGCGCTGCGCTTTTCGGATTCGGCCTTGGCGCTTCGACCACCGCGCTCTTCGCGGCGGCTGTTGATCGGGCCGCACCAGGCCGTTCCGGAGTCGCGATGGGCACGGCCGGCGTGCTCCTCGAACTCGGGATCGGCGGCGGCGCGATCGCGACAGGCGTTGTCTCGCAGGCCGCTGACCTGCCAACCGCCTTCATTCTCGCCGGGATCACCGGGCTGATCGGAGGCGCGGTCGCTCCGCTCATCCTCCGACGCGGATGATGCCGGGCAGATCCACGATCGCGCGGACCTGCCCACACGACCTTTCTCCAACGGCGCTCTCATCCGTCGCGCGTTGACTGCCTGCAACGGCATTTGTTAGCCTGCCCGGCAATGGCTTCCCGCGGCGTCGCGGGGCGACTGACAACGGCTGTCGTCTGCGCTCTGCTCCTTCTCGCATCCGTCATCGTGCCGGCCTCGGCCGAGACGGGCTATGCCACCTGGTACGGGCCGGGATTTCACGGCAACGTGATGGCGAATGGCCAGATCTTCGACGAGAACGATCCAACCACCACTGCCTCGAACCAGTATCCGTTCGGCACCTGGCTGAAGGTGATCAACCCGGCGAACGGGCGGTTCGTGATCGTCCAGGTGCGCGATCGCGGCGGATTCGCCCACGCGCTCGATCTCTCCCGCGCGGCCTTCTTCGCGCTCGACCCGCCGAACTCCTGGGGATTCACGGTGGAGTACCACGTCGTGTCGGGGCCCGATGGCACACCTGTGGTAGCTGCGCCTCAGTCGCGCGCGGTCGCCCCGCCCGTGCCACCACGTCCCCCGCCCACGGCAACGCCCGTTCCGACGCCGACGCCGGAGCCGATCGAGCACGCGGTTACGGCGGGCGAGACTCTGCACGCGGTCGCGCGCCGGTACGCCGTGCCGGTTTCGGATCTCATCGCGCTCAACGAACTCACCAACCCCGACCTCATCGCGGTGGGGCAGACCCTGCGCCTCCGATCGCAACGGGTGACCTACGTCGTGAAACCCGGCGATACCCTGAGGCAGATCGCGGAGGCGCACGGTGTCACCGTGGCCGATCTCGCCGCCCTCAACGGGATCCAGGATCTCGACCTCATCGTCATGGGAGTCGAACTGGTCATTCGGGCCTGAGGCGGCCGAGGGGGCGCCTTGCTACCATCGAGTGGCGCGGGAGGCCGTCGTGACCGTCAGCAAGCTCGATCTCTACGATGAACTCGGCCTCCGGCGTGTCATCAATGCCTCGGCTACCCTGACGCGCCTGGGCGGCTCGATCATGCCCGCGCCCGTGATCGAGGCGATGGTCAGGGCGTCGCGCAGCTTCATCGATGTGCCGGCACTCCAGGCGGCCGCGGGCCAGCGCGTCGCGCGGATGACCCGTAATCAGGCCGCATACCTGTGCAACGGTGCGGCTGCCGGTCTGACTCTGAGCACCGCGGCATGCATCACCGGCACCGATCCGGCGCTCATCGCGCGCCTCCCGAACGATCTCACCGGACTGAAGAACGAGGTCGTCATCCATCGCTGCCAGCGGAACGGCTACGACCACGCGGTACGCCAGACCGGCGTCCGCCTGGTCGAGATCGGCCTTCGCGGCGTGACCCACGCCTGGGAACTCGAGGCCGCTCTCAGCGAGCGGACGGCGGCGGTGGTGTACTTTGCGGGGTATCACTTCGAGCAGGGGGCGCTTCCCCTGGCGCGCGTGGTCGAGATCGCCCACGCGCGATCGGTCCCCGTGATCGTGGATGGCGCCGCGCAGATCCCACCGATCTCGAACCTGTGGGCCTATACGGAGGCAGGCGCGGATCTCGCGGTATTCAGCGGCGGCAAGGGATTGCGCGGGCCGCAGTCCTCCGGGCTCATCGTCGGGCGCGCCGACCTCATCGAAGGGGTTCGCCTCAACGGGCCACCGAACAACGCGATCGGGCGCCCAATGAAGGTGGGTAAGGAGGAGATCGCCGGCATCGTCGCCGCGGTGGAGTGGTACCTCAGTCTCGATGAACCAGCCCTCATCGCCCGCTACGAGCGACAGGTTTCGCGGGTCGTCGAAGCGATGCGTGCCGTGCGCGGGGTCTTCGCGCGGCGTGATTTCCCGAGCGAAGCCGGTCAGCCCATGCCCCGCGCGCAGATCGAGATCGACGCCGGTGCGGCCGGGATCGATCGGGACACTCTGGTCGCGCGTCTGCGCGAGGGAAACCCGTACGTCGAGGTGTCTCCCTCGGGTCGGGACGGAATCTACGTCAACCCGCAGACGCTGGAGGAAGGCGAGGAGGCGATCGTGATCGATCGCCTGTTGCAGGCCTTCGCGACAGGCGCTCGGACCTGAGCACCATGCGCTCGATCAAGGTCTTCAGCGGGAGTTCGCACCCCGAACTCGCGGCGGAGATCTGCCGGTACCTTGGCGTCGAACTGTGTCCATCGGTGCACCGCCGCTTCAGCAACGACAACCTGTATATCCAGCTTCGCGAGAGCGTGCGCGAACACGACGTCTACATCGTCCAGACGTTCAGCCCGCCGGTGCAGGACCACCTGTTCGAACTTCTGATGATGGTGGACGCAGCCCGCGACGCGTCGGCGAGTCGCGTCACCGCCGTGGTGCCCTACTACTCGTACGCGCGCAGCGACAAGAAGGACGAGCCGCGCATCTCAATCGCCGGGCGTCTGGTCGCCGATCTGCTGAAGAGCGCTGGCGTGTCCCGTTTTCTGACGATGGACCTGCACTCCGCGCAGGTGCACGGGTTCTTCTCCATGCCCGTGGATCACCTGACGGCGCAGCCAGTGCTCGCCGGTCATTTCGGCGTCCAGGAACTTGCCGATACGATCGTCGTGACGCCGGACATCGGCAACGCGAAGCGCGCGAGTCAACTGGCGCGCCGCCTGGGTGTGCCGCTCGCGGCGGGAAACAAGCGTCGTGTCGCGGACGATCGCGTGGAGATCGACGATATCGTGGGAGATGTCGCCGATCGGCACGCGATCGTGTTCGACGATGAGATCGCGAACGCGGGCACCATCGTGGAGACGACGCGACTGCTGCGGAAACGCCGGGTCACCGGCATCACCGTCGCCTGCACGCATCCCGTCCTCTCGGGCCCAGCAGTCGAGCGCTTGGCGGCTCTGGAAGTGGATGAGATCATCACCGCGAACACCGTGCCGATTCCGGCCGAGAAACGGCTGCCGAACCTCCGGGTTCTGTCGATCGCCCCGATCTTCGGCGAAGCGATTCGGCGGATCAACCTCGGCGAGTCGGTCAGCGCGATCTTCTAGCGCGGAGGACCACCCTGCTCCTCGCGATCGACGTCGGCAACACGCAGGCGGTTCTGGGCGCGTTCGCGGGGACCGATCTCCGTCAGACCTGGCGCATTCGCACCGATCCCGACCGCACGGCCGATGAGCACGCCGTGCTCGTGCACTCGTTCGTCGCGCAGGCCGGGCTGGCCCTGGATTGCTTCGACGCGGTGATCATCGGCAGCGTCGTGCCCCCGTTGACCGCCACGCTGGCCGATTTTGCGGAGCGTTACCTCCACGTCGCGGCGACGATCGTCGGCCCGGGCATTCGTTCGGGCGTGCGCCTGATGGTGGACAACCCGCGCGAGGTCGGCGCCGATCGCATCGCAAACTCGATCGCGGCCCACCGCCTCTACGGTGGACCGGCGATCGTGGTCGACTTCGGTACCGCGACGACGTTCGATGTGATCTCCGAGGGTGGTGATTTCCTGGGCGGGGCGATCGCGCCGGGCCTCGAGATCTCGATGGAGGCGCTCTTCTCACGCGCGGCGAGACTCTTCCGGGTCGATCTCAGCCGTCCGCGCAGCGCGATCGGGAAGAACACGGCCACGAACGTTCAGTCAGGGCTTCTCTTCGGGTACTGTGGACTCGTGGAGGGACTCGTCCGGCGCATCAAGGAGGAGATCGGGCCGGCGCGAGTGATCGGCACCGGGGGTCTGGTGGACTACATCGCGCGGGAGACCGCCGCGATCGATACGGTCGATCGGCAGTTGACGCTGCAGGGGCTGCGACTGCTCTGGGAGATCAACCGGCCCGACGGAGCGGCGGCGTGATCTCCGGAAGGCGGATCGTCCTCGGAGTCTCCGGCTCGATCGCCGCGTTCAAGGCGGTTGCGCTCGCCAGCCAGCTTGTGAAGGCCGGGGCGTCGGTCGACGTGGTGATGACGCCGAGCGCCCGCCGCTTCATCGCCCCGCTCTCGTTCCGCGCTATCACCGGGCGGCCCATCCTGACCGAACTCTGGGACGAGGACTCGTCGGATGCGATCGGCCACGTCGCGCTGGGGCGCGCCGCCGAACTGATCGTTATCGCGCCGGCAACCGCAGCCACGATCGCCCGACTCGCCCACGGTCTGGCCGACGACGCGCTGGCGGCCACCGTTTTGGCGTCCACCGCGCCACTCCTGATCGCGCCAGCGATGGAGCCAAGGATGTGGGCCGCCGCCGCCACAGTCGATAACGTGACGTTGCTGCGCCGCCGGGGCGCGATCGTGATGGAACCGGGCGAGGGCCGCCTCGCATCGGGTCAGGTCGGTCGCGGGCGCCTGCCCGAACCGGAGGAGATCGTGGATGCGATCGCACGCGAGTTCGGGCGAGGCAGCGATCTAGCGGGACGGCACGTCGTCGTCACCGCCGGGGGCACCCGCGAGGCGATCGATCCGGTACGTTTCATCGGGAACCGTTCCTCCGGCAAGATGGGTGTGGCCGTGGCCGAGCAGGCGCGACGACGCGGCGCGCGGGTGACGCTGATCCACGGCCCGCTCCAGGTGGCCCTGCCAGCGGGCGTGGATGCCGTGGCGGTCGAGTCGACGCGCGAGATGGAGGAGGCGATCCACGCCGCCATCGAGACGGCGAGCGCCCTGGTGATGGCCGCGGCGCCGGCAGACTTCCGTCCGTCCGCGATCGCCGATCAGAAGATCAAACGTCGTACGTCCATCACCCTGGATCTGGTGCCGAATCCGGACATCCTGGCCGGTCTCGCCGACTGGCACGGCATCAAGATCGGTTTCGCCGCAGAGACGGACAATCTCATCGAGAGCGCCCGCGGCAAGGTCACCGCCAAAAAGGTCGATCTCATCGTCGCCAACGACGTGAGCGAGGAGGGAAGCGGCTTCGGGACGGACACCAATCGGGTCACGTTCGTCTTCCCGGATGGGCGCGTCGACGTGCGCCCTCTCCAGGCGAAGAGCGCAGTCGCGGACGAGATCCTCGATAGGGTCGTCGGATTGCTGGCGCTAAAGGAGGTGGTCCAACCCGCGCGCGCGTAGTTCGTCTACGACGCGCCGCACGTCCTGGTGACGATCGCGACGGCAGATAAGCAGCGCGTCGGCCGTATCCACCACCACGAGATCGTCCACCCCGATGAGGGCGATCGTGCGACCAGTGCGCGAATCGACGAACGTGCGATGGGTGTCGACCAGGACGCTGTTCGTCGGCACCGCGTTCGCCTGGCCGTCCTGCGGCGAGGCGCCATACACGGCGTCCCAGTTGCCGATGTCGAGCCAGCCCAGGTCGGCCTGGACGACCAGGCGATCGGGTGCCTTCTCCAGAATCGCATAGTCGACCGAGATTCTGGGAAGCGACGCGAACGCGCTCTCGGCGGCGGCCTCGTCGATCCCGAGCAGACTCTCCGTACGATCGAAGATCTCCACCGATCCCGGGACGTGTTCGGCGAAAAGCTCGCGCAGATACGCGGCCGACCACGTGAACACGCCCGCGTTCCAGAGGTAGCCTCCGTTGCGGACGAACTCTGTAGCGCGGACGAGATCGGGCTTCTCGACGAAGCGATCGACCCGATAGGCGACGAGTCCTTCTGCCTCTCGCTCGGCCACTCCGCGCTGGATGTACCCGAGGCCGGGATCAGGATGGGTGGGAGTGATGCCGATGCAGACGATCGTGCGGCCGAGAGCGAGCGTGCTCGCCAGGCGCAGCGCCGCGTCGAACGTGGCCGCGTTGCGGATCAGATGGTCGGCGGGGAACGCGGTGAAAGTCGCCTCGGGGTCTACTCGGCTGAGCCGGGAGGCCGCCAGGCCGATGGCCCCGGCCGAGTCTCGCGGCGTGGGCTCCACGACGATGTTACGTTCGTCGAGGTCGGTGGCGATCGCGCGCACGCCGTCGGCGTGCGCCCGACCTGTCACGACCCAGATGCGATCGTTCGGCACCGTTCTCGCGATGCGATCGATCGTCTCGCGCAGGAGCGGCCGATCGATGAGAAGCGGCAGGAACTGCTTGGGCCGCGCCGCGCGAGTCAGCGGCCAGAGGCGCGTTCCGGAGCCACCGCACAGGATCACCGCGTGGTACATCTGTCGTGCTCCGCCAGAGGATGGGGGAACCCGGCCGCGCTCGGTTGGCGACCCGTGGCTGACCGGATAGTAGCCATATAATCGGCCTGCCGTGGACCGCCCTGGCGGCCGCGAGCCTTTCGTGAGGAGCCACAATGGCTCATACCGCGGCGGACTTCGCCCGCCTCAAGGCTACCGGGGCGCGCATCGCGATGGTCACCGCCTACGACTACCCGACCGCGGCACTCGCTGAGGCGGCGGGAATCGACGCCCTCCTGGTCGGCGATACCCTGGGTATGGTCGTTCTCGGCTATCCATCGACCGTACCCGTCACCCTCGCGGCGATGCGCCATCACGTGGCAGCGGTCACGCGCGCCGTCCGATCCACCCTGGTAGTTGCGGATATGCCGTTTCTGACCTACCAGGTCAGCGCCAAGCAGGCGATACGTGGCGCGGCAACGCTCATTCAGAAGGGTGGCGCGGGCGCGGTCAAACTCGAGGGCGGCCGAACCGTGGCCGCAACGATCCGGCGCATCGTGGATGCGGGTATCCCGGTGATGGGTCACGTCGGGCTTACACCCCAGTCGGTCCACGCCCTTGGCGGCTATCGGCTCCAGGCGAACTCGGGCGCGGCGGCGCAACGCCTGCTCGATGACGTGGCTGCGCTGGAGGACGCGGGGGTGTTCGCGGTCGTTCTGGAGCTGGTTCCGGCCGCTCTGGCCGAAGTGGTGACGGGGCGCCTGACCGTGCCGACGATCGGCATCGGCGCGGGCGCGGGCTGCTCCGGCCAGATCCAGGTACTGCACGACCTCCTTGGGTTCGTCGCCCATCCCGGTCAGGACCACGTCCCGCGGCACGCCGGTCGTTACGCCGACATCTCGACGACGATTCGCCAGGCGATCGAGCGATACGCGTCCGACGTGCGCGCCGGGACATTTCCCGCGCCCGGGAACGCCTTCAACGGCTCCTCGGAATTGCGTGAGTTCGTCTCACAGTTGCGGCCAGAGGCGGTTCCCGCCTGAATCGAACGTGACCGAAGTCGTCGCGACACTCGCCGCCCTCCGCGATCGCCGCGCCGCCATGCGTGGTCCGGTCGGCGTCGTGCCCACGATGGGCTTCCTTCACGCCGGTCACGCCAGTCTCATGCGCCGGGCTCGGTCGGAGAGCGCCAGTGTGATCCTGACTCTCTTCGTGAACCCCGCTCAGTTTGGCCCTGCGGAAGACCTCGCGCGGTACCCGCGCGATTTCGCGGCCGATCTGCGCCTGTGTGAAGCCGAGGGCGTGGACCTCATGTTTCACCCACCCGTCGAGGAGATCTACCCGCCGGGATTCGACACGTCTGTCTCGGTAGGGGACGTGAGCGCGCGGTGGGAGGGTGAGCATCGTCCTGGGCATTTCACGGGCGTCGCTACGGTCGTCGCGAAACTGCTGATCGCGACGACCGCGCACGTCGCGTACTTCGGTGAGAAGGATTACCAGCAACTGCAGGTTGTGCGCCGGCTGGCGCGCGATCTCGATCTTGCGACCGACATCGTCGGATGTCCGACGATCAGGGATCCGGACGGACTCGCTCTCTCGTCGCGCAACGCCTATCTGGACTCGCCGGCCCGACAGCGGGCGCTCGGTATCTCGCGAGGGCTTCGGCGGGCGGCGGCCCTCTTTCGGCAGGGCGAGCGGGATCCGGAGACGATCCGCGCCGCCGTGGAGCGCGAACTCGACGAATCCGGCCTCCTCGCGGATTACGTCGCGGTCGTGGATCCGGCGAACCTTGCCCCGGCTGCGACGCTGACCGCGGAGACGCGCATCCTTGTCGCCGCGCGGGTCGACCGCGTGCGGCTGATCGACAACTGCGCGCTCGGAGACGCGCCTCCCTGAGGGACGGTTAGCGCGCGCGCACAGCCAGATGAACAGGCGTTCCGGGGAAGACTTCGCTGCCGGGCGCCGGCTGATGGCTGAGGACGTGCCCCGGTGGCACCGACGCCAGGATGTGCGGAGGCACCTCGGACGGGCCCTGGTAATTCGTATACGTGGCGGTCAATTCATACTGGGCGATCACCGCGCGGGCGTGTGTCTCCGACATACCCACCAGAGACGGCACAATCACCCGTCCGTTCTGCGTACGACCCACGGGACCGGGCAGCGGAGTCAGCGTCGCGGTTGGCACGGGAGATGGCGTCGGTGTCGCACCCAGCGTGCCGACGAGGGTGACGTTTCGCGCCGGTAGATAGCGATTCGTAAACACATATTCGTCCACGATCTTGCCATCCCTGCTGACCGTTCGATAGCCGGTGAGCGTGAACCCGTCCTCCGCGTGCTCGACCTCCAGCTGGCGGCCAGCGGGCATGGTCGGGTCATCCTGGAAGAACATCTTTGTGTCCGCCCTGACGATGTCGCGCACGGTCGACGGTGCGGCCTCTACCTTCCACCCGGGATTGACGCCGTGCAGCACGAAGCCAACGTTCGCGCCATCGAACCAGGACGAGAGGCGTATCCAATCACCGGTGGTGTTCCTGAACTTCAGATCGACACCTGGATCGTCGACGGTGGCGTCGTAGCCGAGCCGCCCCGAGGGCGGAACGCCATAGCGAGGGATCCAGTAGATGTGGTAGTGCCGTTCGACAAACGGTAGCCCGGCCCAGAACGCCGCCTGGAAGACTGTCGTAGCGATCTGGCAGATGCCGCCGGCGATCGACGGGATCGTCTCCGGTCGATCGTCCTTGATGGTGATCCCGTAGCCCTTCTTATACCCCGCCAGGAGCGTGGTCGGACCGACGGCCTTATTGAAACTGAACACCTCACCCGGAGCGATCCGGGCGCCATCGAGCCGTTTCGCCGCCAGTTCGACGTTGTGAGCGCGCTCGGGAATGGAGCCGGCGTACGAGGTCTGGGCACTGCCCAGGCGATCTTTGAGGCGCTGTTCGTCGTAGATCGCCACGTTCACCGTCGGTGTCGGAGCGGGAACGGTTGCGGTCGCGACCGGCACCGCGGCGGTGGGGACCCGCGTGGCGACCGCGGGTAGCAGCGCCTGCGGGATGGCGCGCTGCGTGACCGCCGTCGGTGTGGGCATCATCTCGGCGCGCGGTGCCAGAGTGGCAATCGGCACCGGGACCGACACGATCTCGGGCGGAACGCGTGCCGGCGCCGGCGAATCACCCGTGGACACGCGCGGCGCGGGCACCACTCCCTGAGCCACGCAGGCCCCCAGAGTGCTGGCGATGGCGATTCCGGCGCCCGCCAGGAGGGACCGACGACTGAAGATGCGGCCGCGCTGTCTGGTCGGAACTGAGGTCACCGGATCTCCGAAAAACGTGCGCTCTGGGGCAAGAGGCTAGCACAGCCGAGGCGGCCGGACCGGTAATCGATCACGGCTCGGCCGGTTACATCCGGAGCCTCTTCATCAGTTGTTCAGGCCTGGCAGCCGGCTCGTCATGCCACCATCGACCCAGATGATCTGACCGGTGATGTACTGTGCACCGGGGCTCGCGAGGAACACCGCGAGCGGTCCGATATCGTGCGGAAGTCCCACTCGGCCGGCTGGGATTCGGGCTCCCCACTCATCCCGGTTGTATCCGCCGGGAAAGCCATAGTACCGATCGACCTCGATGGCACCCGGGGCGATGGCATTGACCTGGATATCGTGCGGTGCGAGCTCGATCGCGCAGGCCTTGGTGTAGAGATTGATTCCGCCCTTGCTCGCCTCATAGTGGCTGTGGTTCGGCACGGCGGCGAAGCCGTGAACCGAACTGAGATTGATGATCCTGCCGCCGCGGCCGACTCGGATCATCTCTCGGGCAGCGCGCTGCGTGCAGAAGAACATGCCGCGCAGGTTGATGTTCAGCGTCTTGTCCCAATCGTCGGGCGTCATCTCGAGGATCGAGTGCGGTTCGGTGATGCCCGAGTTGTTGACGAGGATGTCGACGCGGCCGAACAGGGCTACGGTGGCGTCGAAGAGGTTCTGTACCGCGCCGTAGGAGCGCACGTCGCAGCCATGGACCAGGACCTGCGTTCCCCGTGCCTGGAGCCGGCGCGCCAGCGCCTCCGCGCCCGTGCTATTGCTGTGGTAACTGATGACCACCGCTGCGCCCGCCTCCGCGTACGCCTCCGCGATGCCGGCGCCGATCCCGGTTCCGCTCCCCGTGATCACGGCGACACGACCCGCCAGCGCTCCCGACTCGTTCGCCATCTGCCGACCTCCTGGCTGGCTGCGGGGCTATTCTGGTCCGACGCCCGGCCGCCCGGGTATGGTATCCAGGCTATCGCCGCTCGGCTGCTTCTGCTCATCGGCCGATACTGGGGCGGATGCTTCACGGCATTCCTCGCGCTCGCCCTCGGCCTGTCGTTCGGGGCGCCGATCCTCGCCTGGATGGGGCACGACGTGGCGGCAATATCCGTCCGGAATCTCTTCCGGTTCGTATGTCACCAGGATCCATTCGCCTCCTGGTGGGTCCTGGGCTATCCGATGGCCATCTGCCAGCGCGATGTCGCGATCTACGGTTCGATGCTCGCGACCCTGACGTTCCTCCAATGGCGCCGCCGTCTGCCCACCGCACCCTCCGCGATCACCTACGCGCTCCTGAGTCTGCCGATCCTCGTGGACGGAGGCACGGCGACTCTCGGTCTGCGCGAATCGACGCCACTGCTGCGCACACTGACGGGGATCCTGTTCGGCGGCGCGACCGTCTGGTTTGTCTATCCTCTGATGCGCCTATCGCTCATACCACCGGTGCTTGCGTTCGATCCACCAGGATCGCGGCCGGAAAGAGGGGGAGAACGCTGAGTCCGCGCACGATTCCACCGGAACTTCTGACCGAACTGATCGTCGAGAACGATCAGAAGATCGTCTTGCTGGTGATCGACGGCTTGGGCGGACTGCCCTTCCCCGCAACGGGCCTGACCGAACTCGAGACCGCGCGGACGCCGCATCTGGATGCGCTCGCCGCGCGATCGACGTGCGGTCTCTCCGAACCGGTCGGTGCCGGGATCACGCCGGGGAGCGGTCCCGGACACCTCGCGCTATTCGGATACGACCCGATCGCCCACCTCGTCGGGCGCGGGATCCTCTCCGCACTGGGCATCGACTTTCCGCTCGAGGCAAGCGATGTGGCGGCGCGCATCAACTTCGCGACGCTCGACGATCGAGGCAATGTGAGCGATCGACGGGCTGGGCGCATCTCCACCGCGGAGAACCGACGCCTGGTCGATCTGCTGCGCACGATACGGGTTTCCGGGCTGGAGGTCTTCCTGGAGACAGAGAGCGAGCACCGCGCGATGGCCGTCTTCCGGGCCGAAGGGCTCTCCGATCATCTCGGCGATACCGATCCTCAGCAGACCGGCGTCCCGGCCCACGCCATCACCGCGACCGATGCCGGCGCCGAGGCGACGGCACGTCTCCTGAATCGCTGGGTCGCCGCGGCACACGAGGCGCTCCACGATGAGCGGCCGGCCAATGGCGTGCTGCTTCGCGGTTTCGCACGAAGGCCGGCCCTTCCGACCTTCCGCGAGCGGTACGGCCTGGTAGCCGCCTCCATCGCGATCTACCCGATGTACCGCGGCCTGAGCCGACTCGTCGGCATGAGCGTGCTCGATTCCGGCCCGTCGCTGCCCGAGCAGATCGAGACGGCGCGCCGCTCCTGGAACCAGTTCACGTACTTCTACATCCACGTCAAAGCGCCGGACGCCGCGGGCGAGGACGGGGACTTCGCACGGCGCGTGCATCTCTTCGAGGGGATCGACGGCGCCATTCCCGCGCTTCTCGATCTCGGAGCCGACTGCCTCATGATCACGGGCGATCATTCGACACCCGCCATACTGCGCCAGCATTCGTGGCATCCGGTGCCGTTCCTCCTGCACGGCCGCCACGAGATCGCCGATCGGTGTCAGGCGTTCGGCGAGCGCGCCTGCGCCGAGGGGCGCCTTGGGACCTTCCCGGCGGAGGCAGCCATGCAACTCGCCCTGGCGGCAACCGGTAAATTGACCAAGTACGGCGCCTGATCCCGTCGGAGCCGCCCAGGCACCGACGAACTCAGAACCGCGACGCTCAGGCGGGATACACCCAGGGATCGGTCGCCCGCTCGTAGGCGTGGAGATCGGACGGACCGAAGTAGAGGCCGACCTCGAACGCCGCAGTCTCCGCCGCATCGCTCGCGTGAATGATGTTGCGCCCGACCGTCAGCGCGAAGTCGCCGCGGATCGTTCCTGGCGCGGCCTCGTTCGAGCGTGTCGCGCCGACCATGCGCCGCACGACCTGGATCGCGTCCGGCCCCTCGATCGCCGCGACGGCAACCGGACCAGAGGTGATGTACGCGACGAGGCCGTCGTAGAACGACTTTCCCTGGTGAACCGCGTAGTGCCGCGCCGCCAGATCGCGGTCGATGCGCATGAGGCGCAGGCCGGCGACACGTAGTCCTCGAGTCTCGAACCGGCGCAGGACCTCCCCGACGAGACCACGCTGGACACCATCGGGCTTGACGATGACGAGGGTTCGTTCCAATTGACGGCAACTCCCGATAACGATCGTGGGGATCCGTGGCGGACCGCACCTCTGGCGAGTGTAGTTGGGCGCCCGGGGAACCTGGATGCGCGGTTATCGTTTGCCCGTGGATGCGACGACAGCTCTGCTGGCGTGGTATGGCCGGGAGGCGCGCGACCTCCCCTGGCGCCACACCCGGGACCCGTACGCGATCGTCGTGGCCGAGTTCATGCTGCAGCAGACCACAGTGCGACGCGTCTCGGAGAAGTGGCGGCCGTTCGTGGATCGATTCCCCACGTGGTCCGCGCTGGCCGAGGCGGCGCCCGGCGAGGCGATCGATGCCTGGCGCGGTCTAGGTTACAACCGTCGTGCGCTGCGCCTGCGCGAACTCGCCCGGGCGGTGGTCGATCGCGGGGGAACGCTCCCGGAGGAACCGGAGGCTCTGCGTCGCCTGCCGGGGGTGGGAGCCTATACCGCCAGCGCGATACGTGCCTTTGTTCTGGGCCACGATGTGGCGACGATCGACGTCAACCTGCGCCGCGTCCTCGGTCGTTGGCTCCTTGGCCGGGAGGGGGACCAGGACCGCGAGGTCGCGGCGGCCGCGCAGTCGATCATTCCGTCGGGACGCGCGCGAGAGTGGAACCAGGCGCTGATGGACCTCGGCGCGACGACCTGCATCCCGCGACGTCCCCGTTGTCTCGTGTGCCCGATCCAACCGGAATGTCGCTGGGCGACCGGGGAGACGATCGAGGCTGGTGCCAGACACGGCCGCCGCCAGGGACCCTTCCCCGGCTCCTCCCGGCAGGTTCGCGGCCGAATCGTCGACCTCCTTCGGGATCGTTTTCCTGAGCCGCTCGACCGGGCGTTCGCGATCGCACGGGTGACCGACGCCCTGGCCGTCGACGAACAATCGGTCGAGGCGGCGCTCCAATCGCTCGTGCGCGACGGCCTGGTCGAGGACCGGATTGGGCCCGGCGCCGATCTGCTGAGGCTGCCGGCAGCGCGACCGCTGATACCGGGAGCTCAGCCCGGTCTCACGGGACGATGACGATCTGACCCGCGCTCAGACCCTTGGTGACTTCGGTCACCGTTTCGGTAACAAGGCCTGTCTCGACATCGACATCCCGCCGACGGCCGTCCACGAGTGTCTGAACGTAACGGCGCGAACCGAATCGCCGAACCGCGGAGTTCGGAACGAGGATGACATCATCCTTCTGCTGCGTCACCACCGTCACCTGCGCCAGCTGGCCGACCTGAGCCCCCGGACCCGGCGGCTCAAAACTCACGCGTATGGCCCGGGGGTTCGTCGCCGATTGCGGCCCGACCGGTGCGGCGCCGGTCGTCGGCAGCCGAACCACCCTGCCACGGATCTCGGTGGTTCCGAACGCGTCGGTCATCACCACCGCCTGTTGTCCCGTGTTCACGCGTGCGAGTGTGGCGCCATCGAACTCCACCGAGACTTCGAGGGTGTTGGGGTTGGAGATGATCGCAATTGGCGTGAACGCCTGGAACTGCTCGCCTTGTTTGCCGGTGATGAAGGTGATCACACCATCGTACGGTGCCCGAACCCGCTTGGCCTCGAGTTCTTCCTCCAGGCCGCGCAGGCGTACACGGGCCGCTTCGAGGCGCTTCGCGGCCATCTGCACGTCGAAACTCGCCGTATCGACTCGGGCGTTCGCCGCGGCCGCCTCGTACGCCGCCTGTTGATCGGCCAGCGCCGCCTCGGCTCTCGCAACCCCCAACCGCGCCACCGCGACATCCTCGCTCCGGGCGCCAGAACGGACCTGTTCGAGTCGCGATTCCGCAGCGCGGTAAGCCTCGAGCGCAGCCTCGGCGGATCGTTCGGCCAGGGTCAGGTCCTCCGCGGAGGTGCGTCGGGAAATGCGAAGCGCGGCCTGTGCCGCGTCGTTGTCCGCGGTCGCCTGTGCCAGCGCGAGTGCGGCGGCGGATGCGCCAACCCCCGGGCGCCACGCCACCGCGTCGTAGTCGGCCTGGGCCCTCGCGAGAGCGGCAAGGGCGCGCGCAGCGCCCAGCTCCGCGGAGATGGTCGCCTCGCGCGGCGCGTTCTCCCGCAGGTTCGCGAGATGGGCCGAAGCGCGATGGTACGTGGCGAGAGCGCCATCGCGCGAGGCGAGGGCCGCATCGAGTTGCTCCGCGGTCGGGCCTTCTTCGAGGCGCGCCAGTTCGACGCGCGCTCGAGTGAGTGCGTTCTGGGCCCCAACGAGCGACGCGCTGGCCGCGGTAAGGTCCGACCTCGCCGAGGCCGAGTTCGCCACGGTGCGTGCGTGCTCGATCTGCGCGATGTCGATCTCGATGCGCGCCCGCTCGATACGGGTGCCAAGATCGCCCGCATCCAGCTGGGCGAGAAGATCGCCCTTCTTCACACTATCGAGGATCTCCACATTGACCGAGCCAATACGACCGGCCTCCTTGAAGTAGAGCGGCGTCTCCGTCTGAGCGGCGATGCGTCCGAGCCCCTTGATCGTGTCGAAGATGCTGCCGCGCTCGACGACATAGGTCTGCTTACCCGCGTCATCGGCCTGGGGCACCGGCGTCGGCGTGGCGGGTTCCGCGGTGCCGACGATTGCCCCGCACCCCATCGTCACAAGTGAGACGACCACAGCCAGGGAGAGAAAGACGCGCCGGGTCATACCGTCGATTCTAGAGAGGGTATCGCCCGCCGGCACTCAGCTAACGTGTGCGCGATGGATCTGAGGGCCGTCCTGGAGGGTGCCAATCCCGCGCTGCCGCCTCAGGCAGACTGGATTCGGCGACCCAGTCGGCCGGTCGCTCATCTCGGTCTGCTGCCAGGATCCTTCAATCCGCCAACCCTGGCGCACGTAGGGCTCGCTCGTTCCGGCAGAGCTGCCGGACTCGACGCGGTCGCCTACGTTCTGGCCGCGAGGACGGTAGACAAAGAGGTCGTGACGGGCATCCCTCTGCTCGATCGCCTCGACCTTCTTCGGAGGCTCGCCGCGGACTCCGATGATGGGGTGCTCCTCCTCAATCGCGGCCTCTACGTGGAGATCGCCCGGGCCGTGACCCGGGTGACTTCGGCGCGACTCACGTTTCTCGTGGGTTTCGACAAGATCGTGCAGATCCTTGATCCACGCTACTACGACGATCGCGACGCGGCGCTGCGAGACCTTTTCCGTCTGGCGCGGATCCTCGTCGCCCCGCGCGCGGACACCACCTTCACCGATATCGATGACCTGATGGCGCGGCCGGAGAACACGCCGTACCGGGAGTTCGTCGGTCCGCTCGATCTCGAGCCTGGCCTCCGCGCCCTCTCTTCCACCCGCGTCCGTCGCGGCGCGGCCGCGGAAACGCCACCGATCGTGCGCGACTACCTGCGCGCCCACCCGATCTTCCCTCAGGGGTAGCGCGGGTGGTGGCCCTCGTTCCGGCGGTCGAACTCCTGCTGGAGGACCTGGAGCGCCTCCAGCGACGGCCGGATGTCACCCACTCCCAGCGTACATGCGCGTTGACCGCACGCCGCGCGGAGGAAATCGTGATCCTGCTCGACGATTGGTTCGGACACGGGGCCTGAGCCAGGGCGTGGCACGAGGGTGCCGGACGCATCGCGCAGTTCGCCATCGACATACTGGATCGATCGCTCCTCGCCCACGACGAGATAGTCGTGCACGGCGATGTGCGTGTTGTAGGACATCGCGATGGTGACGATCTGATCCCGCACCGTTCGCAGGAGGATGCCGTAGTCGAGTGGGATGCCGAGGCGATCGTCCCGCTGGGCGATCAGCACCCGCACCGCCGCAACCGGATGCCCCAGCAGCCATAGCGCGGTGTCGACGGCGTGGCCACCGTGATGCCAGATGAGGTCATCGGTCCACGTGCGGCGGCGCCCCATCCAATTCACGTTCTCGCGACGCAGGAAGCCGTATCGCGCGATCAGGGCGTGGGGGTGGAGCGCCCCCTCCGCGATGAGACGTCGCGCTTCGACCAGCGCCGGGTAGTACCGCTGTGTGTGGCACACCATCAGGATCCGCCCGTGCGCGGCCGCGAGCGCCGCGAGTTCGTCGGCCTCGGCCAGAGACAGCGCCACGGGTATTTCGCAGAGGACGTGCTTGCCGGCGAGGAGCGCGCGCCGGCTCTGTTCGGCGTGGACCGCGCTGGGGGAGCAGACGATCGTGGCGTCGATATCCGCGGATTCGACAACGCGATCGAACTCTGTCGTCGCCCAATCGATGCCGTGTTCGCGTGCAAAGTGATCCGTACCGGCCTGCTCGCGTCCGACGACGGCGACAAGCTGGAGATTCAGCGCCGCGTCGCTCTCGCCGATCCGGCGAAGCGCTCGCGCGTGTGCGGCGGCGATGGAACCACTGCCGATCAGCGCGATACGCACGCGGAGCGCATTGTAGAAAGGGGACCAGGGTGGGCCTGGTTCGTTACCCTTGGCCGACATCACGCTGCCCACGGGGAGACAGGTGTTCGAGGACGTCTATCACATCGGGTACCAGACGCGTGACCGACACGCTGCCATCGCGTTCTACCGCTCGGTGTTTGGGGCCGAATTGAAACTGGAGACGCAGAACCCGGACGGAGCACACCTCGCCTTTCTTCGGATCGGCGGCACCGAGATCGAATTGATCGAGCCGGCGGATGTGGCCCCGCTCCGCGCCGGACCGCTGCTCGTCCTCGATCACGTCGGCTACGTCGTGGCCGACCTCGATGCCCGCCTGGCCGAACTGGAGCGTAAGGGGATGCGGCGTCTCTGGCCCGAACCGCGCCGCAACGCTGAGGGCGCCCGTCTCATCTACATGGATCCCGCGACCACGGAGGGGCTTCGCTTCCATCTGACCGAGCGACCAGCCTGATGCTGCCGGGTGTCGATCTTCAGGAGCTCCTCCGCACGGTCGGCTACGTTGGACTGTTCGCGATCGTGTTCGCGGAATCCGGCCTCCTCGTCGGCTTCTTCCTCCCGGGCGACAGTCTGCTGTTCACGGCCGGCCTCCTGGCGGCGCCGGCTCTGGGATTCTTCGACCTGACGACCACGATGGTGGTGGTCGCAGTCGCGGCGATCAGTGGGGACAGCGTCGGGTACGCGTTCGGCCGGAGGGTTGGCCCGCGCCTGTTCCAGCGCGAGGACTCCTTCTTCTTCCACCGGCGCAACATCGAACGCGCGCACGCCTTTTATGTCAAACACGGCGGAAAGACGATCGTGATCGCCCGCTTCGTACCGATCGTTCGCACGTTCGCACCGATCGTGGCCGGTGTCGGTGAGATGCACTACCCGCGATTCCTCGCCTTCAACGTGGGTGGCGGGCTGTTCTGGACCGTTTCGATGGTGGGCGGCGGCTACCTGTTTGGAAGCATGTTGAAGCCGGAGCAGGTCGACAAGTTCCTCCTACCCGTCATCGCGCTGATCGTTGGGATCTCCGTCGCGCCGGCCGCGCTCCACCTCTATCGCGACAATCGAGAGATGGTCCATCGGATGATCCGTCAGCGCACCCTTCGACCGACGCCAGAGTAGCGCCCCGGCGCGTCGCGGACGATCCTCCGCGCCACACACGGCGTCGCGGAGGAGTCTCCGCTTCTATCCCCAGCCGCGGTCGATCCGGTCAGGGTCACGTTACACGCGCGCCGTCGTGTGAGCCGGTGCGCGCCAATACCCCTCGGTTCGGGGACGGTTGCCGATGGTGGGCGGGCGACGGCCAGTCCGGGGTCGTGATGCCCCATCACGCCGCCGTCCTCCCGTCGGACGGCGGGCTCGGATCGACGGGACAGACACCCAGGATTCGGTGGAGGCGAGGGGATTCGAACCCCTGACCCCTGCGATGCGAACGCAGTGCTCTCCCACTGAGCTACGCCCCCGGGGTGCAGGCGAGTATAGCAATCGGCTCCGGAACATCCCTCGATGTTCCGGAGCCGATCTACGGAATCTGCTTCTGCCCCGCCTTAGCCGCCCGCGGCGGCTCCCGTGCTGGAATCCGTCGACACACCCTCCGGGCGCGGTGTCGAGGCCGCCACCTTGCGCTGGGGCTTCGGCTTCGGTGGAATGCGCGGAATATCGTCCGGTGGAGGCGGAAGAACACCGAAGTCCAGCGCGCGCGGGGGGGCATCGAGCGCCGGCACCCGGAACATGCGGACGCCTTCCCGGGACCGGCGTCGCACTTCGCTGATGATGATGTCGACCTCTTCGGCATCGAGTTCGAGGCGCTCGAGTAGTGTCTCCGCGACCGCGACGCACTCGTCCCAGTGCTCCAGGAGAAGGTCCTTGACCGCACGATACTGTTCGCGGAGCAGCTTGTCGATCTCGCGCTTGATGGGCGGATCGGGCACCACCTGGCCGAACGCGAGGCCGGAGTAGAACGTGCCGTTCATACCCCAGACACCGAGGTAGAGCCCGGCGAGGTAGGTGGCGCTCCGGAAGTCGGACGTGACGCCATTGGTTGCGGAGTCGCAGAAGAGCTCCTCGGCGGCACGGCTCGCCAGCGAGATCTGTATGTCGTTGAGGAAGTACTGTCGGTCGTGCACGAGCCGTTCGTGCGTCGGCCGACCGGAACTCAGACCCAGCGCCTGACCGTGGCGAATGATCGTCACCTTCGCGAAGGGCTCGTCGTTCAGCGCGCCAAGGTAGTACTGCGCGATCGCATGGCCGACCTCGTGATAAGCCAGCATGCGCCGCTCTTCCACGGTCTGGCTCTTGATTGGCTGACGCAGACCCCACTCGTGGACCTCGCGAGCGCGCGTGATGTCGAGGTAGCGGACCTTGTCGCGGCCATTGAAGTGGGCGTTGACGACGGCCTCGTTGATGATGTGCTTGATCGCTACGGGCGAGTAACCGATCGTGTCATTGGAGAAGCGATCGAGATCCATGTCCTCGTGAGTGACCTTGCTCAGGTAGTACTCGATGATCTCCTTGCGGCCATCGAAGTCGGGGTAATCGACAACGATCTTCCGGTCGAACCGGCCGGGGCGCAGCAGAGCAGGATCGAGAACTTCGGCGATGTTCGTCGCGCCCATGGTGAGGACGGCCGGGATCACCGCCTTAGTGGTCCTCAGACCGAGCTTTCGGAGCAACTTGGCCTTGAGGCTATCGTCGCGCGGCAGCGGATCCATCTGGTTGAGCAGTTCGTTGAGCGCGCCGCCTCCTCCGCCCATGAGCCCGCCCATCGACCCCATGCCCATACCGCCCATGCCGCTGCGCGATTTCCCGATGGCATCGATTTCATCCAGGAACAGGATGCAGGCGCCGTACTTCCGCGCCAGCTTCCGCGCCTTGTTGTAGAGGCCCCAGACCCGCAGGACGTCCATGCCCCAGAACATGCCTTGAATGGACGGCGCGGAGAGGTAGCCGAAGGGGACACCCGCCTCGGTGGAGATGCACTGCGCGAGATAGGACTTACCCGTTCCGGGGGGACCGATCAGGAGCACGCCGCGGGTGACCTCGCCACCCATCTCGCGGAACTCCTTCACACCACGCAGCAACGTGACCACGCGGCGCGCCACGTCGAGCACCTCGGGATTGCCCTTGTAATCCTTGAATCCGACGCCCGTCTCACCGGGCATGATCCAGTACATACGCGGGCGTCCGAGGAACCAGAACAGCGCGACGAACTGGACGATCATGAAGATGATCGCGAAGAAGAGTTGGAACAGCAGCAGCATGCCGTAGAGCACGTACTGCCACGCACCAGGGAAGAACGGTGCGGCGATGAGGTACAGACCAGCGAACACCGCGATCGTGATGATGATCCGCTTCCACGCGCGGATGATGCCGCTGATCACCGTGTCGACCAGGCGCTCGACCTGAACGAGTTCGGTATCCTGTCTGCGAGGGCCCTCGACACGCTGTCCGATCACTGGTCCGGCCTCCTCAATCGATCCGCGAGATCTTGCCGTTCGCCCCTACGGTGAAGACGTAGAAAACCTGCTCGAGCTGGGGAGACCCGAACCCGCGCCGCGACAACACGTAGAAGAGAAACTTCCGCCCGTCCTGGAGCGGATAGTTGGCGATCATCGTGATGTCCTCGTAGCGACCGCCCTGCCGCTTCGCCTCGTCGAGGCCGCGCTGCAGTCCCTCGAGCGTTCCACCGCGCGCCTTGGTCATCTCGATCAACTCATCCGACATCGCGCCCCACATCTTGCGGGCATCGAACTCGACCATTCCCTGCAGGTATTCGTCCACTGCGACGACGGATTGGCCGCTCATTCCGGTGGGGCGATTGACTGTCACCCCGCTCACGGTCGCACTCGTCGCCGCCCTGCCCGCCGCGATCGCGGGACCAATCCCGGGCAGACGATCGGCATTGGCGACGACCAGGACTGCCGCGGCCACTCCGGCGGCCCCGAACAGAACCCAGCGTCGGCTCCGGACCACGCCGAGAAGCAGCATCGCGATGCCACGAACGATCAGCCGCGGGACTCCCCCACTCACGCGCCGTTACCCCAAATCTGTCTCAAGCGGTTCGTGGCATCATTCTACGGCCCCCCATCCTAGAAACGCGCAATCAAGGCGTCATTAAGTGTCAGTTAACTGCCGGTAAAATCAGGCTCGGCGGCGGCCCCCCTGGGGGCGCAGTGCCGATCGATCTGGCCCGGAATCGGACCCCCCTCCACGGACCGTGTGATATAGTGTGCTCGTCACATGGGAGGCCGGGATGATGCGTGACAATGATGCCGTCTTCGTCATCAGCGTCGCGGCCCGTCTTGTCGGGATGCACGCCAACACGCTGCGGAAGTACGAGAACGAAAAACTCCTGAGCCCGGCGCGAACGACCGGTAACCTTCGGCTCTACTCCAATGAAGACATCGCGCGACTCCGTCAGATCCGCGTCCTCAGCGAGGAGCGTGGGGTCAACGTCGCCGGGATACGCCTGGCGCTGAAGGTGGCTCGGGAGTTGCGGCGCCTGCGTGACGATGTCGTGCAGGATGGTGAGATGAGTCGTCGCGTTCCCGAGCAGCAGCAGAACATCGTGCGACGGCTGGACGACGCACTCCGCGAACTCGAACTCGATAGCTAAGCGAATCAGGGGGAAACAGGATGGCCAAGGTTCTGGGAATCGATCTGGGGACGACCAACTCGGTGGTCGCGGTGATGGACGCTGGCGAGCCGACCGTGATCGAGAATGCGGAGGGCAACCGCCTGACGCCGTCGATCGTCGCGGTCAACGCGAGGACGAACGAGCGACTCGTCGGGCAGGTCGCGAAGCGGCAAGCGATCACGAATCCTGAGAACACCCTGTTCTCGATCAAGCGATTCATGGGGCGGAAGTTCACCGACGCGGAGGTCCAGCGCTCGCTGCCGCACGTGCCCTACAAGGTGAAGGCGGCGTCGAACGGCGACGTGCGGGTGCTCATGGCCGGTAAGGAGTACGCGCCGCCGGAGATCAGCGCCCAGGTGCTGGCCAAGCTTCGGGCCGACGCCGAGGCAAAGCTCGGCGAGAAGGTCACCCAGGCGGTGATCACCGTGCCGGCGTACTTCAATGACTCGCAGCGTCAGGCGACCAAGGACGCCGGCACCATCGCAGGTCTCGAGGTCCTGCGGATCATCAACGAGCCGACGGCCGCGTCGCTCGCGTATGGCCTCGATCGAAAGGGGCGCGAGGAGACCATCGCGGTCTACGACCTCGGGGGCGGCACGTTCGATGTCTCGATCCTGCGCGTCGGAGAGGGAGTCTTCGAAGTCATCTCGACGAACGGCGACACCTTCCTCGGCGGCGACGACTTCGATCAGAAGATCATCGACTGGATCTGCGACGAGTTTCGACGCGAGCAGGGCATCGACCTGAAGCAGGATCGCATGGCCCTCCAGCGTCTCAAGGAGGCCGGTGAAAAGGCCAAGGTCGAACTGAGCTCGGTCATGCAGACCGAGATCAACCTCCCCTTCATCACCGCGGACGCGTCGGGACCGAAGCACCTTGCCCTCACTCTCACGCGCGCGAAGCTGGAGCAACTGACGGCCGACCTGATCGAACGGACCGCGGTGCCGTGCCATCAGGCGCTCAAGGACGCTGGACTCAACGCCAGCCAGATCGACGAGGTGGTGCTGGTCGGCGGTCAGACGCGGATGCCCGCGGTCGTCGAGAAGGTGAAGCAACTGTTCGGCAAGGAACCCCACAAGGGCGTCAACCCCGATGAGGTGGTGGCAATCGGCGCGGCGATCCAGGCAGGCGTGCTCAAGGGAGAGGTCAAGGATGTCCTGCTCCTCGACGTCACTCCCCTGACCCTCGGTCTGGAGACCTACGGCGGTGTGGCAACGCCCCTCATTCCACGCAACACCACGATCCCGACAACCAAGACCGAGACGTTCACGACCGCGGCGGACGGTCAGACGAGCGTGGAGGTGCACGTCCTCCAGGGCGAACGCCCCATGTCGAACGAGAATAAGACGATCGGTCGATTCGTCCTCGATGGACTCCTGCCGGCCCCACGGGGGGTGCCCCAGGTCGAGGTCACCTTCGACATCGATGCGAACGGAATCCTCAACGTCTCGGCGAAGGACAAGGCCACCGGTAAGGAACAGAAGATCACGATCCAGGCGTCGTCCGGGCTCGCCAAGGAGGAGGTCGAGCGGATGGTGCGCGAGGCGGAGGCGCACCGCGAGGACGACGCGCGACGGCGCGAAGAGATCGAGGAGCGGAACCGGACGGATTCGCTCATCTATCAGGCCGAGAAACTGCTGCGGGAGAACTCCGACAAGATCGCGGCCGACCTCAAGAGTGAGGTGGAGGGCAAGGTGGCGGCGGCGCGCTCGGCTCTGACGTCGGGCGATGTCAACACCATCCGCTCCGCGCAGACCGATCTCGCCCAGACGCTGCAGAAGGTGGGTACAGCCGCGTATCAGTCCGGCGCAGCGCCGCAGGATGGTGCGGGCACTCCCAGCGGCTCCTCCGCGGGGGCGACGAGCGGCGGCCAGACCGGTACCGTCGAGGGTGAGTTCCGCGAGGTCTAAGATCGAGTCCCGGGTGGGATCGCGGCGATCCCACCCGCCGGGCGTGGAGGCTTTCGCCGGTGGAGTACAAGGATTACTACAAGGTGCTGGGCGTGGCTCGCACCGCCACCGAGAAGGAGATCCGCTCCGCCTACCGGAAACTCGCGCGCGACCTCCATCCGGATCGGCGGCCCGGCGATAAGGACTCGGAGCGACGATTCAAGGAGATCAACGAGGCGTACGAGGTTCTCTCCGATAAGGAGAAGCGGGCTCGCTACGACCAGCTCGGCGCCAACTGGAAGAACTTCGAGACCGCGCGGCGGCCTGGCGGACCGGCCACAGGCCGCACAGGCGACGTGGGTGACCTGTTCGGAGGAGACGGCGGCACCACCTTTACCGTGGGTGATCTCGGCGACCTGCTCGGGCGGAGCCGAGCCGGCGGTGGCGGATCGTCAACCTTCTCGGACTTCTTCGAGACCTTCTTCGGACGGGGAAGCGGTGGGCCAGGTGGCGGGGGTGCGAGTTCGATCGGGCAGCGCGGCATGGATGTCGAGCAACCGGTGGAGATCTCTCTCGAAGAGGCGTTTACCGGCGCAACGCGGGTCGTCCAGCTGACCGACGAGCGCTCGCAACGCGCCCGGCGCATCGAGGTCAAGATCCCCCAGGGCGTTGCGGACGGCGCACGCGTGCGCATTGCGGGTCAGGGTGGCCCGGGGCTGGGCAAGGCGCAGCCCGGCGATCTGATGCTCCTGATATCGATCCGCCCGCATCCCGTATTCGTCCGCGAAGGGGACGATCTTCGTTCTCGGGTCCCGGTCCCGGTGACGGTCGCGGCGCTCGGAGGCGAGATCGAGGTCCCGACGCCACGTGGCAACAGGCTGGCGCTGAAGATCCCGCCAGAGACGCAGAGCGGCCGCGTCTTTCGGCTGCGCGGTCAGGGTATGCCGCGGTTGAACCGCCCTGATGAGCGGGGCGACCTTCTCGCGGAGATCGCGGTGCACCTACCCACGCCCCTCACCGAGCGGCATCGGGCGCTCTTCAGCGAGATGGCCCAACTGGAGCCCACACGCGCGGCCGTGTAACGCACGGCACCCGCCGTTCGTCCAGATCGAGGGCGGGGATTACGGCACGACGAGCGACGTGTCCTCGCGGTTCGCCCACTCGCGCATGGACCCGTCGTAGTTGCGCACCCGGTCGTACCCCAGCAGAGTGAGAATGAAAGTTCCGTGCGCCGCACGGATGCCGCCCTGTCAATAGACGTAGACGTTCTTGTCCCGGGTGATCCCGCGACTCTCGAGCATCGCGCGGAGTTCCGCGGCCGGGCGAACCACGTGGGTCTCGTCCTGGGTCATGAAGTCCAGCCACTCGAGATGGATCGCGCCGGGGACGTGCCCGCGGCGCTTGTTCCCCCGATCGTTCTGACCGGTGTACTCGGCGATGTTCCGTACGTCGACGATCACGCTATCGGATCGACCGATCGCCTCGCGCAGCAGATCGCAACTGGTGTGCAACGAATCGACGAACTCGGGCTGGTACGTCGCCGCACGGGGCGCCGCACGCGCCATCGTCATCGGCCGGCCTTCGGCAAGCCACTTGTGCCAGCCGCCGTTGAGAATGCGCGCATCGCGATGTCCGTGGACCTTGAGCATCCACCAGAAGCGGGCCGCATAGAGGCTCGTATGGCTGTCGTACACGACGACAGTCGTGTCATTCCCGATCCCCAGCCGCGCCATCGTCTGCGCGAACCGCTCGGGGTCCATCATCAGAGTCGCGCCATCTTCCGACTTGAGATAGATGTTTGCGTCGAGGTGGCCGACCGCGCCGGGAATGTGCGCCCGGGCGTACGACTGCGGATAGTCCGCATCCACCACGCGCACCAAAGGATCGTCGAGGTGCGCGGCGAGCCACGTCGTTTCGACGAGGATCTCAGGTCGAGCATACTCCGTCGCGGTCATCGCGGCGCCTCCAGCGGGGAATCTGCGGGCGCCCCCTCCGCCTCGCGGACGGCCTGTCGCCACGCCGCGCGCACTCTATTGAGTTCGGCCAGCGCGCGCGGCAACCGGCTTGGCCCGAACACGATCGCGATAATGGCGGGAACTACGACCAGATAGATCGGGTCGATGCCGCCGACGTCCAGAGGTCCCTCCGCGCCGCGGCATCATACCGACCGCTCTTCGGAGGGTCAAGATGGGCCTTGCTAGAGTGAGCGGGTGGCCAGTCGGGCCCTCCTCATCTTCCTGGCGATTCTCGCGATCCTCCTGACTGCGAACGAGAAGTACCTCGAGTGGAAGGCGGCTCGGGCCGCGGAGGAGATCGATGCGCCGCGTTCCGCGCAGGTGCTCGTACCGCGGGCGACGAGCGCGACGCGGGAGCCCTTCACGCCACATCGGGTTCGCGTGCGTGTCGAAGTGGACCTCCTGCGCGAGCCGCGTGCAGACGCGGCCAAGATCGAACCGCTCAGCCGCGTTCCCGCGGGCATCTTTGCCCAGGCGGTGGCGGAGAGCAACGGCTGGTATCTGCTCGATACGAACCTCATCCGCGGCTGGGCGCCGATCGACGCGGTCGACGAGCCCTGAACGGACGGAAGCGCGCCGGGGCTTGCAGACTGCCGTCACGCCTGAACGCCGGGTGACGCGACCATCGGTCACCGGGCATCCGCGACGAGTGCGCCGGCGGGCCACGCCCGAGAATCCAGCCTATGGCCACCTACGAGGTCATCGGGGTGCGATCGGCACTCAACCCGGTCAAGGGCATGGCGTTTCGTTGGTCTCTGAATCCCTATCGCGGATGCCGGCACGCCTGTATCTACTGTTACGCGCGACCGACGCACGGGTACTTCCAGCTCGACGCGGGCAACGATTTCAGCAACATCATCCTGGTCAAGGAAGGGATCGTTCCCCTCCTGCGCGCCGAGATCTCGCGACGCGGCTGGAAGCGCGAACTCGTGGCGGTCGGAACGGCTACCGACCCCTACCAGGCCGCCGAGGGGAGATGGCGGCTCACGCGTGGCTGCCTCACCGCCCTCGCGGAGAATGGAACTCCCGCCACCATCGTCACGAAGGGGACACTCGTCGTACGCGATCTCGACGTCCTGTCCGACCTCCAGACGACCGCCGGCGTCACGGTCTGCCTCTCCGTCCCGACGGTGAATGAACGGATCGCCTCACAGACGGAGCCAGGCACCCCACCGCCGGCGCAGCGCCTCCGCGCGCTCGCGAAGCTGCGTGACGCGGGCATCCACGCCGGGGTGCTGCTTGCACCGCTGATCCCGGAACTGACGGGCGATCCACGCGGCATCGACGACGTCGTGCGGGCGGCGGCGGACGCGGGCGCGGCCTTCGTGAATGGGATTCCCCTCCGGCTGGCGCCCGGGGTGCGGGAATACTTTCTCACGCGGCTGGCGGATCATCGCCCCGCCCTGGCCCGGGCCATCGGCCGCTATCTGGGCCCGGACACGACCGTACGCGGCTCGCGCGAGAGAATCCGCGCCGCGATCGAGGCTGCATCCATCCGCTACGGAGTGCCCACCGCGGCGGCCCGGCCCGAACCGACCCGGCCTCCAGCGCGTCAACTCGCTCTCGCGCTCGCCTGACCTTCCGCCGATCGCAGCCTGCGCGCGATTGCTATCGCCGCGGTCGCGCCATCGCCAGCCGCAGACACCGCCTGACCAGAGAAGTGCGCCCGGGCAGCGCCGATCGCATAGATCGTAGGCACAGTGGATCGCAGGGAGAGATCGACCGCGATATGTCCGGCCCCGTCGCGCTCGACCCCGAGCGGCAGCCAGGCTGTGGCAGGATCGGAGCCGATGGAGAGGAAGACCCCCGAGACCTCGAGGCTCTCCATTCCGGGCACCCCGATCACGTCCACGCCTTCGACCGCATCGGCGCCGCGGACCGCCACGGCTGTTGCGCCGTCGAGAACGCGGACGCGGGCGTGCTCAGCGCACCGGTCGCGATAGACGCGCTGAGCCCGCACGGTCCGCGCGAGGATGGCGACGTCGGCGGCGTGGCCCGCCAGGGTCAGCGCTTCCTGAAACGCCGAGTCGCCACCGCCGATGACAGCAACGTTGCGCCCACGGTAGAGCGGCGCATCGCAGCTCGCGCAGTGGCTCACGCCACGTCCCGCCAGCGACTCGACCCCGGCGATCTCCGCAAGGCGGGGGATCGATCCCGTCGCGACAATAATGAATCGGGCCGAGGCGGAGTCGCGCCCCGCGTCGACGTGCCATTCCCCCTGCCCGTGCCGCAGACCGACGACCTCGGCCAGTGCGAATCGAGCGCCGGCGGCCTCGGCCTGCTCGTGAAGGATCGGCCCGAGGTCGTAGCCTGCGACGCCCCGCGGGTGCCCGGGGAGGTCCTCGATCGATTCGACGTTGAGCAGTTGCCCGCCCGGGGCCATTCGTTCCAGAACGAGCACGTCCACGCCATCGCGCGCCGCGAAGAGCGCCGCGGTCAGGCCGCCGATGCCCGCGCCCACGATGATGAGGTCGGGCATCGGCCGCGCTTACCGCCAGTCGTCGATCGAGATGGTCTTGCCATAATGCGCGCCCATGATCCTCCAGTAGCCGTTCGTCTCACCGCCGACGACGACGACATTGATGTCATCGCGCAGGAACATCGGCACGAGGTCGTCCGGCGCGGCGCGCAGCATCGTGGCGTACGGCTCTTCGCCGTACGTGGCGCGTGGGTACACGTAGTTCTGGATCAACTGGTAATCCCAGTACTGCGAGGCGGGCATCCGCGCCGTCTCATAGATCCAGTCGAGAAGCTTCTCGCGCGTATCGAACCCGCCTCGATCGACGAACTGTCGCGCGGTGATCGGGTCGAGGACAAGCGTCGGGTATTCGTGCGGATCGATGCCGAGCAGCAGGTTTCGCACGTGCTCCCGCCAGTGCCTCTCCCGAAGCCCGAGCGTGAAGGCGGTCGATCGGCAGCCGGAGAAGGCACTCACCGTGTTCGTGCGGGCATCGAATCCCTTCTGAACGTGCAGCGGCACCCATGGTGACGCCTCTTCGTTCTCCGCGAACGTGAGGCAGTTGTACGCGTAGTTATTGCCCTGGGAGCCCAGATAGGTGAGTCCCGGCGTGGAGCCACCCTGGCCGTTCTGCGACGCGAGGCCCCAGGCGCGCCCGATGACCGAGTTCGCCCGATTGTGCGGTCCCAGGGCTCCCGTTCCGAAGTTCATCCCCAGTTCGTGGCGAATCGGGCCGTTCACCACCGCCATCGCCGCCGCCGAACTCGTGGTACTCGGTCGGGCGGTGACACCAGTGGCGACGAGGGCGAGGATGACGGGCAGGTCCTCGGGTCGCGCGCCGGCCATGACCGCGTTGACCGCGACCTTCTCCACTGTCAGTTGCCAGTACTCGCGAAACGCGGTCGGGCGGAGATGACCCACCACCTCATCGGGGCGGCGACTGGTGCCTTTGAGCATCGCGGCGACGCGCTCCTCGGTGGGGAGAACGATCGGCAGGTAGTCCGTCCAGGCATTCGCCTCGAAGAGGGCGCGCAGCTCGTCCTCGGTACCGGGATCGACGAGGCGCGGGGTCGAGCGCTCGAACGACCCTTCGGTCAGCTCCTGGGGAGTGAGGGGGCGGGTCAATCCCTCGATGACCTCCCGCATCACCGGGCGCCGGGTGATCGGATCGAGGCCGTCGACATAGGCGCGCAGTTCCGCGGCGGTCTTCCCCATGACCGGTTGTGGCACGAACGCCACGCGGGCGTGGGGGATCCCATTGACGCGCGCGACCGAGCGCACCGCACGCTCGAACTTGTCAGTGTGGATCGCGACCGTCGGCACCCCGTAGTCGCTGTCGATCGTCATCCCATGCACGGCGACCGCCGGCGCACAGGTGCTTCAATGGCCGACGCCGATGATCGCCGCGTCGCCCTCCTCGCGAATCCGCTTCCACGTCGCGGGATCGTCTTTCAGGTACACGCTCGACATCTGTACGAACTCGGTCCGCACGGAGGGCATGTTCTCCGTGAACCAGGCCTGCATCTGCTTCAAGAACAGGTCGGAATCATCGAACCGCGCATCGACGAGGAAGACTCGCTTGCCGTCGAGACTCTCGATGCGCGGCGCCATCGGCCGCCTGGCGACTCGAGGGGGGTATCCCATCGGATTGAGGACCGCGATGCGTTCCGCCATCTGATCGCTCCGGGTACAGGTAGGCGCAGTCTATCGCGCCGTGCTCCGCGCCGCCTCCGCTCGGACCCTTCCTATACTCGACGCCGAGATGGACCCATCGCCGGCGGAGATGGGACGCCAGCCGATCGATCGACTGCGCGATGATGTCCGTCTGCTGGGCAGCGTCCTGGGCGAAGTGATACGGCAACAGATCGGCGAAGGCCGGTTCGCCCTGATCGAAGATGTGCGGCAGCGCGCCATCGCTCAGCGCGAGGGCAGCCTGGAGGAGATCGACCCGCTCCTGATCGCCCGGTTCTCCACTCTCGACATCGCGACGATCGGCGATGTCGTGCGCGCGTTCGGGATCTACTTCCACCTGATCAACCTCGCCGAGGAGAACCATCGTCTGAGGACCCTGCGCGAGCGCGAGCGCCACGCCGCGCCCGCGCCGCGACCGGAGTCCATCGCCGCCGCGCTATCGGGCGCACGGCGATCCGGCGCCAGCAACGACGAGGTCACGCAGACACTGCAGGGACTCACGATCTGGCCCGTGTTCACGGCCCACCCATCCGAGGCGCGCCGCCGGACCGTGCAGAGTCATCTGACGGGAATCGCCGGTCTGATCGCCGCGCTCGACGACCCCAGGCTGACCCCGTCGCGCCGGGAGGCGCTTCTGAGGCAGATCCGCGAGCGGGTGAGTCTGCTCTGGCTGACCGACGAGGTGCGGGCGGCCCGGCCAGACCCCATGGATGAGGTGCGTGGCGCGATGCATGTCATCACCCCGACATGTTTCGCGGTCGTGCCGGCCCTCATGCGCGACCTGCAGGAATCGCTTCGTCGTTACTACCCGGGTATCGATCGACCTCCCGCCGGCGACTTCGTGCGATTCGGATCGTGGATCGGCGGTGATAGGGATGGCAACCCGAACGTTCGCGTGCAGACGACGATCGAGGCGCTCGGCCATTACCGGGAACGCGCGCTCTCCTGGTACGAGGAGCGCGTCGCGGCGGTGTGTGCCGACTTCTCGATTGCGGGTAACGCATCCGCCGCGCTGCTTGAGTCCATCGGCGCGGATCGGGCGCGCATCCCGTCCTTCGCGGCCGAACTCGGCGATCGATTCGGCCGGGAGCCGTACCGCGTCAAACTGATGTTCGTCGGCGAGCGGTTGCGGCGGGCGCGGACCGGTCTACCAGGGGGATATCGGTTCGCGGATGATCTCATGACCGATCTGCGGGAGATCGTCCGATCTCTCGTGGAGTGCGGCCTGGGCGATCTCGCCACGGGTACGCTGAGCGACCTGATCGACCAGGTGAGCGTCTGCGGGTTCCGTGTCGCGGAGATGGAGATTCGCGAACACCGGGAGGCGCACACCCGCGCGCTCGCTTCACTCTTCGCCGCGGCGGGGCAGGCTGGCTACGAGCTGCTCGACGATAGCGGACGCCTCACCTGGCTCCGCGAACAGTTCGTGCGTGGATCGCGTCTGTTACTCCCGCACGCGGTGCCGCCGCCGGAGGCGAGCGAGGTGTTGGGCGTCCTCTCGGCGATGCGCGCGGCCCAGGCGAGCTACGGAACGGAGTGCTGCCAGACCTACATCATCAGCATGACCCGCTGTGCCGCGGACGTGCTCGAGGTCCTCTTTCTGGCGCGCGAGGCCGGACTTGTGGATTTCACCTCAGGCTCGGAGCGGAGCCAGATCCGGATCGTTCCGCTCTTCGAGACCATCGCCGAACTGGATCAGTGCGGCGAGATTCTGCGGACGCTCTTCACCACCGATATCTATGCACTGCAGTTGCGTTTGTGGGAGCGGCGACAGGAAGTCATGCTCGGGTACTCCGACTCGAACAAGGACGGCGGCTACTTCCAGTCGGTCTGGAGCATCCACGAGGCGCAGGAACGCCTCACCACGGTCGCGCGGGAGCACGGCGTGCACCTCAGCCTCTTCCACGGGCGCGGTGGCGCGATCGGCCGCGGCGGCGGCCCGACCGAGAGGGCGATCGCCGCGAGACCGTTGGCCGCGCAGTCCGGTGCGGTGAAACTCACCGAGCAGGGCGAGGTAATCTTCGCGCGCTACGCCAATTCGGCGATAGCCCGTCGACACCTGGAACAGATCGCGTACGCGGCGATGCAGGCCCGACTCACCCAGCGTCCAGAGGGAGTGGACCGAGCGCTTGCCACGGAGATCGCGGCGCGGTCCCGCGAGGCTTATCGGAATCTCGTGGACGATCGAGGGTTCATCGACTACCTCCGCACGGCGACTCCCTTTCCAGAGATCGCCGAACTACGCATCGCGTCGCGGCCGGTCAGCCGGCGGGGTGCCAGCGCGATCGGACTCCAGGATCTGCGTGCGATTCCCTGGGTGTTCGCCTGGACGCAGGCCCGGGTAAACCTTCCTGGCTGGTACGGTCTCGGATCCGCGCTTGCGGCGCTGACCCCGGCCCAGCGAGAGCGAGCCGCGGAGGTCTATTCCACCTGGCCGGCGTTCGCCAGCGCGATCGACAACGCGCAGATCAGTCTGGGCACGAGCGACCGCCGGGTGGCCCGTCTCTACGCGGACCTGGTGACGGAGGGTGATCTCCGCGCCAGGTTCTCGGTCGCCATCGAGGAGGAGCGGGCCCGCACGATCGAGCAGATCCTCCGCATCACGGGACAGCGCATCCTGCTCGAGCGATCCACGACCCTCTCCCGCTCGATCCAACTTCGCAATCCGTACGTCGACCCGCTCCACGTCGCGCAGGTGGAACTTCTGAGACGATGGCGGAGCCAGAGCTCCTCGCCACAGGCGAGCGACCGGCTTCTGGAGACCGTGATGCACGCCATCAACGCGATCGCGGCGGGGCTCCAATCGACCGGCTAGCGGGCCAGTGCGGGCACGAAACGGCGCCGCGCGAACTTGACACCCCCGGAGGGGAGCCATAGGATACGGAGACCAGTAAAGGCGCGGGCCGACCGTGCGGAAGTGGTGCAGTGGTAGCACACCTCCTTGCCAAGGAGGTGGTCGCGGGTTCGAATCCCGTCTTCCGCTCCCCTTCGGGGCCAGATCGGGCCCCGATTTCTGCCTGATTGAACGGAGAACGCGACACCAATGGTCAAGGTCAGTTCGGAGCGCCTTCCGGATGCTCAGGTCGTCCTCAACATCGAGGTCGAGGACGATGAACTCGCCCGCGCGCGCGATCGGGCTTTTCAGAGTGTGTCGGCCCGCGTCCGCGTGCCGGGGTTCCGGCCGGGCAAGGCACCGCGCCACATCGTCGAGCGGATGATCGGCGGACCCGACGCGCTGCAGAACGAGACGGTCGAGCGTGCGATTCCGGATGCGTACCGGAAGGCTGTAGCCGAGGTCGGGATCGTCCCGATCGATCAGCCCGAGATCGATGTCGTCTCGGTCGATCCGCTGGTCGTCAAGGCGACGGTCTCGGTTCAGCCGACGGTTACGCTGGGAGATTACCGTTCGATAAGGCTCGCGCGCGTGCCGGTCGATGTGCCTTTCGAGCGCATCAACGCCACGATCGAGCGGCTGCGCGACCAGAAGACGGAGTGGGTGCCCGTAGACCGGCCGGCGCGACCGGGCGACCGTCTGGTCGGCGCGGCGGATGGGTATCTCGGCGCGGCACCCACACTCTACGACGCAGCCGGCCAGCCGATTCTGTCCACCGAGGGCCGGCAGCGGGTTCTCTCGGACAGGAACATCTCGGTCGAGATCGATCCACAGCGCACCGACCCGGTGCCAGGGTTCCACGAGCAGCTTGTCGGTGCTCGGGCGGGCACGACGAAGCGGTTTCTGCTCTCCTTTCCGGCCGACTGGCACGTCGAGGAGCAGCGCTCGAAGAGCGTCCTTTTCGAGGTGGAGGTTCGGGAGGTGCGCGAGCCGCACCCACCGGTGCTGAACGATGAGTTCGCGCAGTCGGTCGGCGACTACCCGACGCTGGAAGCTCTCCGTACTGATATCCACGATCGATTGAAGGCCCAGCTAGAGCACGAGGCCGTCCACGCCCACGAGAACGCGGTGGTCGCCGATGCGGCCGCCCAGGCCACGATCGAGATCCCTCCCGCCCTTATTCGCCGGGAGATCGATCGGCTCATCGCGAACTTCTCACGTGGCCTTGCTTCACAGGGATCCACTCTGGAGCAGTATCTGACGGCGATGCATCAGACTGTGGACTCGATCCGTGAGGAGATGCGGCCGAACGCCGAGCGGAACCTGCGGCACTTCCTGACCCTCCGGGAGATCGGGCGGGTCGAGGGAGTCGAGGTCGATGGCGACGAGATCGATCAGGAGATCGATCGGATCCTCCTCACGCTCGGCGATCAGGCCGATAGTCGCCGGGCACGGCGTTCCCTCAACCGAGCCGGAGACCGCGAGGAGATCCACACCAACATCTGGCAGCGCAAGGTCGTCAATCTGCTGGTCGCCATCGCGGATGGCGAGTTCCCGGGCGCTGTCACGGAGTCTGCCCCGGCCGAGGGCGATGGTGAGGGTGCGAGCCTAGCCGAATCGGCAGGCTCTCCACCCCCCGCATAGGGCCAGCCGCGAAACGATCTCTCGCGAAGGGCGCTCTCTATAATCGCCGGAGGGGCGGGGCGCCCGCCTGCGGAGTGGCTCATGGACGTGTTTCGCACCCTCGCATCGACGACACCGCTCTCCAACATCGTGCCGATGGTCATCGAGAACACCGGTCGGGTGGAGCGCGCTTTCGACATCTACTCGCTGTTGCTTCGCGAGCGGATCGTTTTCCTGGGTACCCCCATCGACGATCAGGTGGCCAACGTGATCGTCGCGCAGCTCCTCTATCTCGACCGCGAGGATCCGGACAAAGACATCCACATGTACATCAACTCGCCGGGCGGACATATTCACGCCGGACTGGCGATCTACGACACGATGCAGGCGATTCGGCCGAACATCCACACCTACTGCCTGGGGATGGCGGCGTCGTTCGGCGCGGTGTTGCTGTGCTCGGGAACCCGGGGGATGCGCTACGCGCTCCCGAATGCCGAGGTGATGATCCATCAGCCGCTCGGCGGCATCAGTGGTCAGGCCGTCGACATGGAGATCGAGGCGCGGCGCATCCTTCGCCTGCGCGAACTCCTGAACGCTATCCTCGCCAAGCACACCGGGCAGCCGATCGAGCGCATCCGGGTCGATTCGGATCGCAATTTCTGGCTCACTGGCGACCAGGCCCGCGAGTACGGCCTCGTCGATGAGGTTCTGCCCGCCCGAAGGGGGCTGAACGAACCCCATTCGTTGAACGGCAAGAGTGAGGCCAGCAGCACCTGAGTCGCGCGAGAGGGTAGGGAGATGGCGAACGCTCGTGGTGGCGGCGCGCGTGGCCAGTACCACTGCTCCTTCTGTGGGAAGGGTCAGGAGCATGTCCGGCGCCTGATCGCCGGACCGGGCTCCGTCTACATCTGCGATGAGTGCGTGGACCTGTGCCGCGAGATCATCGATGAGGAGCAGACTCCGCAACCCAAGAGTCGGGTGCCGCTCACCAAGGTCCCGACGCCGCGGCGCATCGTGGACATGCTCGACCAGCACGTCATCGGCCAGGAGCGGGCCAAGAAGGTCCTCTCGGTTGCGGTGTACAACCACTACAAGCGAGTCAACTCCGGTGCCCAGATCGACGATGTCGAACTGCAGAAGTCCAACATCCTCCTGATCGGTCCCACCGGGTGCGGTAAGACCCTTCTCGCGCAGACGCTGGCGAAGATCCTCGACGTGCCGTTCTGCATCGCGGACGCGACCGCGCTGACCGAGGCCGGGTATGTCGGCGAGGATGTCGAGAAC
>CAZHZF010000007.1:0-74480 GCA_964536925.1 uncultured Dehalococcoidales bacterium | reverse complement strand
CGCGATCGTGGACGTCCAGGTAGAAGCGGGCGGGACGCCCGCGGTCCTGGACGGATGCTCCGACGTCCGCGCGGGCGCAGCCAGCTGCCGCAGCGAGTATCGCGACAGGAATCCTCAGCGCCGTGGATCGGCTTGACCGGTACCGCACCACGACCACTTCGCCGACCGGGGTGAAACGGGAAGGCTTCATGAGCTTCCCATCAGTTGCACGCCATATTTGACCCTGTATGCAATCGATAATGACCCACCTCGATCGGGAGTGTCCCTACTGAGACGAGTCCGATAATCGGCGACCGAACGTGACAGCCACGCATCCGCGGCTCGACTCCTCGGGGGCACCATCCGTCGATCCGCCGATCCAGTGGGGTCGGGTGGCCGTCTTCCTCGGCGTGATCTTCCTGTACTGGTCCTCGATGTACGTCTATGTCCCGATCCTGCCGGTCTACGCCCGGGAGCTGGGGGCGTCGCTCACCATCGTCGGACTTCTGGTCGGCGCATACGGCTTCAGCCAGATGATCCTGCGCCTGCCGCTCGGCATCTTCTCCGACCGGACCGGTCAGCGCAGGATCTTCCTCTCGATCGGATTCGTGGCCGCGGGCCTGGGCGCTCTGGGCCTCGGCCTCGCGCCGACCGCGGAGTGGATGGTCGTCGCGCGGGGGATCGTCGGTGTGGCGGCGGCGACGTGGGTGACCTCGACGGTCCTCTTCACGGCCTACTTCCCGCCCCGGCAGGTCGCGCGCGCGGTGGGGATTCTCTCCTTCTCCGCCGGAATGTCCTCACTCATCAGCACCACGGTGGGCGGACAGGTGGCCGAGTGGGTCGGACCGGAGATGACCTTTTTCAGCGGGACGGCGATCGCCTTCGTCGGCTTTGTCCTGACCTTCTTCGTCGTCGAGCATCGCGGACCGACGCGCGCGCCGCCGACCGGGGCGGCGATCGTCGCGGCTATGACCGTGCCCACGCTGCTCCTCGTCTCGATCACGGCCTCGCTGTCGCAGTACGCCGCGTGGGCGGCGACCTACGCCTTCGTCCCCATCCAGGCGGCGCTGCTGGGCGCGTCGCGGGCCGATCTCGGGATCCTCACCGGCGTCTCGCTCGCGTTTCAGACGATCGCGGCGCTCTGGATCGCGATCGCGGGCCATCGCCTCGCGGCGCGCACGCTCATCCTCGGCGGCCTGGCGCTGATGGCGGCGAGCATCGCGGTCGTCCCGGCGCTCGGCGACCTGACGTCCCTGATCGTCTCCCAGGCGATCGGCGGCGCCGGGCGCGGGTTCGCGCAGACCTCCCTGATGAGCGAGGCCGTGCGCGCGGTGGACCCGGAACGGCGCGCCACGGCCATGGGCGTCTTCCAGGCGGTGTACGCGGTCGGGATGTTTGTAGGTCCGGCCACGGCCGGGATCCTCGGCGACGCGCTCGGCCTCAGCGGCGCGTTCTACGCGAGCGCCGCAATCGTGGCCCTGGGGATACCGCTCTCGCTCGCGGCCGCGCGACTCCGCGCCTGACCGACCGGACGGGCCAGCGGGCGACCCTATAATGCCGCGCCGTGCCACAGCGGGTTCTCGTTACGTCCTGGCTCATGCGCGAGGACGACCCCTCCTTCCAGATCCTGCGCGACGCGGGGGTGGAGGTCGTCGTGCGGCGGAGTCCGCGCCCTCGCACCGCCGACGACATGATCGGCCACCTCGCGGGCATCCACGGCGTCGTGGCGGGGAGTGACAACTACTCGGCGCCCGTGCTCCGCGCGGCGACCGATCTGAAGGTCATCTGCCGGGTCGGCGTCGGCTACGATACCGTCGACCTCGCGGTCGCCACCGAACGCGGCATCCAGGTGGGCACCACGCCGGGAACGAACCAGGACGCGGTGGCCGATTACGCCTTTGGCCTCATCCTCGCCTCGGCGCGCCGGATCGTCGGACATCACATCTCCACCGCGGCAGGAGAATGGCGACGGGAGCCAGGCCCGGACGTGTGGCGGAAGACGATCGGCATCGTCGGCGCTGGTGCGATCGGCAAGGGGGTGGCCCGGCGCGCCCGGGGATTCGATATGACCGTCCTGGCGTACGACGTGCAGCAAGACGCGCGGTGGGCCGCGGAACTCGGCGTCCGTTATGTCGATCTGGATGAACTGTTCGCCTCCGCCGATTACGTGACCCTCCACGCTCCGCTGATGCCCGCGACACGGCAACTCGTCAATGCCGCGCGCCTCGCGCAGATGAAGAGTTCCGCCTACCTCGTCAATACCGCCCGGGGTGAGTTGATCGATCTGGACGCGCTGGTGGTGGCGCTGAACGAAGGGCGCATCGCCGGCGCGGCGCTCGATGTCTTCCCGAAGGAACCGCCCACCGACCACCCGATCCTGCGGGCGCGCAACGTCATCCTCTCGCCGCACGTCGCCGGCGGAAGTGAGGAGGCGAACGCGGCCGCGGGCGCCATGGCGTGCCGGAGCGTGGTCGAGGCGCTGCGCGGCGGGCGCGTCGCGTTCTGCGTCAACCCCGAGGTGTTCGCGGGTGCCTCAGGTCGTGCCTGAGTTATGAGGCGTCCCATGCAGGAGGACTGAACCGATGGCATCGAGCCGACCTCCGGTCGTCGCACCCCACGGCGTCGTCGCCGCAGCGCACCCGATCGCCGCGATCTCCGGCCTGCGCATGCTCCTCGATGGCGGCAACGCGATCGATGCCGCCGTGGCGGTCGCGGCATCGCTCAATGTCGTCGAACCGTACATGTCCGGCATCGGGGGGGTCGGCCTGATGATGATCACCCTGGCGGACGGGCGGCAGCGCGCGATCGACTACGCCAGCCATTCGCCGGCGGGGGCCCGGCCGGAACTGTATCGGGCGAACCATCGGCACCTGAGCAGCGGCCCGCTCTCGCCCCTGGTGCCCGGCAACTGCGCCGGGTGGCTCACCGCGCTCGAAACCCACGGGACCATGGGCCGCGCCCGGGTCTTTGCCCCGGCGATCGAGTACGCCGAGTCCGGGTGGCCGGTCACGCCGAAGAACGTCGAGTTCATCACGTCGAATCTCCCGATCATGGACGACGCGGGGGAGGCGAACTTCGCGCCGCATGGACGACCGCCGAGGGTGGGCGAGATCATTCGCCAGCGCGAACTCGCACGCACCTTCCGGACCGTCGTGGAAGGTGGCATGGAGCCCTTCTATCGCGGCCCCATCGCGCGAGCGATTGCCGACGACGTCCAGAAGCGCGGCGGAGTCCTCACTTATGAGGACATGGCCTCCTACCGGCCGCTCTGGCTCGAACCGATCCGCACGACCTATCGCGGCTACGAGGTCGCGACGCTCCCGCCGCCCTGCTGCGGCATCCAGTACCTTCAGACGCTCGGCATCCTCGAGGGATGGGATGTGGCGGCGATGGGCCACGGCTCAATCGATCACGTGCACCTGATGGCCGAGGCGATCAAGGTCGCGGTGGCCGACCGCACGCACTACATGGTGCGAGAGGACTACCCCGTCGCCGGCCTGCTCGACGAGCGGTACGCGGCGATCCGCCGGCGGGAGGTCGACATGGCCAGGGCCAGGCCCAGCCGTGGCGACCGCTGGCATCCGTACGAGGATCCGGCCGCCATCAAGTCGGGCGACCCGAATCGACTGCTCCATGAGCAGACCACGTCGTTCTCGGTCGTCGATCGGTGGGGCAACGCCGTGACGGTCACCCAGAGCCTGGGTGGCGGATTTGGGTCCGGCATGTGCGTCGGGGGCACCGGCGTGTTCCTCAACAACTTTTCGGCGTGGTTCGACCTCGATCCCGAGAGCCCGAACGTGATCGGACCGAACCGGCGGAGCGCGATGTGCCTGGCTCCGGCCCACGTTCGTCGCGACGGCCGACTGGCGCTCGCGATCGGCACTCCCGGAGGCTACGGCATCCTGCAGACCACCGCGCAGATGCTCTCGAACTGGATCGACTTCGGGATGAACACGCAGGAGGCGATCGACATGCCGCGCATGCGCGCGATCGTGCCCACCGGCGACGACGCGCGGATGCTCACCGAGGAGCGTCCGATGGCCGCGAACAACGGCGCGGAGATCATGATCGAATCACGCTACCCGGCGGAGACACTCGCCGGACTGGAGGCGCGAGGACACCGCGTGACCCGTCTGGCCGAGTGGACCGCCGCGGTCGGCGGTGGGCAGGGTGTCTCGATCGATCCTGAGAGCGGCGCGCGCATCGGCGGTGCCGATCCCCGGCGTGACGGTGTCGCGGTCGGGCACTGAGCCTGCCCTCGTCTGCGGCCGCTGCGGCAGTCGGTCCGCTCCAGGCCGCGCCTTCTGGTGCGCCACCTGCGGGCGCCCGGGAACCTTCAGTTACGAACGGTCGCCCGACGGGCGCCTGCGCGATCTCGTCCGTGGTGGACGCGCCGGATCCGGGATCTGGTCCTGGGGCGATCTGCTGCCCGCGGTCGGCTCCAGTGCCATCACCCTGGGTGAAGGCGATACGCCGCTCCTGCCCTCACGGGTCGCCGGCCCGGCGCTGGGTCTGGAGAACCTGCTGCTCAAGTTCGAGGGGACGAACCCGTCCGGTTCCTTCAAGGATCGGTTTCAGGCGGTCTCGATCTCGGTCGCCCTGCACCTGGGGTTTCGCGGCGTGTTCTGCGTCTCGACCGGAAATCACGGTGTCGCCTGCGCGACCTACGCGCGGCGGGCGCGCCTGGCCTGTGTGGTGCTCCTCCACGAGGAGGCCCCCGCGCCGTTCGCGGAGGCGTGCGCGGTCCTCGGGGCGACGGTCGGCCGCGTTCCGGCGAGCGAGCGCGACGACCTCATGGAGAGCCTCTTCGCCGACGGCTGGTTCCCCGCGACCTGCCTGGCGCCGTTCCCGATCCCCAACCCCTACGGCATCGAGGGGTACCGCACCATCGCCTACGAGGTCGCGCGCGATGCGCCGCGCGAGGTCGACGCCTTCATCGTCCCGGTGGGCGCGGGCGATGGGTACGCAGGGGTCGCGCGCGGCTACCAGGATCTCGTCGCGGTCGGCGCGCTCGATCGCCCGCCAAGGATCATCGCCACGCAGCCCGTCGGTGCCGATCCGCTCGTCCGTGCGACCGCCGCCGGCGAGGACGTCGTGCCGGACCTGGGCGAGACCCCGCCCTCGATCGCGCTCTCCATCCGCGAGCGGGAATCGAGTCAGCTATCGCGCCGCGTGATGCAGGAGGTCGGCGGCGACGCGATCGCCGTGACCGATGACGCGATCCTGCGGGCGGCGGCGTGGCTGGCCGACGAGGGCCTGCTCGTCGATGTGGCCTCGGCGGCAAGCGTCGCCGCGGCCGGGGCGCTGGTCGCCGAGGGGCGACTGCGGCGCGACGCCGCGATCGTGGCGCTCCTCACCGCGTCGGGTGCCCGATGGCCTCGTCCCCCGTCGTATCCGACCTCGGGTCGTATCCTGCGCGGGCGCGCGGAGGACATCCGACGCCTGATCCTCTGACCGGGTTCGCCGACGCGCACGTCCACCTCGAGGGTTACGGGGCGGCGGAGCGCGACGCACTGCTTCGCCGCGCACGCGCCGCCGGCATCGCTGTGGTGCTCGCGGTCGCGAATGACGTCGCCGCGGCCGCAACGGCGATCGATCTGGCGCTGGCGTCGCGCCATCGACCGGACTGGCCGCGGATCCATCCGGGTGTGGGCTGGCATCCCGCCTCGACGCGCCTCCCCACCGACGGCGAGATGGCCGCGATGGAGCGGATGATCCTGGATCCGCTCGCGCCGTTCATCGGCGAGGTCGGCCTGGACGAAACCGGTCCGGTCGGTCTGGCGGCGCAGAGGGCACTCCTGGAGCGCTTCATCGAAATCGCCGCGGCGCACGACCGGCCGCTGAACCTCCATCTTCGTGGCACCGATGCCATGGGGTGGGCGGTCGACCGCGTCGCGGCCGCCGGCGTGCGGGCGATCCTTCACTACTTCACCGGAGGCCCGGCGCTCGTCCGCACGATCCTCGATGCCGGACTCTGGATCTCGGTCGGTCGTCCCGTGCTCCGTCCGGAGAACGGGCCGCTGCGCGAGGCGGTCGCGACGACGATCCCTCTGGACCGCCTCACGATCGAGACGGATACGTATCCGCTGCCGGGCCGCACGACCGAGCCGGCCGACGTCGTGGGTGTCGCGCGCGGGATCGCGGACCTCAGGCGATGCTCGGTCGAGGCGGTGCGGGTCGCGACGAATGCCGCACTCCTGGCGGCGATCGGCCCCTCGTTCGTGTGGACGGATCCGGACGGATCAGCGCCGCCGTGAGCCGACCGGGATACCCGGGACGGCGAGACGGATGCGATACACGCTCGTCGTCGCGGTGAGGTAGAGCGTCCGATCGTCCTCGCCACCCCAGGCCAGATTGGCAGTCACCTCGGGCATATGGATGCGACCCAGGTACCGGCCGTTCGCGGCGAAGATCCAGACCCCGCCGGCGCCGGTGCAGTACACGTTCCCCTCGACGTCCACCTTCATGCCGTCGGGGACACCCCGCTCGCCCGGTCCCCCTTTCATCTCCGCCCAGACCCGCCCGTTGGAGAGGGAGCCGTCGGAAGAGACGTCGAAAGCGCGGATGTGCGCGCGCGCCGAGTCGTCGATGTAGAGCACGCGCTCGTCCGGCGAGAACGCCAGGCCGTTCGGGCGCTCGAAGTCGTCGACGAGGAGCGTCACCGCACCGGCCGGGTCGACCCTGTAGACCCCGTTGCACGGCAGCTCCTTGCCCTCGGTCTGGCGTGGGAGACCGTACGGCGGATCGGTGAAGAAGATCGCACCGTCGGTCCGCACGACCACGTCGTTGGGCGAGTTCAGGCGCTTGCCCTGATATCGATCGACGACCGTCTCCACCGAACCATCGCGGCGGATGCGGGAGACACGGCGGCCCGAGTGCTCGCAGGCGAGCACTTCGTCCTGGAGATCGAGCGTCAGGCCATTGGCGTTGCCGGAAGGTGCGCGGAACGTGGTGATCTCCGGTCCCTCCCGGAGCCCGCGGTACCGCACCGTGCGGCTGTTCGGGATGTCGGAGAACAGCAGATCGTCACCACGCCAGACAGGTCCCTCGGTGAAGGTGAAGCCGGTGGCGATACGGTCGAGCATCGGCACGAGGCGCCGGAAGAGCGGGTAGGCATCTTCGAACCGGTACTCCACCTATCACCCTCCGGGGGCGTGAGGCCCGGCGTGCGTTCGCGCGCACGCCGGGCAGCGCGCGTTCAGGCTCCGACTTCCCAGAGCATCGATCGGCACGACTCCATCTTGCCGCTGTGGTGGGAGCGGATACCGGCGTCGAGGATCGACATCGCCTCGAGGTTGAAGTCCGCGTCCATCGTCGGGTGGAGCGGCTCGCCCGTCTCGATGTGGTGGATGAACTCCTCCGCCAGCGTGGCGCGACCGGCCGGAAACCTGTCGCCGGGTACGACCTTCGGCTGCTCGCCCTTACCCTGCACAAGGAGGACGTGCGCCTCGTTAGCGCGTCCCTCCGTGCGCATCGTGCCCGATGTGCCGTAGAGGACCGGACCGGTCGGAATCAGGTGGTCGACCGTGCTCCAGGTCGCGACCAGGACCGCCATCCCGTTCGGGAAGCGGACCGTGAGGGCGGCGTTGTCATCCGCCGATCCGAAGTGGCTGTTCGCGTTCATCTTCATCCCGAACGCGGCCTCCGGCGCGGTGCCGAAGTACCAGCGGGAGAGGTTCGCGCCATAGCAGCAGTAGTCGAGGAGCGCGCCACCGCCGTTGTTGGCCCGATGCCACCAGGTGGCGGCCTTCTCATCGTCGGTGAACATCGCGGTCGGGGCCTTCACACCGGGATGTGTGGATCCGTAGGACAGTGGCCCGAGCGACCCGTACCGGGTGGTCACCTGCCAGAGGCGACCGATCGCGCCCTCGTCGAGCAACCGCTTCATCGCCCGCATCGCGCCCGACCATGTGCTAGGCCAGTTGACGGCGAGTGCGGTCTTGTTCGCGCGCGCCGCCCGCACCATACGGAGCGCCGCGAACTGCGTGTCGGCCATCGGCTTCTCGACCATCACATGCGCGCCGTGATTCGCGCTCGCCTCGACGATCTCGCCGTGGAGGCTGTTCTCGGAGTTGTTGATGACGATGTTGGGCCGCTCCTTGTCGAGCAGTTCGCGCCAGTCGGCGTACTGCTTCTTCACGCCGATCTCGCCCAGCGCCGTCTTGATCGTGTGCGCGCGGCTCGACGCCGACGTCACATTGATCTCGGGGACCTCGGGAACGGTATCGGCGATCGCGACCATCTCGCACTGCGGATGCTCGGCGAAGCGACGCATCAACTCGTTGACGTGCATGTGGGCGACGCCGATTACCGCGACTCGATATTTGGCTGGCATCTCTCGCTCCTCTCAGGTCTGTTTGCGCCTTCGCCCATCCTATCACCTGCGGGATGAGCCACCGTCAGCCCGGACGACGCCGGTCCCCGATCCTCGCCGCGCGCTTACCAGACCCGTACGCCCAGCGCGGCAGCGCGCGCCAGCAGGAAAGCGCGGCCCGTGATGAGGTCCGCCTCCGCGGCATGTTCGAGCACGAAGTACCGCTCGGGGCCGATCTCCTCCATCCGCAGGATGAGCCGATCGTGATCGAGGATGCCCTGGCCGGTCGGGCACTCCTCGATATGGGTCACGAGGCGCGGTTGGACCACCACGTCCTTCGAATGCGCGTTGAGGATGCGTCGCGGGCCGAGGATGTCCACCATGCGATCGATCGCCTCGCCGCTCCGATAGACGGATTCCAGGCGCAGCCAGTTGACCGGATCGAGGTCGCAGCCGACCGCCGGCGACCCGACCGCGTCGATCACATCGCGCATCGTTTCCGCCGAGTCGAGCGTCACGAGGACGTGCCCCTCCAGACCGATCCTTGTGCCGCTGTCCTCGGCGGCGCCGGCACATGCGCGGAGGCTATCGACGAGCCGGTCGACGCAGGCGGGATCCCAGTTTCCCGGGTGCGGGTTCCAGGCGCCGGAGCGCACCCAGTCGGCCCGCGTGATGCCGGCCTGCGCCAGACTCCCCGGGCCGGTGTGGCAGGAGTGCGCGCGCAGGCCTCCCGCGATCCACAGCGCGCGCCGAAGCACACGGATGCCCTGCTGGCGCACGCTGTCATCCGGATGGATCAGAGGCGGGCGATACCCGATCGCCTGAACCATCTCGAGCCCGTGGTCATCCAGGATCGCCCGGACGCGGCGCACGTCCGATTCGGTCGTCGCGAAGGGATCATCGAGATCGAACCGGGTGAAGCACCCGGTGAAGCCGAGTTCCCGCACGCGCGCCGCGTGCGCGGCGGTGAACGCGGAGATGCGCGGCGGGAACACCTCGCCCGATGCCGCGAGCCGCATCAGTCCTGCACCAGCGCGACGGCGCGCACCGGCGATCCGTCGAGGTCGGTCAGCGCGAGCGGCAGCGCGACGATCTGGAACGGCGCGTCAGCCAGGACGGCGAGCGGAGCCAACTCCTCCAGGATGACGACGCCACGGCGCAAGAGTGGCTCGTGGACGGCGATCACTTCCGCGGGCGTGCGGTAGACCGGTCCGACTGAGGGGGTGTCCATGCCGAGCAGAGCGATACCGCGGTCGGCAAGCCACCGCGCGCAGGCGACCGACGGGCAGGGGAATCTCTCACGGTAGCCTGGCTCGCCGACGCGCGCGGTCCAGTCGGTGCGGTAGAGGACTCTCGCACCGGGCGCGATCGCGCTCTCCCACGGCGCGAAGTCCTCGATCTCGATCGTCTCGCGAGGCAAGATGTGCCGGAGGTCACAGACGAACGCCGGACCGACGCAGCGGGCGAGATCGATGCTCTGCAGGGGCGGGCCGTCGACCAGCTGGTGACTCGGCGCATCGAGATGGGTCCCGGCGTGTGTGTCGAAGGTCACCCTGGTGATTCGCCACCCATCGACCAGGATATCCCGGTGCGGTGCGAAGGAGACGCGCGGATTCGTCGGGTCGAATGGCAGGGTCAGATCGACGATGCGCACGCGCGGCCCACTCCCCGGGGAAGACTCGGCGCCCGATGCGACCAGTGGGGTCGAACCTGCGCGCGCGGGTGATAGGATAGCCTCCCCATTCATCGTTCGGAGCCATCGGTCAGGTGAAGTTCGCACTCGCGACGACCATTCTCACCGGATGGAACTATCCCCATCCGATCTTCTCCTACGTGCCCACCGCGGACGAGCGCGCGCCGTTCCTGCTCTGGACGCGCCTCAACGGATTCGACGGTATCGACCTCGCGGATAGCTGGATGAACTGGCACGCGATGACGGACGATGACCTCCACGAGTTCCGCGCTCAGCTCGATGGCCTCGATCTCGACTGTTGCGCGCTCAACCCCTATCGGTGCTCCGTCGTCGGCCACCCGGACGCGGCCGCGAACGAACGGAAGCTCCTTCGGGCCGTCGAGGTCGCAACCATCCTGGGCGCGCGTTACCTGAACGTCGCGCTCTCGGATCCGTTCCCCGCCCAGATGACCGATGCCGAGCGAGCCGACCGGCAGACCCGCCTCCGTAGAGGCGACGATTACACCGAGGACGACTGGAGACTTGCCGCGGAGAAGCTCCAGCGCCTGGCGGACCGTGCCGCGCAGGCGAACGTCGAACTGAGCATCGAACTGCACGACGACGGGATGATCGATCGCTCCATCTTCGCGCTCAAACTGCTCGACCTGATCGACCGGGATAACGTGGGAGTCAATCCGGATCTGCAGAACGGCTACCGCGTCCCGTACGCCACGGAGAACTGGCGCGATGCCCTGCTGGCCATGGCCGCGCACACCAATCTCTGGCACGTCAAGAGTTGCACGCGCCACTACGATGCGACAGCCGGTCGTTACGTGAGCCAGCGCGCCTCGATGCGCGACGGCGACATCGACTACCGGTGGGCGGTGAGCGCGATGCACCGTGCCGGGTTCGACGGGTGGGTGAGCATCGAGTCGGGCGCTGGACCCGGCGACCCGCTCTCCGCCATCGAGGCGGATCACAATTACATCCGCTCGATCGTTCGCGACTGGCTCGCAATCTACGGGCGGTGACCCGCGCGCCCGGGCGTGCCGTCGCGCCCGGTGGACAGCCGGGCACGGAGTAGGGCGCGAGGCATCGGCGATGGCGCCGTTATGCACGGCACTGCCGCACGGCTCTGGTATCCTCGACGACCATGAGTGAGGATCTCGGCAACTTCTACCGTCGGATCGACGAGGTCGCCGCCGAGGGCCAGCGCGTCGCGGTGGCGACGATCGCGCGCACGCGCGGTTCCACGCCACGGGAAGTCGGCGCGAAGATGATCATTCGGTCCGCGGGCGAGGCGCTCGGCACGGTCGGCGGCGGTTGCGGTGAGGCGGAGGTGTGGCGAACCGCGCTGGATGTGATCGCCGACGGCCGCGCCCGCATGGTCCACGTCGAATTGACCGAAGAGATCGACATCAAGTCCGAGGGCGTGTGCGGCGGCACTCTTGATGTCTTCGTGGAGTCGTGGGGGCCGGATCAGACTGGCCTGTTGCGCGGCGGGGCGCTCGGCCCCGGTGCGGCTGCCGAACTGGCGCTCCTTCCCGCGCTCGAGAGCAGCACTCCGGTTACGCTGGCGACGGTGATCGAGCGGCGCCGGGCAAGCCCGATCCCGGTGGGCGCGAAGATGCTCGTTCGATGGGACGGCGAGCGCGTCGGCTCGCTTGGTTCAACCGCGCTGGACGATCGTGTCGCGCCCGCCGCGGTCGCGGCGCTCGCCAGGGAGGAGCCCACGACCGCGACCTATCCCCTCGGCCCCGAGCCAGACGCGGCGACGGTCGATATCCTCCTGGAGCCACACGCGCCACCACCTCGCATCGTCATCCTCGGCGCGGGGCACATCGCTCAACCGCTGGCGCGCATCGCCCATCTCTGCGACTTCCGCGTCACCGTGATCGACGATCGGGCGACCTTTGCGAACCGCGAGCGGTTCCCCGAAGCCGAAGTGATCGTCGAAGATGTCGAGACGGCGGTCCAGCGACTCGCTGTCGATTCGCGAACCTACCTGGTCCTGGTAACAAGAGCGCACGCCCACGATGTGTTCGCCCTCCGTCATCTGATCCATCGCCCATCGGCCTACATCGGGATGATCGGCGCGCAGCGACGCGTCTGGGCGGTGTTCAAGCTCCTTCACGATGAGGGTGTAGCGGCCGACCTGCTCGGCCGGGTGCACGCGCCCATCGGTGTGGATATCGGCGCGGAGACGCCGGCGGAGATCGCGGTGTCGATCATGGCCGAGATCGTCAACACACGGCGGGAGGGCCCGGCACCCCGTATGTCCGATCGGCTGCGCGACCGATTCCAGCGACGCCTCCGCGCCAACGAGTCGATCGAAGAGCCAGATCTTTAGGGATCGTGGCCGGCTCAGGGCCACGATCCCCGATCCTCGGTCAGGCGGCCCGGGCCACCCCCGCGCGGCCCAGAGCGGCATCGATCGCCCGGAGGGTGTACACACGCGTGATGTGCGCCCGGTATTCGGACGATCCGTGGATATCGGACAGAAGATCCAGCCCGTCCGCGGCGCTGGCCGATGCCCGCTCGACGGTCGCCGCGTCCGGTACCTCGCCGAGCAGCGCGCGCTCGACCCTGGCGGCGCGTCGCGGCGTACTCCCGGCGCCGGTCACACCGATGGCGATCGCGGAGATCTTCCCCCGGCTGACCTGCACCGAAGCCGCGACACCCACCACCGCATAGTGCGACGCCTTGTTCGCGAGTTTCAGGTACGCCCCTCCCTGGCCGCGCGCCGCCCTGGGCACGCGCACGGCCACGATCAACTCGTTCGGCCGAAGCGCGGTGGTGAGCAGCGAGCGGAAGAACCGGGTGATCGGAATGGTCCGCTCGCTTCGGGGGCCGCGCGCGACGACCTCGACATCGAGGGCAAGCGCGGCGGCGGGATAGTCCGCCGCCGGATCGGCGTGGGCGAGCGATCCTCCAATGGTGCCGCGGTTGCGGACCTGCGGGTCGCCGATGATCCCCGCCACCTCGGCGAGCAGGGGAGCCTGCCTGCGGACGAGGTCGCTCGATGCCACCTGAGCGTGGGTCGCCAGGGCGCCCAGGACCAGTCGATCGCCCTCCGACGTGATGCTTCGCAGTTCGTCGATCCGACTGATGTCGATGAGCACTTCGGGCTGGGCGAGCCGCAGTTTCATCGTGGGGATCAGGCTGTGGCCGCCGGCGACGACCTTCGCTCGATCGCCGAGCCGGCTGAGCAGTTTCAGCGCCTCAGCGACCGTCGCCGGGGCTTCATAGTCGAACGCGACCGGGATCATCGCCGGCCTCCCTTCTTTGTCTGAGTCGCGGGATGGAGCGCCCGCCATATCCGCTCCGAGGTGATGGGCATCTCCACCTCGTCGATGCCGAACTGCTGCAGGGCATCGACGACAGCGTTGGCCACCGCCGGCGTCGCGCCGATCGTCCCGGCCTCACCGACACCCTTGGCGCCGAGCGGATTGACCGGCGTGGGCGTCTCGGTCGCGGCGAGCACGTAGGTCGGCAGTTCCGACGCGATGGGAAGCGCGTAGTCCATGAGCGAACCTGTCAGAGGCTGTCCATTCTCGTCGTACTGCGCTCCCTCGAACAGCGCCTGGCCGACCCCCTGGGCGATCCCGCCGTGCACCTGACCGGCCACGAGCAGCGGCGAGATGACGCGGCCGACATCGTCGATCGCGAAGAGATCGCGGAGTTTCACCTCGCCGGTCTCGCGGTCGATGATGACGACGGCGATGTAGGTGCCGTACGGCCAGGTGAAGTTGGTCGGGTCGAAGGTCGCGGTCGCCTCCAGGCCGGGATCGATCTCATTCTTCAGTTTGTCGACGTGGAGGTAAGCGGTTCCCGCCACCTCCTGGACCGTGACCGCGCGACCGGGAACTCCACCCACGTAGAGCCGCCCCTGGTCGTACACGATGTCGTCGGGCGAGGCCTCGAGGAGAAGCGCGGCGATCCGCTTCGCCTTCTCCTTGACTCGGTCGATCGCCTTCACCAGGGCAGCGCCGCCGACCGCGGTGCCGCGGGAGCCGTAGGTGCCCATCCCGTACTGGACCATCTGGGTATCGCCGTGCAGGACGGTGATGTCCTCGAAGGGCACCCCCAGTTCATCGGCGGCGATCTGGGCGAACGTCGTCTCCTGCCCCTGGCCGTGGGGCGAGACGCCGGTATAGATCGTGACCTTGCCGGTCGGCTCGAACCGCACCGTGCCGCTCTCCCAGCCGATGCCGCCACCGGCGCCGGAGGGATTGAAGCCAGAGAGTTCGATGTACATGGCCACGCCGACGCCCATGAGATGGGTACCGCCCGCGTTGACCCGCGCCTGCTCCGCCCGCAGTTCGGCGTATTTCGAGACGTTGAGCGCCAGATCGAGGTTGGGTTCGTAGTCGCCGGAGTCATAAGTCACTCCGGTCTTGGCGGTGAACGGGAACCGATCCTTCGCGATCAGATTGCGGCGGCGGATCTCCGCGGGGTCCATGCTGAGTGCGTGCGCGGCGGCATTGATGATCCGTTCGACGGCGTGCACGCCTTCCGGCCGCCCCGCGCCGCGATAGGCATCGGTCGGCGGAAGGTTGGTGTAGACCGCGATGAGTTCGCTGTGGATCGCGCCCATGTCGTACACGCCGGAGAGCACGAGGTTGGCCAGCGTCGGGATCGCCTCGGTGTTGACCTGGGCATAGGCTCCCAGGTCGGCGATGAAGCGATTGCGAAGGCCCAGGATCTTGCCATCCTGGCTCAGCGCCATCTCGACGTAGTGCACGTGGCCGCGACCGTGGATCGTGGATGCGAAGCTCTCGCGCCGCTCCTCGATCCACTTCACGGGCCGGTTGAGCAGCATCGCCGCGCGCGCGGCGAGGATCTCCTCGGCGTAGATGTTGAGCTTGCAGCCGAAACCGCCCCCGACCTCAGGGACGATGACGCGGACCTTCTGCTCCGGCAGGCCGAGCACCAGGGCGATGTTTGTCTTGAGCAGATGCGGGATCTGGCTTGAGGACCAGACCGTGAGTTGCTCCATCCCGCGATCCCACCGCGCGACGACGCCGCGCGTCTCCATCGGCGTGGGGACCAGACGCTGGTTCACGACCCGGAGGCTGACGGTCTTGTAGGCGCTGGCGAACGCGGCTTCGACCGCGGCCCGGTCGCCGACCTCGGTGCGGTACGCCTCGTTGCCGGGCGCGTTATCCCAGACGTTCGGCGCACCCTTCCGCAGCGCACGCTCCGGATCCGAGACCGCCTTCAGTTCGGCGTAGTCGACCTCGACCAGATCGGCGGCGTCCCGCGCGCCATAGCGGGTCTCCGCGACGACGAAGGCGACGCCATCGCCGACCATCCGCACTCGGTCGGTCGCGAGCGGATCGTGCCGGGTGACGCGGATGCCGGTCAGGTTCCACGCGTTCGGCAAGGGCGCCGCGAACTGCAGGTCCTTTGCCGAATAGACGGCGACGACGCCAGGTTGTTCGCGGGCGGCTTTCGTGTCGATGCCGCGGATCCGCCCGTGGGCGATCGGACTGCGAACGACCGCGCCGTAGAGCATATCGACCATGCGGATATCGTCGACGTAGGTTCCGGCGCCGGTGATGAGGCGCGGATCCTCCACCCGCTTGACGCGGGCGCCGACCATCTTCGATACGGCCATCTACTTCCTCCCGCCGCGGGGCGCCGGGCCATCGAGCACGTAGTCCGCCGGCGAGTCGATCTTCGCGGCGTGCTTGATCGCGTTGACGATGTGCTGATACCCGGTGCATCGACAGAGGTTCCCGTCGAGCCCGTGGCGGATCTGCTCCTCGGTCGGATCGGGGTTGTGCTTCAGGAGTCCCCAGGCGGCGATGATCATCCCCGGCGTGCAGAAGCCGCACTGAAGGCCGTGCTCCTCCCAGAAGCCGATCTGGATCGGGTGCAGCTTGCCATCGCGGGAGAGCCCCTCGATCGTGCGGATGACCGCGCCATCGGCCTGGATGGCGAAGATCGTGCAGGATTTCGCGATCTCCCCGTTGACGATCACAGTACAGGCGCCACACTGGCTGGTATCGCAGCCTACGTGGGTCCCGGTGAGTCCGAGGACATCCCGCAGAAAGTGCACGAGCAAGAGCCTCGGCTCGACCTGCCGTCGGTACTCGGTGCCATTGACAGTCACGGCGATGGATTTCGTCATGCACGCCTCCCTTCAGCGACACGTTTGCGCACCTGCGTCCCGATGGACGCGAAGAACTTCTCGGTCATGGACTTCGCGGCGGGCTGGAGGAGTCGCTGGCCTACCACGGCCAGCGTTCCGGCGATCTGTGCTTCGCCCTCGTAATGGACGTCGGTCCCGCCGCGAGCGCCGTCGCGCAGTTCGATCACGGCATCGCCTTTGATGCGATTCCCGCCACCCGCCCCCTCCACGGCGAGGCGATATCCCACCTCCTCGACCCGATCGGTGATGCGCACACGACCGTGGTACTTCCCCTTAATGCCGGCCAGACCAAGCACCACCGACGCCTCGTAGGCGTCGGGCCCGGTGGGCGTCAGCGCCTCGCAGCCCGGCAGGCAGGCACTCAGGACATCGGGATCGAGCAGGGCCGACCACACATCGGCACGCGGTGCCGAGATGTGGGCCTTTCCAGAGAGTTGCACGGCCCTCGTTACCTCGCCGGCGAGATAGCCGGGGCAGGATATCATGGCGCCGAACTCGCCTGGCGCGTGACGGAGGAAAACTCGTGAGGGACTTCGCGTACGCCGCGCCGACGACGCTGGACGCGGCGATCGCCGCCCTCGCCGGCAGCAACGGCCGGGCGCGGCCTTTCGCCGGTGGGACCGACCTGCTGGTCCAGCTGCGCGTCGGACGCCTCGATCCCGACCTGGTGATCGATCTCAAAGGAATTCCGGAGCTCAACCGCCTGACCTACGACGCGAAGGGCCTGCGGGTGGGGGCGGCGGTGCCGTGCTACCGCATCTACGACCACCCCGATGTCAAGACCCATTACGCGGGTCTTGTCGACTCGGCGTCGATCGTGGGCGGCATCGCGATCCAGGGACGTGCCAGCCTGGGCGGTAATCTCTGTAACGCGGCGCCGAGTGGCGACACGATCCCCACGCTCATCGCGCTCGGGGCGGTCGCGGTCGTGCGGGGGCCGGCGGGCGAGCGAAGGGTCGCCGCGGAGAACTTCTGCACTGCGCCCGGGCGCACCTGTTTGACACCCGGGGAGATCCTCGTCGAACTGGAGATTCCCGCCCCGGCCGCACACAGCGGCGCGCACTATCAGCGCTTCATCCCTCGTTACGAGATGGACATCGCGGTCGTCGGCGTCGGCGCTTCGGTCCAGCTGGCGGCGGACCGACGCACGATCGTGGCAGCCCGCGTGGCGCTGGCATCGGTCGCCCCGACACCGTTGTACGTGGCCGCGGCCGGCGCGGCTCTGGTGGGCACCGATGGCGGCGAGGCTGCTCTCGCCCGCGCCGCGGAGGCCGCGCAGTCAGCCGCCCGTCCGATCAGCGATATGCGAGGTTCGGCCGCTCAGCGGCGCCACCTCGTCGGTGTGTTCACGAAACGGGTCGTGCAGGGCGCGCTCGCCCGGGCACGAGGGGAGGTCGTCCATGCCAGCCACTAGCTCGCGCGTCCGCGTCCAGGCAACGATCAATGGCGAGGAGATGGACTTCCTCGTCGAGCCGCGGCAGAGCCTGCTCGAGACCCTGCGCGACGTCCTCGGCCTGACCGGCGCGAAGGAAGGGTGCAACGACGGGAACTGCGGCGCGTGCATCGTGCGAATCGATGGGCGCATCTGCAATTCGTGTCTGGTCCTGGGTGTCGAGGCCCAGGGCACCACGATCGAGACCGTGGAGGGCATCGCGAAGAGCGGTGAACTGCACGCCCTGCAGCAGGCGTTCCTGGAGAACGCCGCCCTGCAATGCGGCATCTGCACACCGGGCTTCCTCGTATCCGCGAAGGCGCTCCTGGAGCGGGAGCCGCGGCCGAGCGAGGAGCGTGTCCGCTTCTGGCTGTCGGGCAACCTGTGTCGGTGCACGGGCTACGACAAGATCGTGCGCGCGGTGCTCGACGCGTCCGAGCGCCTGGAGGGAGGAAAGTCATGAGGACCGCCGATCGCTTGAGCCGCTCCAACCAGGTTCTCGCCACGACGCACTATCGCGTCGTCGGCACCCGGCCGATCCGTCACGATGGTGTGGATAAGGTCGTGGGCCGCGCCGTGTACGGCGCCGATTTCAAGATCGCCGGGTTGATCCACGGCCGGGTGTTGCGCAGCCCCCACGCCCACGCGCGCATCAGGAAGATCGATACGTCACGCGCCGCGGCGCTTCCGGGCGTTCGGGCCGTCATCACCGGGAAGGACTTCCCCGAGGCCGACGATCGCTGGCAGGACCTCGGCGAGGGGAACGTCAATCTGAAGCACCTCAGCGACAACGTGATGGCGACCGACAAGGTGCTCTATCGGGGCCACCCCGTCGCGGCGGTCGCGGCGAACAGCCCACACGTGGCCGAGGAGGCGCTCAAACTCATCGACATCGAGTGGGAGATCCTGCCGGCCGTGCTCGATGTGCGGGAGGCGATGAAGGACTCCGCCCCACTGCTCCACGATAACGTGACGACCCAGGAGTTCGGCAAAGACACGGGTAAGAAGAGCAACATCGCTCAGCATTTCCGTCACGAACTCGGGGACATCGAGAAGGGATTCGCCGAGGCGGACATCATCATCGAGCGAGAAGTCACCACCGCGACGGTGCATCAGGGATACATCGAACCGCACAACGCCACGGCGCTCTGGAGCGCCGACGACTCGATCACCGTCTGGGGCAGCACGCAGGGTGCGTTCCCGGTCCGCGATCAACTCGTCCAGGTGCTGAAGCACCCGATCTCGAAGATCAAGGTTGTCCCGACCGAGATCGGCGGCGGCTTCGGCGGAAAGATCCCGCTCTACCTCCAGCCCATCGCGGCTTTGCTATCGAAGAAGTCGGGCCGCCCGGTCAAGGTTCTGATGAGTCGATCGGACGAGTTCCAGGGGACCGGTCCGTCCCCCGCCTCGTGGATCAAGGCGCGCCTCGGCGCGAAGAAGGATGGCCGGATCGTCGCGGTCGACTCGACCCTGGCGATGGAAGCCGGCGCCTACCCGGGTTCGGCTGTGGGCGCCGCGGCGATGTGCATGTGGGCGCCGTACGACATCCCCAACGGACGGATCGACGGCTACGACGTGGTCTGCAACAAGCCCCGGTCGTTCGCCTACCGCGCGCCCGGCGCGACTCAGGCAGCTTTCGCCTCGGAGATGATGCTCGATGAACTGGCGGAGAAGGTGGGCATGGACCCGATCGAACTCCGCCTCAAGAACTCGGCGAAGGAAGGCACGCGCCGCATCGATGGGCCGGTGTACAACCGGGTCGGCGCTATCGAGTGCCTCGAGGTGGCGAAGAATCACGAGCACTACCGCACGCCGCTCGAGCCGGCCCGCGACGGGAAGAAGCGAGGGCGCGGCGTCGCCCATGGCTTCTGGTTCAACGTCGGACTGGCTTCAAGTTGTTCCATCAGCGTGAATCCGGACGGGACGATCACTCTCATCGAGGGGTCGACCGACATCGGAGGGTCACGCACGTCCATCGCGATGCAGGCCGCCGAGGTCCTCGGGATCGCCGCCGAGGACGTGCGGCCGAGCGTGGTCGATACCGACTCGGTGGGCTTCACCCATGTCACCGGTGGCAGTCGCACGACCTACGCGACCGGCCTCGCTGCCTATGAGGCGGCCCAGGACGTCGTGAGGCAGATGAAGGACCGCGCGGCAAAGCTGTGGGAGGTGGATGCCGCGACGGTCTCGTTCGCGGAGGGCACGTTCACGTCTGGCGCGCACAGGATCGGCTTCAAGGAACTCGCCGGGAAACTTGGGCATACCGGGGGTCCGCTCACCGGCAGCGCCAACGTGGATCCCGGCGGTCATGGTGGCGCTTTCGCCACGATGATCTGCGACCTCGAAGTGGATCCCGATACCGGCAAGGTGCGCATCCTGCGCTGGACGACGGTGCAGGACGCCGGTAAGGCGATCCACCCGAGCTATGTCGAGGGCCAGCTTCAGGGTGGCACCGTCCAGGGCATCGGGTGGGCGCTGAACGAGGAGTACGTGTTCAATCGAGATGGCGCGATGACGAACGCATCCTTCCTCGACTACCGCATGCCTCTGACCTACGACCTGCCCATGATCGATACGGTGATCGTGGAGGTGCCGAATCCGGGCCACCCGTATGGGGTCCGTGGCGTGGGCGAGGTGCCAATCGTGCCTCCGCCGGCGGCGGTCGCGGCGGCGATCCACAATGCGATCGGGGTCCGGATGAACCGCTTGCCGATGTCGCCGCGGGCAATCCTGGAGGACACCGGGGTAATCCCCAGGGAGTGACGGCGCGCCGGACGGCACCGCCCTCGCGGCGCCCGTCCGGCCGACCGGCTCGCACGGGAATGCCCGAAGTGCATGGCAACGGTCTTCATCCCGGCACTCCTGCGCGAACTGACCGGCGGCGCGGCGACGGTCGAGGTCGATGGGCAGACCGTTCGCCAGATCGTCAACGCGCTGGAGTCCCGATTCCCGGGAATCCGAGAGCGCCTCGTGGACGGTGACGTCCTGAGTCCTCGGGTCAATGTGGCGGTCGACGGCTACGTCACGCGGATCGGTCTCATGGAGCGGGTGGGACCGACGAGCGAGGTGCACTTCTTGCCGGCGATCAGCGGCGGGCGCGGCGCATGAGTCTCACCGGGCTCCCGGCCGGCCATCTGGGTGATCTGCTGCGCCTCGATGGGCGCGTCGCGATCGTAACCGGCGCGGGTCGGCGGATCGGTCGCGAGATCGCGCGCGTCCTGGCCGGGCAGGGCGCGCACGTGGCGATCGGGGAGATCGATGCCGAGGCCGGCGATCGCGCGGCCGCGGAGATCGCGGCCGAGGGCGGCAGCGCGTTCGCCCATCCCACCGACGTCGGGCGCGGAGAGCAGGTCGCCTCGCTCATCGATGCGACGGTGGCGCGATTCGGCCGTCTCGACATCCTCATCAACAATGCGCACTGGGAAAAGGTCGGCAACGTCGTCGAACTCGACGAGGCGGACTGGGATCGGTCGTTCGACGTGCTCCTGAAGGCGCTCTACCTCGGCTGCAAGTACGCGATCCCGCATATGGAGGCCGCGGGCGGCGGGGCGATCGTCAACATCTCGTCGGTCCACGCGCGACACGTATCAGATCGTTATGTCACGTACCAGACCGCGAAGGCCGCGGTCGTCCATTTCACCCGCCAGGTCGCCTGGGACTTCGGCCCGTCGAAGATCCGCTGCAACTGCATCTGCCCCGGCGCGATCCCCTCCGCCGAAGAGCACGAGCGGGCGATGGCGGATGAGGTGCGCCGGGCCGAGGCGACGATGCTGAAAGCGCTGAAGCGCGCCGGACACCCGCGCGACATCGCGCGCGCGGTTCTCTATCTGGTGTCCGACCTCTCGGACTGGATCACCGGCCAGACGCTCACCGTGGATGGTGGCGAGTTCATGACGTTCCCATCGACCGGCGCGCGCCGTATGGCCGATTACCTTGCCGCGCACCCCGATCGGCGAGGCTCGGTATAGGCCCGCTTTCGGACGCCGGCTACGCAAGCTCGTCCGAATGACGCATGCGGCTCGGCGCCGGAGTGCCGATACTCGATGGGACATCCTGTGTTGACGCACGACCGGCGTGAACGTGACTGTTCTGTAACGACCGCGCGCGAGCGTGGGCAAGGGCATCGACAGTTGCCCGAGGGGTGCCTAGTATTGGCGCCGTCGGAATGCCGGCCGGCGGTGAATCGCCGTCCGAAGCGAGCGGTGGTGGCGGCAGGGATGCGTGGATCCGCGATCGCGTGGCGCATTGCGCCTGCACTCATCGCGTTGCTCCTCCTCTTCGTGCTCCCGATTCCGGCATCTGCCCAGTCCACGCCGACAAACACCCGAACCCCCACGAACACCCGCACCATCACCCCGACGCGGACGATCACCCCGACGCGGACGATCACCCTCACCCGCACCATCACGCTGACCCGCACGCCGACGAACACGCGGACCGTTACGCCCACGCGCACCATCACGCCCACACGGACGATCACGCTTACAAGAACAGTCACCCTGACACGTACGGTGACCCTCACGCGGACCCCGACGAACACGCGCACCATCACACCCACCCGCACGGTCACACGGACGAGGACGATCACGCCGACGCGGACGACGACCCTGAGTCGCACGCCGAGCCTGACGCGCACTCCGACACTCACGCGTACGGTGACGCTCACACGCACCCAGACGCTGACGCGCACGCCCTCGTTGACCCGGACTCAGACGCTCACGCGAACTCCGACTCTGACGCGAACGATCACGACGACGCGCACGCCATCGCTCACACGCACGATCACGCCGACCCGCACGCAGTCGCTGACACGGACCGTCACCCTGACACGCACGCCGTCGCTCACGCGGACCCAGACCCTGACCAGGACGACGACGTCGACCCGAACGCCGTCACCCACCCGAACGGTCTCGCCCACTCTGACCGTGACGCAGACGCCGACGATCACGCCGACCTTCACCATTACCCTGACGCCGACGCTCACCCACACGCCGACCCGGACTCATACGCCCACGCGGACGCACACGCCGAGTCGGACGTCGACCGTCACTCAGACGGCAACCTTCACCCGTACGTCGACGCCGACCCGCACCTGGACTGTGACGCCGACCGCGACGATCACCCTCACCCGCACCTTCACGCCTACCAGGACCGTGACGCTGTCGCCGACGGTCACCCTCACCCCGACCGTCACGCTGTCGCCGACAACAGCGCCGACGTTGACACCGACGCTCACCCGTACCCCGACTCAGACCAGAACTCCGACCCTCACCCGCACCGTGACGCTGTCCCCCACTCAGACACTCACGAGAACTGTTACCCAGACGCGCACATCGACGCTGACCCGCACGGTGACGCCGACAAGGACAGTTACGCTCACGCGGACGATCACGCCGACGCCCACGGTGACTCTGACGCGCACGCCCACATTGACACGCACCATCACCCCGACCCGGACCCTCTCGCCGACGAGGACGTTCACGCTGACGCCGACGCTGACGCTGACGCCGACGGTGACACTCACGCCGACGATCACGCTGACGCCCACCCGCACCCACACGCCCACCCGCACCCACACACCGACGCGGACGAACACGCCCAGCCGGACCTCGACCGTCACGCAGACGCCGACGAGCACGCGAACCTTCACCGCGACGCCGACGTTCACGGTGACGCTGACCCACACCGTCACACTGACGCGGACATTCACCCCGACACGCACCCACACACCGACCGCCACCCATACCGTGACTCCGACGCCGACCGTGGGCGGAATGAGCCTGCGGATCGCCGCTCCCTCGCCCGGGACTGAGTCGGCCGCGGCGACAGCAATCGCCGGCCTCGGTCAGGTCGTGCCCGGCGCGGCCCGAATCAACTGGTCGAACCGGCTGGTGACGCGAACGCTTGCCGAAGGGGAAGCGGTCGAGGTTCTCGTGGACTTTGCCGCGACCCAGGCAGTCGCCGGGCCGCAGGTGAGGCTCAGCGCGGCGACCGGGATCGCGGTCGATCCGGCTTCAGTACCCGCGCGGATCGAGCCCGGGCGGCGCTACACGCTGCGGCTGGTCCTGAGTGGCGTGCCCGGACAACGGGCTGCGCGCACCGGTGTGATTCAAATCGCGCCGACCGGTGGCCGCGGCTTGGACGAGCGCCTCATCGTTCGCCTCGTCCCGCGCTCGTAGCAGCCGACCGACCGCCGAGCGCCTCCCGCCTCTGCGACGCTGCCCGGCTGCGAGCGGCCGCGTCGTCGGACCTCGCGCCTTCGTCTCCGCTGAGCGCGGAGCGGGGCACAGGTACAATCAGGGGGCTTTCAAGGAGGCAGCGACGACATCTATGGCAACGACCCAGGCCGCGCTCGCGGCACGATCGCTCTTCATCGATGGCGCGTGGCACGCGGCCCCGGGGGGACGCACGTTCGCGGTCAACAACCCGGCCACGGGAGCGCATCTCGCCGATGTGGGTGATGGTGGAGTCGCCGAGGTTCGGCAGGCGATAGAGGCGGCCGACCACGCCTTCGCCGGGTGGGCGGCCACGACAGCCGATCGGCGCGCCGCCCTCCTGACGAAAGCCGCGGCGCTCATGGTGGAGCGCGTCGAGCATCTCGCCGCGGTGCTGACGAGTGAGAATGGCAAGCCCCTGGCGGAATCGCGCGGTGAGGTCACCATCGGTGCGGCGTTCTTGCAGTGGAACGCCGAGGAGGGGCGTCGCACCTACGGCGAGGTCGTACCGCCTACGGCACCGGATCGCCGAGTGCTGACCTACCGCCAGCCGGTGGGGGTGGTCGCGGCGATCACGCCGTGGAACTTCCCGTTCAGCATGGTTACGCGCAAACTGGGTCCGGCGCTCGCGGCCGGCTGCACCGCGATCCTGCGCCCGGCGCGCGCCACGCCGCTCGTCGCTTTTGAGGTATTCCGCATCTTCGAGGAGGTCGGCTTCCCCTCCGGAGTCGTCAATCTGGTTACCGGCACCGACTCGGCGGGGATGGGGCGCGAGATGGCGACCAACCCGCTCGTCCGGAAGCTCACGTTCACCGGATCGACCGAGGTGGGCAAGTCCCTGCTCGGCCTGGCCGCCGACTCCGTGAAACGCGTCTCGCTCGAACTGGGTGGGCACGCCCCGTCCATCGTCTTCGAAGACGCCGATATCGAGAAGGCGGCCGCGGCCGTGGTCGCCTCACGCTTCCGCAACGCCGGGCAAACCTGCATCTGCACCAATCGTGTCTACGTGCAGGCGTCGGTCGCGGAGACGTTTCAGGCGCGAGTCGCCGAGATCACGCGTGGACTCAAGGTCGGTGACGGCGCAGCCCAGGGAGTGCAGATCGGTCCGCTCATCGATCGGCGCGGCTTCGCGAAGGTGGAGGAGCACGTCGCCGACGCGGTGGGCAAAGGGGCGCGGGTGCTGGCCGGCGGGGCGCCGGTGCGGCCCGGGGATGGGCTGTCCGGTCACTTCTATCAGCCCACCGTGCTCGGTCGGGCCACTTCGGATATGAAGGTGATGTACGAGGAGACGTTCGGCCCGGTGCTCCCGATCGCGACCTTCGAGACCGAGGATGAGGCGATCCGACTGGCCAACGATACTCCGTTCGGCCTCGCGGCCTACTTCTACGCTCGCGACGTGGGACGGATCTTCCGTGTCTCGGAGAGACTCGACTACGGCATCGTCGGTGTGAACGATCCCGTGCCCGTGGGCGCGCACATCCCGTTCGGCGGGTACAAGCAGTCTGGACTGGGGCGCGAGAACGGGTCCGACGGCATCCATCATTTCATGGAGACCAAGGCCGTCTCGATCGGCATCTAGCCGAGCGGTCGGGAACCGGTGGCAGGGGTCGCGGATGGGTGACTTCCGCGGCTCCCATAGCTGGCTGGTGGACCCCGGCGCAGGTTCGTCGCGCGTCGACACCCAGCGTGGGGGCGCGTCCGTGGTCAGGCCGAGCGATGAGGCGATCGGCCGCGCCATCGGTCGGCCGGTCGACCGGCGCGAGAGCCTGCGACCCGGTATCGAACGCATCCACCTCCACGGCGGCGATCCGCCCACGGCGATCCTCAAGACGCGGGGCATGCTCGCCAATGGCAGCGAGGCGGCGCTCTACACCGCCGGGATCCTCGACCCGGCGGTCGACGGCTCGCCGCGCCTTCTGGCATCGAGCGCCCAGGGCTGGGTCCTCCTGGAAGACTGTGGCGCGACACGCCCGCCCCTGAGAGATCGTGCCCTGATGGAGGCCGTGTTCCATCACCTCGGCGACGTGCATCGCCACCATCAGGCACGCATCGGCGGATCGCAGGCGTCGGCATGCGGGCTGGGATCGTCGCCGCTCACCCGAACCCTGCGGGAGCGGCGCGATGCTCTGGACCGCCTCGTCGAGACTGTCGATCGCGCGCGCCGGTCGCCCCGTGCCTGGGAACTGACCGGCGATGATGTACTGCGGGCGCGGCAGATCCGGGATTGGGGTGTGGGCCTGGGACTATCGCTCCTCGACGGCGCGTGGGAGAGCCTGCTCCACGGCGACTATCACGTCGGCAACTGGCTCCTGCAGGGCGGCAGGGTGCGCGTCCTCGACTGGGAACTCGCCGCGCCTGGACCAGCGTTCCTCGATCTGCAGTACCTGGATCTGTCCGATGGCCCGCCCCTTCATGGGCCGCGCGGCGCGGTCGCACGCCGGGCACTCGACGCGTACTTCGAGGCGATCGGAGGGAGCTCGGTGCCAGGAGGCGATCGATTGTCGCTCTGCCGCGCAGCCGCGATCTGGGGAGCGGTGGCCGGTGCGCTCGAGCACCTCGAGGCGTGGATGGCGGATGCAGATAGAGTGCGCGGCGGGACCGAGAGCCTACCGGCCGCGGCGGCCGCGCGCCTGCGTCTGGCGGCCGCGCTGGCACCGCTCAGCTGATCGGCGGCGGTTCAGCCCGCGGAGTGGGCGGCTGGAGATCGGGCCCGGTGGCGCTGGCGAAGCGCAGGAAGCGGATCGCCGAGGCCCGGGCCTGCGCCGCGATCTCGGAACCTGCGCCCGGGAAGAGCGCGAACTCGACGTTCGCTCCGCCCTCGCGCAGGATCGTGGTGAGTCTCACCGCGCGCTCGAGCCGGTTGGTGCCCAGATGTCGATCCCATTCTGGACTCGCGGCGAGAGGCGCGACATCCTCCGCGCCCACACCGATCCAGTATCGTGTGCGCCGCACCTCGGCCTCATCGATCGGTCGCTCGGTCAGGCGTTCCATGCCGGCTGTACCCACCGGGAACGCGGGTGGCGCGATCACCTGCGCCATGGGCGGCACCGTGTACCGGGAGCCCGAAAGCAGCGCCACCGCGCGCACTTCGGCTGCCTGCACGAGCGCGTAGCGCTGGGCCAGGGCAGCGGCGCGACCCACGCCGATAATGCTGATATCGGGGTTGACGCGGAGGCCGGTCGTCTCCGGAACACTCGCGACGATGTCGGCAATGCCCCGGTACTGCCCCGGGAAGTCACGCCGCGCGGCCTCGACCGCGGAGAGGTCCGTGCTGAATTCGACATGGGGTGCGACGAGAATCCACCCGAAGTCCTCGGCCGCCTCGGTGAGGTCACGCGCGATCAGGTCCGCCTCCAGACCGGGCTCCGTGACGACCAGGACGAGCGTCAGCGGCTGGCGCGCGAGAGCATCGGGCGGCACGTAGAGTTGGTAACGCGGGCGGTCGATCTGGCCACGATCGTCGGGGACCGCGATGAAGCGCGCGTCGCTCTCCACGAGGAACGGCTGGGCGCCAACCACGCCGACGAATACCGTCAGAACCACCACGCCAACGGCGTTCGGGATCAGACGCGGGTCGGTCAGGACGCGTCGGAGGCGATAGCCGAGGGTCGGGATCGCCTCCCACGCCAGCACGACGAGCATCACGACGCCGAGCACGGCGATCTGCAGAGCGGCGCCTTGCGCAGCAGTCGGCACCGTCGGCAGAAAGGTCGCCCGATAGGAACTGGCGATCGCGACGATCGGAAGATGGGCGATGTAGGCGGGCAGAGCGGTTGCGCCCAGGCGCAACAGGAAATCGCCGGCCAGCCGATGGATCGGGCGCCACAGCCGATCCACCAGAAGGAACCCACCGAGGAAGAACACGGCGCAGGCAAGCAGCCGTAGCGGCGGCAGATTCCACTTGGCGAAGATGTCGGTGACGGTCGCGCCTGTCTCCGCGGTGAAGGGATCGAGCAGGTGTGTCTGCCCCGAGAACCAGATGAAACCGATCGCCAGCAAGCAGATAGCCGCCAGACTCAGGGGCGCCCGCGCGATCGCGCCGAAGCGCGCCAGTTCGTTCTTATGCCAGCCGAGAACGAGCCCGACGACGAAGAGCAACTGCCACGCCGCGACGTAGTAGAAGCCTCCTTCGGCCGGCCAGGGCAACGTGAGATTCCAGAACTGGTGAACCCCCCAGAGGCCGACGCTGACTCCGATCGCCAGCCACGGTCGCCCGTGCGACAGTGCCGCGAACACGAGCGGAGCGATCGCGACCAGGATCGTGTAGAGCACGAGCACGTCGGTGAGGTAGAAGGCCTTCTCGAGCCTGATCGCCCGGAGCGCATCTTCGGGAAGATCGAGTCCCGCGGCCCAGGGGAGTGCGAGACCTGCGGAGAGATACATGAAGCCGACCGACGTCACCACGGTGAGCAGGTACAACTTCGCGGCGCGGCCGAGCGCCTTCCCGGTCGCCGCGAGCAGGCCGCGCCGGGCGATGATGCGACGGTAGACCAGACCCATGACCAGCCCGGACACGAACACGAAGCCCTCGGCCGCCGAGACGAAGAAGTGGTTGCCGCCCGTCAGCATCAGGAGCGGCGACCACACATCGACGTGGTCGACGACCATCATGAACACGCAATAGCCACGGAGGAGATCGAGGCGAAGGTCGCGCGATCCCGGTGTGTCGCGGTATGGAAACCGCTCGAGCGTGCGCCGCACCGCCTGCCACCAAGCCTCGCCGACCAGGGGCACCGCCGGCAGGTCCAGAGAGCGCACCGCGGGACAAGTCTGGCCTCGCGCGTGGGCGCGAGACAAACAGGCTCAGTCGACCCTGAGCAGCCGCGCTCCGCCCGGGTCAAGCGCGGCGCTGCCCGTCCACCCAGCGATCTGAACGCGGACTTTGCGCACCCCTTCGCTGGCGACCTCGCGATTCACCAGGAACGCGAGCCGCTCGCGATCGCGGGCGAACAGCGCGAGGGAGGCCCCCTCCTCCACGATGACATCCCCCGCGGAACTGTGAATCACCGCCTCGACGCTCCATCCCGCGGTCGCGTCCAGGAGCGCGGCAGTCTCCAGATTGATCGCCCGCATCGCGTTCCAGCGCTCCTCGTCCACCGTGCCATCCATCCGGATAGGGCCCATCGTGTCGCCCGGAGGCGTCCGGTAGGTGTAGTGGAAGATCGCGCGCGCGCCGTGCGCCAGCGCGAGATTGACCTGGAAGCGGATCCGGGCGGGTGTGGGCGGATCCGCACCGGCCGGACGCACGATGCCGGCGTAGTACCAGAGTGGGACACCCCGTCGGCGCGCGACCTCACGCGCGAGCGCGAAGTTCGTGAGGTACTCCGGCATGCGATGGCTCGGATCGAAGAAGGGGTAGTAGTCGTACGCGAGCGCGCCGGCCCCGGTCTGGGTCAGGTAGCCCTCGAGGTACTGTTCGTAGGAGAGCCCCTCGAACGCGTCGGGAAAACGCGGATCCGCGTGCATGGGGAAGAGGGGGATGAGCGGGATGGCTTCCGGCGCATCCTCGGCCATCCACGCGCAGACCTCCGCAAGGGCGCCGAAGGCGTGTGGGCTCGGCTCGTCGTAGATGAGAAAGCCTGCGCAGGCGGGATGGCGCGCGTACTCGGCCAGCGCCGCGGCGACATCGACCCGACGCGGCGCGCGATCCGCCGGCAGGGGCCGGTCACCACGGTAGATCCGGTCGTCGGCGACGAAGCAGCGAATACCCGCCCGGGCGCAGTACTCCAGGGCGCGAGCGTTGCCAGCGGGGGAGTAGGGTCGCCAGGAGCCATCCTGGCCATCCAGACTCTGGAAGTGTGTGAAGCCGGCCGCGGCGTAGCGCGCCACGGCCGCGGCGTCGAGTTCCGCCTCCGGAACGCAGTACCAGCTGCCGATCAGGTGAGATATGCCTGGAGGCGCCGGACGATCGGATCGTCGCGAAGGCGCCCGAGAGCCTGTGCCTCGATCTGACGCGCGCGCTCCCGCGTCACGCCCAGAACCTTGCCGGCCTCCTCCAGCGAATGCGATCGATCGCATCCGATCCCGAATCGCAGCGACAGGACCACTTGCTCGCGTTCGCCCAGCTGTCTGAGCGCACGGCGCACGTCTTCCAGCAGGCAGTGATGCTCGGCCTGCTCATCCGGCGGCGGACCTGAATCGGCGACGATGTCGCCCAGCGTTCCGTCATCCTCGCCGATGGGCTTCTCGAGCGAGATCGGCTGGTGGGTCGCGCGGATCGCATCCTCGACCTGGGCGACCGTGAGGTTCACCTCGGCCGCCGTCTCGGCGGTGGACGGGCGGCGCCCGAGGCGGAGGCGCAGTTCCTCTTCGGCGCGGGCGATCTGGCCGATGCGCCCGACCATATGTACCGGGACGCGCACGACTCGACCGTCATCCATCAGCGATCGACCGACCGCCTGGCGCACCCACCACGTCGCGTAGGTGGAGAACCGGAATCCCCGGTCGGGATCGAACTTCTCGGCGGCGCGGCGGAGGCCGAGCGCGCCCTCCTGGATGAGATCCTCCAGTGGCAGCCCACGGCCGAGGTATTTGCGCGCGACGGATATGACGAGGCGCATGTTCTCCTCGATCAGGCGATCGTGCGCCTCCCGGACCGTGGGACGGGGATTGCCCGGCGGAGGCACCTCGACATCCTCGCCGCGCATGCGCCGGGCCAGCGTCCACTCCTGTGCCGCGGTGAGAAGTGGCCCCTTGGGGATGTCGCGAAGGAGCAGAGCCAGCGCGTCGAGCTCAACGGGATCCTCTTCGGGAGGAGGGGCCGGCTCGGCCGGGTGTGCCGCGACGCGCGTGGGGGCGACGATGCCAGTGCGATCCGGATCGACGAGGACGCGATCGAACATCGAACTCCTGGGCGTGAAGATTCGGCGCCCACGACTCCAGCCTCATCGCGGACGCTGCGCGCGGTCGTGCAACACACGAACGCGACGAGCGTCCTCATCGCGCCGCGACGTTCTCTCGGCGCGCAATAGTACGGCCGGCGCGGACCGATTTCTAGAAGGGAATTTGGGCAATTCGCGGCGAATTCCGCCCCGCGTCAGTGCCGGATCACGGCATCTCCGCCACGAAGTCCGCGGGGATCCAGCCGCTGGGGCCGTCCGGCATGACCCAGACGTGACGCCACGTCGGGTCGATACTCACCGAGACCTGTGCCAGGAGCGCGCCCTCCGGCAGCAACTGCCGCCGATCGGTCAGGAGCGCCCGGCCACGCAAGTACTCACCGGCACCCTGGGTGTTCGCGACGACGTACCAGACGGTGCGGCCCTGCGCCGCTCCGGCGAGTTCGATCGCGGTGCGATCCCAGGTCACGCGCGTCACCAGGATAGTGGGGGTGATGAAGCGCGGCGGCACTTCCTCGCCGATCAGCGGCACGGTCGCCGTCGACGGAGCGCTGATCTCGCGATAGCGGGCGGTGGGAGCGACGCCGATCGTGGCGAGGCTGACGATCGCGACGAGTCCGAGCGGTGCGAGCGCCGCGATGAGCGGATACCTGCGTGCCGATTCGTCGAGTCTGCGCGCAAGCGAGCGAACGCGATCGCGCAGCATGTCAGACAGGATACCGCCCGCGCGTACTCGCCGTCCGCTGGTCTGGCGCCAGCGCGGCGAAATCGCGACTCTGGCGTCGGTGGCGCGGACGCACCGCCGCGGACCCCTGACTTCTGTCGGCCGCGCACAGGGGGAAGGCGTGGGAGACCCATCTACAATCGGCCGGCGATGGTCGAAAGGCTGGCTGCGACCGCCGCGGACCCGGCGCCTACCGCCGCGCACTCGCCGATCGAGGCTTACACACCGGCCTCTTTCTACGACGAGGGGTTCTCTGCATCCGGAGTGCCACGCGCACACTACCGCGCACTCGTTCGGGCGCTCTCCGAGCTGTCCTTGGATGAACTCGCCGACCGACGCTCGCGCCTCGAACTCGCATTCATGAATCAGGGCGTCACCTTCACGGTGTATCGCGATGAAGCGGGAATCGAACGGATCTTTCCCTTCGACCCGATCCCCCGCATCCTGACGCGACGCAAGTGGGAGAGGATCGAGGCGGGTCTCCGCCAGCGGATCTGGGCCTTGAACGCATTCGTCGACGACATCTACCACGGGCAGCGGATCATCGCCGAAGGCGTCATCCCCGCCGAACTGATCCTCTCGGCGCGGTTCTATCGACCGGAGTTCATGGGCTTCACGGTGCCACGGGGGATCTACATTCACGTGGTCGGGTCGGACCTGGTGCGGGACGAGCGTGGAGACATGTTCGTCCTCGAGGACAACCTGCGCTCCCCTTCTGGCGTCAGCTACCTGCTGGCGAATCGCCAGGTGATGAAGTGGGTCTTCCCCGGCCTGTTCTCCGCCTACAACGTGCGCCCGGTGGAGTTCTATCCACAGGATCTCCTCCGGACGCTGCGCTACGTCGCACCGGGACGTTCAGATGAGCCGACCATCGGTCTGCTCACGCCCGGTATCTACAACTCGGCGTACTTCGAGCACACCTATCTCGCCAAGGCGATGGGAATCGAACTCGTCGAGGGCCAGGATCTCATCGTCGATGATTCCATCGTCTATATGCGGACGACGCGCGGTCTCAGGCGCGTCGACGTGATCTACCGGCGGATCGACGATGACTTTCTCGACCCGCTGGCGTTTCGCCCGGACTCCCTGCTGGGTGCGGCGGGGCTGGTCAACGCGGCTCGACTCGGCAACGTGACCATCGCCAACTCCATCGGCGTGGGGGTGGCGGACGACAAGGCGGTGTACGCCTATGTCCCGCGGATCGTGAAGTTCTACACCGGCGAGGATCCGATCCTCCCGAACGTTCCCACCTACCTGGGCGAGGAGGATCTGCCGTTCATCCTCGAACATCTCGACGAACTTGTCGTCAAGACGACGAACGACTCCGGCGGATACGGGATGGTCATCGGGCCGCATGCGACGCGGGCGGAACTGGATGATGTGCGCGACCGCCTCAAGGCGGATCCGCGCAATCACATCGCGCAGCCTACCCTGGCGCTCTCGACCCACCCCACCTTTGCCGAGGACACCGTGGTGCCGCGCCACGTCGATCTGCGGCCCTACGTCCTGTACGGCGATCAAATCCGGGTGCTGCCCGGAGGACTGACCAGGGTTGCGCTCCAGGCCGGATCGTTGATCGTGAACTCGTCGCAGGGTGGGGGCAGCAAGGATACCTGGGTGCTCGGATCGGACTTTGCCGACGACGAGTAGCGCACCGGCCCTCCTCAGCCGCGTCGCCGACGCGCTCTACTGGATCGGTCGCTTCCTCGAACGGGCGGAGCACGTGGCGCGTCTCCTCGACGTGCACAGCACGATGGTTCTCGATCTTCCGGACGGATCGGCCGAGTGGCGCGAGATGGTCGCGCTCTGTCGCGACGATGCCGAATACCCGGCGAACTGGCCGGTCGACGCGCAATGGGTCTCCCGGTTCGTCGTGCACTATCCAGGCAACGCGAGCGCGATCGTCGCCTGCCTGACGGTCGCGCGCGAGAATGCCCGGGCCGTGCGCGGTCTGATTTCCAGCGAGCTCTGGGAGCAGATCAACGCGCTCTATCGCGCCGTCCGCCACGATGTGGAGACCGGCGCCTGGCAGACACACAGCCACGCCTTCCTTCAATCGGTGAAGCAGGGCGCACACCTGTTCCACGGCATCGCCGACGAGACGATGCTCCACGATGAAGGGGGAGCGTTCATTCGGCTCGGAAAGTCCCTGGAACGGGGCATCAACACGATCCGCCTGCTGGACATCAAGGCGCCTCGCCTGACGGCCGAGGATGGCGAGCCGGATCTGCTGCGCTGCGCGTCACTTCTGAAGATGTGCAGCGGATTCGAGGCATACCGCCGCTATTACGCATCACCGGTGGAACCGACCAGCGTCGTGGAATTCATGCTCCAGAACCCGACATTCCCACGCTCGGCGCTCTGGTGCATCGGGCGCGCTGCCGAGGAGGCACGCGGCCTCGTACGCGAGGGCACCGCCGGCCGAGGACCCGATCGCATCCTGGCCGCGGTCCGCGCCCTCATCGAGTTTGCCTCGCCGACCGATCTCGCGGTCCCGACCCTCAACACCTTCCTTGAGAGCGTGCGCGGCAGAGCCTGGGAGGCGGAGCGCGCACTCGCGCACACCTTCTTCCTGCGCGACGAGCGCGTCCGCGTGCCCGGCAGGCCCAGCTTCGCGCCGCAGCAGCAACAACAGCAGCAGGAGCGGCGCCCTGTAATGGAGCTATCGGATAGATCTTCGGGTTCTCTTTTACCTCACTCCCGTATGGGAGCCGGTTGATGCGTTTCCACGTGCGCCACACTACCCGGTTCAGCTACTCCGACGAGATCTCCGATACGGCAATGGAGTTGCGCCTGCGCCCCATCGATGATCAGTACCAGCGCCTCCTCAGCTATCGCCTGACCGTGATCCCCGCGGGACCCGTCCGCGGCTACACCGACGTCATGGGCAACTATGTGGAGAGCTGGAACTTCCGTGCCCCACACCGGGAGATCGTGGTCACGAGCGAGGCGATGGTGGAGACCACTCCCCGCGACTCGGCACCGATCTCCGTCCCCGAGCTTTCCGTCGCCGATCGATTTCAGATGACGCGCTTCGACGGCCCGATCCTGGCGAATGGCCGCGTGCGCGAACTGGCCGCGCTCGCGCGCGGGAGTAGTGGCGACGCGCTCTCCCACGTTACCGAACTCGTGCATCGAGGTTTCATCTACGCGCCGAACACGACCAACGTTCACTCGACGATCGAGGAGATCACCGCGCGAGGCATGGGAGTCTGTCAGGACTTCGCCCACCTCTGGATCGCGATCTGCCGGGCGATGGGGATTCCGGCGCGCTACGTCAGCGGTTACGTGGCGAGTCAGCCGGGCGCGGCGGGATCGATCGGTCAGGCCTCCCACGCCTGGGCGGAAGGATGGCGCGAAGGACACGGGTGGGTCGGCTACGACCCCACGAACCTCTCCGGGACGAGCGGAGGTCTCGTTACCGACCAGCACATCCGCGTCGCCGTGGGACGAGATTATCGAGATGTTCCCCCCACCCGGGGCGTCTATCGAGGCCTGGCGGAAGAGTCCCTCGCCGTCGACGTCCGAATCGAGGCTCTCCCCTCCGCCGCCCTGGCCGGGAGCGGTGCCCCCACTACTTGACGGTAGCCTCCGCGTCTGCCCAGTGCCGATCGATCTCGCCCTGCCACGCTGAGCCCGTCGCGCCGGACAGGATATCGGCGATGCGCACGGTGTGACCTGTCAGAGACGACTCGTAGATCGCCTCCACCATCGCGAGGGTGCGTAACCCATCCCACCCATCCACCTCGGGCGGGCGACCGGTTTGGACCGCATCGAGGAAGTCCCACAGTTCGATCGCGAAGTGATCTGTGACGCCGCCCGGGAAGACTCGGGCGAGGCCTTCCGGACCCAGAGCGGCGCGGTAACGCGCCTGGAGTTCGCCCATGGACAGATAGGAGCCATCCCGACGACGGACCTCGCCCTGATGCATGAACAGATGGAAGATCACATACCGGTCGGAGTACCCGGTATCTTCGATCGACCCTTCGTCGCCATACAGGACGATGTTGCGCGTCTCGTGGCCGGGCACGGCGAACGACCAACCCCAGGTGCCGATCACGCCGCTGGCGAAACGGAACGAGATGACAGCTGTCTCCTCGCGCGCCTCCAGGATCGCGCCCCGATGCGACCCGGCCGGCGTGCCCAGTTCGGCCGATACGTGCTCGCATTCGCCGAAGAAGTACCGGAGCGTATCGAGGAAGTGGAATCCGGAGTCGATCACGCCGGCACCACCCCCCATGGCCCGATCCATCCGCCAGCGCATCGCCGGCGCGGGATTCGGGTTGGGGGCCCGCCACTGCGTGTAGTGGGCGAAGAAGAGGCGCGGCTGGCCGATCAGCCCCCCGTCGTGCAAGGCCCACTGTACGGCGCGCTGGCCCGGCATCCGTCGGTGGCACACGCCGGTCGCCAGCACCCTCCCGGCACGATCCGCCGCCTCGGCGAGTGCGCGCCCCGTCTTGATCGTGACGGTATACGGCTTCTCGACGAACACGTGATGGCCGGCCGCCAGGGCGGCGATCCCGGCCACGTGATGGAGGCCGTGCGGCAGACAGATGTCGACCGCGTCGGCGACGCGATCGGCCAGCATCGTCTCCCAGGAGCTGTAGACCCGCGGCGCACCCAGGCCCAGCTCCGCCGCGCGTGCGGCCGCCGCCTCCGCGCTGGCGCGATCGACATCGCAACACGCGACGACTTCCGCCAGATCCAGATCGGCCCCGCGGAGCATCGAGAGCCCGCGCAGATGCGCTCCGCGCGCGATCCCACCGCACCCGATGAGAGCGAGCCTGACCCGCGCCATGCGATCGCCTCCGCGCCGCCCGGCGCGGGCCGGATTCTACGCCGCTTCCGCGATGCCGCTCGCTCGATCGGCCGATTGCTGGATCAGCAGCGACTGCACCCGTACCTGCACTTCGGTGCTGTATGCCTCGAACTCGGCGGCCCCGTTGGCCGGCTCCGGCGACCGCGATCCAAGCGCCTCCAGCGACCGCCCGATCTGCTGGAGGAACTGATTCAACTGGGCGCCGCCCGCCGCGTCGAGGCTCGCCAGCGAGAATCCCTGGGACGGCTCGTCGCCCTGAAGCCGCGCGTCGATGAAGTCGAGCAGCGCGCGCAGACTGTCCATCAACACCGGCGCCGGTCGCGGGGGAAGCAGCCATGCCGGCGGCCCGCCGGGAGGGGGCAGGACCTCGCCCCGCACATCGCGGGGCGGCCCCTCGCGCAGGGCGACTCTGGTGTCCTCGAGCGTGTAGGAGATCTCCAGCCGACTGACCGAGTAGGTGCCATCCTCGGTCTGCACCACGCGCCGGGACGCATCGATCGCGAGATCGATGCTGACCTGCCGCCCGTCCGCGGAGCGAACGCCCCGGCTATCGAGATGCACGCCCAGACGCGTCAGTTCCAGTTCGAGATCGAACGACAGATCGGTCGTACCGGACTCCTCCATCTGCGCGAAGATCTCTCGGGCCATTGTCGAGATCTCGGCGACCGCGGCCTGCGAGAGAGCGCGATCCTGGCCGGACCCGCGCTCGTCACCGCGCACGGTCGGCGCGGCGACGCCGCCAAAGCCTCGGAGCATCCCCTCGGGCGAGCACTGCGCGCATCCCAACTGACCAACCATCGCTGACCTCCGCATCGGGACCGACCTGCCGCGGCCTGCCCGGGTTCCCACTTCCATTGTCGGAATCGGCAGGCCCACTCTTAAGGGGAATCCCTACCCTTCGCACGATCGTGACGACTCATCTGCCGCGGCGGTGGCGGCTCTTCGATCTTGATGGAACTCTCGTGGACAGCCTGGGTGGCATTCGCGCGACGTGTCGGTCGGCCTGCGCGCGTCACGGCTTCCCCGAACCCGCCGACGAGACGGTCACGCCGCTGATCGGCCTGCCGCTCTCCCAGATGATCCGACGCTCCCTTCCCGAGGGGACATCGGAGACCGCGATCGCCGAGGTGATCGTCACCTACCGGGCGATCTTCGACGAGATCGCCCTCCCACGGACCACCGCTTTCGCCGACGTGGCGGAGAACCTTCGCGCCTGGAGGCGCGCGGGGATCGGCATCGGGGTGGCAACCAGCAAGAACGTCGCGGTCGCGCGGCGGGTGATCGACCATTGCCGCCTCACGGAGGCGATTGACCTCCTGGTGGGCGGAGACGAGGTTGCCCGCGGCAAACCCGCGCCCGACATCGCCGATCTCGCTCTGACGCGCGCCGGGGCGCGCGCCGACGATGCCATCCTCGTCGGGGATAGCGTCCACGATATCGCCATGGCTGTGGCGGCTGGTGTGCATTCGATCGGTATCGCCCACGGAGCCTCCACCCGAGAGGCTCTGAGCGCGGCCGGCGCGATCGCGGTTGTCGATCGGTTCGCCGAGCTGGAGGCAGTGTTCAGGCGGCTCGAGGAACCCTTCAGGCGGGAATGAGCGGCGATGGCATGCCGAGGCGGCGGATCGCTTCCATCGCCGCGTCGGCGTGACGATGCCCGTCGCGGACGCTGAACGAGAGATGGCCCGGGAAGAACGCGTCCCACTCCAGCGCGTGGAGCCGCTCGATGGAGGCCGCGCTCTCGGTGGGCGAGCAGTCCCAGATATTCTGGAGCGCGACTCTGCCGCCGTAGAACAGGGCGTCGCCGGCGAATAGACAGACGCGCGACGCGGTCGCCATGAGGAAGGAGAGGTGCCCCCGCGCGTGTCCCGGGGTCTCGACCGCGCGGAGCGTCAGGTCGCCGACGCCGATGCGGTCGCCACCGGTCACAGCCCGATCGACCGGACACGGCGGGAAGGTGAAGTCCGCCGGATACACCCCCGCGGCACGCGCCTGGACCAGCGAGATCGCCGACTCGTCGCCCTGCTCGATCCACATCGCGCAGTCCCGACTCGCGATCACCCGCGGCGCGGTGCCCGCGATCTCCGCCAGGGCCGCGCGCATGGGACTCGCGCCCGCGGCATGATCGCCGTGCGCGTGGGTCAGGACGATCGATCGCACCCGAGCGGGATCGAGGCCGTCTGCCACGAGATGGTCGATGATCCGCCTCGTCGCGCGGCCCCCGCCTGCGTCGATCAGGGCGATCTCGGCGCCGCCATCCACGGCGTACACGTGGGAGTCGCAGTCATCGGTCAGTCCGAAGCCCAGCCGGCCGCTGCCGACGAGGTGAACCCGATCGATCAGCCGCATCGCGTCACGTTATCACGGTGCCGACCCGACGGTACGGGCGGTCGATTCGCGTACGACCAGATCGGGCCTCAGAACCACGGTACGCCCGGCGCCCGGTTCCAGCAACAGCGCGAGGGCCTGCCGTGCGATCTCGGCAATAGGCTGTCGGACCGTCGTCAGGCGCGGACGCGCGATCTCGGCGAGGGTTACATCGTCGTATCCGACGACAGCGACGTCGCGCGGGACGTGCCAGCCCCGCTCCTCGATCGCGGCGAGGGCGCCGATCGCCAGCGCATCGGTGAGGCAGAAGATCGCATCGGGCGTGCCGCCGGCTGCGCGTCGCATCGCTTCGACGCCGTCGCGAAACGTGAACCCGTCCGCGGCGATCACCGAGACCTTCGCGGCAGGTCCCAGGCCGCTCCGGCACCCGGAGACACGATCCTCGACGTGCCGGAAGCCGCGCGGTCCGGCCAGGATGGCGATGCGGGTGCGACCGCAGAGGTTCAGATGGCGGCCGGCAAGCCAACCACCGTGGCTGTTATCGATCGCGATCGATCGGCCGTTCCACGTGGCCGGCACCCGATCGACGAGGACGACGCGGTCGCGGTGGGTTTGCAGAGCCTCTGGTAGGGGCGCGTCTACGTCCGCGAGCGCCGCGATCACCCCATCGACGCGATGGCTCAAGAACGCCTCGATGTGGCGGGCCTCGCGGTCGCGCTCCTCCGCCGAGTTGCCGATCAGCACCGTCACCCCACGCGCGAAGGCGTAATCCTCGATCTGCCGGGCGAGGTCGGCGAAAAACGGGTTGGTCGCGTCCGGCACGAGGAGGCCAATGATGTCGCTGCGCTGGGAGGAGAGGGCGGCGGCGACGCGGTCGCGGCGGTATCCGAGATCGGCGATCGCCCGCAGGACCCGGGCGCGCTTCTCGGCGCTGACGGGGCGCGGCCCTTCATTGACGACGTACGACACGACCGCGGTAGACACGCCGGCGCGTCGGGCGACGTCGTTCCGGGTGACCGTCACAGGGGTGAATGGTGGCGCACGGTGCCTCGACGCGCTACTCTACACGCGTAGATTCTTGTTTCCGGAGGCTCGAGTGCCACGACTTCGTGTAGGCATCATCGGTGTGGGCAACTGCGCGTCATCGCTCGTGCAGGGTGTCACGTTCTACCGCGAGGCGCCGGAGGATCAGCCGATCCCGGGCCTGATGCATGCCCGTCTCGGCCCGTATCACATCGGTGACATCGAGTTCTCCTGCGCCTTCGACGTCGATCGGGGCAAGGTGGGACTGGACCTATCCGAGGCGATCTTCGCCGCGCCGAACAACACGGCTCGTTTCGCCGATGTGCCGCACCTCGGAGTTCCAGTCCAGCAGGGTGCCCGTCTGGATGGCGTGGGCCGATACACCGAGGATCTCGTGCGCCCCCTCGATGGGCCCGGAGTCGACATCGCGCGGGTGCTGCGTGAGACCGAGACCGATGTGGTGGTCAGTTACCTTCCGGTGGGATCGGAGGCGGCCACCAGGTTTTATGTCGAGCAAATTCTCAGTGCGCGATGCGGGATGGTGAATTGCATCCCCGTGTTCATCGCCAGCCAGGCGGAGTGGCAGCGCCGCTTCGTCGAGGCGGGGGTCCCGATCGTGGGCGACGACATCAAGAGCCAGGTCGGCGCCACCATCGTGCATCGCATGCTCGCGCGTCTGTTCGCCGATCGCGGCGTGCGGATCGATCGGACGTATCAGTTGAACTTCGGAGGGAACACCGACTTCCTCAACATGCTCGAACGGGATCGCCTCGAGTCGAAGAAGATCTCCAAGACCAACGCCGTGACGAGCCAGCTGGATGTTCCCCTGCCGGCGCAGCAGGTGCACGTCGGGCCGTCCGATCACGTGCCGTGGCTCGACGACCGAAAGTGGTGCTACATCCGCGTCGAGGGCACGACCTTTGGCAACGTCCCGCTCAATGCGGAGTTGAAGCTTGAGGTCTGGGACTCGCCGAACTCCGCCGGAGTCGTCATCGACGCCCTTCGCTGCTGCAAGCTGGCGATGGATCGAGGCATCTCCGGCACGCTCACGGGGCCGTCCGCCTATTTCATGAAGTCGCCTCCGGAGCAGATGCGAGATGAGATCGCGCGGGAACGTGTCGAGCGGTTCATCCTCGGCATCGACGGTGAAACGGCCGCCGGGCCGGCCGCACCCGACCGGGAGATGGCGCTCGTCTAGGTCGGAGAGCTACGGCTCGGCGCGACTCCGCGTGTTCGCGAAGACCTCGAAGAGACCGACAACCGCGAGCGCGCCGAGAAACGTGGGCACGATCTCCACGCCGAAAAGCGGTGGCCCCAGCGTCGGGAGCAGCGCGCTCCCGACGAATCCGCCGACGATACCCGCGGCGACCGCGCCAAGAGGTCCATAGGGCAGGCGACCGGGTACGGCGGCATCCGCGAGGCCGCCGATGAAGCCGGACATCACCAGCTTCATCACGATGGCCATCGACCAGAATGCCATGGCCATGCCCGCGGCGAGGAGCGCCAGCAGGAGCAGGATCACCACGATCGGGACGAGCACGAGATTCACTCTAATCCCTTGCGCGGGCCGGCACGACCTGTCACCATAGGCACCACGATTCCGCCGGAGGCGACGACATTCCACTCTCCAGCACGGACTCCGGCCGGCCCACGGTTCCCGGGGGAGATGGTGTCGATCTCCAGCAGACGGCCTGCTATGCGTGCACACGATGGCGCTCGTGCCTGGTCTTCACGACCGCGGCCGGGTTCCGGGTGCCGCTCTGCGAGTCGTGCCTGCCGGCCATCGTCCGTGGAGCGCTGGATGCGAGCCGTCCCGCCGCGACCGGGCGCGTCCCTCTGGCGGCGCCGGCCCACTGAATCAGTCAGGCTCGGTGCGGCGGATCATTGTGAGGTACAGCGTCCCGAGCAGGCAGATCGCGAAGAGCGCGATGGCGAGCGCGTGAACGGGCTCCAGCACGTGCGTGATCTTACGGCTCCGGCTGGCGTAGCGCGACGTTGGGAGAACGTGAGGAGACCTCGCCTTGGCGCGTAGGGGACGGCCGCCGGCGCGGCGTGGACGCGGGCGGCCTGCTCCCAGGCCGCCGATCGAGGACGCCTTCGATCCCGCGGCGGCGCTGGACCTGGGCAATCTCTCGCTTCCCGCCGAAGCGCCGAATGTCCCGCTCACCCGTGTCGAACTCCGCCGCCGTCGTGACATCTTCATCGTCGCCGTCTTCACGCCCGTGCTCCTCCTCACGATCCTCGCCGGCGGCCTGATCGTCAGCGCCCAGGTCGCACCCGCGCCGGCAGTGGTGAGGGCCCGGCTGGCAACACCGACGGTGCTCGCGCGACCGACCTCCGCCCCGGTCGTGATTCAACCCATCGATCCGACGCGGCTGAACGCCGGCGTGGTCGCCGATGCTCCTCCATTCGAGTGGCCAGAGGTCGAGGAATGGAAGTTCGCGCCGAGCACCGGCCGTCCCGGCGTGCAGGCCGAGTACACACCGCTCATTGCCGCGACCACGCTGCGTCGCCTGGTTGAGGCGGTCAACGTGACGATGATCCGCCATGCGAATGCCGAACAGGCCGCGACCGCGAGCGGTGAACTGGCCAAGTCGTATCCCCTGCGCTCGAAGAGCGTGAGCGTCATCGGCATGCCCGCCCGCATCGGGTACATTGCGGACGATTCCGGACTCGGACTCACCACGACGCACGGCATCTTCCGCATCCACGCGGAGATGACCGTGAACAGCCCGCCGATCCTGCCCAGTCAGCGCACGGAACTCGAGGACCAGTTGCTCCACATCGGGGACCACCTGGCCCGTCGCGCCGAGGAAACCATCAGCGGCGCGCGGCGCACCGGGATGGAGGCGACGCTCGTTCACCTGCGCGACCACGGGACCCGGCGCCTGCCGTTCGGCGGCTGACCCCTGCGCATCGCCATCCTCGACTGGGTCCTCGACCCCGCGCAGCCGGGCCGGAGCGGCCTCAGCGACATCTCCTGGGATGTCGGCAGGGAACTCGGTCGCCTTGGCGATGAGGTGCATCTCTTCGGCGCATACGATGCAGACGCGAGTGTGCCGAGTGGCCCGGTCACCTTCCATCTCGTCCATCGCCCGGGCCTCTGGCGCCGCAACGTCGTCGGACAGATCGTGACGTGCTACGCGATGGCGCGCGCCCTGCGACGCATTCCCCGCCCCGACATCGTGTTTCTGCCCGAGTACGTCGGCGCCGCGGTAGCGGCGATCGTCCGGCCGGATCTGCCGGTGATCTTCACGACGCCGGGGAACATCTTCGAACGAGAGATTTCGGGAAACCCCTTCGACTGGTACACGACGCAGGTGTACAAGGTCGCCGCTCTCGTCGCGGCCCGGCGTGCCCGTCACGTCGTGGCGCTGAGCCGACACATGCGCGCGTGGTGGATCCGCACGGGTGCACGGCCGAGCCACGTCTCGGTGGTGCCGCTCGGTATCGACGCGGACAGGTTCCGGCCGATCGACAGCCTGCAGGCACGCTCACACCTGGGAATACCCGCCGACGAGGAGATGCTGCTGTTCCTGGGTCGGCTCTCCTACGAGAAGAACGCCCGTGTTCTGGTCCGTGCAATGGCCCGTCTCCGCTCGCTACGTCCGAGGGCGCGGCTCCATATCGTGGGCCGCGGGCCGCGGCGGAAGTTTCTGGGCGACCTGGCGGAACGACTTGGCGTCGCCGAACGGGTGACGTTCACCGACTGGGTCCCGTCGACCGAGGTGCCATACTACTACGGGGCCGCCGACCTGGTCTTGCTGCCCTCGACGGGCGAACCGTTCGCGCGCGTGCCGATCGAAGCGATGGCGTGCCGGGCCACGGTGATGGGATCGACCGCCGGCGGCACGCCGGACGCGATCGAGGACAGACAGACCGGTTACCTCGTGTCGCCGGAGGATGATGAAGCCTGGGCGCGCACGATCGCAGCCGCCCTCGGCGACCCGGAGGAGCGGGCGCGGATCGCCGCGCGGGCGCATCGACAGGCGCTCGAACGGTACACATGGCCCACGATCGTCCGGCGGCTCCGGGCCGAGGTGTTGGGACCCATCGAGGCGGAGGCACGGTCGGATGCGCGGCTCACCGGTGCAGACATTCCCCCGATCGTGTTCCTCGACTACATCCTCGACCTTGCTCGCCCCGGCGCGAGCGGCCTCAGCGATATCGTGTGGGACCTCGCCACCGAACTCGATCGGCGCGGCGTGTCGGTGCACGTCGTCGCGCCCTACGCCACCCATCCGCGGGCGGGTACAGGAGTCACCCTCCATCCATTCGGCCTTCCGCCGCTCGGGTACCGCAACATCGTCGGACACGCGCTCATCGCGCTGCGCGCGGCGTGCTCGATCCCGGCGCTCGATCGGGCGATCGTTCACGCGCCAGAGTACATGTCGACCGCGGTGGCCAGCCTCTTCACCCGGCACCCGGTCGTGCTCACTGTACCCGGCAGCATCGACCAGAAGATCTCCTCCGGACACAATCCGTACGATCCTTCGGTGACGGCGGCTCTCTGGGTCGCGGCGCGAATCTCCGCGGCCCGCTGCGCCCGAGTCGTGGCCACCTCGCGGGAGATGGAGGGATGGTGGAGGCGCACCGGCGTACCCCAGAATCGGCTCATCCGCATCCCGCTCGGCACCGCCGGAGCGGTGTATCAGCGAACGAGCGGCGCACGGGAGAGGCTCGGACTGGACCCGGATCGTCGGGTGATCCTGACCGTTGGCCGGCTCAATCCTGAGAACGACTTCGCGACCGTCCTGCGGGCATTCGCGGCACTCGAACCCACCCTGCGCGCCGACCTCCACATCGTCGGCTCTGGCCCCGAGGAGGGACGGCTCCGCGAACTCGCCCGGGATCTCGGCCTGGTCGCCCGGGTCACCTTCCACGGGTGGTCCCCACGCGATCGGCTGGCCGACTTCTACTCCGCGTGCGACGCTTTCCTGTTCGCCGCGACGACCGGCGGTCTCCCCAGGGTCGTCATCGAGGCCATGGCCTGCGGCGCCCCGATCATCGCCACACGCATCGCCGGTACCGAGGATGTCCTCGACGATGGGCAGTCGGGTGTGCTCGTCGGGATCGGCAACGCGGCCGCGATGGCCGATCAACTGAAGAATCTGCTCCGCGACCCAGTGCGCGCGCGAAGGCTGGGCGATGCCGCGGCGGCCGAGGCGCGGCGGACGCTCACGTGGAGCGGCGTGGTGGACCGCCTGATCGACGAGGTCTACCGACCGGTGGCGCGCGAACACCGTGCTTGATCGGATCCTCGACTGGGCACGCGAGCCACGTCTGCCGCACCACGCGCCGCTCTGGGTGTCGCGCTGGAACCGGTTACCCCGCCGTCGCCGGGACCCAAGGCGGCCGACCACGATCTGTGTGACCGTGGATGTGGAACAGGACTTCGGATCGGCCGGCACGCCACAGCACTGGTCGGCGTGCGCGCCGTTCCTGGACTGGTTCGGCGCGATGTGCGCGGCGCAGGACTGGCGGACGACCCTGTTCGTGCAGGGGTCGATCTGCGAGGCGATCGGCACGGAACTTCGCGAACTGGCCGAGAGACATGCGATCGGGCTCCACGGCCACCTCCACGAGCAGTGGGGCGACCCGCTCTGGTTCGCGCCCGAGCCACGCCTCTCCCTCGCGGAACGGACGCAGCGAATGGAGTTCGCGCTCGCGGCCTTCGCGCGTGCGGGCCTGGCACGGCCGACGATGTTTCGGGCCCCGAACCTCTGCTGCGATGTCGCGAGTCTCGCGCTGCTGCGCGAATCTGGCTTCGCGCTCGATTCCTCGGCGCCGGCCTTCCGCGGCGCTCTGCCCCTGGTCACCCGAGAGCGGGGACTTATCCGCATCCCGGTGTCCGCGAGCCCGCGGCCGCGGATGAGAAGACGCTACGGCATCCCGACGTGGGCGCGGTTCGCGATCTTGAATGTGAGCAACGTGATCGACTTCACGGAGACCGACCTCGCCCTTGCGGTCGAGGAGATCCTCGCGTGCCAGGAGGCCGCCGGTGACGCACAGGGCCACCTGGTGATCCTCAGCCATCCATGGGAGTTCGTGGACCTGCCCCGTCCAGGGTGCGCGGTTGGCCATCGCGATCGCTTCGAGGCGCGCCTTGCGTGGCTCGCCAGGAACTTCAACGGCGAGTTTCGGACGATGCTGGAGCTCGCGGCGTGAGCGCGATTGGCAGTTGGCCGGGGCGTGACCGGCGTGCGCCGACCATCTTCAGTCCTTCCTACCTGCACCTGCGCGCCCTCGCGCAGACGCTCCGCGTTGCCACGGAACGTCTGCTTCCCCCGGGATCCCCGGCGCTCGTTCTCGATGTCGGGTGTTCCCGCAAGCCGTACTGGCCCTTCTTCGCCGGGCGCTGCCGTCGGTACATCGGCGTGGATCTGAGCGCCGGACCAGGGATGCCCGACACCATCGCCGACGCGGCGTGTCTGCCGTTCCGCGATGAGCAGTTCGATCTTGTCCTCTCGACGCAGATGATCGCCTACGTCGACGACCCCACCGACGCACTGCGGGAGTGGGTCCGGGTCACGCGGCCGGGGGGCCACGTGCTGGTGACCACCCACGGCCTCTTCCCGAACATGCGCGACCGCTGGCACTTCACCGACCTCGGTCTGCACCACCTGGCGCGGCGCGCCGGACTCGGAGCGGTGGAAGTCATTCCCCACGGCGGGGCGATTGCCGGTTTCTTCCAGATTCTGGCGCTCTACCTCAACCTGGCGATCGCCGCCCTGCCCTGGCCGCTGCGCGCGATCGGCTCCGCGCTCTACCTACCGATCAACCTCCTGGGTGGAGGGCTCGACAGCCTTGCCGGCGCAAGAGCCGCGCATTTCGCGAGCCCGAACTTCCTCCTGATCGGGCGCGTCCCGGAGCGCGGTCACGACCCGGGGTAGTGCTCGGCGTGGACCCGGGCGATCAGTGGCGCGTACCGCGCCTCGCTGTTCGCCTTCGCGGTCATCGACTGCTCGTGCTGCCGGTAGTAGTAGAGGGGGTACGGCAGCCGCATCAAACGGTAGCGGCGCGCAACGCGAACCCAGTACTCGTAATCCTCGACGTACTCGAGATCGCGGCGGAACTCGCCGGTGTTCTCGTAGACCGCGCGGCGGTACAGGAAACACGCGCCCACGACGTTCCGCCGCCTGAGCATCCAGGGCGGAGGACGATAGAGGATCGCCGGGTTCTCTCGATCTCGCTCGTCCACCTCGCGATACGCCGAGTACGCGAAATCGACATCCTCCCAGGTTGCCAGGTAATCGGCGAGTGTGGCGATGGCGTCTGGCGCGAAGTAGTTGTCGTGGCTCGTCCAGGTGAGGAACTCGCCTTCGGTGCGCGCGAACCCGGCATTCAGCGCCCCAGGAAGACGGAGGTTGCGCTCGTTGCGATAGACGCGGAGGCGCCCATCCTGAGCCGCGATCCGTTCCAGCGTGCGCGGCGTGTCGTCGGTAGAGCAGTCGTCCACCGCGACGATCTCGAGGTGCCGATGGGTCTGTTCGAGACAGCTCCGCAGCGACCGTTCCAGCCAGGGGCCGCCGTTGTAGACGGGCAGGACCACGCTCACGAGCGTTTCGGCCGCCGAGCGCCGATCGAGGGGAGCGACCGGTGCGGGCGCAGTCACAACGCCCACACGGGAACTCACGCCGAGCCGGTCGAAACCGTCGCGGCCGCCCGGGAACTCGGCGACATCGACCACATCGGGGTCGAGCGCCCGGACGGACCACGCCCAGGAGTCCAGGATCGCGCCGGGTATCGGCAGATCGCCCCCGACCAGAGCCGCCGCGCCGAGGGCCAGGGCCGCTCCGCCGACCGGACGATCGTCCATCCATCGCCCGAAGTCCGTATCGAAGGGGTAGACGGTCCCCTCGTCGAACTCAAACACCCGCCAGGCATCGAGCGCCAGGGCAGAGATCTGGACTCCGGGTACGGCCGCTCTGGCCCAGAGGCGGGCGCGCCGGCGAGCGCGGCGCACCGAACGAGCCAGGATCACCACGCGGGTCATGTGCTCATAGGTCCCGGCACCGGAGGACCGCTCGCGATAAGCCAGTGTGGCCCGCTCCTCTCCTCGCCGTGCATCGAGTGGGCCGCGATGACCTCGATCTCGGGCGCGGGCGCGATCTTGCCGAACCAGGAGAGCAGCGTCGACATGGGAAGCCCGGAATCGAGTCTGACCCGTTGCGACCCGGTCACATCCGCCGATAGCGGCAGCGCGACGATCAGCCGCGGCACAGGATGCCGCGCCAAGGCGGCCGCTACCACCGATCCGGCCGCGAACAGGTCGGCGCTCGGATCGACCGCGACGATCGCATCGATCGAGCCCTCATCCTGCGGGGACGCATCCGCACCGGTAGAGACGGCAAATGCCGTCGCGGGCAGATCGAGGGCCCGGCAGGCGTCGAGAAGAGCGCTCGTCGCGCGTCCGGCTTCCAGGATCACGCGGGCGCCCTGCCGGGCGAGGTGGAGGGGGAGATGGGAGCCAGGGTCGCCGACGACCAGCACGGATCGGCCTGGAGCCGGCTCGACGAGGCAGATCAGGCGGCGGATCACCGGCGCCACCCTCCCGAAGCGGATGGCGTCGACGTCGATCGCACCCGGTGCTGGTGCGGCTGCCGTGGTGGCGGCGGATGTGGACGCCAACGTCATGCGGTCGCGCTCGACACGGCGGGCGACGGTCACTGTCTGACCCTGGGGCAGTTGCACGCGCCGTTCGATCGCGCATCGATCACCCAACCAGGTCTCGATCGGGGCGTCGCCCAGCACGACGATGCTGCCGCCCGGACGGACGATGCGCGTCACCTCGCGGATCGCCGCCCGCCGATCGAGCGCGTGGGCAAGACTGGCGACGAGGACCGCGTCGGCGGCGCGATCGGCGAGAGGCAGGAACTCCGGGCGGGCCGAGAGGACGAACGGCGGCGAATCGTCGATGGGGAACTCAACGCTCTCGATCGCGCAGTCGGCGAGCACGACCCGTGCTGCGCGGGCGAGGACGTTCGTCCGGTCGCCGATGATCGCGAGCCGCCCGAGCGGACCGGTCGGAAGGTGGCCGATCGCGCCGAGGGCCCCCTCGGGGGCATAGGCCCGGCGCCAGGCGATCTCGCGTCGACGCGCCGCATCGAGGAAGAACTTGACCGCCCAGCTCAGTTCCCGTCGGGGAAAGTAGGTGGCGCCGAACCCGTGACTGCCGCGCCACCCACCAGAGGGGCGCTGGTGTCGCTCGAGCCAGGCGAGTGCACGATCCGCGCGGGAGGGGTCGCCGGTTCGATACCAGCAGATCGCCAGCTGGGCGAGGCCGGGCAAGCACACCCACGCCCCGGCGCCGGTCGCGCGGACCGAGCCGTCGGCGACCTGCGCCTGACCCAGCATCGCCAGCGTTCCCGCGGCGCGGTCCGCCATACCCAGCTCGATGAGTGCCTCCACCTGATACACGAGGAAATGGGTGAGATCACCGATCCGCAGCAGATCGGGATGCTTCAGGTAGTGCGCGACGGCCCGCGCCGCGGCTTCGCGCACATCGCGGTCTCCCGCGAGCTCGGCATACCGCGCCAGCGGCGAGAGCGCATAGAGCTGAATCGGCTCCGCGGCGACGCTCCCGCGATACGCTTCGGGGAACCCGCCGGCACCGCCTTCGCGAAGCGAACGGCACAGATAGTGCGCGGCGCGGGCGGCGGCGCGGGCGGCGCCGGGCACGATGTCGCGGGCGGCGAGCAGGCCCCGGAGCGCCTGGCCCGTATCGAACACGTACGGTTCGCCCCGGTCGGGATCGACGAACGCGCCGCTCTCGCGCTGGACGGCGATGAGCCACTCCGCGCATCGGCAGGCCAGATCACGCGCGCCGACGTCGAGGAGGCTCGGGATGAGATAGCCGGTCACCTCCTGATAGGCGTGAAGGTGCCGATCGTGGACGCGGATTCCTCCGCCGGGAAGCTCACCGGCGCGGAGCCAATCGACGGCGCGTTCCGCGGCGCTGAGGTCAGCAGTCCCACCCGGGGAGATGCTCGCTCGGCCGAGTTCGAGGCGATCGAGCAGCGTGTCGCGACCGTGACGCATGCGCGCCGCCACGGCCATGGCCAGAGGAACGCGGCGAGCGACCGCTCGCACCGCGCTCAGAGCGACGCCGATGAGAGTCCCTCGGCCCGCCGCGGAGACCGCCAGGCCATGCCAGCCTGGGCGAGTCGGTACGCGATGCGGAGCGGTCTGGTCGGGCCCGATGTGCCCGCGATCGAGGAGAGCAGGAGGACGCGCAGCCGCCGCCACAGGCGCTCGTGCGGCGGCCTGGCACGGAAGGCCGCGATCACCGCGGCGTATGTCTCCGCCTCGACACGCGCCCACCGATCGTACCCGTACTCGGCAACTGCCCGCTCGCGAATCGCCGCGGGATCGAGGCGGGAATGGTTCTCGGCCATCCAGACGAGCCCCTCGGCGATGGCCGCCGGGTCGCGGATGCGCTCGATGGGCACGAGAAAGGCGTTCGCGCCGTGCTCGAGATGGTGCAGGGAGTTGCCACGCCCGCCGGTCGCCACGACGGGCTTGCCGGCGATTAGCGATTCGACCAACGAGCGGCCGAGATCTCCCGAGTCGTTCACGAGTACGTGGGCATCGCACCAGCGGTACCAGTCCGCAACCCGATCCTCGCGCTGATTGCCCACGAGTCTCACCCGTGAGCCGAGCTTCAGTTCCTCGATCAGCCGCTCGTAGTCGGCGCGACCCGGTCCCTCGCCGATCACGGCGAGACGGAGATCGGGCAGCCGGTCCCGCACCAGATCGATCGCGCGCAGGAGCGTGCCGATGTTCTTGGTTCGCTCGTCGAGTCGCCCCACGCAGACGAAGCGAGGAGAGCCCTCAACCTCGATCGAGCGCGGCGGACCGGGGGTGAACAACCCCTCGTCGATCCGATTGGGCAGGAAGGACGCGTTCCGGTAGCCGTGCTGCGCCCGTACCCGATCGCGCAGCCATTCCACGTAGGCGAAGACGTGATCGAACAGAGTCACGGTCGAGGGTGACATCACGTCGTGCAGCGAGATGACCGCGGGAACGTCGAGGATCGCCGCGGCGCGCACCGCGACGAGATGCGTGGGGAACGCCTCGAAGTTCCTGATGACGCTCGCCCCGGTCGCCCGCGCGACCGAGACGACTCGGGCGAGCAGATCCGGCCCGCGCGCGCCGTGGACGTGGACGTCCGGCGAGACGTCCCATTCGCCATCGTCCACAGCCACGATGTGCACCGCCGAGAAGTAGCCATTCGGGTTGTAGTAGCGCCGCAACATCTCGAGCGAGTGCCCGAGGTCGCGGTAGCGGGCGATGGGTTCGTAATTGACGACGCAGAGTACGGGCCGGGAACGGTCCAAACCGTTCGCTAAGATACAGCGCGGAGTGCGGTCCGTCGATACATCCGGCGGGCGGTGGATCGCGAAGGGTCGCCGCGGTTCGCGGGGGTGAACGATCTCCATCGTCCTGCGGCGGAGGTCGCGGCCCGGTGACGCGCCGCGACATCGATGTCCTCATCATCGGCAGTCTGATCGGGTTCGACCTGCTCTTTGCCGAGCACCTGGCGCGTCGGGGCGTGAAGGTCGCGGTCGTTCGGCACGCGACGGCGCGGGACCAGACGGAGATCACGGTTCCCGCGGAGTACTTTCAGGCCTACGACCCGACGAAGATCCGCGGGTTCCACGGCCCGGCCGACCTGCTGGCGCTGGCGCGCCGCGCTCGCCTCATCGCATCGTTCGGCGGGGCGTTCGGCTTCGCGATCGGTCGGCGCTGGCTCCTGCGCCGGGTCCTTGGCATTCCGCCGGTGATCAACTTCTCGACCGGGAGCGACTTCGGCGAACTGATCGTGGCCCGCTCGCCACTCGCCGAGACGCTTCGTCAGTTCGTGCGTGGGTGCGCCTACAACGTCATCCATCCCTATCCACACGTGATCGACAACGCGCTGACGGTCGGCGTGCCGAATATCCTCTTCCTGACCTACCCGTACTACTACCCGGTGCAACCCGCCCTGCCCCGCAGATCGCCGGGTTCTCGACTGCGCCTCTTCCACCCGAGCCACCTGGACTGGGGGGTTAACGATCCCGGCCCCCAACGCAACTCGACAAAAGGTAATGACCGATTCCTGCGGGCGTTGCTTCGCGCGTTCGACGCTGGACTCGACGCAGAGTGCGTGATTCTGGATCGGGGGCCGGATCGGGCCCTCGCTCGACAGATGACGACCCAGAGTGCCCATGCGGCGCGATTCACCTGGCGTCCGCACCTTTCCCGCGAGGATCTGGGCGCCGAGTACGCATCAGCCGACGTGATCGTGGATCAGTTTGATGTGGGCGGCCTCGGAGGCATCGCGCTCGAAGCGATGGCGCTGGGCCGCGCCGTTCTGGCCTATCTTGACCCGGTGTGCCTGGACCTGTTGTACGACGAACACCCGCCCGTCATCAGCGTGCGAACCGAGGAGGAGATCTACGCCACACTGACCGATCCCAACCTCCCGGACGCGGTGCGCCGATGCGGAGAGGCGGGGAGCCGATGGATGCGGACTCATTACTCCTGGGAGAAGACCGTCGATCCGTTTCTCTTCTACTACGCGCTGCTCACCGGTCATCGGCTGAGGGAGTACTTGCCGGATAGGCGGTCGCGGTAACAGGCGTGAGTCTGGCGATCGAGTGTTCATCAACGCCTCCGCCGGGCTGGGACGAGCGGCTTCGTCAGCAGGGGACAGTTGCCACATTTGTGCAGACCTCAATGTGGGCAAATCTCGTCGCTGCCGTCGACCGGGCGGACCCTTTCTATCTTGAAGTACGCTCTGGCAATGACGTAGTTGCCTCTCTGCTGGCACTCCATCGACCACCTTTCGACCGATTGACGACAAGAATGGCGCGATCGTGGTACTCATCGGTTGTCGGCCTCGACGGAGGCACCCTCGATCTGTCGGCAGGACCCATCATCCACATTGTTGGATACGACGTGATCTCAGTGAATCTGTTGCTGGACTGGGTATCGCAGTTTGCTTCGTCACATAGAGTCTCGCAAATTACGACGAGCAGCAACGCGACTGCTCCTCTCTATGCTTTGGAAAGTCCTGCGCGTGACGCCTTCATCGAACGAGGATACACCGCCGATCTCTGGGCTTCTCTCCTCGTGGACCTGTCTCCGTCTCGAGAGGGTATTTGGGACGTGCTCAGCCCGGCCGCGCGCAAGGCAGTACGCAAGTGCGAAAGGCTCGGTGCAACAGCCGTAGAGATCGGCACAGCGGAAGACTTTGCGGATCGGTTTGCGCGAACCTACGACGCGTGTGAGGCGCGCGATGGACGCCCACGTCAGACCGGCTCGTTCTGGACGGCGCTCTGGGAACGAACCGATCGATCGATCTACCGATACTTCGTCGCCCAGGACGCCGACGGGCATCCGTTGGCTACCCTGGGCATCTATGCGTTCGGCGGCGTCGCGACCGAGATCGCGTCGTCGACGACGAACCGAGCGTACGAATCCGGCATTCCGGCCCAGGATCTTCTCCACTGGCACGTTCTCATCGCGGCGAAGGATGCCGGCGCCCGCCTCTTTGATCTCGCTGGCATTGCGCCACGTCCGTCGAGCGACAAGGAGGCTGGCATCAGGCGATTCAAGGAGAAATGGGGCGGCATCTACACTGAGTACGTGAGGTACACGAAGGAGCGCTCGACGCGTCGCTCGAGAATCCTTACCGCTCTATCCAGAGTTGCCCGAGGCCGGTCCTCGTGACGTACGATCCGCACGCGTACTGGACGGAACGCGGCAAGACCTACTCACGGGAGGCGTTCCCGCAGAAGCACTTCGCTCTGCAGGAGTCCGCGATTGTCGAGGCACTGCGCTCGCGCCGCGGCCAGAGCGTTCTTGAGGTGGGGTGCGGCTTCGGGCGCATCACGCGCCTGGTTTTGGAGCAGATTCCGGGAATCACCAGGTACGTCGCAAGCGATCTCTCCGCCGATCAGATCGACGCGGCGCGCACCTATGTTGGCGAACGACCCGGTCTCGAGTTTCGGGTCTCAGATATCCAGTCACTCCCGGAGGGCGAGCGATTCGATGTTGTCCTCGCATCGGAAGTGCTGCTGCACGTCCCGCCGACCGACATCGTCACAGTGATTGGCTGCCTCCTGGGCCATGCGCAGCGACACCTTGTGCACATTGACTGGTGGCAGGGCAGCGACTTCCAGGCGAGTTCCCGCCAGACATCGCCGTGGAACTTCCACCACGACTATCCGGCAATCTACCAGTCGCTCGGACAGCGGTGCACGATCATTCCGATACGTAAGCGTCGGTTCCTCCGCGCCGCGATCGACGCGCATCAGGCGATCTTCTGTATCGACCTGGCCGATCCCTCGCAGGGGGCGTAGGTACTGGCCGCCCTGAACCAACAGGTCGTCCGGTGATCGGGGCGTATTTCCGCAACGCCGGCATCCTCGGTGTCACGGAACTGCTCCTGCGATTCAAAACGCTCTTCCTCCTCCCGATACTGACCCGCGCCCTCGGTCCTACCGACTTCGGAGCCTGGGCACAGGTCGCCGTAATCGTGGGCATGGTGGCACCGATCGCAGTTGTCGGAACGGACTCTGCGGCTGTCAGATTCCTGCCCGGAACCGATCGTCGCACCATTCAATCCGGCGTGACCACGCTGATCCTGTACTACGCGGCTGTAAGCGTCCTCTTCTCCCTGATTCTCGTCGCGTTCGCAGCCCCAATCGCAACCGTACTGTTTGGAAACGCGGACCACGCGCGTTTCGTGGTGCTGTGTGGCGCAGCCCTGGCGACAACTCTCCTCCTCACCGCGTGTCGCAACTACTATCGCCTTGTATCAAGCGGGCGTGGTTACGCCACTCTCAATGTCAGCCAATCTCTCATTGCCACGGCGGTATCCGTCGTAGCTGTTACGCTCGGTGGCGATGCTTACACTCTACTTGTCGCGGGTCTCATCGCCGACTTCGCGCTCATTATCGCCGCACTCGGGCAGATTGCACTCAGCCATGGATTTGGAGCACCAGATACTACGATGCTCGTGCAGTTCATGCGCTTTGGACTCCCTCTCGTTCCTATGGGCTATGGGATGTGGGCTCTCAATTCCTCCGACCGCATCTTCCTGGCACAGTACGGCACGCTGTTCGACATCGGGGTCTACAGCGTCGCCTACAACATTGGTTACGCGCTCATCGGTGTGATTTTCAACCCTATCTGGGTAATGTACCCCTCATCTGCGGCAGAAATGTACAACCACAACCGCATCAAGGATTTGCAGCAGCTATTTCGCTATTCAACGTCGGCTGCACTCGCACTATTAATACCGGCTATGGCCGGTCTGTGGATCTATTCTCGAGATCTTCTCTCAGTATTAACCACGCCAGAGTTTGTTTACGGTGCGGATTTTGCAGTACTGATCACTCTCGGCTATGGCGCCATGATGATGGCCAGCTACTTCGATGTGAGCCTCGGACTGGTCGGCCGCCAGTCACTCTCCACTTTGAGCATGGCGCTGGCTGCAATACTTCATCTAGTACTTAACTTTCTGTTCATCCCGTCGATGGGAATCGGCGGCGCAGCTCTTTCCACGTTCATATCGTTTGCATTTCAGTATTGTCTGACCTGGTGGTTCGGCTCTCGAGCCCTCCCTCTCACTTACGAATATTCACGGATATGGCGGATCTGCGCTGCGACTGCCATCATGATCGTATTCCTGGTTTTTGTGTATCCTCTCGATGTGTTGACCGTCGCAGATCTTGCACTTGCGTCCATCGCGGGAGTGGCAACATACGTTATAGGCCTTCTGGCCCTCAGGACGATTACACCGCAAGAGATGCGTGCAATCCGCGGCGTTCTTGCCAATCGAATACCAGCAGATTCGCTGCGTGAGGTCGTCGTCCGGTCCTCCGCCGAGGATCACGCGACAGCGACAACTCGGGCATCTGAGGTGTCCACGCCCGGATCGGATCCACTTGACGCGTATCGGGACCCCGAGATCGCGCGTTGGCTCAGGCGGGCGACTGTCGATGAATCCAGGAGCCTGGAGATCGGTTGTGGGATGGCTCAGTACCGCGCCGCAGTGCGTGGGACATATGTCGGGATCGACATTACGGACGAATCGTACAGAGACCTGTTGCCACGCGACCCCGATCTCCTCGGGGACGCCCACACTCTCCCTTTCGTTGGCGGTTCATTTGACGTGGTCTTCCTGATTGGGACGCTGCATCAACTCACACTGGACCGGTGCCTCTCCGAAGCGCGACGTGTGCTTCGCCCCGGTGGGTCGCTGCTCGTCTTCGACTACAGCCGCCCAACACTTACGCGGTTGCGCCAGACATACGAGCGGACAGGTCAGGGCACGTCCGCTGTTCTGAGTGGACCTGAGTGGCTTGCGCGTTTGCGCGAGGCCGGGTTTGTGCGAGTTGAGGTACGGGATCTGGATGAGTCGCGTCTCGGGCGTGCGATCCGACTCCTCCCGGAACGACTCTACTGCGGCTGGATCGACCGGAGGGAGCGGAGGCTGCTTCTGACCGGTTCCCGGATGTCCTGATCGCCCGCGACCCGCCCGGTTTGTGAAGAGGACGACGCAATATCCCCTAACGGTGCCCCTTCACGACCACGGACGAGAGCACGAGATAGGGATCCGGCCAGCTGGGCTGGAGCCAGATCGCGCGGGCCAGATCGGCAACGGCCTCTCGGCGATGCCCGAGGCGCACGGCCAGTTTCGCCATGGTGAGGTGGGCGACGGCGCGTGCCCGCGGCTCCAGGCGTCGGATATCCGGCGGCAGATCCGGACTGCGGTAGAAGCGATCGAGAACCCGCGTCAGGCAGAGCCGCATGCGCATGGATTCGCTCGACATGTTCGTCCGATGTCGGCGGAGGACCGCGATCGGCTCATCGACGTAGGCGAATCTCGTCACCCGGGCCACCCGAAGCCACAGGTCCCAGTCCTCGCAGGCGCGCAGCGTCGTATCGAACAACCCGGTGCGTTCGAGCACCGAGCGGCGCAGCAGCGAGGTCGTCGCCGAACCAGCGACCACGTTCTCGATCGCGACCCGGTGCAGGACGTTGCCCTCGAGGACTGACCGCCGCTCGGTGCGTGCGCCGGTCTCCTCGTCCTGGAGGTAGTAACCCCCACTCACCAGGCCGACCCCGGGATCATCCTTCACCCGCTCGACCTGACGCTCGAGCTTGTGCGGCAGCCACAGGTCGTCCGCGTCCAGGTAGGCGATGAACTCTCCGGAGGTCATCGCGAAGCCGTTGTTGCGGGTCGCGGAGAGGCCGCTGTTCTCCTGGTACACGTAACGGAGCCGTGAATCGGTGTACCGGGTGACGACCGCACGCGTCTCGTCCCTGGAGCCGTCGTCGATCACGGTGAGTTCAAAATCGGTGAACGTCTGGCTGAGGACACTCTCGATTGCCTGCCCAACGTACCGCGCGTAGTTGAAGCTGGGGATCACGACCGAGATCAGAGGCACGGGCGAGATGTACCACAACCGAACGGTGGGCGTGGTTCCTTGCCGGGACCCCATCGCGGCCGCACAATCCGGGGGTGGCGAGCTTTCGCGCGGTCGCGCTCATCCTGGCCATCGTCGGTGCCGTGGCGCTCCAGGGTCGCGCCCGGGCCGCCTACGACAGTCTCGATGGCTGCCGGCCGTCGTGGCAGCGCCAGTTCGGGGTGGACATCCTGATCCTGGACTGCCGCCCGGGGTATTACTCGGAGCACGATCGACTCTTCATGTACGCCCGTGAACCGGTCGACACCGCGGCGGACTGGCGCACGCAGATCAACACCGAGAACGCCGTGTGGGTCTTCGACGCGGGGGCGACCGGGCGCGCCAGCCTCCTCATCGACTTCCGGCGGGACCAGGGCGCGCTCGTCGCCGACTTCTACGACGATGCCAACGGAGATGGAGAGCTGCGCCATGGGCTCGAGCGCGGCTATCCGCGCTCGATCGAATCACGCTTCCCCTCCCTGACCGTCATCGCGCCGGATGGCTGGTGGAGCCGCCAGGGAACGGTGAATTACAACCTGACGCTCCGCACCGACGGCCCCGTCAATGCCGCCTTCAACAGCGAGGTCTTCCTCGAGTTCACGCGCACCGACGGCATCGCGGACATCGTCACCCGCGTGTTCGATCGGGATGGCGACGGGCGACCGGACTGGCAGATTATCCAGACGCGACCACCGATCAGCGACCTTTCCGCGATCTACCGCACGCTCCTGATGGTGAACACCGCGGACGACGAGGTGCCGGTGGAGACCTACATTTTGTGGCCGCACCTGGGCCAGTTCGGTGCCGGGAATCTCATCGTGGAACCGCCCGCGCGCCGGCCGCTCGGTGCCATCTCGGAGGCGGCGTACGGGATCGTCAAGAACTACCACGAATCCTTTCCGCCAATTCAGATCGACTTCAGCCGCCGCCGGATCCAGGTGATCGGAGAGTTCGTCGCGTCGCGCGGGCGGCCCACCAACTGGTTCATCTACTCCTTGCTCCGATTCGGTGACGGCGGCGCCGTCGATGCCAACTTCGAGAACCCCTTCGCTTTCTACAACCTCGCCGGCAAGGATGACGGTGTCCCCGATCTGATCATCCGCGATCAATCGTGGGTCGCCGCGGACTACTTCTCCGATACACCGATCGAAGAACCGTTCCATCAAACACGCTACAGCTGGGACCACGACCACACGCAGCGGCTCTCCTACATGATCTCCACCGCGGGACGGAGACCCATGCCCTCGGTCGTGGAGGTCGGCGAGGGCGTGGCGGTGCGGACCGTGCCGTATGCGGAGTTCCCGAAGTGGGTGATCGAGAATGACTGGGAGGCGGTCAACTTCATCGCCACGGAGACTCCGAGGTTCTGGACGACCGAGGGGATCTACTCCGGATGCACGGCGTGCTCGGAGGAGCAGCAGAACTACCTCGCCGGCTTCAGCCTGGAGAAGCGAAACCTCCTCGGTGGCAGCATCGCCGTGGGGTTCCGCGGCGAGGCAGTGGGCTTTCTCGGCGGCCGCCCACGCCTCTACCTGGACGCGGTAGACCACAAACTGCATCTGATCGGCGCGGAGCTCGGATACTGGCAACTTACGGACCAGCGGCAACTCCGGTACGCCTACAGCCCGGACGGCCGTGTGAAGCGCTGGGAGGATGTCGAGGCGGGGGGATTGTTCGGGGTCCTCGCGCGGGTGGGCGGCTGGCTCGTCCTCTCCACTCCAGCGGGCGTCGAGGTCGGCCGCGGCCCGGCGGAGCGCGAACTCGCCACGATCGCGCCGCCGACCGATCGCGCGTCCTGGGAAGCGTTCCGCGATCTGCACCGACTGGTGGCCTCGTACGATGAAGGCCACGATATCGCCACGATGTTCCGTGCCCGAGCGTCGGAGGTGGAGACGATCCCGGGGGCGGAGGCCTGGTCGTTCGCGGATGCCGGCGGTGAGGAGACGTTCCTCCTCCGACTCGTCGAGCGCAAGGGAGCCGGAGCCTTGCTCCCGGCGATGGACCGGGGAACGTATCGGCTGCGGGTCGACCCGGTCACGGGCGCCACGATCTCACCGGCGCCGGCGGTACCGATCTCGCTGGGCAGCCCGCGGACACGGGGGGATGACGCGGTGGAACAGATGCCCACGCGTCTCAGCGTCAGCGTGGTAAACCCGAGCGCGGTGCCGATTCCTCAGGCGGTGATCTCGATCCTGGCCTGGCGGGATGCCGGCGGCCAGGACGCCCGCGTCGCCGCGACCACGACGACGCGCATCGACGCCGATGGAACGACGCCGATCGAGATGACCTGGATACCGGTCCTCCCCGGTGACTGGACGCTGCAGGCGTTCGCGACCGGCGGAGCGACCGCGGTCTCCGAGGTCGCGGCCGTCCGTGTGAACCGCGTCCCGCCCAGCGATCTGGCGACGATCCTCACCGCACAACGCCTGCCTCCCTTCGCGAGCGGCGCGATCACCGCCAGTCTCACGCTTGGCGTCGCGATCTCCATCGGCGTCGCCTTCCTCGTCTGGGCCGACCGCACGCGCACGCGAGAGGACTGATGGCCGCCCGTGCGCAGGCCGCGCCGCGCGTCGCCGCGATCGTTCCGGCACGCGGCGAAGATCCGCTGCCGGCGGGGAACGCCTGGATCGTGGCGGCGCTGACCGCATTTGCCCTCATCCTCGGCGCGTACTTCAGCTTCCGCTACGCCGGTCGATGGGCCGACAGCGACACGGCGGTCATGGCGTCGGCCATCCGAGCGATCATCCGCAATGAAACCCTCGTGCCGGTGGCCGACGAGATCTACCCGAACGGCTACCTGTTCTCCCTCGTCTCGGCGGCACTGGTGGCGACGACGGGGCTCTCGGTGCAGACGTTGCTGCAGGCGCTCTATCCGCTCATCAGCGCGTCTCTCGTGCTCGTGGCCTGGCCGGTCTATCGCGAACTGACGGGGTCGAGCCGCGCCGCGACGATCGCCACCGTGCTCCTGGTTACCCAGCCGGAGTTTCTCTTCGTGGTCCTGCGAGGCAGCCACGAGCGGGTCCTCCGGGCGCTCCTCTTCGTCGCCATCTGGCTGCTCGTCCGCTCCTTTCGTGCACAGTCCGCCCCCACCAAGCAGGCGGTCTACATCCTCCTCTTCTATCTCTCCGTCTACGGCGTCATCGCGACGAACTCGCTCTTCGGATCCTCCTTCATCTGGGCCATGAGCGTGGCGCTCATCGGCTCGATGATCGCGGCGCTGTTCGGGCCTGGTCTCGGGAGCGTGGCCGCGACGACCCGCCAGCGGCTCATCTACGCACCGCTTTTCTGCGCTCTGCTCGCGTATCTCTTCAGCAACTACCTGTACCCCCCAGCCGGGCACGCGATCAATCAGGTGCCGGATCTGTTCGACCGCCTCTCGCGCCTGTTCCTCACGGTGAGCCAGGAGGACTCCGCGGCGACCTCGGATATCGTCGAATACGATCCGTACGCGACGATCTTCCAGCAGTGGATCGATCCGCGCATCTACCTGCTCCTCTCCATCGGTACCTACGTCCTGATGCTCACCTCGGCTATCGCGTGGGGGAGGCTGGGCCTGATCTGGCTGGCGCGCCCGAGGTCGGCGCCGACGGTGGGCCAGTGGCTCCTGTGGCTCTTCTACGGCGCGTTCGCCGCGCAGGGTTTCCTGAGCATCATCGCGGACCGATCCGGTTCTTTCGGGGGCAATCTCCAGTACCGATCGTTCCCGTCCTTCGTGATGGTCGCGGCGCCGGTTGTGGCGATCTTCCTCGCGCAGTGGAGACCCACGCGAAGCCTGCGCATCCTCGCCGCAGGCGCGCTCGGCATGCTGACGCTGTTCGCTGTCGCCAAGGCAACGAACGAGCCGATCCTCAGCAACAAATGGACGTTCTACGTGCCGGCCGAGGAGGCGGTGATGCGCTTCGCAAACTCACATCTGAGCGATCGATCCTTCTGGTCCGATCTCGACGAGCGGCTGTTCACCGCACACGTGGTCATGTCCGGGCAGTATGTCTTTCAACACACCGGCCAGTTCAGTCCCGGCATCCGCACGTACGCCGTGACGGACATCGTGCGCCTGCGTGCCGCACGGACCGGGCAGGTGCTGCCGCCGGTGAGCGGCGAACTGCGCGTCTACGACAACGGTGAAGCTCAGGTGTATCGACTCCGACCGAGGACGCCGTACCAGCGATGACGGTAACGGGTTCGGCGGAGTTCGGCGGCGGGCCCAGGCTCGCGCCGGAATCGGGCGTTGCCGCGCCCGAGCGAGGCACGCGCGATCTCGCGCTGGTCGCGGTGTGCGCGGTCGCCGCAACCTTCGTCTCGGGGGTCGCACCGGCGATCGGTGCGCCCCTGGGCATCCTGGCGGTGATCTTTCTTCCCGGCTATGCGCTGGTCTCGGCCATCCTGCCCGACGACGCCGAGATCGATCGCGTCACGCGCATCGGCGTGGGGATCGCCCTCTCCTTCGCGATGATGGCGATCCTTGGCCTCATCCTGAACTCGCTCGCCGGCGAGATCACGTCTGCGAACCTGCGCTTCTCGCTCTGCGGCGTCACGCTGGGCTTCTGCCTGCTCGCGGCCGCCCGCCGCGCGCGCGGCGCCGGGGCGCTCGGGGCTCCAACGGAGAGCGAGCGACCTGCCCGTGTCCAGCGCGCCGCACGGTTCACGCAGGCGCTGATCATCGCGAACCTCGCGATCGCCGCGGTCGCCTACTGGCTCTCCGTGGTCAGCCAGCCTCCCATGCCCACCTCGTTCTACGTCCTGGGGCCGACCGGGCAGTTGAGTGACTACCCGCGCGCGGCCGCTCCCGGTGCGCCGATCAGCGTGCGGGTGGGCATCGAACAGTCGGCCGGCGGCGGGGGGCGCTACTCCATTCTGGCCCATAGCGGTGAAACGACCCTCGCGTCTCGGGACGACATCGCCCTCGGCGCGGGACAGACGTACAGCGAAGACCTGACCCTCGCGCTCGACGCACCCGGCGACGATCAGGAGATCGTCATCGAACTCAGGCGCGCGGGTGAGACGAACGCCTACCGCACGCTCCGGCTCTGGGTCGATGTGGACGCGTCGGCCGCCCCGAGGACATCCTCGTAGAGCGCGCGCGTCTGGCGCGCCGCGTTCCGCCACGTGAATGCGCGAGCGCGCGTGAGGCCCGCCTCGCGGCAGCGCGTCGCGAGCGAACGATCGGTCAGCAAAGTACCGACCCGGTCGGCCAGGGCCGAGGCGTCGCCGGGGCGGTACGCCACACCCGCAGCGCCCACGACCTCGGGTGACGAGCCGGCATCGGCGTAGATGACGGGACACCCGCACGCCATCGCCTCCACCGACGGCAGACCGAACCCCTCATGCGCCGAAGGCATCACGAATCCCGACGCGCCACGGTACAGGTCGACGAGTTCCGCCTCAGGCACCGACCCCAGGGCGGACAGCGCGTCGCCGACCCCTTCTTCTCTGGCGAGTCGCCGCACGTCCTCCGCGCGGGGACCGAACTGGCGCGGTCCCACGAGCACGAGATTCATCGCAGTGCCGGTTCGGCGGAGGATGCCGATCGCCCGCACCACAGTGGAGAGATCCTTGCGCGGATCGTCCGAGCCCACGTAAAGCAGGTAGGGCGCATCGCGCGGCACGCGCGGTTGTCCTCGATGTGAACCGGGGCAGAAAGCCGAGAGGTCGACGCCCGGATAGATCACCTCGATCCGTCGCGCCGGGATGGCCAGGAGATCGACGACGGAGCGGCGCGTGAAATCGGAGATGGCGATGAGTCGATCGGCCCGTCGCAGTCCGCGCATCGCCATCAAGTAAAGCAGTCGGTCGGGCCAGTGGCGGAACGCGTGGTCCTGGCCCTGGCGAAGCCACATGAGCGGCAGAACATCGAGCACGGTGACGATCGTCGGGGTGCGGCGGCGCCCCAGAAAGAGACCGCTCGCGAGGGTCTGACTGGCGAGGTGGAGAAGTGAGGCGGAGGTCGGTGGAACGCCGAGCGGATAGCTGTCGAAGAACGTATCGAGATCGAATCGGCGCAGCAGCGGCACGCGATGAAGCGGGACGATCGCCGTAGGCCGCTGCGGATGCCGGACATCGATCTCGACGCCCTCCGCTCGGAGCGCCGCGGCGAGTCCGTCGGCGTAGCGGCCAGTCCCGGTGTCGGGGCCGACGCGGCGCCGGACGAAGCAGACCGACGGCATCACCGCACGCGGGCCGTCACGAAGTACATCCATCCCCATCGTCGTGCCAGAGGCGACGCGGAGCGATCGAATCGCCGCCACAGCGGAAGGAGCGCCCGCTGCGCCGCCGCATACAGGCGGTCGACGTCACCACCGAGCGCGAGGGGCGGGAAGGGACGACAGACCCGAACCCGAACATCCGCGAAGCCGGCACGGGTCAGGGCCTCCGCCCACCACTCCGGCGCATAGTCCGTCTCGTAATAGTGATCGAAGTAGGCGCGATATGCGGTCGCGACCTGTGCCGGCCGCCCCCGTAACATCGCCTTGAGTGCCGCTCCCGACGCGTTGATGAGATTGCCGACGTGCCGGGCGTTCCAGCGCCGCGGAATGACATCGGCCAGACAGAGTCCGCCGGGGCGGGTGACACGGCGCAACTCCGCAAGCAGCCGCGCGATGCCCTCCGCGTCGAAATGCTCCCAGAGGCCGAAACTCATCGTCGCGTCGATCGACGCGTCGGCCAGCGGTAACGCGAGCGTATCCGCCAGGATCAGCGGGAGGGCGGACGACGCGGCGCGACGGTGGGCACGGTCGTTCCAGCGCGCGACCCGCAACCCGTCCGCGGAGAGATCCAGGCCGAACGCGCGCACTCCCCGTTCGCGAAGATAGATCGAGATTCCCGCCGAGCCGCATCCGTACTCGAGCACCGTGGGCCGCTCCAGGCCGAGTTCGTCGAGCAGGGCGACGACATCCTGCGCCTTCACCCACTCGGCCAGACCCACCTGTCCGCCCTGCCAGTCGGGGTAGGCGAGTCGACGTCGGTCGCCGGTGGCGAGGGCATCGATCCAATCACGGGCGAACTCGTCCGGGCTGCCGCGTGAGCGAGCGGCGGGTTCGCCGCTCGGTTTGCCGCTATCGACCACGCGGATCCCGTCGTCGCCGCATGTCTCTTCGGCCATGATAGGCTGCCGCACCTTGGCCACCTCGATGCTCCTGGCCGCGCTCGCCGGCCTGGTCAGCTACCACGGGTGGCGCTTCCGGCTAGAGCGCGCGCGGGCCGAGGAGATCGCGCGAGCACGCCAAGATCTCCCGACCCGGGAGGCCACACCGCGCATCACCATCCTGGTTGCGGCATGGAATGCCGGGGCCGAGTTCGAGTCGCATCTGCGGAGCGTGCTGCGCCTGCGGTACCCCGATATCGAGTACATCGTGTGCGCCGGCGGTCGCGATGGGACGGAGGCGCGCGCCCGGGAGATCCTGGGAGACCGGGGGATGGTGGTACCTCAGGTCCCCGGTGATGGTAAGCAGGGAGCGCTCCGACGGGCGCTGCGGCACGCGTCGGGCGAGATCGTCTACTTCACGGATGCCGACTGCGTGGTGAGCGACGAGGCGATCGAGCGGGTGATCGCGCCGATTCTCCGCGGTTACGACGCGGCGACCGGCCGTTCCAGGCCGCCGGCCGACCAGCGTTCGAGCGCGGCGGCACTCTGCCAGTGGGCACCGCAATACGTTGCCGAGTCGCTGCAGGGCGAGGAGAGCCGCGGACTTCTGGGACGCAACTTCGCGGTCACTCGCGCCGCGCTCGGGCGCACCGGCGACCTCGGGGCGGAGGTCGCCACCGGCACGGACTACCACCTGGCGCGGCAGATCTGGCTGACCGGCGGACGGATCGCGTTCGCGCGCTGGAGCTTTGTGGAGTCCCGCGAGATCGAGGGCGTCCGCCGGTACATGCGGCAGCAGGCTCGCTGGCTGCGCAACCACTGGATCCACGGCCGATCCACCGGCGAGCCGGCCCTCGCCCGGCACGCGCTCCGGGCGGGTGCCATCGGCGCGCTATTCGTGCTCCTCCCGTTCCTCGGACTGATCGTGGATCGGGTGATGCTCGCCCTGTGGTTCCTGATGTGGGTGCATGGTGCGCTGGCGCGCGTGCGCCACGTCGCGTTCGTGTGCCGCGCGGAGGCGCTGTCGCTCCCGCGCGACCTGGCGCTGGTGGCCCCGCGCTACGTGCTGCTCGACGCCGTCACCTGGGCCCTCACCACGGTGCAGGTGCTGGTGCCGCGCTGGCGCGCACAATGGTGAGGAGGCGAGGCCCGATCGGCAGCGTGCGCGGCGGGATTGGGGCAACCCGCTCGGGCCGCGACATCGGCGCGCTACCCTGAGGGTTCGTGTCGGCAGGGCAGAGAGCAGTCTCCGCGGACGAGGAGCGCGAGTCGGTCATTCCGCCTCTCGCTCTCGACGAACTGGGGCTCCCGATCGCCATCCTCGGCGCGCTCGCGCTCGCCGAGTACATCACCGCGTCGATCGACGTCCGCCCCGGCCTGATCCTGCACGCGCTGATCCTGGTGGCGCTCGTGATCCTGGGGGCGCAGGCGGAGGTCGGTGCGCGACGCGAACTGTGCTGGTCGCTCACCCTGGCGCCCATGATTCGGATCGGGAGTCTCGCGCTTCCGCTCGGACAGCTTCCGCTCCTGAGCTGGTATCCACTGATCGGCGTGCCCATCTTCACCGCGGCCTTCTACACCGCCTATCGGCTGGGGTACACGCGGGCGCAACTCGGCCTGGGGTTCCGCTTCCGCGACATTCCCGTTCAGATGGCGATGTTACCGCTGGGGATGGTGCTGGGGATCGGCGAATACCTGATCTTCCGCCCCGCTCCCATCGCGCAGCGCTTCACGCTCGAGGAGATCTGGCTGCCCGCGGTGATCCTGCTGCTCTTCACCGGCCTCGAGGAGGAGTTGATCTTCCGCGGGATCATGCAGCGCGCATCCCTCCGCGCGATGGGACGATGGGGGCTGATCTACCTGAATCTCATCTTCGCGGTGCTTCACATCGGTTACCAGACGTTCCTCGATGTCGTCTTCGTCTTCCTCGTCGGCCTGATGTTCAGTCTTTTCGTCCTGCGGACGAAGACCATCTGGGGCGTCACGATCGCCCACGGCGGGGTCAATGTCGTCCTCTTCCTCCTGTTCCCGTACCTCGCGCCCGTGCTGCTCGGCACCGGCTACGCCGACTTGCTTCCGCTGCCAGCCCCGGAGGAGTGAGCCGGCGACTCTACGGGTCGCGATCGCTGGGATCGATTGGCGCGACGCGCACCTCGACCTGACCGAGAGTGCTCCCTTCGTACCAGATGCCGCTACGGGTCTGGTAGTTGGGCAATTCGTCGTACAGGAGGGCGAATCCGACCGCGGTCCCGTCCTCGAGGTCGAGAATGCCGTCCTCGCATCCTGCCTGAGACGCCGCGCCAGTCGCCGCGAACACGTGGAGCTCACGCGCGCCGGCGGCGAGGATGCATGAGTCGACCTGCCCGGCACCAGCGCGCAGGACGGCGACGGAGACCTGGGTCACCTCGCCGGGGACCGGAAGTGAGGGCTCTGGTGTCGCGAAGTTGAAGTGTCCGGTGAAGGTCACGATCGGGGCGACAAGCGAACGTCCGATCGCGTCGCGGATCACCGGCATGGGGAGGATGGGCGTCTGACCCGGGCGAAACGTGGCGGAGGTGGCGCGACCGAGGCGCTCGACATGCCGCTCCGAGGGGAAGGCCCGCCGCGCGATCGGCGTCAGCCACAGTTCGGGCCGGTCGAGATTCGGGGTCGGCAGGGGCTGGCCGGGCAATCTGCTGCGGACATCGATCTGCCGGACTGCCCGCGGTGCGAACCCAGGCAGGCCGCTATCGACCAACGTCGGCGCGACGAAGAGCACGAACATACCCAGCCCGAAGCCCAGGGCCGCGACGCCGAGGGCGAGCACGAGCGCGGCGTTCCGGGTATTGGGAACCCGAAAGCCGCGGAGGCTAGCGAGGATCCGCAGCATCCGCCGGCGACCCCACGAGCGTGACCAGGATGCGGGTGGGAGTGTGGGGATCGCGGACCAGACGCACCAGACCACGATGGCGCAGTCGCTCGATCAGCGTCCGGCCGTGCCCCGCACCGAACGTGGTATCGAAATGCCGGACGGCGAGGTCGAGCGGCGCGCTGCCGCCGCGCGCGCGGAAGAAGTCGCGCATCTGTTCGTCGATATGGAGCACCGACGCGGGCACGTACTGCCGCTGGGACCCGATGCCGCTGCGCTCCGCCGGAGCCGCACCAGCGCCCGGTTCGTAACGCGGCTCATCATCCAACGGCTGCTCCGGAAGCTCCTCCACATCTTCAGCGGGAGAGGACGGGCCTCGCGAGAGGGCGCGGCGCAACTGCCGCCCGACGGCGGAGAGGAGGTCGATGGGCGATCGGAGCGCCCGGGCGAGGCGAGAGGCGAACGCCGGAGCATGCGGCAGCGCCGCGCCCGACGGTAGACCGGATCGCGCCTCCCGCACGGCTCCGGCGATCGTCTCGGCAAAGATCGCCAGGATGACGATGACGAGGCCGACGGCGAGGCCCACCGCCATCGCATTGAGGGATTCGGCCTGAGATGTCGGATCTACGTCGATCCTCCCCGCACAGCAGGGGCACATGGTATTCCCCAGGCAGGAAATGCGTGCCTGTGTAGACTCGCGGCCGATGCGCTCGCTCCGCGTGGCTCACGCGGTCGCGACGTTTCCCCCCTACTGGGGCGGAACGGGTAACGTCGCCTTCTACAACGCGCGTGAACTCGCGCGCCTCGGCCACGACATCCACGTCCTGACCGCGGCAGCACCGGACTCCGGAGCCGACCCCACCGACTTCGCGGTCCATCGACTGAGGCCGCTCCTGCGCTTCGGGAACGCCCCACTCTTGCCGGACCTCGTTCGGGCGGTGCGCGGGTTCGACCTGATACACCTGCACTGGCCGTTCATCTTCGGCGCCGAGCTTGTCTGGCTCGGGTGTGTGAGCGCGAACATCCCCTACGTCGTGACCTACCATCACGATCTGCGGGCAGACCTCCGCTGGCAATTCGGACCGTACCAGGCGGCCGTCGGCCCTCTCGTCCTCCGAGATGCGGCGGCGGTCCTACCGGTGTCTCGCGATCACTTCGCGACCAGCGCGTTGAGGAGTGTCGTCGGCGAGGCGCACCTGCTCACGGAGATCCCTAACGGTGTTGATGTAGAGCTCTTTCATCCTCGTAACGATGGTGAGTCCGTGCGAAAACGATACGGCATCGACGCGCATGCGACGGTCATCGGCTACCTCGGAGCAATGGATCGCGCTCATGCCTTCAAGGGAGTCCCCACGCTTCTCCGCGCATTCGCCGGCCTCGCCCGCGAGAAGGTTCACCTCCTGTGCGTCGGCGGCGGCGATCTGCGCGCCGATTACCAGAACGCTGCCGACGAGATGGGATTGGGCGATCGCGTCACATGGACCGGGCGCGTGCCGGGCGACGAACTGGCGGCGTGTATCGCCGCGATGGACACGCTGGTCCTCCCGTCGGAGGGGTTCGCCGCCGAGTCCTTCGGGATTGTCCTCATCGAGGCGATGGCCTCCGGCAAGCCGACGATCGCGACCGCGATCCCGGGCGTGCGGACCGTGGTCCGCGACGGCGTCACCGGACTCCTCGTTCCCCCGGGCGATGCCGCGGCGCTCCGAGATGCGCTGCGTGTGCTCGTCGATAGCCCCGCGCTGCGGCGGCACATGGGGGAGGCGGGCCGGGCGGTGGTCGAGCGGGAGTACGATTGGCGATCGATCGCGCGGCGTCTCGACACCGTATACGCCGCGATCCTCGGTTAACGACCGTTGGAGCGCCCTCGCCGCGCGCCGTCACTTCCGGAGCACGTCGCGCTCGATCTTGCCGCGTCCTGGCTCGCCCCCGCGGGGGGCAACGGGCTCGCCCTGGCGGATGACACGGTCTCGGCGGATATGCTCCTCGCCTGGCTCGACCCACCGGCACGTGCGGAGGAGATCGGTGGTCCGAGCGGCGGCATGCACGAGCGGACGCTCGTCCTCACCGCCCGCGCCGGGCCGCTTCCTTCGCTCGCCGACTGTCGAGGCCGGCTGGCGATCATCGTCCCGGGTCCAGGCGCACCGCTTCTCGATCGCCTGCGGCGGGCGCGGAAGCCGAGGCGTGCCGCGGCCGTGCCCACGATCCCGGGCGCGGCGCGGTGCGGCATTGGCCGACTCGCCACAATCGCGGCGGTCCTGGCACGGCGCGCCGCCACGCTCGCGGGCCGCCTGGATCTCGCCGACCGTTGGGAACTCGCCTACCGCGCCTCGCTCGCGCCCGGTCCGGTAAACCCATTCTCGGACCTCGTGGTGATCCTGCGAGCCGTCGAGACCTGATGAACGGCGATGGATCCGCCGCCCTGGCGCTGGCCGCGTGGTTTCAGCGCCTGCGTACCGATGGCGGGTTCGGCGGCCCCACCACGCACTGGTGGCGAGACAACCTGCTCGACTGCCGTCCCGGTTACGACTGGCGCTACGAGGGGATCGTGGCAGGTCTCCTCGCGCTCCATCGGCGCACGGGCGATCGCATGTACCTCGATCGCGCGCGCATCGCCGGCGACGATCTCCGCGCGGCACAGGATGCGTATGGCCATTTCGCCCGCTCGCGCTTCGAACTGAATCCCGGGAGTGGCGGCACGCCACACGAGGCGGCAGCGGCCGGCGCGCTGCTGCGCCTCGCCGGCGCCGCCAACGACGAGACTCCTGGCTCGGGCGCACCGTACCTCGCGGCGGCGCGCGCGACGATCGCGGCGACCATACGACGGCTGTGGGACGAGAAGACCCGCACGCTGAGGGATGATCCGACCTTACCCGCGTTCGTCCCCAATAAGGCCGCCACTTTCGCGGAGACGCTCCTGCTGGACCCCGAGCCAGATGGCACGATGCTCGACATCGCGCACGCCATCGCGGAGTCGATCCTCGCCCATCAGGTACGGGCGCCGGGTCGAATGGACGGCGCGATCGCGCAGAGCAGCGTCGCTGGCCGGCTGACTCGCGCCTACTTCCCGCTCTATGTCGCGCGCTGCATCCCACCCCTGCTCGAGGTGGCTCGCGCGACCGGGTCGGCGCGGTTCAGGGAGGCCGCGCGCGCGGCCGGGCGCTTTATCGTCCGCTGGCTGGGGCCTGATGGCAGCCTGCCGCAGGTCATCTATGGCGAGACCCGGGTTCACCGCGCGCCGCGCTGGGTCGCCGGTTACGGCGATATCCTGCGCGCCCTGAATCTGGTGGCCGACGAGGACTTCGCCCTTCCGCTCGAGCCTGGCCGCCGCTGGCTCCTCGCCGGCCTTCAGCCAGACGGCAGCATCGCCACCGCGCGTGGATTCGCGGTTCGGGCGTCTGACGGCATCGCGCCACCGCTGCCGGACTTCCGGGACCTCCTGCCGTGCCCGGGTTGGGCGGACAAGGCGTTTCGGTTCGCGGCCGAATCGTTGCCGCTCGGTTCTGGGCCTGAGGAGACGATCGCCTGGACCGCCCCCTGCCACATCGCCGGGCGCACGGGTGTGTATAGCGCCGATCCGCGGGGAATCGAGGTCACCTCGGGAGGGAGGGTGCTGTATCGCTGGCGCTACGGCGAAGCATGGGCAGCGATCGGCGACCCAGCGCTGGCCGCCAAATGAGAGTCGGACTTCTCGCCTACGGGTTGGATCGACCGCAGAGCGGCGTCACACGGGTCGCGCGCGAACTCGGGAACGCCTTTGCGGCGCGGGACGACGTCGAGGTCGTTCCCCTGACGACGTATCGCCGCGGTCCGTTCGCCGACGCGCCATCCGCCCGCATCCTGCGGGGATGCGCGCGCCTTCCCGCGCTCATGCTTCTCGGAGGCGCCCAGATCGGACGGATCGCCCGCGACGAACGACTCGACATCGTCCACGATCCGATCGGCATCGCCCCGTTCCTCTTCTCAGCCCGGGGATCGGAACGGCGGGTCGTGACGCTGCACGATGCGATCGCGTTCGTCTACCCGCGCGGCTATCCGCTTCTGAACAACTTGCTCCACCGCGTCTACATCCCGGCGATGCTTCCGGCGATCGATCGCCTCGTGACCGACAGCAACCACGCGCGGGGGGAGATCTCGCGGTTCCTCCGCGTCGACGCGCGCGCCATCCCGGTGATACCGCTCGGCGTGAGCGACCACTTCTCCCCCGGGGTCGAAGGTGGCGAGGATGCTCCGTCGCCATCCGGAGTCGATGGCCCGTACCTCCTGTTCGTCGGCGCGTTCCAGGCGCGTAAGAACATCCCGCGCCTGCTCGAGGCGTACGCACGGGTCCGGCAGGAGATCGGCTCCACGCGTCTCGTCCTGGTCGGTCCCCGTCAGTGGGCGCATCCCGAACTGGAGCGCGCGGCGGAGAGACTCGGTCTGGGCTCCGCGCTGGTCAGGATTGGCTACGTGGGCGAGGAGCATCTCGTGCGGCTGTACCGGGGTGCCACGGCCGCGATCGTGCCCAGCCTCTACGAGGGCTTCGGGATCCCCGTCCTGGAGGCGATGGCGAGCGGCGCGCCGGTGATCTGCTCCCGGGCGACGTCGCTCCCCGAGGTCGCCGGTGAGGCCGCGCTCATGATCGATCCGACCTCGACGGACGACATCGCCGCGGCGATCAAGCGCGTGTGCACCGACGCTGCGCTCCGCGAGGACCTGCGCGCGCGCGGTATCGCCCGGGCCGCGCTCTTCACCTGGCGGGAGAGCGCGCGGCGCTACGTCGACCTGTTCCGATCGCTCCTATCGACTCAGAACCCGCAGCCACAGCTGGCAGAGCGCGAGGGGCGGCACGGAGATCACCTCGGCGACCCGGCGTAGCCGCGGATCCGCCACCAGTTCGGCCAGATCGAGGCGCCAGGCGCAGCGCCGCAGCAACGCGCCATCGGGAACCCGGCGTGACGCCTGAACCGCTCGGCGTCGGGCCAGAATCGCGGGGAGACGCTGGATGACCGTCGGGATGACCGCCAGCCGAGAGCGCACAGCCTCGGGCCCCCGTGTCACGGCGAAGGCCAGCGTCAGCAGTTCCATCAGAAGGAGATGGGGCACGAGTCCCAGCAACGTCCGCCCGGACCAGATGGTGAGCAGGAGACGCCAGCGGTTCCGTTCGAGCCAGTGGAGTTTGCGCGGACTGAAGCGAGCGACGTGCCGGTGTCGCACCCGGCTCGCGAGAACGGCCGTGCACGGCAGGCCCCGGAGCGCGGCACGAAGGCTGAGATCGGTATCCTCGAGGTACATCTCGTAGTCCCCGTCGAACCCACCCAGATCCTGAAACGACGCGCGATCGATCGCGAAGCATGCTCCGGAGACGGCGAGGATCGTCGCGCCGATAGGAGCGTCGCGATGCGGGCGACCGTAGCCGCGGCAGACGGTGATCCCTGAGACGTGGACGTCGTTGCCGATCGTATCGACGAAGCCGGGCCGATCCATAAGCAGCACGCAGGGCGTTGCGAGCCCCCCCGCCGCGCGGACAGGCGCGATGAGCGGTTCGAGCCAGCCCGCCTCGACCAGGGTATCGGGATTGAGGAAGACGAGGACCTCGCCGCGGGCCAGGCTGGCGCCAGAGTTACAGCCCGCTCCATAGCCGTCGTTCACGTCGCGCCGGGCCAGGGTGACGCCGGCCGCGGCCGCAATGTCGGCGCTGCCATCGGTGGATGCGTTATCCACGACGATGACCTCGTCTTCAGGGCCGAGCGTCTGCCGCAGGGCGTCCAGACACGCTGGCAGGTCGGCGGCGCTCTGATAGCTGACGATGATGATGGAGGCCCGCACGCCCCCGCGATCAGCGCAGATGGATCATCATCGAGCGAACCGAATGGAGGATCACCCCGGCGAACACGCTGAGCACTCCCAGGAGCAGACAGGCCGCCGCGCCGAGCGTGGGCGCGATTGCCGCCGCCGCCGAACCGCGGGTCACGGCTTCGAGAGCCACGAACGCGAGGGTCGCACCCACGAGCCAGGCCAGGAGCGCGCAGACCGCGAAGAACAGCAGCGGGCGGTGCATCCCCACGAGCCGCATCAGACCGTCGAGCACGATCAAACCATGGCGAAAGACGTTTCGCCGCGGCGGATCCTCGTAGATCGGGTCGATGGGCACTTCCGTGACCCGGAGGCCGCGATCCCTGGCCAGAAACTGCATCTCGGACTCAACCGCGAAGCCACGCGCGGAGAAGGTCATGCTCTCGATCGCCCGGCGGGAGAAGGCACGGAAACCGGACTGCGAGTCGCTGATATGGGTGCCGGAACCGATCGTCGTGGCCATCGTGATCGCGTCCTGGCCAACCCGCCGTACCGTGGGTATCCCCTCGCGATTACGCTGCCGACTGCCCACTACGATGTCGGCCTCGCCATCGATGACCGGGGCGATAATGCGCGGGATATCCGCCGGGCGGTGCTGACCGTCGCCATCGATCAAGACCAGCACCGTCGCGTCCAGCTTCAACGCGGCTGAGAAGGCGGAGTTGAGGGCGGCTCCCTTGCCCTGATTGAATTCGTGGCGAATCACGCGCGCGCCGGCGCGCTCGGCGATGAAGGCGGTATCGTCGGCCGAGCCATCGTCGACGACGATGACCGTGGTGGCCACGCGCTGAGCCTGGATCACGAGGCTGCCGATGTTCCGCGCCTCGTTGAGGCAGGGAATCGCGACCACGACGTTCGGCGGGCGCGGCGTCGCAACCGTCGCGACCGAGGCTGAGGCTCGTGACTCAGATCCGGCCATGCCGACCATCCCTTCGCGTCCCGTCGCCACTATACGGCGCACATCGACGGGATGTCACCGGGACCGGATCCTACGGTTTCGCAGCGGGTTTCGTGGTCTCGGCGGGCTTCGCCGCGGGGGCCGCATCGGTCTTGGCGGGCACGGTCTCCGCCTTGGCAGCGGTTCCCGGCTTCGCGGCATCGGCGGTCTTCGCGGCAGCGTCCGTCTTGGCAGCGGGAGCCGGTGTCGCCGCCGGGGCCTGGTTCTGGGCCGCGAGGCGCGCGTGGGTTGCCTCCCCGATCGTGCGGATGAGCAGGAGGGGGCGGCGCGGGGCCATAATCGTGATGAGTCCAAACACGATGAGGAACGCCGCTGCTCCCGCGATCATGGCGATGAGAGGCCAGTCGCGCGGTGGGCGCGGTTTCTTCGGCGGTTTCTTCTCTTCCTCTTCGTCCTCCTGGAGGTCCTCGTCCTCGGCGACGTTGCGGGCCACGGTCTCAGTGTAGCCAAGCGATGGGAAGAGGGGAGCGCGCACCGACCCGCGTGCTGCACCCGGCGCGGCCGGAACTCGGCATCGGCGAGGTGACCGAGGTGGTGCAGGGAAAGCCGGCTGTGCTCCACGTGTTCTGGCCCGACGCGGACAAGCACGGCTACTACCTCATCACGGATGTGCGCCGGGTCAGCGAACAGAGTGACAGCCGCCAGATCCACGCGTAGACTGGCGGCGTGATCGCATCTGGGCATCCGGGCCTTCTTCGGGCTTGTCGCGCATGGTCATCGTGGACCTGTCATTCATTTCCCTGATTGCGTGAGGGGCGAGAGGGATGGCAGGGTTCGGACCACTCTTTACGACCATA
>CAZHZF010000006.1:44711-74877 GCA_964536925.1 uncultured Dehalococcoidales bacterium | reverse complement strand
GGCGCGCCCGCCAAACACGCCGAACCCCCACAGCAGGAAGCGCCGCCCCGGCGCGGCCGCGTGCTCCGGCGGGTCCACAACCGCGGTCGTACTGGGGTGATCCCCCGCCAGGCGGCCCAGGTCGGCAGCTCGCCAGGGAGCATCTCCAGTGCCCTCCCGGCGAGCGGCCCGGCGAGCGCGTCGCCCGTGACCTGCTGCCAGACGGTGTCGGTCTCAAGGTCGCGCATCAGCATGTTCCGCCGCCAGAGGCCGGCGACGCGGAACGTCAGCCGCCGCCCGTCGACACGCGGGTCGAAGACGACGCCGCTGCGGCAGAGCGGACAGTAGGACACCAGGATCGGCGCGCCGCCGAGAAGGTCGTTAATGAGGTGGTGTGGTGCCAGCGTGTCCAGGTGGTACGCCCGTTCAGCGCCGCCCCCTTCCACTCCCACTACGAGCGCGTTGCCGCTGATCCCGGCGCGGTCGGCCGGCCGTGCCGGCGGCTCGTCGAGCGCAGGGAACATGCGCTTGGGGTCGACCAACCGCGTCAAACCGAAGTAGTGGGCCGTCGCCAGCAGCGAACCGAAGCCGCGGCGCCCGGCGAGGAAGCCGAGCGCGGCCCAGACGAGCGCGCCCGCTGCGGCTGGCTGGCGCAACCGCCACACGATGCGTAGCAGGACTGGGCCGTCGGCCCGCGTCATCGTGACGGGGAGGGAGACGAACGCCAGGAAGGCGATTAGCACTGGCAATGGCCGCGCATTCTACGCGCGGCCCGCCGGAACGGCCGCTGGTACCTGCGGATGCGATACGTCCCGTACGCCTCCATCGCCGAGCAGCATGCCGCGCTGCACGAGCGCCTCGCAGGTGTCCTGGAGCGACGCGCCGCGAGGTGAGTGTGAGGACGCCTCCACGGCAATGAGGCGAACTGAGCCGGGTCGGGGCGACGTGCACGACGCACCTTGCGTGCGCCGTCTGAAGTCCCTGGCCAGGCCTCGTCCAGAAGCCCGCGGCATCGAGCCAGCGCCGGCGGCGCAGCGTGGCGTCCCCAGTCAGCGGGGCAGGCGGCCTGCCCTAACTGTCGGCGGTGACGACCAACCCGAGGCTGTCGAGCGTGAACGGGCCGCCATCGCCCGCGTACACCTCCACCCGCGCGAACCCGGCCTGCAGCAGCCAGTCCCGCAGCTCCGGCACCGAGAAGATCCGCTGTGTGTAGGGGTGGCGGGTGACCAAGCCCTGGCGCGAGACTAGACGCTCGTTCTCCATCCGTCCCGTCAGGCCGTTGTAGCGCGTGTGCAGGATGTAGAACTCCTCGCCCCGATCGGCCACGAACGTCGTGCCCGTCCCGGTCGTGGCTGACGGAACCGGCGGCGGGGGCAGAACGCGCAGCTGTCTGGCGAGGTTGCCCGTCTGGAGCAGCAGCCGCCCGTTCGGGCGCAGCGCCCGCCGGAACCCGGTTAGCACGCGCCGGTCGATCTCGTCATCGAAATAGCCGAAGGAGGAGCCCCAGCAGACCAGCCGGTCGAACCGCTGCTGCCAGGGTAGCTCGCGCATGTCGCCCTCGACGTACTCGACTGAGACTCCCATCTCGGCGGCGTCCTGCCGCGCCCGCTCCAGGAACATCGGGCTGGCGTCCAGCCCAGCAACCCGCAGGCCGCGCGCCGCGAGCCGATTTGCGATGCGGCCGTAGCCGCATGGCACATCCAGCACCTCCAACCCCGGGCTAAGCGCGCCTAGACGCACGATCAGGTCGGCGTGCTGCTCGCTCCGCTCGGGTGGCCAGGCGAGCGAGAAGAAGTAGAGGTACTCCTCGTTAAAGCGGGCGTCGAGATCGGAAACGACCCGATCAGGCCTACTCATCCGCCACCTCCGACCGGAATGGTGGCCTCACCGAACGCGCGGCCACGATGGTCTGCGATGAGGTCCGTCGCCCACGCCTATGTATCCAGACTAGCCAGCTCAGCCGGGCTGTTCAAGCAGTACTCTGGCAGCCGGTTGCGGAGTGTCCAGCACAGGACGACCTCGTCGGTAGCGGTTAGCACCTCCTCGTCCAAGGGCCCATTCTCGAACCTCAGATCGATCACCATCTCTCGTGGACGGCTCCGAGCCCTCCGCGCCCCCGGGGCCCGACACATTCTCCCATCGCAGCTCTCCTCGCCGGCGTGCGACCACTCTACTGCCGTCGCGCGTCGGCGCCATCGTGTGAAATACTCATCTTGCGCCCGCTCGGCCGATGTGAGTAACTACGCGGCGAGGGCGTGCCCCCGACGTGAACATCTCGCTCCGCGCCGCGCGGCGGACGAACCTAACTGCTCCGCTGACGAGCTTCGTCGGCCGGGAGCGCGAGGTGGCCGCGGTCCGTCAACTCCTAGCGCGAACCCGCCTCGTGACGCTGACCGGCGCCGGCGGGTCCGGCAAGACGCGACTGGCCAAGGCGGTAGCCGGGGATCTCATCGATGGTTGCGCCGATGAGGTGTGGCTCGTCGATCTGGCGCCGCTGCCAGCCGGCGCGTCACCCGCCCGCGCGGCGCTCGACGCCTTCGGTCTGGCTGGGGCGGCCGGCGAGGACGCCCTCGCGACGCTGTCGGCACGGCTGGCCGGGCGGCACGCGGTGCTGCTGCTCGACAACTGCGAGCACCTGGTTCACTCCTGCGCCCGGTTTGCAGACGAGGCATTGCGGCGGTGCCCGGGGCTCCGCATTCTGGCGACCAGCCGGGAGCGGCTGGGAATCGCCGCCGAGACCGCCTGGCCAGTCCCACCGCTGACGCTGCCCGAGGCGGGTACATCGCCGGCGGCCGTGGCGAGCTCGGAAGCCGGTCGCCTCTTCCTGGAGCGCGCCCGCGCGGTCGACCCTGCCTTCGAGAGCGAGGCGGAGTCGGCTCCGGCGCTGGCGGAGATCTGCCGGCGCCTCGACGGCATGCCGCTCGCGATCGAGCTCGCTGCCGCGCGCGTACGGGTCCTCTCGGTCCAGCAGATCGCGGCGCGGCTTGACGACCGCTTCCGGCTGCTGAACGGGGGCGACCGGAGCGCGCCCGATCGCCAGCGGACGCTGGAGGCCACGGTCGACTGGAGCTACGACCTGCTCGCCGAGCCGGCACGGCGGCTGTTGGCGCGGCTGGCCGTCTTCGCCGGCGGCTGGACGATAGAGGCGGCTGAGGCGGTATGCCCTGGCGACGACATCCCGGCCGACGACGTGCTCGACCTGTTGACCGACCTGGTCGATCGGTCGCTCGTGGTCGTCGAGCGGGCAGGAGCGGTGATTCGGTACCAGTTACTGGAAACGATCCGGCACTACGCGCTCGGGAAGCTGGCTGCCTCCGGTGAGACGGACGGCCTGCGCACTCGGCACCGGGACTGGTGCCTGACGGTCGTCGAGCGGATCCACGCCGAGGTGAGTGCGACGACCCTGGTCGAGCACGCGGCCTCGCCGGCCATCCTGCTGCAGGAGCGCGCAAACATCGAGGCAGCGCTACGCTGGTGCGAGGCGCGCCGCGAGGCCGGGCCGGCGCTGCGGATCGGCGCGGTCCTGAGCTGGCTCTGGGCGGCGCGCCACCCAACCATTGGGCGGCGACGGCTTGAGGGGCTGCTAGGGATGCCCGGGGCGGCCGAACCGAGCGTGCACCGGGCGCAGGCCTTGGACGGCGCCGCCAGGATCGCGTTCGCCCAGATGGACGCTCCGGCGATGCGCGCGTTCGCAGGCGCGAGCATCGCGATCCAGCGACAGCTCGGCGACAGGATCGGCCTGGCGCGCTCGCTGCGTCTGCTCGGCATTGGCGCGATCCTGGATGGAGAGGTCGAGCCGGCCGAGGTGGCGTTCCAGGAAATCCTCTCGATCGGCCGCGACCTTGGTGACCTGGTCGTGGTGTGGTCAGGCCTCGACGGCCTGTGTTCCACGGCTTGCCACCGTGACGACGACGCGCTCGCGCAGGCCTACGGCGACGAAAGCCTGGCGGCTGCGCGTGCGCTCGATGACCGAAGGCAGATCTCCAACAGCCTCAACCAGCTAGGGTTCATCGCCTGGCGACAGGGCGATCACGCCGCGGCGCGCCGGCTGCAGGCCGAGAGCCTGGTGCTGCGGCATGCGCTCAGGGAAGGCGAACGGACCATCGCGGCGGTGCTGGACTGCCTGGTCGCCATCGCGGCGGAGCTGCGAAAGCCGCGGCGCGCGCTGCGACTGTACGGCGCGGTCGGCGGGCTGCGAAACGGCCTCGGCATACCGCTGTTCCCGAGCTGGCGCGACTCGTTTGCGCCCTCGATCGCCCGGGCGCGGCAGGCCCTGGGTCCGGAGGCCGCGGCCGTCGAAGCCGAGGGACGGGCGATGGGCTTCGAGGAGATGGTCGCCTACGCCCTGACGGACGACGATACGACCCCCGGCACGTCGGCATCTCGCCGCCGGGGTTGGGTGGCCGAGGGATGGGCCGCCCTGACGCCGCGCGAGCGCGAGGTCGCGGCCCTGGTGGCCGAGGGGCTCTCGAACCGACAGGTCGCCGAGCGACTCGTCATCGCCGAGCGCACCGCCAGCAACCACCTCGACCACATCTTCGCCAAGCTCGGCCTCCACAACCGCTCGCAGGTCGTCGCCTTGTATCGGGATCGAGTTCGCCCAGTCAGCTAGCGGCCAAGATGCGCGCCAGCGTGGGTGCGAGGGGCGCCGCGAGCCTGGGCGGCGGGCCGCGCCAACTCCAGTCGCCGCTCCGCGAGTCGATGCCAGCCCAATCTTTGCGATCCCGTGATGTCCACGTCCGCCTGCAATTGACTGCCGGATCGACCTCACCAACGGCCGCACCGAGATCCTGCGTTCGGCGCGAGTACGTGGGCCGCTGCCGGCAGTGTGCTCGGCCTGGCGCAGATCGGCGCCATCCGGGCGCGAAGACACGCAGGTAGTCGGCGTCACGGTCGTAGACCAAACGCGATGGGCGGTCGCCGACCTCGGCGTTGGCGACCCCTACGCAGGCCAGCGCCGCGAGCGAGTAGGCCGCGTGTCTCGCCCCAACTCGAGCCGGCATCCCGACGAAGAGGCCGACGCGAGCAGCGAACCGGCGCCGCACCGTGCTGCGCCCCCTGCACGCGTTTCGAACGGATCGAGGCGCCCTAACGGGCGTGGTCCACCGCGCGGGTCTCCCGGATGATCGTCACCTTGATCTGGCCCGGGTATTCGAGCGTTTCCTCGATCTTCTTCGCGATATCACGCGCCAGTCGCACCGAGCCCAGGTCGTCCACCTGCTCGGGGATCGCGATGATCCGGACTTCGCGGCCGGCCTGAATCGCGAACGATCGTTCGACGCCGGGGAAACTGCTCGCCACGCTCTCCAGCGCATGGCGGGGTGCCGTCAGGGCTCCGACGACCCGACGACCAGGCGGCTCCCGCGGCGCCCCCCTCCACTAGGCCGCGCGCCTACGTCGGACAGCCGACGCCGGACGGGTCGGCCGGAGCGCCATAGTCGCTGCACACGGCGTTCCGAACGGCATCGGATCAGGTCGCGCCTGGCGCAACCCGGTGTGAGGCGCGTCGAACGCTGCGTGGAGCGTCTCGCTGAGCGCCGGTGCGGTCGCGGCAGCCCGGCCGAGACTTTCCGAGACCGGCCGCGTGTGGCTGCTGGTCGGGACCTATCCGTCGAGCTTCCTTTTCGCTCCTGATCAACCTCGCCCTTGGCCCGTTTCTCTCCGAGATCGCGCGCGACCTCGGCGCCCCGGTCGCGCTGCTGAGGCAGCTCCCGGCGGTCATCGCGGCGGGCGCAGCGTCTCCCCGACTGGGTCGGTCAGCGCCTCCCGCACCGCCTGATCGAGCGTCGTCGCTTGTCCCACAGCCCAAGCTGCGGCGGCGTCCGCCTCGCCGAGCCGATCGCGCGCCGCAGGGAGCCACCGCGCCTGCCGTTCCCGATCGCCACGGACGATCCCGGCGCCGCTCGCGTTCCGCAGCGCGGCCGCCGCGCTGCACAGGCGCACGGCACGCGCGTCCTGTCCCTCGCTGGCTGCCAGTGCCGCGAAGCCCTCCAACGCAGTCGCCATGACCGCCGGAGTGCGCAGCTCATCCATGATTCCCAGACACTCGACCAGGTGGGTGCGCGCCACGGCCAGGTCGCCGCGCTCGACAGCCATCGCGCCGAGGTGAGCCAGGGACCAGCCAATGCCCCACGCGTGGCCTTCCTGACGGCGGATCGCCAGCGCTTCCTCGTGCAACCGTAGCGCGCCGTCGCCGTCACCCAGGCTCGCGAGAGCCTGTGCGAGTTGGTCGCGCGTGTTCGCCTCGTGCAATCGGTGGCCGAGCGCGAGGTGGATCGCCAGGGCTTCCTCCGCGAGCGCGCGATGCGCGACGTCGTCCCCCTCTTCCCGCACGACCAACCCGAGGTACTGCACGTGCAACGCGATCTCCAGGTGGTCACCGAGCGCCCGCGCGATGGCGATCCCCTCCTCGTGGTAGGTGCGAGCGGAGCCGAACTCGCCGGCATAGCGCGCCAGTGCGGCGGCGCACCAGAGGGCGACCGACCGCGCGTGGGTCCCGGCCTCCGCGCCGGGCATCCCGAGCACTCGCCGGATGGTGGACAGTCCCTCAGCCCCGTGGCCGCGGCCGTACCAGAAGGTCCACAGGTTTGCGCTCAGTCGCAACGCATCCTCGGCGCGGCCATGGTCCACCAGCCAGTCGAGTGCCGCGCGCAGGTTGTCGATCTCATCCTCTAGCGCGTCGAGCCAGGCCCTCGTCGGCGTGGCTCCGCGACCCACACCCACGCCGCTCGTCACGCTCAGGTAATGGGCTGCGTGGCGGTCCCTCAGCGCCATCACCTCCGCAGGGGCGGCCAGCAGCTTCGCCTGCGCGTACTGCCGGATCGTCTCCAGGAAGTGGTACCGCTCGGCCGCACCCACGGCGTCCGCAGCGACTATCGACTTGTCGACTAGCCCGGCCAGCAGGCCAAGCAAGTCGTGTGATGTGAACCCATCACCCTCCTCGAGCGTGCAGATCGTCTCAGCGGCCTCCAGCGTCCAGCCACCGGCGAAGACGGCGAGGCGCCGGAACAGCACGCGCTCCTGCGCACCAAGGAGGTCGTAGCTCCAATCCACAAGCGCTTGGAGCGTCTGCTGTCGCCGCAAGGCTGTGCGACTTCCACCCGTCAGCAGACGGAAGCGGTCGTCGAGCCGCGCGGCAATCTGGTCGACAGTGAGTGCCCGCACTCGTGCGGCCGCGAGTTCGATCGCCAGCGGGATCCCGTCAAGCCGACGGCACACCCGGGCCAGCGGGGCAGCGTTTTCCTCGGTGATCGCGAACGTCGGCTGCACCAGCACTGCCCGGTCGACGAACAGGCGCGCTGCCTCGCAGCTCGCCAGGCTCGCCGGGTCGGGCGGATACCGCGGGTCGGGGAGGGACAGCGACGGCACGCGCCAGGCGACCTCGCCGGCCACGCCGAGCAGCTCGCGGCTGGTTGCGAGCAAACGAACGTGCGGACACGCGCGAAGGAGCGCGTCAGCCGCGTGCGCGCACGCGACCACGAGGTGCTCGCAGTTATCGAGGACGACCAGGACGTCGTGGGACCGAAGGTGTTCGATCAGCGTCGCCAATGGCGGGTGCCCCGGCGCTTCGCGAACGCCCAGCGCGGTGAGGATGGTGTGCGGAAGCAGCGAGTCGTCGGACAACGGAGCGAGATCCACGAACCAGACGCCACCAGCGTGTGATCCCAGCAGGTCAGCCGCAACCTGCAGGGCCAGTCGCGTCTTGCCGCAGCCGCCGGTCCCGGTGAGCGTCAACAGCCGAGACGTAGCGAGGAGCCGCTTGACCTCGGCCACCTCGCGCTCACGCCCGACGAAGCTGCTGAGCGGGACCGGGAGGTTGTTCGGCAGGACATCGAGCGACGTGAGCGGCGGGAATGTCCCCGGCAAATCGGGGTGGACGAGCTGGAACACCCGCTCGGGGGCGGCCACGCCTCTGAGCCGATGCTCCCCCAGGTCGCGCACGGCGAGATCCCGCAGCGCTCCCGTCAGTCCATCCCGCGCCAGCTCGTACGCCGCCTGTGAGAGAAGCACCTGGCCGCCGTGCGCTATGCCCATGAGCCGCGCCGCGCGGTTCAGCGCCGGCCCGAAGTAGTCGCCATTCCGCTGGTCGGCCGGTCCGCTGTGAACCCCCATCCGCGCCCGCAGCGGCCGCGGCAGATCCCATGCCTCCCCAGCCAACGCCCGCTGCCCGTCCAGCGCGGCCTCCAGCGCCGCCTCGGCGGTGACGAAGGCCGCGAGGAATCCGTCGCCGGTGCTCTTCACGAGGTGGCCACCGTGCGCCTCGACCGCCGCCTGTAGCAGCGCGTCATGCCGGGACATCGCCGTGCGCATCGCCTGGGTATGCTCCTCCCAGAGGCGGGTCGAGCCCTCGACGTCGGTGAAGAGGAACGTGACCGTCCCCGTTGGAAGGTCCGCCATGGCGGATGCCAGTCTACCGCTCGTTCCGCAGGCCGACGCGGGCGGCTCCGCGTCGTAGTCCCGTCAGCCCGGCGTCCGCCTGTGCCCGACGCCCGTCAGGGACGAGTTGATCCGCCGCCTGGTCCAGCTCTCTCTGCCCACCAGCGATGCGATGGAGGGCGCGGATCTGAACGACCGAGGGCAATGCAACACCCCCGCGACCCGGCCCGCTGGCTGATGGCCCCTCACCCTGGCGAGATGCCCTTCCGGCGCACGTCCGAGGTGATTTTGCGCGCTGACGCGTGCGGTTTCGACGCGCCGGCGGTCGAGCGGCCACTGTAATGTGGTGCGCGGCGCGGCGCGTCAGAGCAGTTTCGTGGTTCATCATCCGCACGGCCGACCATAGCCGTCCTGCTGCCAACCTACCTGGTGACGGGCGCAGCCCAGACGCTCGTCCACTGGAGGTCGCTCCACGAGAGCCACAGCTCCCGCTTGAACGACACGGCCCCCACCGGGGTCCCGTCGGCCCCGCGCAGATCGGCGCCATCCGGGCGCGAAGACACGCACGTAGTCGGCGTTACGGTCGTAGACCAAACGCGATGGGCAGCCGCCGACCTCGGCGTTGGCGACCCCCACGCAGGCCAGCGCCGCGAGCGAGTACGCGCGTGTCTCGCCCCAACTCGACGCCGGCATCCCGACGAAGAGGTCGACGCGAGCAGCGAACCGGCGCCGTGCTGCGCAGCCTGCTTGCGTTTCGACCGGACCGACGCGCCCTAACGGGCGTAGTCCACCGCGCGGGTCTCCCGAATGATCGTCACCTTGATCTGGCCCGGGTATTCGAGCGTTTCCTCGATCTTCTTCGCGATATCACGCGCCAGTCGCACCGAGCCCAGGTCGTCCACCTGCTCGGGGATCGCGATGATCCGGACTTCGCGGCCGGCCTGAATCGCGAACGATCGTTCGACGCCGGGGAAACTGCTCGCCACGCTCTCCAGCGCCTCCAGGCGCCGGATGTAGCTCTCCACGGTCTCGCGCCGGGCTCCCGGTCGCGCGCCGGAGATCGCATCTGCCGCGGAGATGATGATCGGGTCGATCGACTGGGGCTCTTCTTCGTTGTGGTGGGCGGCGACCGCATGGATCACGCGAGCCGATTTGGTGCCGAAGCGCTTCAGGACATCGGCGCCGATGAGCGCGTGCGGCCCCTCCACCTCGTGATCCATCGCCTTGCCGATATCGTGGAGGAAGCCCGCCGTGCGGGCGACGGTGACATCCGCGCCGATCTCGGTGGCGATCATCGCCGCCAGATGCGCCACTTCCACGGAGTGATTGAGGACGTTCTGTCCGTACGACGTGCGGAACTTGAGGCGCCCCATCAGCCGCACCACCTCGGGGTGCAGACCCGTGACTCCGGCACGGATCGCGGCCTGCTCGCCCTCCTCCCGCATCTGCTGATCGATCTCCTGCTTCGCGCGGGCGACGACCTCCTCGATGCGGGCGGGATGGATGCGTCCATCGGCGACGAGCTTGCTCAGCGCGACGCGGGCGATCTCCCGGCGCACCGGGTCGAAACCGGAGAGAGTCACAGCGTCGGGCGTGTCGTCGATGATCAGGTCCACACCGGTCGCGGCTTCGAGCGCGCGGATGTTGCGCCCTTCTCGACCGATGATCCGCCCCTTCATCTCATCGCTGGGGAGATGAACCACGGACACGACGTGCTCGGCGACCTGCTCGCCGGCCCATCGCTGGATCGCGAGGGCGACGATGTTGCGCGCTCTCTTCTCGCCCTCCTCCTTCGCCTCGGCCTCGATCTCCCGCACGCGCTTGTTCGCCTCCTGGCGAACCTCGGCCTCGATCTCCTCCAGGAGAACGCCCTTGGCCTCGGCCGCGGTCATTCCCGCGACCCTCTCGAGAGCCTTCTGCGCCTCAGCCTTGAGCCCAAGAGTCGCCTCGCGCGCGCGGTCGACTTCCTGCTCCCGTTCGGCAAGGCGGCGCTCGCGATTCTCGGTCTGATCGATGCGGCGATCGAGCGCCTCCTCCTTCTGCTGAACGCGGCGCTCGTTCTGCTGAATCTCATTCCGACGCTGGCGCAGTTCCTGTTCCGACTCGGTGCGCACGCGCAGCGCCTCGGCTTGCGCCTCCAAAAGCAACTCGCGCTTGCGCGCCTCGGCACTCTGCGTGACCCGTTCGGCCTCCTGCTGTTGTGCCGCCAGGTCGACCGCCTCGCGCGCTTTCGCCTGACGCCGCCCGACCGCATATGCCGCACCGGCGGACGCGGCCGCTACCACCAGAATGGCCAGAATGGCAATCGGGAGATCCATCGCAGCCCCTTCGAGCGCGGGCGCACGGTAGCCCTTTCCGGGTCGGTCGCCGACTGGAAAGAGCGACTCCTTCAGCCGCCCACGTAAAACTCACCGCTGTCGTGACGCCTGCCACGACGGGACGCAACTATAGCGCAGGCCCGCGGCAGGCCTCAGGCGTCGATGTCACCATCTGAACGCTCGTTCAGAACCTCGCGCACGGCTGCCTCCGCGGCCTCCCAGTCGAATCCTCGCCGTTGAAGGTGCTCGTGCAGGCGCCGCGCGAGGTCCCGCGGGTCCGAGTTCGGGATGCGTCGCGCCCGGGCACGCGCCGCGGTGAGGGCCGCCGCGGCCTCGTCGTGAACGGTCGCGATGGCATCCTCGACCGCGCCGCGCTCGATCCCCTTCGCGGCCAGTTCGCTGCGCAGCGCGCGTACACCGCGGGGACGATGACGTTCGCGGTTCTCCAGCCAGTAACGGGCGAACGCGGCATCATCCGCCAGTCCCATTGCGGCCAGTCGTGCGATGGTCTGTTCGGTCGCCGACTCGCCGAAGCGTGGGCCGAGCTTGAGTCGCAGTTCGCGCAACGATCGCGGGCGCGACGCGAGGAATCGAAGCGCCGCGTCCCAGCACTCTCGCGCGGGAAGATCTTCCGTATCAGGCCTCGGCGCCGACCGCCTCGGTGCGTGCCGGCATCGAACGTGCCGCGGCACGGATCTGCGCCTCGATCTCATCGCGGATCGTGTGGTTCGCGCGCAGGAACTCGCGCGCGTTCTCGCGACCCTGACCCAATCGGATGTCGCCATAACTGAAGAACGCGCCGGACTTGCGCACGATCGCCGACTCGATCCCGACATCGAGAAGGCCACCCTCCTTGGAGATGCCCTCGTTGTACAGGATGTCGAACTCTGCCACCCGGAACGGGGGCGCGACCTTGTTCTTGACGACTTTGACCTTCGCGCGGATGCCGATCGCGTCCGTCCCCTGCTTGATGGTCTCGACGCGGCGGATGTCGAGGCGCAGGCTGGCATAGAACTTCAGCGCGCGCCCCCCGGGAGTCGTTTCCGGATTGCCGAACATGACGCCGATCTTCTCGCGCAACTGGTTCGTGAAGATGACGCACGTCTTCGATCGGTTGATCGCACCCGTCAATTTGCGGAGCGCCTGGCTCATCAACCGCGCCTGGAGACCGACGTGGCTGTCGCCCATCTCCCCTTCGATCTCCGCCCGCGGTACGAGCGCCGCGACCGAGTCGATGGCCACGATATCGACCGCGCCTGACCGCACCAGCGCCTCGGCGATCTCGAGAGCCTGCTCGCCTGTATCAGGCTGGCTGACGTAGAGGTTCTCGGTATCGACGCCGCAGCGGGCGGCGTACTCGGGATCGAGCGCGTGCTCCGCGTCGATGAAGGCCGCCACACCACCGGTCCGCTGCGCTTCGGCGATGATGTGCTGCACCAGCGTCGTCTTCCCCGACGACTCCGGCCCGAAGATCTCGCAGATGCGCCCCCGGGGGACGCCCCCGATGCCGAGAGCGAGATCGAGCGCGATCGAGCCGGTCGGGATCGCTTCGACCGCCAATCGCGGCGCGTCACCCAGACGCATGATCGAGCCTTTGCCGTGGGCGCGGTCGATCTGCCCGAGTGCCGCATCCAGCGCACGCCGCTTCTCGCTATCGCTCATGTTCCCTCTCTCCGTTCGATCCGGCGAACCCTCGACGCACCTGGCGTGCATCGCGCGAGGGCCATATTAGCACAGACGTTCTATATGGGGAAGACCGTCAGCGCCACGCCACCGAAGGCCAGGGCGCGCTCGTCATCGCTGAGGTGGGCCAGTTCCTCCATCGGTAGTCGGAGCGCATTGCGATAGCCCTCACGGCCCGAGACCGGCGGGAAATCGCTGCCCCACATCATCCGCGCCGGCCCGAAGGCATCGAACGCGATCTGGAGCGTGCGGGGGAGCGGCCTTCGGAACGGAAACGGCTCCTGGACCGGCATCGCCCGTTGCGCGAACTCGCCGAGACCGTGGAACTTCATATAGACGTTGGGGAACCGCGCCAGATTCATGACACGTCGCCGGAGGCGCGCGCCCGGGTCCCCCTCCGGGTGATTCGTTCCACCCAGGTGCTCGACGACGATCCTCAGGTCCGGTACCTCGCCGACCAGGGAGGCGAAAGTCGCCGAGGCGAATGCCTCCGCGGCGCCACCACTGCTCACGGCAATGCCCAGACGCTGCGCCGCCCGCCAGATCGCCAGCGGGTCCTCGCCTGGCGAGCGCGCATCTGGCGGCAGGCGCACACCCACCGCCCCGAGGCTCGCCTCTCGCTCCAGCGCATCCACGGCATCTGGCGCCGTGTGATCGACGATGACCACCGATGAGAGCCGATCGCGATGCCGCGCGACGCACGCGCGCTGGTAAGTGTTATCGGCCTGGCCGCGTATCTGAATCAGGATCGATCGCTCGACCTCATTGGCATCCATCTGGCGCAGGAGCGCCTCGACAGGCTCGTACCAGCCCAGAGCGACGTGGCAGTGACTATCGACGATCGGCACTCGGATTCCTCTCCGTCAGTCTGGCGGCGCGCGGCTGGAATCGCTCGCGACTCAGCGACATGTCGATGTAGGTCAGCCCCTCGGTACCCCGGTGCTGGCCGATGCGGACGAAACCGACCTTCTCGTAACTTCGCTGCGCGCGCACGTTGTTCTCCGCGACATCGAGATACACCTTGCGGAGCCCCAACTGCTCGAAGGCGAACTCGACGATCGTGGCAACGGCATCAGTGCCATACCCCTTGCCGACATCCGCCGCGTTGACGATGATGCCGAGCGTCCCCTCGCCGTAGCGGAAGTCGATATTGCGCAGGCCGATCGTGCCGATGACCCGACCCTGGCGATCCCAGATCGTGAACCTCCTTCGGTTACCGATGCTCCGATTGCGCTCGTACCAGGCATCGCGCTGTTCGGCGGTGGTGAGGTCCAGGTTCGCCCACTGGAGGTCCGCTTCGTCGAAACGCGGCCAGTAGGCCATGAGCTCAACGTCGGACCGCCGCACCTCGCGCAGGACGACGACGGTTCCCACCGCCTCGGCAGGTTGCGACGCCATCGTCACGCCGCGCTCTCGCCTTTCATGAACAGGCCATCCACGAACTCCTCCGGGTCGAAGACCTCCAGTGCCTCGATCCGCTCGCCGGTCCCGACAAATCGGATCGGGAGGCCGAGATCCTCGGCGATCGCAAAGATCGCGCCGCCGCGCGCGCTCGAATCGAGCTTGGCGAGGATGAGGCCGGTCACCCCCACGATCTTCTGGAACTCGCGCGCCTGCGCCAGCGCGTTCTGGCCGATCGTCGCGTCGAGCACCAGCAGAACCTCGTGCGGAGCCGCCGCGTCGTGCTTCTCCAGCACCCGGCGCACCTTGCGGAGTTCCTCCATGAGATTGAACCGGGTATGGAGGCGCCCAGCCGTGTCGATGAGCAGGATATCCGCCTGGGCGGCGCGCGCGTGCTGCCAGGCATCGAAGACCACTGCGCCGGGATCAGCGCCATCGGCGTGGGCGATCACGGGCACCTGAGCCCGCTCGCCCCACAGCTTCAACTGATCGATCGCCGCGGCCCGGAACGTGTCGGCGGCCGCGATCACCACCCGGCGGCCCGTCCCTTTCAGATAGTGGGCGAGTTTGGCGATGCTCGTCGTCTTCCCGGCACCATTGACGCCGACAACGAGGATCACCGTGAGAAGCCCCGGGCGCACCCGCAGGCCGCCGTGGACGGGCGGGCCGGTCTCGCGTCGTCGCAGCACGCGGACCATCTCCCGTTTCAGGATCTCTCGCGCCGCGGCGCCCTCGCGGATCCCCTCCGCCCGCACCTGGTCGCGCACCCGGCCGCCCAGGCCCTCGGCGAGATCGACCCCCACGTCACCGGCGATGAGCCGCTCCTCCAGTTCCTCCCAGAGGGCGTCATCGATGGCTGGCCGGTCGAACAGCGCCGTGACCCCGCCGAAGACCGATTCACGGCTGCGCTCCAGTCCCGTAACGAGGGATCGCAGCCGTGCGAACACGAATCGCATTCTACAATCGCCCCGATTTCGCCCGAAGGTGACCCCACCATGCAGGTGAGCATCGACCACGAACGCGTGCTGGCCGAATTGGATGCCCTCGTCAAAGACACGTACCAACTGTGGGACGAGGAGTGGGTCGGCTTCTCCTGGCGGAACTACACGTACGACCACATGTCCCGCGTCCGGGCGCTGGCGCGGACCATCGGCGGGCGCACCGCGGCGGACGACCTCGTCATCACCTTCGGGGCGACGCTGCACGACTGCACCAAGAGCTTCGATGGCGAGATCCTCACGGACGGCAACGGCAAGAGGGTTGTCGACGAGAACGGGCTCTGGCTGAATGACTATCTGCCACCGGCGCGCGCAAACCGCCTGACGGAGATCTACGATCGCCTCGATCTGCATCGGACGGTCCACAGTAAGTCCGGGGCGAAGGTCGCGCGCTTCCTCCTCGATGAGAAGGGTTACGACGCCAGATTCGGGTCTCACGTCGAGGAGGTTATCCACTCGCACCTCATGCCCTCGGCGTCTAGTTCCACCGAGGGCAAGTGCCTCTACGATGCTGACACCATCGACGCGAATATCGGTCTACCCGCCTTCTATCGGAACATCCGCATCTCGATGCATCGTCAGGAGGAGCAGTTCGCGCAGAAGGGTGAGGACCTCGATGCGTGGCTGGTGGATAACCGGGATGAATTCCTCCGCGGCTACCTGCGAGAGCGGGTGCGTGTGTGGAATGAGGGAAAACGGAACGACTTCATCCCGAAGCTGACGCTCGAGGAGTCGCGGGAGGTGGCGAGCGATCGCGTCTCTCGCCTCAATGTGATCCTCGATGGCCTCTCGGAGGAGCTAGAGGATCCCGGCGAGGGCATCAAGCGCGGCGCCCTCGCGATCGTCTGGGACTTCATCCAGCGGCGGCGGAACCCGTCGCTCACCCAGGAACTCGCCCGACTCGAGTCCCTCTACGCCGGCCCGGAGTATGCGGCGGCCAGTCAGTTTCTCGGCGACGTGCGGCGCGAGGTGGGCGGCGAGAGGTAGGGTCAGGCCGCGCGCCGGCGAATCACCGCGCACTGCGACGAGTTCGTCCCCGAACGCCGCGCACCGGGGCCAGCGTTTGCCCGGTCTGGCCGCTGTTCAACCGTGATGGCGCGCGTAGACCTCTGTGGCGACTCTCTCCATCTCGTCCATCGCCTGATCGGGCGTCCACCTGTCGGCGACGACGCGCGTCGCCATCGTCTGCCAGGGGCTCCGCGACCGAAGCTCCGCGTAGGCGGATGTGGGCTCACCCGGATAACCCTCGTGGATGCCGCTCCTCGCGACCTCGAGGAAGCCTCGGCGCAACGGTGCCTGCCAGATGTCGAGTTCCGCGAGTCCGTCCAGCGCCGGCCCGGGAACGGTGAGTTCGATCCACGTCCGGTAGACGTCGCGATCGTACAGGTGTCGGACGAGGTTGCGACTCGCGGCGATCCCGGCGTCTCTGCCCGTGGCCATCACCGCGAAGCCGTCGCGCAGGCCGGCGACGTTGTAGGACCGACCGTCCAGGCCCCTTGGTGACGCGGCCACGCCGATCAACGGGAGCGCTTCGGGTCGATTCGTCCTGAACCACGAGAGCGCGGTGGATCGGGTGTGGATGACGATCGCGCGGCGATCCTGCAGGCAACTCTGGATGCGCGCATTGTCCCATGCCGCCGTGCCGGGGGGATAGATCCCCTGATCCCACGACCACGCGAACTCCTCCAGGAACGCCCTGGTCTCCGGCGTCTTGATACCGAGCGTCCGGCTATCCTGCCTCTGGACCGATGCGCCATGCGCGAGCGCCCATATGCTCAGCGCGCGCTCCGCGTCGGTCGCTATCCGGCTGAGCGGTAGCCCGAAGCCGTAGACGTCCGGCGGCTCCATGAGTCGTTTCAGCGCATCGACCATCGTCCGCCACGAGTCGGTGGGGAACTCGCGCACGCCACCTCGTCTCAGGACGTCGCTCCAGTAGAGCAGGAGCGACCCATCGATGGAGTAGGGCGTGGCGAACTGCCGGCCGTCTCTCGTCACCAGCTGTCGGGCGACCGGATACCAGCCCTGCCACCGCAGGCCGATCTCGCCGAAAAGGTCGGTCACATCGGTGAGGCCGCGGGTCGGCAGAAGCAGCGCGTAGCGATCGCCATCGACCTGGCTCAGGTCGGGCGCCTGGCCCGCCGCGAGCGCCTCCTGGAGCATCGTCCGAACGGCGCCGCCCGCCTCGCGCGTCACCGTCACTTCGTAGCGCTCGTTCCGGGCCCACTCCGCGATCTGCCGAGATTGATGCGCGTCGGCCTCGGGCGCGGCGGTGGCGTCGGTCCAGACACTCAGCGCGGTCCTGGGCATCAAGCCGGGGATGAACTGACAGCCCGACGCCGCGATCGCCAGCCCGCCGAGCGCGGACCACCCCAGGAGGGATCGCCGCGACATTCGGCGGCGCACCGCACCGAGGGTCACCGTCGCATCGCCCCCACCGGCCCCCGGCGAGCGAGCCTCAAGCCTCCGCATGGCTCTATTCTCTCGTCATCGACGTGAGAGAGGGCGCCCTGAACCCCCAGATCCCGCAACCGGGGGCGGCCGATGCCCCCGCGAAGCTCATCCGCGTCCTGCTTGTCGACGATCACGAGATGGTCCGTCGAGGGACGCGCGATCTGCTCGATCTCGCCCCGGACATCCGGGTGATTGGCGAGGCGAGCGACGGCGAGGAGGCGATCCATCTCGTGGCGCGCACGCGGCCGGACGTGGTCTTGATGGATGTGGCCCTACCGGGGACAAATGGGATCGCCGCGACCCGGGAGATCAAGCGGATGATGCCCCGAGTGGCGGTCCTGGCCCTCAGTGCGTACGACGATCCCGCGTACGTCCACGCCCTCCTCGACGCCGGCGCGGCGGGGTACATCCTCAAGAGCATCCGCGGTCCGGCTCTGATCGGGGCGGTGCGGGCGGTGCGCGATGGCGAATCGGTGATCGACCCGGCGCTCACCGCGATCGCAGCTCGCCGCGCGGCGGGGAGGACCGAGGATAGGCCACCGGATCCCGGCCTGACGCCGCGCGAGATCGAGGTGCTGCGCCTCGCCGCCGGAGGTCTGACCAACCGGGGGATCGCGAACCGGCTTTCCATCTCCGCGCGCACCGTTCAGGTCCACCTGATCCACATCTTCCAGAAACTGGATGTCGGCTCGCGCACGGAGGCGATCGTTCGCGGACTCAAGGCGGGACTGCTCGACCTTACCGATCTACCAGATCACGCATGATCGCAGCGCCACCCCCGAACCGGCCCTCGTGGGAGATCACCCACCAGGAACTGATCGAGCTCGAACTCGCCACCGAGGAGATCCTCGCCCACGCCGACCGGGATGCATCCCTCCTCGCACTGGCAACCTGGGCTATCACGCTCGTGGACGCCTCGGCGGTGGCGATTGCGGTGCGCGCCGCTGGTGAGGCCGAGCTCATCGTCCGGGCCGCGGTCGGGCGACGGGCGCAGAGCTGGCGCGGCCACGCATTGGCCGAAATCGCAGTCGGTCGGAACTGGCTCACCGTTCCCCTGGTGACGGATCCGGCGCTGGGTGGCCGCGTGATCGCGCGGCCCAGGCGCGGCCACGCCTGGGTTCCGGGCGACGAGGTGGTGCTCAAGCTCCTGGCCGCCCAGGCATCGCTGGCCCTCGCGCAGGAGCGTACCGACGTTCAACTCGCGGTCGCGCGCGCCGCCGAGGCCGCATCCGCCCGCGAGCGCACGCGCCTCGCCCGGGAACTACACGACAGCACTGCCCAGCAACTGGTCGCGGTCTCACGCCAGCTGGATGTTCTCCAGCATCGCGGCGGCCTGGGTGAGGCCGCGGCCGAACTCGCACGCATCCACGACATGATCGACGACTGCCTGGTCGAGGTCCGACGCATCAGCCGCGACCTGCGGCCGTCGATTCTCGAGGATCTCGGCCTGGAGGCGGCTATCGCCGCCTACGTGGCGGATGTCCGCCGTTCCACCGAGGCGTCGATCGGCTTCCATCCCGCGGGCCGGGCGATCCATCTGCCACCCGCGCACGAGCTTGCGCTGTACCGCTTCGCTCAGGAAGCGGTCGCGAACGCGGTCCGCCACGCCGATGCCGGGCGCATCGACATCGATTTGCGCTGGGGTGACGACGCGGTGGAGATCGAGGTGGTCGATGACGGCCGCGGCTTCGCCCCTCCGGATACTCTCGCCGGACTGATGCGCCACGGCAGCCTTGGACTGGCCGGGCTGGCCGATCGGATCGGCGAGATCGGCGGGGCGCTGGCGATCGTCAGCGCCCCGAGGCAGGGGACGCGGCTACGCGCGCGGCTTCCCACCGCCTCGGTTACAATGCCGCGCCGTGATGGCCGTGAGGGAGAGTTCGGGGGTCCTGGAGTCGATCCAGCGCGTCGTCGAGCGTAGCCGTTACGTGCACCTGGATCAGGGTGCGATCGACTCGCTCGCGCCCTCGCTCGCGCGGCGGTTCGCGGTTCCGACCTGGGATCGGTCGCTCCACCGCCTCACCGGGGAGCAGGGGGACTGCAACCTCATCCTCGTCCTCGACGCGCTGAACTTCTCGTTCTGGGGCGAGCCGCGATGGATCGTCGAAGCGCCGAGCGGCCGACTCAATGGTTATGCCGCGCTCGCCTACTGCCTCGCCCGCGCCATAGACGAGGGCGTTCCGCTCACGAGCGCGCGCCACCTCGCGACGATAAGCCAGGCCGAGGTCGCGCGCATCTTTCGGGGCGAGGCCGAGATTCCCATGCTGGCCCGACGCACCGAGAACCTGAATGAGGTCGGCGCGGTCCTGCTCGATCGGTACGAGGGCGCTTTCGCTCGCGCCATCGAGGCGTCCGGCCGCTCGGCGATGCGCCTCGTGCGCTCGGTGGCGAGCGAGTTCCCCTCCTTCGATGACGTGGCCGATTACCGGGGCGGCGAAGTGCGCTTCTACAAGCGGGCGCAGTTGCTGGTATCCGACCTGTTCGGAGCGTTCGGCGGCGAGCGGTGGGGCGCCTTCAATGACCTGGACCGACTGACGGCGTTCGCAGACTACAAGCTCCCGCAGATCCTCCGCGAGTGGGGCATCCTGGTGTACCTCCCCAGCCTCGAGCAGAAGATCGACCATCGATTCCTGCTGCCGCCGAACTGCTGGGAGGAGATCGAGATCCGCGCGCACACGATCCTGGCGGTGGAGCAGCTGCGCGATGCCTTCGCCCGGTACGGCGTGACCGCGCGCGCGTTCGAGATCGACTGGTGGCTCTGGCACGAGTCCCAGCGACTCGGGTCAGGCGACCGACCCTACCACCTGACGCGCACCGTCAACTACTGATCGCCCATCCGGGTCAACGGCGGGCGACGCCAATCCGATTCGTCACGGCGTCGCAGAACCAGATCTGCCCCTGGGGATCGCGCGTCATCCCGTGGATCTCGAAGCCCGTCACGCTCCATCGCTCGATCACCCGACCGTCGGCCGGATCCAGTTCGTAGACGTTGCCGTTGTTTGTCTCGTTGACGACGATGCGTCCATCCACGAAATAGACGCCGTGGTTGCGCGGCTCGGGAAACGGGATCTCGTGCACCACTTGCTCCGAGGTCACGTCGATCTTCTGCAGCTTGAGGAAGCCGGGCCGGGTGACCCAGAGGAAGCCCTCGTGCCACTCCACGCCGTGGACGCCGCCGCTCGCGCCGTCGGGCAGGATGATGTACTGCTGGCACCACCCGGTCGCCGGATCGTGGCGGGTGACGGCCGCCGGACGGATGTTGGAGCCACCCCAGACCGATCCGCCGCCGAACCCACAGCCGCTGAGATTGCGTGCCGGCGTCTCGAATGAGGTGATGATCGAGCCGTCGCCGTACCGCACCTTGTAGATCCGGTTGTCGTCCTGATCGGCGACCCACAGGCCGTCGACATCCGCGGCGAGCCCATTCGCCTTAGGGCCGGGACCCGAGAAACGCACTTCGACCGTCGCCACGGCTACCCTCCAGTCGGTGTCGGTGTTGCGGTGGCAGTATCGACGATGAAGCGCACGACCTGCGGCGGGCCGATGGTCTGCTGGCACGGGGGTAGGAAGAGAGTCTGACGACAATCCCGCCCCGATCCCGCCTTCAGCGTGACCATGGCGAGATACTGGGTGCGCGCCCGGAAGCGGACGTTCGCGTCCTGCGGGATCGTGACGCTCAGCATCACCGACGGCGCCGTCACGGGGTCCTTCTGCGGTGTGGCGGCAAGGCCCATGCCCGTGATCGTGGAATTGGTCACGCGGGCGAAGTCACGCCGATCGTCGGTGGTGTAGAGCGGGGACGCCTGGAGATCGACCGTGACACGATCGAGCGGCGCCGGGCCCGAATAGGACCAGGGCATCTCCAGCGTGAAACTGTCTCCCTTGGCGACGCGGTAGACCGGGCGGATCGCACGATCCCAGTGGACGCGCGCTCGGCCGGGGCTGATATCGGAGAGCAGCATCGACTGGATCTGCCCTTCCTCGCGCACGATCCAGAGCTTGCCGCGACTCACGACGGCGCTGATGATGGCGCCGCCCTCGGCGGGAGGCTCGGGCAGGGGGTCCCAGAAGACGCGGGTCGGATCGGTGGAAATGGGATACCGGGTGCGCTCGATCGCCGGTTTCCCGTCATCGTTGCCGCCGACGAGGTAGATGAAGCTGCTGTGGATGAGCGCCTGGGCATCGACCCGGCCATTTGTCATCGAGGGCAGGTTCTCCGGCGTCTTGGGCGAGCGTCGTTCCAGCGGAATGCGCGTGACGTCGCGTGGGGTGGTCCGCCCACCGAAGACGTAGATGCCCTCGCGGGTAACCGTGACACCGGCCGCGGGCCGATTCGTGAACGGCGCGAGATCGAACGTCGCACCGGTCTGCACCGATGCCTCCACGGCCGCGGAGCCGATCGGCTGCCAGTCAACCGCGAATCCGGGTCCAGACCGCAAGACGAACACCGTCGCGTCCTGGGCGACCGCCGCCAGGCCCAGCGTCGCCTCATCTGCCATCTCGCGTAGCTCGCGCCAGCCATCGCGGATCGCGGTCGGAAAGCGATCGGCGCGATAGAGCACCGGAACCGCGCTCTCTACGGTTGTGGCGAGGAGATAGAACGCGCGCGGGCCGATGAGGAGGACCGATCGCTCGCGGTCGGCGGCGTCACCGTCATCCCACGGCGTGGGCAAACTGCACGTCTTCAGATTCGGATCCCCGAGGATCATCCGGATGAGTTCCGGCGTGGTGTGATCGAGGAAGAAGAGGTTCAGGCCGTCCGTTGTCGCGGTATCAGGCCTGAACGAATCGAAGACGTACTCGGTCTTCCAGAACGGGGTCTCGGTAATCTCATCCGCGTCGGGGATCGATCCGCGCGCCGCGCAGTCCTCGGTTTGAGCCGCGACCAGACCGGCCCCGAGCAGGGCACACACAGACAGAACGGCGACCGCACAGAGCCCGCGGAACCACGACGCGCGTAGCCACATCCACGGCCCCACCACCACCGCGCGCCAGTTTACCACGTGCTCCGTGCGCCGCCGAGTGTGAACGGCGCCAGCCAGCACCGCCCATGGCGATATTCGGCACTCGGGCCGATCAGCGCAGGGCGGGGCGCCGGGGAGTCGTGGCCTCCGTGGCAAGATCGGCGTCGACCATGCGCGTCACCAGTTCCGCGAACGACACACGCGGCTTCCACCCCAGTTTCGTACGCGCCTTCGTCGAGTCGCCGATCAGGATCTCCACGTCGGCCGGACGGAGCAACTTTGGATCGACCCGCACGTACGGATCCCAGTCGGGAAATCCCACGTGGCGGAACGCGATGTCGAGGAACTCCCGCACGCTGTGCGTCTCCTCGGTCGAGATGACGTAGTCGTCCGGTTCGGGCTGCTGGAGCATGAGCCACATGGCCTCGACATAGTCGCCGGCGAATCCCCAGTCTCGCTTCGCATCGAGGTTGCCGAGGCGCACCTCACTCTGCAGTCCCAGCTTGATTCGCGCGACCGCGTGGCTGATCTTGCGTGTGACGAACTCGAGCCCACGGCGCGGTGACTCGTGGTTGAACAGGATGCCACTGGAGGCGTGCAGGCCGTACGCCTCCCGGTAGTTCACGGTGATCCAGTGGCCGTAGACCTTGGCCACGCCGTACGGGCTGCGTGGATGGAATGGCGTCGTCTCTCGCTGCGGTATCTCGTGGACCTTCCCGAACATCTCGCTCGACGAGGCCTGATAGAAGCGGATGGGCCAGTCGGCGAGGCGGATCGCCTCGAGCATCTTCGCGACGCCGAGCGCGGTGTACTCGCCGGTCAGCACCGGCTGCACGAACGACGTCGGCACGAACGACATCGCGGCCAGGTTGTACACCTCGTCCGGGCGCGCGGTCTGTACCGCCTTGATGAGCGAGAGCTGATCGAGCAGGTCGGCGTCGATGAGACGGACATCGTCGAGCAGGTGGCGGATGCGGTCGTCGATCGAGAGCGAGGTGCGGCGAATGATGCCGAAGACCTCGTACCCCCGCGCGAGCAGGAACTCTGCAAGGTAGCTGCCGTCCTGTCCGGTCACGCCGGTGATCAATGCCCTTGGCACTCGGTGATTCTCCCTGTTTTCAGAATGGCAACAGAATGGCCGTCAGAACCCGAAACTGTCAACCTGCTTTGCGCCTCACGCAACAGTTCAGGTCAGATTCGCCTACACTGGGAGGGATGCCACCCGGATGGAGCGAGGCCCACGGCGCGCGGCTGCGCCGCCTTCGGGCCACTCATCGGCCGCCCCTCACGCTGGCCGACCTGGCCGGCTCGGGCGTGTCCATCAGTCTGCTCAGCCGGGCGGAGCGGGGACTCATCGCCCCTTCCCTGGCGACTCTTCACCACATCGCCGGACGGCTCGGCTGCACCGTCGGTGAGGTGATGGCCTCGCCAGATGAGGAGTCGCACATGCGCGTGGAGCGGGCGGATGCGCTAATGGCGACGGGCGACGCGGCCGGTGCGCTCGCCGCGATCGAGCGCGACAGCGATGCCACCGCGCTCGCGATCCGTGCCGAAGCCCTGCTGACATTGCGACAGGAGGCCGCGGCACTCGCTACCGCGCAGGCGGCGATCGCCGGCGGAGGATCAACGACCGGCGTGGCCCGTGCCGAGCTTCTCGTGGGGTCGGTCCTGGCCGCGCGCCATCCCGGTCGTGCCCACGCCCATCTTCAACGCGCCCTCGACCTCGTCCAGGGACGCGGACCGATCGCGGTGCTCGCTCTGGCACGGCTGGCCGACCGCGAGCGGCGAGCGGGATCGGCCGATACGGCGCGCAACCTTCTCCGTCAGGGCGGCGAGATCGCGGCGGGGATCTGCGCGCCCCGGCGGCGCGCTGCCGAGTTGCTCCTGGCCGCGCCCGATGGCGACGAGCGGCCGCGCACGCCTCTGGGTGAACTGGCGCGCCTTCTCATCGGCCTGCGGGGCAGAGCCGAGATCGAGCGTGGGCTCGCCGCGCTCGACGGCATCGAGAGCGACGCCACCCCGCTGCCACCGCCGCGCGAGGCGGTCGACCCGCTCGCCCACCGCGCGATCGGGTCTGCATCGCGCCTCCGGTAGCGGTACGGTTGGTTCCGACGCGCGCGGGGGGCGGCCGCGATGAATGAGACAGGCGACGGCGCGATGATCCGCGCCTGGTTCGGCCAGATGGAGACCTGCGTCAGAGCGCGCGACTTCACGACGGCCCGCGCTCTCTTCGCCGCCGACGTCATCGGGTTCGGCACCCGCGCCACGCTCGTCCGCGGTCTCGACCGCCTGATCGAGGAGCAGTGGCGCGGGATCTGGCCGAACATCGAGGAGTTCCGGTTCGATCTGGCCGCACTGGCGTTCGGTGGCGGCGGGTCGCTGCGCTGGGCCGTCTGCCCATGGTCATCGACCGGCTTCGACGAAGCCCACGCGCCATTCGATCGACCCGGTCGCGCGACCGTCATTTTCCGGGTCGACGACGATGGCGCGCTCCGGGCGATCCACACGCACTTCTCGCTCGCGCCCGGCACGCCGCAAAGGACATTCGGCCGCGCGTGAGGAGTCGCGCCCGTCCGTTGTTCGATTCGGCCGCGGTGCGGGTGGGGTCCGATGCCGCTCGTGCTTCGCTACCGCGACGCTCCGGCAGGAATCGCCGCGAAAGCATCGTACCGTGCGGCGCAGTTGGCGATGACGACGTCCACGTCCTCGACCAGCAGGTAGCGGTGGCGGGCCAGATCCTCAGCCGCTGCCCGCACGCGCGCCAGGTACTCCTCGCGGTCGCGATACCGCTCGCCGATCGCGAGGCGGGGGTCTCCCCTCCGCTCCCGCTCCGTGCGGGTCGCCGGGAGAGGGATCGTCGATCCGTACATGTCCACCGCCTGTCCGAGCCCGCCCTGACTGGCATGCCGGGGGACCCAGCCCATGTGGGAACCCACCGGCTCGGTGAGATCGGGCAGGCGGATCCCGCAGATCTCATTGCCGGACTCATCCACGTCGCTGACGTAGCTCGGGTAGGTCGCACCGGTTCGGGCAGGGAAGCGCCCGATCCCGCGATCGGCCTCCGGCCCCAGGTCGATGCGCGCCAGGCGCGGGAGCAGGGCCGGGTCCAGCGGCGTGACACCGGGGATCCGCGCCAGTTTCTCCAGGACCTGCTCGCGCGGCACGGACGTGCCGTCCGCGAGGCGGGGGAACACGCTGGGCGGTGGCTCCACACCGTCTCGCACCCATCGGTCGAGGCTCTCCAGCATCGCGCGCAGCACGGGCATGTAGTCGACCACGTCGAAGTTGTGCGCCCCGCGTGCGCCCGCGGGAGTGAGATCGTTGAGCGGCAGAACGCCAGGTCCGTGCTGCGTTCCGGCCATCAGGTAGACGCGTGAACCCGGCGGCGGCTCGACGTCGCGCGTGCCAGTCGGGTCGGTGTGGATGAGCGAGCAGTCGATCCGCCAGTACTCGGATGAGGTGTTCGGCGTGATGACCTTCGGCACCCCACCGCGCTCCTGCTGACGACGCAGCAACCCGTCGGTGACCCCGGTCACTGGGTCGAGGACGTCGCCATCGGTGAAGGGCGGAAGATGGCCGAATCCGAAGGCGTGCTGCGAGGAGGGCTGGGCGTAGCGGTGGTTGAACTCGCCGCGTCGGGCGCCGGCGACATCGGGGATGACGCCGTCGAGGACGACACGACCGGATTCGTCGAGGTTCTGCTCATCGTGGAGGTACTGGCGGAGGAACCGCCCGCACTGTGAGACGCCGAAGCCGTGGGCGACGTCGATGTCACCGGCGACCGGGTTCCCCTCCGCCGCGGTGCCGTAGCGGAGAAAGGAGACGCAGTCGCGCGTTGCCAGCAGTCCGGTTCCCACGACCGGGCAGATCCTCGTGCGGTACACCAGTTCGTAGACGAGCCCGGGTTGGAAGCCGCCCTCGAGCCAGACGTAGCGATCGTCGGGGACCGGCCGACCGCCGACCTCGCGTGCGAAGCGCCAGCGCGAGCGTTCGATCGCATACCGGGGGCCGCCGGGCCAGGCCTTCACGGTCAGGCGCGCGTGGGAGTCCTCCAGATCGGCGGCGGGATACGGCCGGTGCGCCCAGGAGAGTTTGCCCGGTGGTGGATGGAGCGGCATGTGGGCGAGCAGTTCATCCGGGTGAGGCTCGTTCGGCTGGAACTGCACCAGGATCTCTCCCTGGATGGGGCGATCGCCCTCCATCGCCTGCGGCGCGTCCAGACCGATCAGTCCGGGACGGGGTTCGACATCCCATTGCCATCCGGCCATCGCGACCGTCCAGCCGTGGCGCATGAGGAAGCCGTCGCCGTGGTCGAAGCGATCGACGGGGTCGGGCTGAACCGCCGGCCGGTTCATCGGCAGTCCCAGCCTTCCCCGGTTGACAACGAAGTAGAGGAGGCTCCGCCGCGCCCGCGCGGGATCGGCGGGGTGCAGCAGGCAGAACCCGGCGCGGAAAGTGACGCGTCCGTGCGCATCCCGCGGCGCGCGATCCAGATCGACGATGGATCGATTCCCCTCGTGGAGCGGATCGACCGCGTAGTGGAGGAATCCATCGAACCGCTCGTAGGGCCCCACCGTGCCGAAGGAGATGCCGCCAGCGAACGGCTCCCGGCGGGTGATCTCGCAGCGAACCACAACCATGGCATCTCTCCCTCGCGCGGGGCGGGCCCGTGACCCGCGTCGTGCGCGCAGTGTACGGCAGGGATCGGCGCCCCCCGCGCGGGGACCCGATGGGTGCCGGGTGGCGAAACGGAGGCGCGCATCTCCACGCGTGTGTGCCTTATCGGATAGATAGAAAAGGTTGATCTATCAAAACTCGGTGCGCGGGGCGGGCTCGGGTAAGATTCCCAGGAGTACGTCCCAGAAGCGCGAAAGAACGAGGCACTCTCAGCATGGCTCACGATCTCGTGATCCGCGTCGCCGGCGAGGCCGGGGAGGGCGTGCAGTCCACCGGCATCCTCCTGGCGCAGGCCACCGCGCGCGGCGGCTTCCACGTCATCACCTACTGGACGGTTCCGGCGGAGATCAAGGGCGGCCACGCCCTTTTCCAGGTGCGCCTGGGCGATCATCCGCTCCATGCCCAGGGCGACGAGATCGACATTCTCCTCGCCTTCAACCAGGAGGCGTACGACCGGAACACGCCGGAATTGAAGAGGGGCGGCCTGCTGCTCTACGACTCCGCGGAGTTCACACCGCCGGACACCGATCGGTGGCGCCAGCTTCCGGTGCCGCTGACGGACATCGCCAAGAACCAGCTCAAGTTCGAACTGGGCAAGAACGTCGTGGCGGTCGGCGTCTGTGCGGCGCTGTTCGGGCTGCCGACGACGCACGCCGAACGGCTGCTGCGTGACCGCTGGCAGCGCAAGGGCGAGGAAATCGTTCAGATCAACATGCGCGCGCTCCAGGCCGGCATCGATTACGTGCATGCCAGCATTCCGGATCGCGCGCAGTACGCCATCGCCGCGCCGCCAGCGCGGCCGGACACGATCGTCCTCTCCGGCGCGCAGTCGCTCTCCCTCGGCGCGCTGACCGCGGGCGCGAACTTCTTCGCCGGCTATCCGATCACCCCCGCCAGCGACGTGATGGAGTTCCTGGCCAGCGAACTGCCCAAGGTCGGCGGCACGGTCATCCAGGCCGAAGATGAGATGGCCGCGATCACGATGTGCCTCGGGGCGAGTTTCGCCGGGGCGAAGGCAGTCACCTCCACCTCGGGTCCGGGATTCAGCCTCATGGTCGAGGCCCTCGGCCTGGCCACGATGGCCGAGCTGCCGTTCGTCCTCGTCGACGCCCAGCGCGCCGGTCCATCCACCGGGCTCCCCACCCGCCACGAGCAGGGTGACCTGTACCTGGCCGCGCTCGGCGGCCACGGCGAGGTGCCCCGGATCGTCCTGGCCTGCACGAGTGTCGAGGACTCCTTCTATCAGGCCGTGAACGCGTTCAACCTCTCCGAGAAGTACCAGTGCCCGGTAATCCTCCTCTCCGACACCGTGCTGATGATGCGGATGAGCGCCATCCCGAAGCCGGACATCAGTCGCGTCCGCGTCGTCGATCGCGACCTCTACAGCCCGAACGGGCACGCGAACGGCGCGAACGGCAAGGCGCCGATCCATCCCGACGAGGGTGGATACCTCCGCTACGCATCGAGTGAGACGGGCGTCTCGCCGATGAGCCTGCCGGGGATGGCGGGTGGCCAGTACGTCGCGACCGGCCTCGAGCACAACGAGACGGGCCGACCGCGGTACGACGTGGTCACCCACACACGGATGACCGACAAGCGATTCCGCAAGCTGGACTACGCGGTCCTGGATGCGCCGGAAGCGGAGCGGCACGGCGATCCGAACGCCGAGATCGGCATCGTCACCTGGGGCACGACGATGGGGAGCGTTCGCGAGGCGGTGGATGCGCTGGCGGAGCGCGGCATCCCGGTCGAGGCGATCGCGCCGAAGATGCTCTGGCCGCTGCCAGACCACCAGTTGCGGGACTTCGTGATGCACAAGCGCCGCGTGATCGTGCCCGAGGTGAACTACAGCGGACAACTGGCGACGCTGATGGCGGCGCGGTACCGCAACGATCTGATCCGCATGAACATCTACGGTGGCGCGCCGTTCAAGTCGCGCGACATCGTCGCGTTTGTCGAAAGCGAGGTAGCGCAGCGTGTCTGACGTGGTGCACACGATCGACGAGTACAAGAGTGGCGAGAAGCCGACCTGGTGCCCCGGATGCGGGGATTTCGGCGTGCTCAACGCCGTCTACAACGCGCTGGTCGCGAAGGGCTATAGCTCGAAGGATGTCGTCTGTGTCTCGGGGATCGGCTGTTCGTCGCGCCTCCCGTACTTTATGTCCACCTATGGCTTCCATACGATCCACGGCCGAGCGATGCCGGTCGCGACGGGCATCCGGGTCGCGAACCCGGACCTGAAGGTGCTGGCGTTCGGCGGCGATGGCGACGCGTTCGCGATCGGCGCCGGGCACTTCGTCCACGCCGTACGCCGCAACCTCGACATCACCTACATCGTGATGGACAACGCGATCTACGGTCTCACCAAGGGGCAGACCTCGCCGACCTCCGGGTTCGGGTTCGTGACGAAGTCCACCCCCAACGGCGCGATCGATCGGCCGCTGAACCCGCTGATGCTCGCGATCACCGCGGGCGCGACCTTTGTGGCGCGGGCATTCTCGGGCCGTCCGAAGGAGGTCGCCGACCTCATCGTGAAGGGGATCGACCACGCCGGGTTCTCGATGATCGACGTCTTCTCCCCCTGCCCCACGTTCAACAAGGTGAACACCTTCAAGTCGTACCGCGAGGAGATCGCGGAAGTGCCGAAGAATCACGACCCGGCGAACAAGGTGGCCGCGCTCGCCCTCGCCGACTCGCAGGATCCGTACTACTCCGGCCTGCTCTACCGTGAGGAGGGGGTAGCGACCTACACCGACGCGATCCGCACCCAGCACGTCGGCGACGAGAGCAACCGGCGCGCGGTCATCGATCGGATGCTGAGCCGATATAGCTGAGGCGAGGCGAGCGGCTGTTCGGAAGGTGACGGCCGGCCCGCCCCGCGACGGGACGTTGGCGATGCGCGTTCTGACGCTCTTGCGCCTGCACCCTGGGCTCACCGACCGGGAGTTGACGGAGGCACTTGGCGGAAGCACGAATCGCGCTGCGGTGAACGAGCGGGCGCGGCGGATGCAAGCAAGGGGGATCATCGACCGCCGAACGGTCGACGGTCACATTCGCAACTATCTCAGCGATGAGTCTGTGGCGGTTGCCATTCCGCCCCGGGAAACCAGCGCGACGCTGCCATTCGAGTCGCCGCCAACCGCCGCGAACTCGTCACGAGCGGATACGGATTGGTTCGATCTGAGCCAGGACCCAGAGAGGCCATGGTTCTGGGAGGGTAACGTGCAGGCCACGATAATCGCCCACCTTCGTCAGATGGGCTGGACCATTCGGCGGGCTGCGAATACCTCGACTCGGGAGGCCGGGAAGGATATCGAGG
>CAZHZF010000006.1:37587-44611 GCA_964536925.1 uncultured Dehalococcoidales bacterium | reverse complement strand
GCCATGGTCGATTTAGGGGCCTCACTATGCTTCGTATCAAGAGCAATCCTATTGATCTGAGCCTGGCTCTATACCTGGTAAGTCGTGGGCGCTGGCGCACCGATTGCCTCCGGGCAACGGGTGCGCCAGCCTGCCGCGTGTCCCGGCGCGTAGACTTCACCACGTGCCGGAGAGCCTGTTCGCCCGTGCCGCGCGGGTGCTGCCAGGCGGGGTGACCGCGGCCGCACGGACGAACCCCGCCGTCGGCGAGCCGCTCTACTTCCGTTCCGGCGTGGGCAGTCGGGTCACGCTCGAGGATGGCCGCACGCTCCTCGACACGTGCATGTCGAACGGGGCGACGCTCCTCGGCCACGGCCACCCCGCGATTGTGGCCGCGATCGCCGAGGCGGGCAGGCGCGGCCTCGTCTGCGCCTACGATGGCGAGGAGCAGATCCGTCTCGCCGAACGCCTGGTCGATCTCATCCCCGCGTTCGAGATGGTGCGCTTCACCACCACCGGCACGGAGGCCACTTTCTATCTCACCCGCATCGCGCGGGCGTTCACCGGTCGCCGCCTGATCGTCAAGTTCGCCGGCCATTTCCACGGTTTCAACGACGCGCTCGCGTTCAACTTCCCCCGTTCGAGCGATGGTCCACGACCCGCACTCCGGCCAGAGACCGCGGGGATGACCCCGGGCGCGGAGACCGGCGTCATCGTGGTGCCGTTCAACGATCTCGACGCATTCCGCGAGGCCCTGGACCGCCACGGCGCCGACATCGCCGCGGTGGTGCTCGAGCCGATCAACTACGACGCCGGCGCGATCGAGCCGCTCCCCGGGTTCCTCGAGGCGCTCCAGGCGCGGACCCGGGACGCGGGCGCGCTGCTCGTCTTCGACGAGATCCTCTCCGGCTTTCGGACCGGTCCAGGCGGAGCCCAGGCCCACTATGGCGTCACGCCGGACCTCACCGCGCTGGGCAAGGCCGTCGCCGGCGGCGTGCCGCTCTCGGTCTTCGGCGGCCGACGCGACGTGATGTCGGTCGTCTCACCGCTCGGGTCAGCGGTCCATACCGGGACCTACAACGCCCACCTCATCCCCGTCCTCGCGGCGCAGGCGTTCCTCGACACAATCGCTGCGCCGGAGTTCTGGCCCGATCTGCTCTCCCTGCACGCGCGGCTGTACTCGGGGCTGGACGGGGCGTTTCGTCGCGCCGGTCTGCCCGTCCGCGTCCAGGGGGTCGGCGCGCGGTTCGCCCTCTACTTCGGCCTGGATCCGGCGACTCCGGTCACGACATACGCCCGCGCCGCGACCTTCGACCGGGAGATGCAGTTGCGCTTCAGCCGCGAGATGCTCGAACGCGGCGTGTACGTCAACCCGGTGTGGCACCACGGGATCAGCGCGGCGCACACCCCGGCGGACATCGATGCGATCGTGGCCGCGGCGTACGACGCGGCGCGCGCGATCGCGCGGGAGCCCGCCCGCGCCTGAATCAGGGTTCGGCGTCAGTCCCGCGCCGCCGCGCCGCGCCTCAGTCGAAGAACTTGATGAACTGCTTGCTGCCCTTCGCGGCCTCGGCCGCGCGCATGTTCTGGAGCACGCTCACCCGCGCCGCGGTGTTGCGCGCGAACTGACGGAATGCATCGGCCTCGGGTGACGTGGGCTCGCCGACGAGGATCGGGGTACCGGTATCGCCACCCTCGCGGATACGCGCGTTGATGGGGATCTCGCCGAGGAACGGGACCTTCAGCCGCTCTGCCGCGGCCCGGCCGCCACCGTGGGAGAAGATCTCGGTCCGCTCGCCGCAGCAGGGGCAGATGAAGTAGCTCATGTTCTCGACGATACCCAGGATCGGCACCTCGAGCTTCTGGAACATCGCCAGCGCTTTGGTCGCGTCCATCAGCGAGACGTCGGGCGGTTGCGTCACGATCACGGCGCCTGAAAGGGGGATCGCCTGGGCGAGCGTCAGCGGCGCGTCGCCGGTGCCGGGCGGCAGGTCGACGACCAGGTAATCGAGTTCGCCCCAGTCGACCCCGCCGAGCAGTTCCTGGATCATCTTGCCCACCATCGGCCCGCGCCAGATGAGCGGCAGGTTCTCCTGCACGAAGTACCCGGCCGACATGACCTTCACGCCGTGACTGAGACCCGGGACGATCTTGCCGTCGGTCTGATGGGGTGGCTGGCTCAAACCCATCATCAGCGGGACGTTCGGACCGTGAATATCGGCGTCGAGCAACCCCACGCGGGCGCCAGTCTCGCTCAGGGCGACGGCGAGGCTGACGGCGCAGGTCGACTTCCCTACGCCCCCCTTGCCCGCGCCCACCGCGACGATATTGCGCACGCCCTCCAGCTTGATCGAGGACTGGTGGCCGCCGCCCGAAGAGCGCACGTTCGCGGTCATCGTGCAGGCGACGTTCGTCACCCCCGGGATCGCGCGGACGAGCGTCTGCGCCTGTTCGAGAAAACGATCCTTGACCGGGCACGCCGGTGTGGTGAGCTCGAAGTCGAACGAGACATCTCCCGCCGCGATCGTGAGGTTCTTGATGAACCCCAGCGACACGACATCGCGATGGAGATCGGGATCGATGATGTGGGAGAGGGCATCCAGGACCTGCTGTTCGGTGACGGCGGCGGCCATTTTGCTCACTCCTCTTGCGAAATTGTAGGCCGCGCCCTCAGCGGAGCAGCGTGATCCGGCGGAATGCCTCGGCGAGGAGGGGGCGGGTATCGTCGGCCGGTCGCTCGCGGGCGAGTTGCTCGGCGCGCTCGCGCATCCGCTTCTCCATCTGCTCGGGCTCGGGGATCTGCGTCTTGTGGCAGCGCAGGGCGGCGATCTTGGTGTCGAACGACTCGGCGATGTCGACCCAGAAGTTCGGCTCCTTCGCGCCCCAGAGCAGGACCTCGCGGACCTTGTGGGGGAGCAGCCCGGCTTTCTCGTGTTCGGGGAAGTTGAGGCGATCGCGCGCGGTCGGGTAGATGGCATCCAGGGTGGCGTGCCCGACGGCGCGGTGATCGGGGTGGTTGAGGTTGTTATCGCCGTAGACGTTGGTCGGGTCGTGCGTGATGACGATCTCGGGCCGCACCATACGGATCGCCTTTACGATCCCCCGGCGGAGCGTCAGGTCGGGGCTGATCTCCCCATCGGGCAGGCGGAGGAAGTACACCTTCTTGACGCCGAGCGTCGCCGCGGCGCACTTCTGCTCCTCCTCGCGCAGTTCAACCAGCCGTTCGGAGGTCATCTCCGGATCGGAACTGCCTTTCTCGCCGTTGGTGCAGACAAGCTGGTAGACCTCACGACCCTGTTTCGCCCAGAGCGCGCTGGTGCCGCCGGCGCCGAACTCCGGGTCATCCGGGTGTGCCGCGACGACGAGAACGGTGAGGGGGCCTTCGATTTGCCCGGGCTCGTTGCCCGGCTGGCCGGCGCGGCCCTGCGCCTCGGGGTCGGAGGGGGAGCGTCGTGTGGAATCCGTCATAGGCGCGAAGTCTAATTGCTGGAAACGACCTCGAAACGCGGCAGCAGACGCAGCCGGTAGCTGCAATCGCGGTCGCCGCCGCGCCGGAACTCCACCCGCTCGACCAGGACATCGCCGCCCAGAGCCAGCGAGATGAAGCCGCATTCGGCGTCGCAGAGGCAGCCGTGGCGCGCGGCGACCCCCTCGTAGGGGCAGTGTCCCGTCCGCAGGAGGAGTCCCTGTCCATCGGCTTCGACGGACGGGGTGAAGCCCTCGCAGGCGAGGATGTCGGCCAGCGCCTCTACCCGTTCCTCCAGGCTTCCGTCCGCGAGCTGGGCGCCGTGCCGTCGGAGCAGTTCATCGATGAGCGCGGCCCGAAGAGCCTCCTCCTGCCCGCTGGCCGCGGCGGCCGCGAACACGAGATCGGCCAGGCGCGCGTACGATCGCGGGAAGAGGTCGCTCGCCTTCTCGGTCAGGCGGAAGCAGTGGCTGGGCCGACCGACCGGTCGGTGGATCTCCCGTGAGGTCACGAACCCCTCGCGCGAGAGCGCCGCGAGGTGGAGGCGCACGCTCATCTGCGTGAGGCCGAGGGCGGTCGCGAGTTCGCGGACCGACCCCTCGGTCCGCTGCCGCAGGAGTTCGACGACCGCCTGGCGCGTGCCCTGCATTCCTTCCCCCGCCGCTCGCCCGTCAGGCGAGAGTCAACTCCTTCAGCGGCGCATCCCACAGTTCGCCGGGATCGCCGGTGGCCTCGAAGTGCGTCATCGTCAGGCACCCGGTGGGGCACCGCTTGACGCAGAGGCCGCAGCGGATGCAGGTCTTCTCATCGATCACCATCGCCGCGCCGAACGGTCCGAGATCGGCCCGCGCGACCTGGGCGATATCGGTCTTGCCGTCGAGCGACGCGATCCGCTCGAGCGGGATCATCTCGATGATGCGCATGGGGCAGACATCCACGCAGGCGTTGCAGAGGATGCACATCTGCCCGTCGATGATGATGTTCAACTGGCACTGATAGCAGCGCTTGGCTTCCTTGTAGGCGAGGGTGCGGTTGAACCCGGTCTCCACCTCGCGCTTGAAGTCGGAGATGCGGAGCGGGACCTGGATCATCGGGTTCGGCGTGCGGCCGTGCACGTCGTAGTCGTCACCCCACTGCAAGCGGCGGCTCATCGAGGTCGCCGTCCATTCGGTGATGTGCTCGCCGGTCACGGGCGCGTCGCTGTAATCCTCGGGGTTCGCCATCGCGTGGACGAGTTTGAACTGCGCGCGCTCGGTGAAGCGCGGCCGATCGCCCTGGAGGAAGCGATTGACCTGCACCGCGGCCTTCCGCCCGTGGGCGATCGCCTCGATGACGGTGGCGGGGCCCGTCGTGAAGTCACCGCACGCGAAGACGCCGTTCGCGGTCGTCGAATAGGTGCGGGGGTCGATGAGTACCCGGCCCTCTCGCTCGGCGACCTTGATGTCGGCGCTCAGGAGCGTGTTGACGGAGAACTGGCCCGCCGCGGCGACGACCGTGTCGCACTCGATGACGAACTCGCTCCCCTCGATCGGAACGGGCGAGCGTCTGCCGCGGGCATCCGGCTCCCCCAGGCGGGTACGGACGCAGCGCATGCCCCGGATGCGCCCATGCGCATCGCCGAGGATCTCGAGCGGCGCAACGAGATACTCGAACTTCACGCCCTCGCGCTCGGTCTCGCCGCGCTCCTCTTCGTCCACGGTCATCTCAGTCCGCGAGCGGCGATAGACGACGTACACCTCGTCGGCACCCATACGGAGCGCGGAGCGGGAGCAGTCCATCGCGGTGTAGCCGCCGCCGATGACGACCACCTTCCGTCCCATCTTCTTCAACTGGTAGGTGAAGTTGACCTCTTCCATCAGCTCGATGCCGTAGTACATCCCGGCGAGTTCCTCGCCCGGAATGCGGAGACGCGACGGCCCCATGCATCCGGTCGCGACGATCACCGCGTCGTACTGCTGACGCAGTTCATCGAGGGTCACATCCTTGCCGATCTCGACGCTCAGTTTCACCTCGACGCCAAGTTCTTCGATGTTGCGGACTTCGGCCAGCACGAGGTCGCGCGGGAGGCGGAACTCGGGAATCCCCGACCAGAGGGTGCCGCCCGGCACGTGGTACTTGTCATAGATCGTGACCCCATATCCCATCAGGGCCAGATCGTTCGCAGCACCCAGCCCGGCCGGGCCGCAGCCGATGATGGCCACCTTCTCCGGCCGCCACGGCTCCTTCTTGATCGTGCGCCACTCGCCCCGGTGATCGGCGGCCGAGCGCTTCAGGCGGCAGATCGAGATCGCGCCGTCCACGTCGCAGGCGCGGCACGCCGTCTCGCACGGATGGGAACAGATGCGCCCGAGGATACCGGGCAGGATGTTCGCCTTCCGATTGAGCTGGTAGGCCTCCTCGTACTTGCCGTCGGCGATGAGCGCGATGTACCCCGGCACGTCGGTATGGACGGGACAGGCGTACTGGCATTTCACATTGGCGCGGAACCAGTCGATGGTTCCGGAATCGACCTGATAGCGCTTCCCGCGCTGGAGGAACTGGATGTCGGTCTCGCTGCGCAGGAACGCGAGCAGGCGGATGCGCCGCCCCTCGTCGACATCGGCCTCCTGCGGCGTCAACCCGTTGAGCTCGCCGATCAGGCGATCGAGATCGGCCGGACTCATTCCATTCCGCGTCGCCGCCTCGCCGATGGATCCGGCCGACATCCAGGCGTCGGCCTGTTGTTCCTGGGTCGTGCCCGCGCGGGGAAGCCGGTAGGAGAGGAGCACCGGCGCCTTCTCCGGGAATTCTGATACCAGGTCGTCTACTCTGGTTCGCGGCGTGATCGTCGGCATGGTGTGCTGACCCCCTGGACGAGGAGAACCGGCAGTCATTGTAACCACCGGTCCTTGACGGATCAAAAGGCAAGAAACGTTTGCATAAGTGGCGGGCGCGGCACGGAGTTCAGGCCGCGGCTCTTCTCGTGGCGGCGACGTGCGCGGTTCTCCTCCTGGCCGGCGCACCGGTGGGCGCGGCCACGCCCCAGAACGGCGTCACGCTGCGATTCCCCATCCTCGCGCGCGACTCGACGCCGACTCCGACGGTGACTCCCACCGCGACGCCGACGCCGAGCCCCACTCCGACCGCGACCCCCGCCCCACCCGCCGCCTGCCCCGGCGCCATCCTCGCCCTGCCGCGCACCGGGTGGCTGGGCTGGGTCTATCGACAGCCCTGCGCCGGTGATGGCGGGTGCCCCGCATCCGGCGTCCACCACGGCATCGACATCGGCAGCCCGGCCGGATCGCCCGTCTTCGCGGCGTACGATGGCATCGTCCGCCTCCGATCGAGCGTGGGCGTCAATATCCGCCATCCCGCGCTGGGCATCTCGACCTACTACACGCACATGACGAATATCACCGTCGGAGTCGGGAGCACGGTCACGCGCGGGCAGGTCGTGGGCTATCTCCAGGATATGGGCCCGGGGCAGTTCACCCACGTCCACTTCTCCGTCCTGCGCGAGTTCGGCAGCGACCTCGAACTCGCGGATACCCGCGATCCCTCCGACTACCTCAACGCCAGCGTGAGCATCGCGGCGGGCGC
>CAZHZF010000006.1:0-37487 GCA_964536925.1 uncultured Dehalococcoidales bacterium | reverse complement strand
GTGGGCCTGGTCGGCTACGGCTACGCCGGCCGGGTGTTCCACAGCCATCTGATCTCTCGCTGCCCCGGCCTGCGCCTCGCGGGCATCGTGGCGCGTGACCCGGAGAAGCGCCGCGCCGCGGCGGCGGACCACGGCGTGCCGGTACACACATCGATAGAGGGACTGCTGGCCGACCCGGCCGTGGGGCTGGTGGTGATCGCGACTCCCCACGATACCCACGCCGCTCTGGCACGGCAGGCGCTCGCGAGTGGGCGCCATGTGGTCGTCGATAAGCCCCTCACGATCGCCCTCGCGGACGCCGACGATCTCCTTCAGCGTGCCGAACGGGACGGGCTGATGCTGAGCGCCTTCCACAACCGGCGCTGGGACTGGGACTACCTGACGCTCCGCCACGCGATCGACGCCGGCCTGCTCGGTCGCCCGTATCTTTTCGAGTCGACCGTCTTCACCTACCGGGAGCCGCGGCGTTCGTGGCGGGCTGAGCCAGAGTCGATGGGGAGTCTGTTCCACGACTGGGGCGCGCACCTCATCGATCAGGCGCTCCAACTGGTGGCCGCGCCGCCCGTCAGCGTCACCGCCTCCCTGCTGAAGCCGCGCGCGCTCCCCGCAATCGGGAATCACGCCCGGGCGACGATTCGCTTCGCGGACGAGACTCTCTTCACTATCGAGATCTCCAACCTGGCGCGCGTCGCAAAACCGCGCTGGTTCGTGCTCGGCGACCGCGGCGCTCTGATCCGTCACGGCCTGGACCCACAAGAGCGGGCTTTCCGCGCGGATGGGCGGCCGGATGGAGCGCACGAACTGGCCGACGAGCGCACGCGCGTGACGACCGATTTCGGCGGCCCGGTGGCGCAGATCGCCATCGAGCCGGTCCAGGGCTGGTGGCTCTCGTACTACCAGAATGTGAGCGAGCACCTCAACGCCGGGGCTCCGCTCGCCGTCACCGGGAAGCAGGCGCGGGACGTGGTCGCGGTCCTCGACGCCGCGGTCCGAGCGGCCAGAACGGGCGAGGTCGTGCCCGTCGCGCTCCGGGGCTAACGGCGGCGGCGGATGCGCCAGCCTCGCGCCGGTTCCTGGCGCGCGAGCAGCGCCTGCTTCGCGATGGCGGGGCCGTCCTCGAAGAAGATCACCGGCACGCCGTCCGAGGCGAACACCTCACCCCGTGCGTCGACGATCTCGTAGTGGCTGTGGTAGGGCGCGTAGGGATCGTTCGAGGCGTTGGGGAGGAGGACGCGTTTCAAGGTCTCCATCAGGGGCACGGGGTCTGTCCTTAAGGGAATCGCCGGGCGGCGCCGATTATAGGCATGGGTACTCCTATGACCTTCTTACCATTCTCACCTGGCGCGCGCGTTCCGATACTCCCTGCGTGACGCGGGTCACCCGAGTTCTGACTGCCCTGCTCCTCGTCCTATCCCTCCTGCCAGCGCTTCCGGTCGCCGCTCAGGAGGTCGTGGAACCACGCCTGACCCTCAGTTTCAACCCGAGCCGGGTGACCACCCAGATCGTGGGCGGTTGCCCTCCGCAGACCTTCTGTCCGCTCGTGCGCGGCGAGACCTATTCGGTGTCGGTGACGGTGACCGTCAACGTGGACGCCGAGCCGATGCTCCTCGAGGTCGACACCGGGTATAACGGGCTGCAGATCGACGCGACGAGTTCGCAGTTCGATGCGACCCGCGCGCTCCGCGCTGGCGAGAGCGACAGGATCGACCTCGAGATCACCATACCCGAATCCCGGGGCAGCGCCGATCGGTACTTCTACGTCGCGAAGGTCCGGTTGCTGAATACTGACGGCCTGGTGGGTGTGCTGCCCATCGCCATCGAGATCCCCGTGCCGAAGGTCAATTTCGGCAATCTCATCGATCCCGCGACCGGTGAGCGGGCTCCGGTCCGCACCGTCGTGGGTTCGGGCGGTCAGATCGTGCGCGAGTTCACGATCAACTCGAATGTGGACCTCGATGAGTTCGAGATGCGCAGCAACTTCTCGGCTCAGGTGCGGTTCGAGAACGTGCCCGGGACAGTTCCGGCCGGCGAGCCGCGGCGCATCCGCATGGTCTTCACCGCGCCCACGGTGAACCGCACGTCCCGGGCCAACCTCGTCTTCCGGCCGACCAATGGCCTCGAGGCGATCAGTTCGCTCCTGCGCATGCGGATCACGATCCTGCCGATCCTCATCAAGTGGGACCCGCCCCTGATTCGGCGGAGCCTCATCCTTCAGGACCAGAGTGCCGAGCGCGTGACGGTCACGATGACCAGCAACTACGACGTGAACGACGTCCAGTTCCGCACGATGGACCAGGGTCTCACCCCGATCCTGTCACCGCTCGATCCGGTGAACCTCCGCGCCAACGTACCGCAGGAGGTCGTCCTCAACGTCTGCCCCGGGTACGCGCCCACGCAGTATTTCCTCGGCATCACCGCCTACCAGGGCGCCCGGCCTCTCAACCGCCGCCTGCAGATCCGCGTGCTCGTCAACGACGACGGCTCGGGCCAGATCCCGATCGACGCGCCACCCTGCCAGACCCAGGGATAGGCGCGATCAGTCCGGCTCGGGTTCGACCCACCGCCCGCGCGACTTGATCAGGGCGATCAGGCGCTCGTCGGCCTGCGCTTCGGGAACTGCCCGCTCGACACACTCCTTGCCGACGTACAGGTTGACCTGACCCGGCGCGCCCCCGACGTACCCGAAGTGGGCATCGGCCATCTCACCTGGCCCGTTGACGATGCACCCCATGATCGCGATGCGCACGCCGACGAGGTGATCGGTCCGCGACCGAATGCGCGCGGTGGTGGTCTGGAGGTCGAACAGCGTGCGACCGCACGACGGACAGGCCACGTAGTCGGTCCGCGTGGTGCGCGCGCCGGTCGCCTGAAGGACCCCGAACGCCAGATGGGTCTCGGCGGCGAGATCCTCCGCGGCGACGACCGCGCCATCACCGATCCCATCGATGAGGGGAGATCCCAGAGCGATCGACGCGTTCACGGTGTGCGGATCGCCGGGGGGCTCCGGGGGTAACCGGATGAGAAGGGGGATCCCGGGCCTCTCCGCGGCGAGACGTCGCGCCGTGAAGAGAATGCGATCGCCATCACTTCCCGATAAGAGGACACAGCGCGGGCGGTCGGTCTCGTCGCCGGAGAGAATCGGCGCGGGGCCCGGATCGTCGGTGTCCACGAGCACGATCCGCGCGACGCCGCGGGGCCATCCGGATGGGGGCATCCAGGCCTCGGGCGCGATGATCCCGTGCACGGCGGGGTGTGGCGGTTGCGGTGCGATCAGGTCGGCAGAAGCGGGCGCGAGGATGACCGGCGGCACGGGACCGGAGCGGGCGAGCGCATCGAGGATCACGCCGAGGGCATCGCCAGCCGCCGCCGAAGGGAGACGCGCGACCAGACCGTCCGGCCGGGAGACACGTTTGCTGAGCGGCTGGAAGAGTCGGCGCAGGCGCGAGAGGAGACCCGCGGTCGCGCCTGGGTCGATGACCACCTCGGCCAGCACGGGCGGCGCCGCGTCGCCCCCCAACCGAACGGATCCCAGCGTGACCTCCGTCGCCGGTCGCCGGGCGTACGCGAACGGATCGAACGGAGGCGTCTCCGCCGGCGCGGTCTCATCACCCATCCCCACGTAACGCTCCGCGATGGCGCGGGCGACAGGTATCTCGCGCTCCGGTTCCTCGGTTAGCGAGACGCGGATCGTATCGCCCAGGCCGTCGGCGAGCAGCGTGGCGATGCCCACGGCCGACTTGACCCGCCCGTCCTCGCCATCGCCCGCCTCCGTCACGCCGAGATGGAGCGGATAGGGACGGTTCGTGGCGTCCAGGCGTGCGGCGAGCAACCGGTATGCCTGGACCATGACCCGGGGATTGGAAGCCTTCATGGAGAAGATCACGTCGCGATAACCGTGTCGCTCGCAGATCGCGAGGAACTCCAGCGCCGACTCGACCATTCCGAGGGGCGTGTCGCCAAACCGGTTCATGATCCGGTCGGAGAGCGATCCGTGGTTGGTGCCGATCCGCATCGCGACGCCCTGCTCGCGGCAGCGGATGACGACCGGGGCGAAACGGGCCTCGATCCGCTCGAGCTCCGCCGCGTATTCGGCGTCGGTGTAGTCGCGCCGGGCGAAGACCTTGGAGTCCGCGTAGTTGCCCGGGTTGATGCGCACCTTCTCGACGTGGAGCGCGGCCTCGAGCGCCGCGGCTGGCGAGAAGTGGATGTCGGCGACGAGGGGCACGCGCACACCGCGCTCCCGCAGGACGCGGCGGATCTCGCCGAGGTTGCGGGCATCCGCGACCGTCGGCGCGGTCACGCGGGCGATCTCACAGCCGGCATCGACGAGGCGCACGATCTGATCCACCGTCGCCGTGGTGTCCAGCGTGCGCGTGGTCGTCATCGACTGGAGGCGGATCGGATGATCGCCGCCCACGCCCACATCACCGACCATCACGACGCGGGTGAGCCGTCGGCGCCGCGCGTACGGGGAGTGGAATGGCGCGAGCACGGGCGATGTCACGGCCATGGCGTGGGGCAATCATAGGGTGGCCCGGGCGCGGAACCGGGGGCAGTGTCCTGCCCGCGCGTATACTGGCCCCGAAGTCTCGCCGGGGGTTACGGGTGGTTCGGGCAGCGATCCTCTACGAACTGCATCGTCCGCTCGAGGTCGCGGACATCGAGGTCGGCGCGCCACGCGCGGGAGAGGTGCGCGTGCGGGTCGCCGCGGCGGGGGTGTGCCACAGCGATCTCCACGTGATGCACGGCGACCTCCCGTCCAACCTTCCCGTCGTCATCGGGCACGAGGGCGCCGGGGTGGTCGAATCGGTGGGTCCGGGCGTGACGCGGGTCGCGCCGGGCGATCACGTGATCCTCGTCTGGCGCGCGCCGTGCGGCAGTTGCTACTACTGCCAGAGGCGCAAGCCGATCCTCTGTGACGCAGGCACCAGGATTCGGTTCACCGGCCGCCTCAACGATGATACGAGCCGGTTCAGTCGCGCGGGCCAGGAACTGAAGCACTTCGCGGGTGTCTCCTCGTTCTCCGAGGTGACCGTGCTGCCCGAGCAGGGGGTCGTGAAGATCCGGAAGGATGTGCCGCTCGATCGGGCCGCGCTCGTCGGGTGCGCGGTGATGACCGGGGTCGGCGCGGCGATCAATACCGCCCGGGTCGAACCCGGGTCCAGCGTCGCCGTCTTCGGTTCCGGCGGAGTGGGCCTGAACGTCATCCAGGGAGCCGCGCTGGCCGGTGCGGAGAAGATCATCGCGGTCGATCTCCTCGACAGTAAGCTCGCCTACGCCCGGCAGTTCGGTGCGACTCACACGATCAACGGCCGATCAGCCGACGCGGTGGCAGCGATCCGCGATCTGACCGACGGGATCGGCGCGGATTACGCGTTCGACGCGATCGGGAACGTCAAGGTGCTCGAACAGGGCCTGGAGGCGATCCGGAAAGGGGGGACGCTCTGCTGCGTGGGCATGCCGAACTACCAGCAGCAGTTCGCCTTCACCGTCTTCCCGTTCATTCTGGCCGAGAAGCGGATCATCTCCTCGATCTACGGATCGTGCGACCCATGGGTCGACTTCCCGCGGCTCCTCAATCTGTACGTCGCGGGGAAGCTTAAACTGGACGAATTGATCTCGCGCGAGTACCGGATCGACGATGTGAACGAGGCGTTTCGTGCCCTCGAGGCGGGAGAGGTCGCGCGAAGCGTCGTCCGGTTCACCTGAGCTCGACGCGGCGCGGCGCCGTACTCGTCGTCATCGCATGTCTCGCCGTGGGCTGCCTGGCGCCGGTACCCACGCGCACGCCGACTCCGCAGCCCTACGTCGGCCCTGACTTCGCGGCCACCCTGGTCGGCCAGCCGGTCATCGTGCGTATGCACGTGGAGTGCATCGACTTCGCACGGTCCGGCGATCCGATTTACATCCGCCCCGACTGCTTCTACGAGGGGTTCTACTTCCGCGTGGTCGTGGAGCCCGAACTGCGGGCGGATCTCGTCAGCCGGCTGGGCGGTGATGTCGACGTCGTGCTTATCGACCGGGTTATCGACGTGACCGGCACGGTCACCCGCTCCGGGGAGTGGTCGGAGATCGTGATCGATGACCCATCGCAGATCCGGATCGCGACCGCCTGGCGCCCACCGCAGGAGCCGACCCGGCTCCCCACGATCGCGCCCTGATGCGGGCAGGAGCCGGGAGGAGCGGCACCCGGGAGGCGCTGACTGGCGCGCGCTACGCGACCCAGCGCCGGCGCTGGCGAACGTAGTCGAGCAGGACGTACTCGCCCAGCTTGTTCGGATCGGTCATGAAGGCGCGCCCCTTCACGAGCGCGGTCATCTGCCCCACGAAGTCCTCCAGGGCGGGACCGCCCTCGATCATGAAGGTGTTGAGACCGATTCCATCGCGGGCGCTCCGCAGCGCCTCACGAAGCGTCGCGCGTGTCGTCTCCGGGTGCGCCGGGTGCATGAAGAACGGCTCGCCGCTTTCGAGAAGGTGGGCCGTCGGCTCGCCATCGGTGACGATGATCGCCTGGCGGTTGGCACCCGGGTAGCGTCCGAGAATCTGACGGGCGAGCGCCAGACCGTGCGCGAGGTTGGTGCCCTGGTTGTATTCAGACCACTGAAGGTGCGCGACCGCATCGTGGTTGATCTCGCGAGCGACCGCGGCGAACGCCACCACGTGGAAGGCATCGCGCGGATACTGGCCGCGAATCAGGCTCTGGAGCGCCAGACAGAGGCGCTTGGCCGCGCGCGCACAGCCGTTGTAGATCATCGAGCGGCTCATATCGATGAGAAGCACGGTGGCCGAACGGGTGGAGTGATCGGTACGAAAGACCGCGAAGTCGTTCGGATCGAGGCGCACCGGCGTGCCCGGCCCTTCGCGGGCGATCGCATTCATGAGCGTCTCGCGCAGGTCGAGGTGGAATGGGTCGCCGAACGAATACGGCTTGGAATCGTCGGCGCGCTCCCCGCGCGAGCCGGCTCGTTCGGTCGCGTGATCGCCGGCACGATCCTTCCGGAGGCTGGCGAAGATGTCGCGCAGCGCTTTGTCGCCGATCTTGCGCATCGCCCGCGCGGTCAGCTTGAGTTCGCTGCCCCGCTCCTCGAGGTAGCCGGCGTCCTTGAGGATCTGCGCGATGTCGCGCAGGCGTTCGAACTGCTCGGCGGTCTGCTCGCCGACGGCCTGCCGCAATCGCTCGGTATCGACCCGGTCCATCAGCCTCGGGTCGCGCATCGCGTCCCGTAACTGGTCGCTGGCGCGATCTATCCCCTCCATCTCGCCCATCAGATCGAGCGCCTGCTCCAGGCCGAGAGGGTCATCCCCGGCGAACGGGTAGCCCTGGGTATCGGGCTGAATGAGATCCCTCAGGTGGCCGGCGAGCTGGGCGAGATCGATCCGGAGCCGATCGTCACCCAGCGCGGCGGACATCATGTCGGCCAGTTCCTGCCGCTGCGCCGCGGACAGGGAGCGCATGAGCGAGCCCATCTGGTTCATCTGCTGCGCCAGTTGGGAGAGGATGTCGTCCAGATTCTCCGCGCCGGGGAAGAAGTCACCGTGCTTCTTGAGGAACTCACTGGCGTCCGGATTCCCGCCGCTCGCGCGCTCCTGAAGCAGGCGATTCAGGTCGCGCACCATGTCACGCACGCGATCGAGCATCTCTGGCGTCAGGTTGCCGATCGACTGCTTCATCTGCTGGAAGAAGGAACCGAGCGCGGCCTGCCGCAGGCGCTCCATCAACTCCTTGAACCGCGCCGCAGCCTCGGGATCGAGGAATTCGTACTCCTGCAGCGCGCGGAGCCGATCGCCCGTCTGCTCGGGAAGCGCCTCGAGTTGCTGCTGGCGGGAGCGGGCAATCCGGCCGAGAGCCTGTCGCATCGCCGGCGTGGGCATACCGGGCGATCCCGTGGGGTTCGCGGAGGACCCCGGTTCACCGCGATCGCCCGCGTTCTCCGGCGAACCCGCCTGGTTCTCTCCCGATGGGGGGGTGCCCCCGTTCTCGGGCGAGCCCTCCCCGCCGGGTTTCTGGGGCTGCGGCGCCGAAGGCGACTCCGCCTGTCGGACCCGATCTTCGACGGTGGTCCTCTCGCGGGCGACGATCTCGTCCAGCGCCTCGCGCAATTGATCGACGACTTTGCCGAGATCGTGCCGAGACAGCCGTTCCTGCCGCGCCTGGCGAACCCGCTCCAGGATGTCGCGCAGACCCTCCATCCGCTGGCCGTCGCGCCCCACGAGCCCCTCGCGCGCGAGCCGCTGCAACGCCCAGCGAGGATCCTCGCCATCGATCAGACGGTCGGCGAGTTGCTCCAGAACATCGTCGGCATCGATGTCAAGATTCTGCGTCCCGTCCCAGCGCGAGTAGCGATACCCGGTGGCTTCCATGCCGTGATTCTACGGCCGAGCCGACCGTGCGGCGCGGATCCGTGAGCGAACGCTCAGCCCGCGGCGAACGCCCGGGCGAGACGGGGCCTCACCTCCCGCGCAAACAGGGTGAGGGATCGCTCCACCTGAGCCGCACTCGTGCCGGTCCATCGCGGGCGGACGTTGATGGTGGTGTAAGGCAGGGTGCGACGGAGTTCCACCAGTGCGGCGCACACGGTGTCGGGACTGCCGACGGCGAACCGAAGCGACTCGGCACGATCGCGCGCCTCCGCGGGGAGCGCGCCGCTTGCGCCGTCGACGCGCGTCCGCCGATTCTCACGCTCGATGATGTCGAGCGCGGGAGTGAATTCATCCAGAGCCCGGGCATCGGTCTCCGCGACGTAGAGCGGCGCGCTGGCGGCGATGCGCGGGGGAGGAGCTCCCGCACCGGCCTGGGTCCGCGCCCCAAGGTAGGCGTCGGAGAGCCGTGCAAGCTCCTCCAGCGTGCGCATATTTGATAGCTGGAGGCCATAGCCCTGCAGTCCCGCCATCGTCGCCGAGTCGACGCTGTTCGCCCCGATCCAGATCCTCTCGCGCATGCCGGGCAAAGGACGCGGCAGGAGGCCCGGCGATTCAAACCGGTAGTAGGCACCACGCCAGCTGAACGGCTCACCGGACCAGACGAGATCGAAGATTGCCAGAATCTCCTGGAAGCGCGCCCGCCGCTCCTCGGGTGTGGGCACCGACAGCCCATAGGCCGCGAACTCGACAGACGTCGAGCCGGAGCCGACACCGATGGAGGTGCGACCGCCGGAGATCACGTCGAGCATCGCGATCTGCTCCGCCAACGCCACGGGATGATGCAGGCCGACACACACGACGGAGGCGCCGAGATGAATCCGGCGCGTACGGCCGGCGAGGTGGATGCAGTACGCGACGGGGTGCGGCACGTGGCCGACATGGGCGTGACCGTGGTGTTCGCCAAACCAGGCATGCTCGAACCCCAGGCTGTCGGCGCATTCGACCTGACGACCTATCTCGTCGTAGACCTCCCACGAGGGTAGCGCGCGCGGAGCCTCGACGTGGTAGGTGATCGCGCAGTCGAATCCACTCATCGCGTCGAGGATAGTGGGGCGCGCACCCCTCCACGAGCAGTTCGCTCGGGACGCTCAGTCCAGAAGCGCCTTCAGGAGGCGCGAGAAGCGCGGGTGGCGGAGCTTCGACAGCGCCTCGTTCTCGATCTGTCGCGCGCGCTCGCGGCTCACGCCGAGTCGCGCACCGACCTCGTCGTGGGTCCAGACCCTGTCATCATCGAAGCCGTAGCGAAGTCGAAGGACGAGGCACTCGCTCGGGAGCAGGGCGCCGACGATCTGCTCGATGATGCCACGCCGCTCCTCCTCTTCGACGATCTCATCGAAGGGCCGCGTATTGGCTGGCACGAGTTCGCCGATGGTCGACGAGTCGTCATCGGCGCCGATCGGCGCGTCGAGCGATGAGACGTAGTCGGCGTGGCGGCGCGCGGTCTGAATCTCCTCCAGCGAGATGCCCAGGAACTCCGCGAGTTCTGCCTCGCCAATCTCCCGGCCGAGATCCTGAACCAGATCGCGCTCGGCTCGCTCCAGTTTACGCAGCCGCTCCTGAAGGTGGACCGGCAAACGAATGACGCGGGCCTGATCCATCACCGCGCGGCCGACCGACTGGCGGATCCACCAGGTCGCATAGGTGGAGAATTTGAATCCGCGCCGATAGTCGAACTTATCCACCGCGCGCATCAGCCCCAGGCTGCCCTCCTGGACGAGATCGAGCAGCGGCATGCCGTAACCGAGGTACTTCTTGGCGACCGAGACGACGAGCCGGAGATTCGCCTCGATCAGCCGCGCACGGGCGCTGTCGCCCCGACTGATGCGACGCGCGAGCTCGCTGCGGGCGAATGATTCGTCGTCCTGCGAGAGGCGGACGCGGGCATCTTGCCCCTCGGCGATCGCCCTGCCGAGGACGACCTCCTGCGCCGCGGTGAGCAGCGGAATCTGGCGAATGTCGTAGAGGTAGCTCTCGAGCGCGTCGTCACCTTCGCGTTCGAGCGTCGTCTCAACTGGCGCTCGCCTGCGCACCACCACTCGTTCGCCGCTTCGCTCCCGGATCAAGGCTAGGCGGTGCCATGCGCGCCGGTCAACTAGGCGGGGGCGTAGAATGCGGTCCGACGTGGAGTTCGAACGGCGACTGGCGGCGTTCGACGACGTCGTGCCCCAGGACTGCCGACTCGACTGTGTGGCGACGGGTTTTGCGTTCACCGAAGGTCCGGTGTGGTTCGGCGAGCGCGTCCTCTTCGCCGACATCGTCAACAGCCGCATCGTCGCCTACGCCCCGCGGGAGAGCGGCCCCGAGGTCACGACATTCCGCTGCCCGAGTGACCTGACCAATGGCATGACCCTCGATCGTCAGGGGCGACTCCTGGCGTGCGAGGGCCTCACCCGGCAGGTGGTTCGCTACGAGGCCGATGGTTCCCGCGCCCCGATCGCGACCTCGTGGCAGGGGAGGCGGCTCAACAGCCCGAACGACGTGATCTGCACCTCCGATGGCACGATCTACTTCACCGATCCGTTCTGGGGCGATCGGTTCGTGAACCCGTACGGCCCGGGGGTTCAGCCGGACGATCGCGAACTGGATTTCGCCGGAGTCTTCCTGATCGGTACGACCGGCGAGGTCCGGCCCGTGGCGCGCGACTTCACGTTTCCGAACGGCCTCGCCCTGTCGCCCGATGGCAAGACGCTGTATGTGGACGATACACGTGAGATGCACATCCGGGCGTTCGCGGTCCAGGCCGACGGCTCGCTCACACAGGGACGGATCCTGACGAACCTTCGTGCCGACGAGCCCGGCGTACCCGACGGCATGAAGGTGGACGCGCGGGGCCGCATCTTCTGCACCGGGCCTGGCGGCATCTGGGTGGTCGCGCCTGATGGTGCGGTCCTCGGCCGCATCCGCCTGGCGGAGGTGCCGGCGAACGTGGGCTGGGGCGGGGCGGATCGACGGACCCTCTACATCACCGCCCGCACAAGCCTCTATCGGATCAGGCTGCCCACACCGGGTATCTGACCCGTCGCGTTCGGAGCCCCGTCCCGCGCCCGGATCCAGGGGAGAATGTCGTGGAGCGAGGCGATCCGCGCGAACCGTTCCTCATCGGCGAGGATACCGGTCCTGTCTAGCAGGAGGGTCTCCATACCGACGGCCTCGGCACCGACCGAGTCGGACAGCCGCTGATCGCCGATGTGCAGCGATTCCGCGGCGGCGGCGCCTGCCGCCGCCAGACCGGCGTGAAAGATGCGCGGATCGGGCTTCTCGCATCCCACCAGGCACGAACTGACGATGAAGTGGACCCTGTCCGCCAGGCCCAGGCGTGCGCACATCGGCGTCGCATCCACCGGAGTGTTGGAGAGGATCCCGACGGTGAGGCCGACACCACGCATCTCATCGATCGCGGGAAGTGCATCGTCGTGGACTACCCACTCGCCGCGCCGCGACCACATGCGCTCCCGCACCGCCTCGCAGGTGGCGTGGTCGGAGGGGAGACCCGCGCCGTGCAACTGGATTCCGTAGAAGGCCCGGTAGAAGGCCTGCTGCTCCTCCACTGTCCGGGTGTGGAGCGGCCACCTGCCGTTCTCCGTGCTGTAGTAATCGTCAGCGACCACTCCCGGACGCACGAACGCTTCCGGCTCGACATGCATCCCGAGGTTCGCGCAGGCCTCGGCCATCCGTACCTCGCGCAGCGGCCGGGGACCGACCAGGGTGTGGTAGAGATCGAGCGAGACGAAACGGATCATCCCGGGTACTGTAGCCGCCGCCAAACGGGAGATCTTCGCTCGTTAATGGTGCGGTCACTCCGCAGGGGCGACCGCGACCCGGCTAGCTGACGGTGAGCGCCTCGCTGATGTGCACCGTGTGACACCGGCGACATCGGGTGTAACGACGCCCGAATGCTGTCATCACATGCTCCCAACCGTGGCCGAGGATCCAACAGAGCATCGACGTTCTCCCGATCGTTCCGGGCGGGAATCTACCGGCGGGTCGGTTAAAGTGCCGTCAGGGGAGCGCCGATGATCGTATCGGGAGGCCCCGTACGTGGATGGATCGGGATCGGTGGCGAACGCGCTCGCCTCGGCGCAGGTGGCGCAGCAGGTCCACATTTTCGCGCTGAGGAAGAGCGTCGACCGCGCCGCGCAACAGGCGCTGGCGCTGCTCCAGCTCCTTCCCAACGGCGCTCCCGGAGTTGGTCAGACGGTGGACGCGCGCGCCTGAGAACCCGCTCCGTGCGGGCGTCAGGTCCGCCCGAGGCGCGCGATCGCGAGGTCCTCTTCCCGTAACCCCCGTGCGAGAAGAAGAGTGCGCAGATCGTTCCGGGCATCCCGGATCAGGTCGTTGGCGCGGCGCGCCAGTTCGGCGGCACGGGCGCGATCGACATCGGTGGGCGACCCCGAGGTGAGGAGACCGAGCGCCGCCTCGCGATCGCTCCAACCCTGAGCCCATCGCTGGTGGATCGCCGTCACATCGGTGGGCGGACGAAGGTTCGCGATCGTCGCGACGGTGCTGGCGGTAACCACGGTCTCGAAGACCGGATTATTCGGATAGCGCAGGCGGTAATCCGCGATCTGCGCGTTCCAGGACTCCTCGATCGTCGCCTGCTGGATCGCATAGACGAGCGCATCGTCCCGCAGCGTGGTATCGGCCTGGGCCAGGTTGCCCCGCAGCTGCGCCGCGCTGGCGAGCACCTGCCGGTTGAGGCGCAGGATCACGATCGCGGTCATCGAGACCGCGGCGACGCCGACCACCGCACACAGCCCCAGCACGATCCAGGTTGTGGCGTTGATGCGGCCGAGCCGCGGGATCTCCATCGCGCCCAGTCTAGCCGACCTCTCGGGTACCGATCAGCACGATATCGTACGAGATGGGGACGGCCGCGTCGCCTTCGAGCTTCGGCATGGAGATCCTCAGGCGATGCAGGAGCGCCGAGAGAACGGGCAGACGGGGAAAACCGATGACCCGCGCCAGGCGCAGACCGTGACGGGCCAGGATCTCACGCACGCGGGTCGCCGATCGGACATCGTTGGACACCACAAACGACCCTCCCAACGTGGTCAGCGTGCGCGCGGCATTCCAGCGATCCTCCGCGCGCCAGAGCCCGCCGAGCGATGCGACGACCGCCGCCGCCCGCACCGCCCGCTGACCGAGGAGGGTGATACCGAACCTGCCGTCAGGCCGCAGGACGCGCGCCATCTCGGCGCACGATCGATCGAGGTCGGCGTTGCGCAGCGCGTAGTAGCCGCTCAGGTAGGTGTCGATCGAACGATCGGTGAGGGGCAGGCGCTCCGCGGGCGCCACGACCACGTCGAGGCCGCGGCCCACCGCGACGGCGACCATCGCCGCAGAGATGTCGCATCCGCGCACGCTGCGCGTGCTCCGCGCGGGCAGTTTCAGCAGCAGTCGCCCATCGCCGCAGCCCACCTCCAGAACGTCGCCGCGCGCGATCTCGAGGAGGGGACGATCGATCTCCTCGATTCGTGCGCCCAGGTCGTGCACCATCGCCCGATAGGTGTCGGCCAGATCGTCCCATTGGGCCGCCACCCGCCGCATTCGCGGCGTCATCGCCGCGGCAAGCCTGAGGTCGCTCACGCCATCCCGGAACGGATACGACGTGCCGCAGGCGACGCAGACGTCGGTCCCAGCGGACCGGACGAGTCTGTCCAGACAGGCAGGGCAGACCCATCTCAATGCGCGAGTCCGGAATAAGCAGAAAGTCCTATTCCCGAGTGGGGGAGAGCCGACCTATTCTTAGAGAGGCACGAGGGTAGGTGTAACGTGGCATCGAGCGTGACGACCGCGACGGTCTCGACAGTGACGGCCGCCATCACGATGGAGGGCCTCGGTCACCTTCTGTCGCTGGTCGCCGTTCTGACGCTGGCAATCGGTCTGCTGGCGAAGGAGGCGGTGCGCCTCTCGGATAGCCGCACGGCCCGACTCTGGTCGCGCGGCCTCGACATCGCGACTGTGCCCCTGCTGGTGATGTTCGGCATGATCGCGGTGCTGAACGTGGCGCTCTTCATCCAGAACTCCTGACCCGACGACGGGGCCGCGGCCCCGTCAGGAGTGGTGGGCGTTCCGAGGCGCGCTTCCCCTGAGGCCGTAGATGCCGCCCAGCGCGAAGCAGACCATGCCGGCGATGAACAGACCGCCCATATGGGCGACGATGCCGAAGGCGAAGAGAGTCGCGCCACCGATGATGAGGAGCAAGCTCAGGGCAACCGCCATCCGTACCTCCGCGCGTTTCCGAGTGTAGACGACCGCTCCCATCGCCGATCAGGCCTTCGGCGAGCGGCCTATCGCCCGTGGCAGACCTTGTACTTGCGACCGCTCCCACAGGGGCACGGATCGTTCCGGCCGACCTTGGTGGCGCGCACGGGGACCGGCCGCTCCTGCACCGGCGCGCCCCGGTTGGTACCCACCGCACGTTCGGCTGGCGAACGTGCGCCGCGGCCCAGGATGACGGCCGGGGATGGCGCGGCCGGCGCCTGAACGGCGGTTCCCGCGGTGGCTGGCTCGGGGTGGGACTCGATGACTCTTGCCGGCCGGGGTGCGGTGGGTACGCGTTGGAGCTCCACGCGGTAGATCGTGTGCACCACTTCCTGGTGAATCGCCTCCAGCAGCGACTGGAACTGGGCAAACGCCTCGTTCTTGTATTCGATGAGCGGATCGCGCTGGCCGTAGGCACGCAGGCCGATCCCTTGCCTCAACTCGTCCATGGCGGTGAGGTGGTCGATCCAGTGGCGATCGATGATGTGGAGCATCACGGCCCGCTCGATCTGCCGCATCTGCTCCGCTCCGAGCGCCGCCTCCTTCGCCGCGTACGCCTCGTCGGCGAGAGCCCTCAATTCCTCGGCGAGTTCCTCGCGCGAGAGCGAGCGCCAGGAATCCAGCGAGGTATCCGCCGGCAAGGGGAAGATGGAACCAGCCTCGCGTTCCAGCGTCTCGAGGTCCCACTCCTCGGCCTCCTGACTCGCCGCAGTCGCCGAGACCAGTCGCTCGACCGCCTCGTGGATCATGTGGCGCAGGACCTCGCGGAGATCCTCCTGGCGGAGCACCTTGTCTCGTTCGCCATAAATGATCTCGCGCTGACGGTTCATCACGTCGTCGTACTGCACGACGTGCTTGCGGACGTCGAAGTTGTACCCCTCGACCTTCGTCTGCGCGTTCTCGATCGACTTGGTGATCAGGCCGTGCTCGATCGGAACGTCCTCCTCGAGGCCAAGGCGGTCCATGAGTCCGGCGATATTCGTGCCGCCGAAACGCTTCATGAGATCGTCCTCGAGAGAGACGAAGAAACGCGAGGAGCCGGGATCGCCCTGGCGACCGGCGCGACCGCGCAACTGGTTGTCGATCCGCCGCGCTTCGTGTCGTTCGGTGCCGATGATGTGCAGGCCACCCAGGCGAAGGATCGCCTCGCGGTCGCCGCGCACCTGCGCCTCGACCTCCTCTTTGAGCCGCTCGTAGCCCGGGGCATCAGTCGATGGTTCGAGCCCGCGCGCGGCGGCACGGGCGCGCACGAGCCCCTCGGCGTTGCCCCCGAGCAGGATGTCGACACCGCGACCGGCCATGTTGGTCGCGATGGTGATCGCCCCCGGGCGCCCGGCCTGGGCGATGATGAGCGCTTCCTGCTCGTGGAATTTGGCGTTCAGGACCTGGTGTTCGAGTCCGGCGCGCTTCAGGAGGCCGGAGAGTTTCTCCGACTTCTCGATCGACACGGTTCCCACGAGGATCGGGCGCCCCTGTTCGTGCACGGTCCGGATCTCTTCGATGACGGCGCGGAACTTGCCATCCTCGCTCTTGTACACGAGGTCACCGGCGTCCGCGCGGATCATCGGCAGGTGGGTGGGGATCGTGACGACCTCGAGCCGGTAGATCTTGTGGAACTCCTCCCGCTCGGTGGAGGCGGTTCCGGTCATACCGGCGAGCTTCTCGTACATCCGGAAGTAGTTCTGGAAGGTGATCGTGGCCAGCGTGAGCGATTCGCGCTGGACCCGAACGTTCTCCTTCGCCTCGATCGCCTGATGAAGCCCCTCGCTGTAGCGCCGCCCGAACATCAGCCGCCCGGTGAACTCGTCGACGATCACCACTTCGGCGTCGGGCCGATGCTGGTTCCTCTCCAGCACCGCCCCATCGACGACGAGGACGTAATCCCGATCGCGCTGGAAGATGAACTGGGCCTTCAGCGCCTGTTCGAGGTAATGGGTCGCCTCGAAGTTTTCCGGCGCGTACAGGTTGTCGACGCCGAGCGCTCGTTCGAGCTTGGTGATCCCCTCCTCGGTGAGCGTGACCGAGCGATGCTTGAGATCTATGGCAAAATCCGGCCCCTGGCGGAGGCGTGGGACGAGTCGGGCCATCTGGGCGTATCGATCGGTGGACGGATCGCCTTGACCAGAGATGATGAGCGGGGTACGCGCCTCATCGATGAGGATGTTGTCGACCTCGTCGACGATGGCGTAGTGGAGCGGCCGCTGCACGCGCTGGCCCATTTCCCAGACCATGTTGTCGCGGAGGTAGTCGAAACCGAACTCGTTGTTGGTGCCGTAGGTGATATCGGCGGCGTACGCCTCGCGACGCGGCACGGGGCGCCAGTGGTCCAGGCGACGATCGCCGCGCGCCTGAGGATCGAGGTACTCCGGATCGTAGATCCCGGCGAACTCGTGGGCGATCACTCCCACCGTGAGGCCGAGCGCGTGGTAGGCAGGGCCGTTCCACCCGCCGCCGACCCGCGAGAGATAATCGTTCGGGGTGACGAGGTGGGCTCCCCTGCCCGCGAGCGCATTGAGATAGAGCGGGAGCGTGGCGACGAGCGTCTTCCCCTCACCTGTTCGCATCTCGGCGATCCGCCCCTGGTGGAGGACGATCCCGGCGATCAATTGCACGTCGTGATGGCGCAGACCGATCGTGCGCCGAGCCGCCTCGCGCATCGCCGCGAACGCATCGGGCAGGAGATCATCGAGCGATTCGCCGTCACGGAGACGCTCGCGCAGTTCGTTCGTCGTCTCGCGCAGATCGGCGTCGCTGAGGTCGCGATACTCCGATTCGAGGCTATTGATCTCCGCGAGGCGAGGACGCAGACGAGCGACCTCGCGCTCGCTGGACTCGATACCGAGGAGCCCCTTGACCCAGTTGAACACGCGTACCTACCCGCCTCGATCCGGTAGGAACGAGTATAGGGTCGCCTCGCGGAGAACCGAATGAGTTGACGGACGCGGCCGCGTCACCGCGCGTGGTTCAGAATGAGGATGCGCCGCCCCTGGGGGAGAGTGGCGGGCTCGTATTCGACCCACGTCCGATCGAGCCGATCGATCTCCGACTCCGCGTAGTGGGCGAGGAACTCGGCGTTATCCTGGATATTGAGACGCACCTTGCCGGTCTGGAAATGCATCGGCACGACGACGCGCGGACTGATGCGGGCGATGGCGTCGACGAGCGCGGGGATCGCGATGGTGTGATTCCCGCCGGTAATGGCGAGCAGGATGTCCACACCGCGCAGCGCCGCACACTCTTCGTCGTTCAGAGGGTGCCCGACATCGCCCATGTGCGCGATGCGCACGCCGTCGACGGTGAAATGGAACATTCCGTTCGGATTGCGCGTCCGCGCCGTGTCCTCCCAGACCTGCAACGCTCGCACGTGCAGGTCGCCCAGGTGAATCCCCTCGTCAGGGAGGCCGCGCCCGATGACGATCTTCGGCGCGCCGAGGACCGAGGCGGCGTGGCTGTGAAACCGGTCATCGTCCTGACTCATCAGCAGGATGTCGGCCGGCTCGTCGATCGGGTCGTAGCCCGACTCGGGCGAGAAAGGATCGAGGATGATCCGCGTCGCCTGACCGGCGACCACCGCCTCGATGAGGAATGAGGCGTGGCCGTACCAGGTCAGGCGCACGGCGAGTTGCTCAGTTGCCGGCCATCGCCTACGGGGTTGCCCCGCCGCCACCACTCGAGAGCGGTCGCGCGCTGCGCAGGTAGCGCAGCAGATCGGAGTCGGTGGAGAGAACCATCATGGAGCGATCGCCCAGCACATGCTCGTACGCCTGCAGGCTGCGGACGAACGAGTAGAACTCCGGATCCTGATCGAACGCCTCGGCGTAGATGCCCGCCGCGGCGGCATCACCGTCACCACGCAGTTTCTGGGCCTGCTCGTACGCCCTGGCGAGGATGATCGTCCGCTCCTTATCCGCGTCGGCGCGGATCTTCGCGGACTCCTCATCCCCTTCGGAGCGATACCGCTTGGAGACCTGACCGCGCTCGGCGACCATCCGGGCGAACACGCTCGCCTGGACCTCCGGCGGGAGGTCGGCCCGCTTACTGCGCGCATCGATGACCTGGATGCCGAAAGCGGCGGCGCGCTCCGACACGCGACGGGTTACGGACTCTTCGATCTTCTCGCGATCCCGGTCGATGACGTGAACGAAATCAATCTGTGCAATCTCGTCGCGCATCGCCGAGAGAACGAGATCGTCGAGTCGGGCACGAGCACCGGACTCATCACGCACCGTGATGTAGAACGTGTACGGATCGATGATCCGCCAGCGGGTGATCGGATCGACCACGACCCGCTTCTTATCGAGAGTCAGATACTCCGCGGGCGGCGTGTCGTTGACGACGATACGCCGATCGAAGTAGATGACGCTGTGATAGAAGGGGATCTTCAGGTAGGGCCCGGGGCGCTGCTCGGCGCGAAGGAACGCTCCGACCTGAGTGACGATGGCCTGGTTCTTCTCGTCGACGATGTAGAGCGCTTCCTGCACCAGGATGAACCCGGCGATGAGCAGCCCGACGATGATGGTTCCGGCAGTTCGTGACATCGTTCCTTTGCTCCTTTACGGCTTCGTCCGCGCGGCGGGCGTGGCGCTCACGCCCGGTTTGGACGGTGCGAGCGGTACGGAGCTGGCGGACGGCTGAGTCGCCGGCCGCGGCGCAGCGCTCTGTGCGGCAGCCTGCGCCGCCGCGGCCTGCGCCGGTGTGGTCGCGCCGTCGCGCAAGGGCAGGAACGGCATCACGCTGCTGGCACCCTGACCGTCGAGAATGATGTTGTTGCTGCGCGCGAGGATGCGCTCGAGCGCCTCCAGATGGAGTCGATCGCGGGTCACATCCTTCGACTTCTGGTATTCGCGGAGAACCGACACGAAGCGCGCGACATCTCCCTGCGCCTCCAGTGTGCGCTGCTCCCGATACGCCTCCGCGCCACGCAGGGTCTCCTGCGCCTGGCCGCGGGCCTTGGGCAGAATGTCCTCCCGGTAGGCGCGCGCCTCATTCATGAGGCGCTCGCGGTCCTCGCGGGCGCGCACGACTTCCTGGAACGCGTCCTTCACCTGTTCGGGTGGATCGGCGACCTGCAGTTTGACGTCGGTCACCTGGAGCCCGGACTCGTAGGTGTCCAGCAACGCCTGGAGGAAGATCCGCGTCGTCTCCTGGATCTGCGATCGGCCTGTCGTAAGGACGTCATCGATCTTGGCGCGGCCGACCGCGCTACGCAGTGCGACCTCCGTGGACGCCGACAGAGCCTCTTCAGGATCGCGCAAGCGGAAGAGGTACTGCGACGGATCCTTGATGCGGTACTGCACGATCAACTCGGCATCGACGATGTTCTCGTCGCCCGTCAGCATCAGCGCTTCCTGCGGAACGCGCACCATCTTGCCGTCCTGAGTTCGGAAGCCGACCTCGGCGCGGCGGATCTGCTCGACATTCACCGCATCGACCTGCTGGATTGGCGCCGGCAGTCGGTAATGGAGGCCGGGCCCGTTTCGGCCCGTTTCCAGCCCGAACGTCCGGATCACGGCCACCTCTGCGGGCTGAACGATGTAAACACCAGAGGCGAGCCAGAGCAGCACCCCGGCCGCGATCACGAACGGCCACAGGCGACCGACCGAGCCGAGACGCTCGCGCGCCTCGCGGATCTGCTCCTCAACGTCGAGGGGTTCCATACTGGGTCGTCGCGACACGGGCGCCTCCTAAGGCGGGGGATTGGGGCCTGGCCCCGTTCGGAAGGTGCCGATTTCGGAACCGTGTTCAGGCCGCTAGACCCATTCTGCCACAGGACGCCGTTCGCTGCCGAACAAGGCCCTCGCCGTCAAGCGACCGTGGGGCGTCTCGATCCGCTTGCGACACCACCCGCGGTGTGCTAGATATCGGCTCGATGGCGCGCCGACGACCGTCTCGGGCCTTCTCCTTTACCTACTGGTTCTACGCACGTGCGGGAGGGAGTTCGGCCGCGGACTGAACGGTCACGAACGAGTCAGCAGACCCCTCCCAGAACCGGGAGGGGTTTCTTTTTTGCCAGAACCGCGCGATGAGCAAGCGAGAGGAGCCACAGATGACCATGGAATACCGCCAGACCGCGAGAACGAGACCCGGCCGTGGTACGACCGTCTCGGTGGGGGACATCCAGATCGGCGGCGATCGGATCGTGCTCATGGTCGGCCCGTGCGCGGTGGAGAGCCACAGCCAGATGATGGCGGCGGCGATCGCCGTCCGCGAAGCGGGATTCCCGATCCTTCGTGGCGGCGCGTACAAACCGCGCACCTCGCCCTATGCTTTCCGCGGACTCCTCGAGGATGGATTACGCATCCTCGACGCGGCACGCCGGGAGACTGGCCTTTCCATCATCACCGAGGTGATGTCCGAGGCGGATGTCGAGGCCGTCGCGGCGGTGGCGGATGTCCTGCAGATCGGTGCCCGCTCCATGCATGTCTCGCGGCTGCTCGAGGCTATCGCCGATGTCGGCAAACCCATCCTGCTCAAGCGCGGTTTCAGCGCCACGATGAAGGAATGGTTTCTCGCCGCTGAGTACATCCTGAAACGAGGCAACGATCGGGTGATCCTGTGCGAGCGCGGAATCCGAGGATTCGATGGCGAGTACACCCGGAACGTCCTCGATCTCGCCGCGGTCGCCGTGGCGAAGCGGGAGACCCACCTGCCGGTCATCGTCGACCCCAGCCATGGAACCGGGCGGGCCGATCTCGTCCTGCCCATGGTGCGCGCGGCGATCGCCGCCGGTGCCGACGGACTCCTCATCGAAGCGCATCCAGACCCGTCGAGCGCGCTGTGTGATGGCGACCAATCGCTCGCCACCGCCGATCTCCCGGAACTCGCCAGGGAGGCGGAGACGATCGCGCGTGCCGTGGGTCGGTCGATCTACCCGTCAGGCGTGACGGCTCACGCGGTGGAATCGCGTCCCGCGAGCGTGACGGTCGGGGGCAGCGCGGTCCGAACCTAGAATCCGCATCGGATGCGTCTGCGCGGCCGGTTGCTCACCGACGGCATCGAGACGTCGCGCCGGATCGTACTGCTCGGCGATGGTGAGATCGCGGAGATCTTGCCCGATGATGGCGGCCCGGTCGATCGCGAGACCGATGGTTGGATCGCGCCCGGTTTGGTCGACCTGCAGATCAACGGCGGATACGGCGTCGATCTTGCCTCGGCGGCCGATGCCGAAGCCGCGGTTGTCACTCTCGCGCGGTATCTGGTGCGCCACGGCGTCACAGCCTTCTGCCCGACCCTCGTTACCAGCGATCGCGAGTCGATCCTTCGGCGACTGCCGGGGATGCGCGCGCGTGCGATCGAGGGCGGCGCCACATCGCTCGGGGCGCATCTCGAGGGGCCATTTCTGAGCGCGCGCTTCCCGGGCGTCCACGATCGTCGATTCATTCGACCGCCCGATCCGGATGAAGTGCGGCGGTGGTGCGAGGTCGGGGAGCCGACGATCGTCACGCTGGCGCCGGAGATCGAGGGCGCCCACGATGTCATCGGTCTTCTCGCCCATCGGGGATGCGTGGTGAGCGCGGGACACACCGCGGCGACCGCGGAGGCGGCCGCCGCGGGCGTCGCCGCCGGTATCACGATGGCGACCCATCTGTTCAACGCGATGCCGCCCCTGCACCATCGCGAACCGGGCGCGGTGGGAGCACTGCTGGCCGCGGACGGCGTTCGGGTCGGCATCCTCGCCGACGGGGTTCACGTGGCCGCCCAGGTGGTCGCGCTCACCGCGCGAGCGATCGGGCCGGAGCGCCTGTTCCTCGTGTCGGACGCAATTGCCGCGGCGGGCGCGGCACCGGGACCAGTGCGCCTGGGCGATCAGACAGTCATTTCCGACGGTCGGGTCGTCCGCCGCGCCGATGGGACGCTCTCCGGGAGCGCGATGATGCTCGACGAGGGCGTGCGGAATGCCCGCGCGTGGATGCCCTGGCTGTGTCGCGCTCAGATCATCGAGATGGCGTCGCGAACACCGGCCCGCGCCCTCAACGGGCGTGGCGGCCGTCGTGGCAGGATCGCACCGGGGTGGACCGCCGACCTGGTGATGCTCGACCACGCTTTCGGCATCGAGGCGACGATCGTCGCCGGGCGCGTCGTACACGATGCGACCGGATCGCACACGGCGGAGGGGAAACGTGAATAGCGCGGGAACGGACACCTGGAGTCCAGATCAATACGGCCGCTTCCGTGATGAGCGCAGCCAGCCCTTCTTCGATCTCCTGGCGATGGTGGAGCCTCGACCGGACATGCGGGTCATCGATCTCGGCTGCGGGACGGGCGAACTGACCCGGGCGATGCACCGTCGCCTCGGGGCGGCGGCGACGCTCGGCATCGACAGTTCGGAGGCGATGCTGGCGCGCGCGGCCACGAACGCCGAGCCCGGTCTGACCTTCCAGAAGCGGGACATCGCCACCGTCGCGGCGGAGGACTCATTCGACCTAGTGTTCTCGAACGCCGCGCTGCAATGGGTGCCCGATCACGACGCGCTGATCCCCCGGCTTCTCGGTCTCGTGCGGGCTGGCGGTCAGGTCGCGTTCCAGATGCCGATGAACGACCACCACGTCTCGCATACCACGGCAACCGAACTCGCCGCCGAATCGCCATTCGTCGATGCGCTCGCCGGTTCAAGGCATCGCCATCCCCCGCTGACAATCGAACGGTACGTCGAGATGCTCGACGCGGCGAGATTCGGACCGATTCATGCCCGGATACAGGTCTATCTGCACCGATTGAGCGAACCCGCGGATGTGCTCGAGTGGGTACGGGGAACGATGCTGACCGATTTCCAGCGCCAGCTCGATCCCGATCTGTTCGCGCGCTTCGTTGCTACGTACCGCGCGCGCCTCCTCGAGCGGCTGCCGGCCCGATCGCCCTACCTCTATACGTACCGCCGCCTCCTCGTGCACGCGCACGGCCCGCCGGGCTGAGCCTGCCCGTCACCGCCGTCGGCCGACCGGTTCGGACCGCGAGACCCGGGACGAGGGCGCCGAGGGGGTGCCAATCTGGCGGGTAGTGGTCGGGGGTGCCGCCGGTCGGCTCGGACCAACGCCCCGTTGCTCGGGCACCAGGCTCAGGATGCAGATGATCGACGCGGCGACGAAGGCTGCCACTGCGAGCAGAATGGCCCCCGGCACCCCGCCAATGGCCGACCGGGGCAGTGCCACGAAGATGATCTGTCTGATTGCATCGATACTACTCTCGGCCCGAAGCAGCGTCGGGCCGACCTGAAGCGCCAGATTGGTGGCGACGGTGGCCAGCGATGCCGCCACCGCCACGAACCACGATCGTCGCAGGACCGCGGCGAGGTCAGCGGGCCGCGGGCGCCCGGTGGCGATCCACGGGACGCACAGCGCAAGGAACAGGAGATCCAGAACAGCGAAGGCGCCCACCAGCGCGTCCGTGGACACCCGCATCACGCTGTAGCGGACGAGCAGTTTCAGCCCGATCCACGGGATGAGGGCGACGATCGCGCGGAGGGCAACGCTCGGGCCTCCGTCCGCCGCCGCCCCGCGACCGATCGTCCGGGTTCGCGACATCACGTCCGGTCCGGCCCGCGGACGTGGGGAGCGGGCCATCTACTCCGCTGACGCGCTTGGAAGCGTCAGCCGGCCGTAGAGATGGTTGAGCGTTCGGAGCCGCTCGGAGATCCCTCCGTTCACCGCGTCAGGATCGTATCGCCAGGTCCAGTTGCCGTCCGGGGTCCCCGGGAGATTCATTCGCGATTCTGATCCCAGCGAGAGGAGGTCCTGGAGCGGGATCACCGCGAGTGACGCAACGGACATGAGCGCCGCGCGTACCAGATCCCAGGCGACATCGACTCCCGAGACACCCAGATACGAGCGCACGATGTGCTGTTCTCCCGCGCCGAGCGAGCCGTACCAGCCGCGGGTCGTATCGTTATCGTGCGTCCCGGTGTAGACGACGCAGTCGGGGACATGGTTATGCGGCAGATAGGGGTTCGCCGCGTCGGCAGGAAGGAATGGGTTCCCCGCGTCGCTGCCGAAGGCGAACTGGAGGATGCGCATTCCCGGATAGCCCAGCGCCTCGCGCATCTCCACCACGTCGGGCGAGATCGTGCCGAGATCCTCGGCCACGATGGGCAGTCGCTGCCCGACGCGACGCTCGATCGCCCGGAAGAACGCACCCCCTGGCCCCGCCAGCCAGCGACCGCGCTCGGCGGTCCGTTCGTGCGCCTCCACGGCCCAGCACGCCGCGAAGCCGCGGAAATGATCCAGGCGGATCGCGTCGCAGTGGGCGAGCGTCCGCTCCACACGCCACGACCACCAGTCGTAATCCCTCGCCGCCATGCGGTCCCATCGGTAGATCGGGTTTCCCCAGAGCTGTCCGGTGGCGCTGAAATAGTCCGGCGGTACCCCGGCGACGAGCCTGGGCAGGCCGGCTTCGTCGAGATCGAACAGATGCGGATGGGCCCAGACATCGGCGGAATCGTGCGTGACGAAGATCGGAATGTCGCCCAGGATGCGGATGCCCCGTGCCGACGCCTCTCGCCGGAGAGCCTGCCACTGGCGGTCGAACGTCAACTGCAGGAAACAATGGTTGTCGTAGGCGTCGCGATGGGTAACCCGGAGTTCATTCAGTGCCGCGGGTTCGCGGCGGGCGAGTTCGGAGGGCCACTCGGTCCACGCGCGACCTCCAAACAGCGCGCGGGCGGTCGCGAACAGCGCGAAGTCGTCGAGCCATCGCTGTTCCCGCCCGCGGTAGAGGTCGAGTGCCTCCCGCTCGCGCGGATCCGCACGCGCGTGGCGGGCGAATTCCCACAGGCGCGAAACCTTCCGTGCCCGCACGCGTGAGAACGCGATCGGCGACCCGGACGGCTGCCCATCGGTGAACCGCGTGCCCTGCAGTGAGATGAGCAGGGGATTCCCCGCGAACGCGGAGATCCCGGAATAGGGCGAGTCACCCGGACCGACCGGCTGGAGGGGGAGGATCTGCCACACCGAAACGCCACTGGCCTGCAGGAAGTCGAGGAATCGGCGCGCCTCCGCGCCGAGATCGCCGATCCCGTCTGGCGATGGGAAAGAAGTGGGATGGAGAAGTACTCCGGACGCGCGATGGTTCCACACGGTAAGCAGGGTATACCGCGTCAACGTAGCGGTCGGTATAACTACAGGCAGGCGCATCGGAGGCGAGCGAGTGGACCAGACCGATCTCCGTCAGATCAGCGGTCGTCGCAAGGCCGCGGCGCTGTTGATCTCGCTCGGTTCAGAGCTCGCGGCGCAGGTCTGCAAAGCGATGCGCGAGGACGAGGTCGAGCAGTTGACCCGTGAGATCGTGCGCATGGAACGGCTTCCCGCCGAGATGAAGGAAGCCATCATGCAGCAGGTCTACGAGGATGCCATGGCCCGCCAGTTCATCACGGCGGGCGGCTCCGATTACGCGCGCGATCTGCTGGCGCGAACCCTGGGCACGCAGAAAGCTGGCGAACTGCTCACCCGGGCCACAACCGCGCGGCGCGATCAGCCCTTCGGGTTCATGGCCGAGATCGAGCCGGCTCAACTCGCGAGCGTCCTCGAGGCCGAGCACCCGCAGACGATCGCGCTGATCCTCTCGAATCTGCCGCACGAACTCTCCGGCCGGATTCTGACCTCGCTGGACTTCGAACTTCAGGCCGACGTGTCCTCGCGCATCGCGGTGATGAATCGGACCAGCCCCGAGATGGTCAAAGAGGTCGAGACCGTCCTCAAGAAGCGGCTCGCGACGCTGCAGACCCAGGGATTCCGCACCGCGGGCGGAGTGGACTTCCTGGTGCGCGTGCTGAACAGCATGGACACCCGTTCCGAACGGGCGATTCTCGAATCCATCGAACACAGCGATCCGGAGTTGGCCGCCGAGATCCGCAAGAACATGTTCGTCTTCGAGGATCTCTCGATGCTGGACGATCGATCGCTGCAACGACTGATGCGGGACGTCAACACGAAGGACCTCTCCATGGCGCTGCGCGGCGCATCTGAGGATCTGAAGAACCGTATCTTCAAGAACATGTCTACACGCGCGGCACAGGCGCTGCGGGACGACATGGCGGTCAGTGGGCCGGTACGGCTGCGTCTGGTCGAGGAGGCGCAGACCCGCATCATCAACACCGTTCGCGCGCTCCAGGAAGCGGAGGAGATCACGATCTCGCGCGGCCGCGAAGACGTGATGGTGTAGGCGAGGTCCCCGCGCCGCCGACCGCGGCCCCCGTTTTCACGTTGACTTAAGCCAACGGTGTCTAGGTTTAGGGCGTGCGGTTACGTCGAGTTGCGGCGGTCGCGATCCTGCTCGCCGCGGTGCTGGCCCAGCCCGTCGGTGCACAGAACGTTCCGCAGGCGCCGCTCGTCGCAATCGATCCCGGTCACGGCGGGCGCGACGGCGGGGCGAGCGGCCGACTCGGTGGCAAGGAGTATGTCGAGGCTGTCCTCGCGCTCACGACCGCGAAACTCCTCGATGCGAAGCTCCGGAAGGCCGGTTACCGGACACTGCTGACGAGGACGACTGAAAGCAACGTTAACGCCGCGGGCAAGGATCTCACCGGAGATGGCGTAGTCGATGTCGCGGACGACCTGCAGGCGCGGGTGGACCTGGCGAACAAGGCCGGTGCGACGATCCTCGTCTCGGTCCATTTCAACGGCTCGACGTTCCGCCAGTTGCGGGGGCCTGAGATCTACTACTCGGGCGCACGCCCCTTCAGCGCCGAGAACAAGCGGCTTGCCGACTCGGTGCACGCCGCCGTCGGCGAGGCATTCAGCGAACTGGACAGCAGCGCTCGGCCACGCGGCGTCCTGAAGGATGAGATGCTCGGCGGGCACCTGTATCTGCTGGGTCCGGCCGGTGGGCGCATCGCGCGGGCTTCGAGCATGCCCGGCATCCTCGTGGAGGGGCTCTTTCTGACCAACGATCGCGACCTTCAGGTGCTCGGGCGTCCGGACACGCTCGAACGCCTGGTCACCGCCTACTTCGATGGTATCTCGGCCTATCTCGGCCCGCCGCCATCGCCCCGCGAGGCCCGCGTGATCTCCCCGAACGGCGCGAATCTGCGACCGTCGCCACTTCTGAGCACCACGCCGCTGACGGTCCTTCCCGCCGGCACCGTGGTGCGCCCTCGAGAGCGGGTGCCCGGCGACGAAGTCGGTGGCGCCGAACACTGGTGGCGGGTCGACATCGGTGCCCAGACCGGATTCATCTTCGAACCGCTCCTCGACATCGTCCCCGCAGCGCAGGTGCCCGCCGACACGCGCGGATCGCGAGATATCGACGACATCCCCCGCGCCGGGTCCATCATCGATGACGATGGCCTTCCCGCACGAGCGCGCGCCCGCCCCACGCTCGAAGCGCCGATCCTGTTCCGCGTCCCGGCTGGCGCAACGGTCGAGATCATCGGCGAGCAGGTGGGGGAGCCGGTGGGCGGAGAGAATCGCTGGATGCAGGTTCGCCGCGGCGCCAGCGTCGGGTGGGTCTGGGCGCCGCTCATCGCCGAGGCCTGAATCGGGGTGAACCTGGATCGGATCCCGCGCAGTCTGCTGATGCTCTTCCCGTTTCTGATCGGCATCGTGATCGGGACGGCCACGCCGGCTCTCTCCTCCGTGGTCGGTATCGGCGTCACGCCGACCGCGACCGTCACCCACACACCGACCACCGCGCCTTCGGCGACCCCGACCTCGACATCGACCGAGACGCCAACGACGACCCCCACGCAGACTCCGACCGCGACGCCCTCGCCGACAGAGACTCCGCGGCCTACCGCGACCATCGAGAGGTCCACCGCGACACCACGTCTGGAAACGACCCCCACCTCGCCACCGGGTGCGACTCCGCGCGTACCGGCGACGAACGGCGCCACTGTCACCCGCGTACCCGCCGAGCCAACGCGCGCGGCGAGCGGTCGGTCTGTCCTGGATGACGGTTCCACGATGCTCGCGATCTACGGTCGTGGTTTCGGCATCGCCCCCATCCTGGGCATGCTCGGCGGCTATCGCGACTTCGATGCGATGGATCGCGACCTCCGGAGCCGCCTCATCCCGGCGATCCAGGCGCAGAATGGCGGCAAGCCGGTCATCCCGACGATCCACCTCATCTACGCGCTGGCGATTCCCTGTTCACCGGGTGACGACTGCCTGCTCTACCTGGAGGCAATGGACATCGATATCGTCAAGGAGTACATCGAACCGGCCGCGCGTCGTGGCTGGCACATCATCCTGGATTCGCAACTCGGGCGATCGGACCCGGTGACGCAGGTCCAGCGGATGATCGATCGCGGTTACCTCAAGTACGACAACGTCCACGTCGCGCTCGACCCGGAGTTCAAGGTTTACCCCGGGCGGACGACGCCGGGAATCCCCGTCGGTCAGATCGACGCGGCGCAGATCAACCGGGCGCAGGACCTCCTTGCCTCCCACGTGCGAGCGGAGGGCCTGCGCCGCACGAAGATGCTCATGGTGCACCAGTTCGGCGACCCCGAGGTGAACGACGGTGTGCCCCACATGATTCTCAACAAGAAGACCCTCCGCACGGTCGACGGCATCGATCTGGTGCTCGACGCGGACGGCTTCGGCGGGCCCGATCCCAAGGTGGCGAAGTACAACCTCATGCTCAACCCGGAGCCGTATCCGTTCATTCGCTATCGGGCGATCAAACTCTTCTTCCCGAACGCGCAGGCGCCGAATCATTACGACAAGCCGCAGATGGAATGGGCCGCCGTGTTCGGCCGCGCCCCCACCCCGGGCGGCTATCGGATGAAGTGGGCTCCGAACGTGGTGGTCATCGCCTGAGTCAGAACATCCCGGGCCGTTCTCGCCCGGGGACCCGCTCTCAGGCTGCCTGCACGAATCGGGCGAGCTTGGGCCCGATGATCGCCACCTCGACCGTCGTGCCGCACAATTCGTTCTTCCCTCCGTGCAGTGAAGCATCGTGGGCGACGGCCTCGAGGACGACCCGACGCATGTGGTTTGCCACCGAGACGGGATCGGAGAGGTTCTCCGCAAACAGACCGGTCGGAGTCTTGAATCGATCGGATTGCAGGAACTGGAGGATGGGTCCGGGAGCGTCGACATAGGTATTCAGGAAGCCTGTCTCGACGCGATCGGCGATGCGGCATCGACCCATCTCGGCGGTGGTCCCTCGGACGTAGGCGATCACGATGTCGACGCGACGCTCCGACTCCGGCGCATTCGCCGGGACCTGGCGAATCTTCTGCCGCACCATCGGGTGCATGCGGTTGGCGATGCGCGCGGCGATATCCTCGAGGCGGAATCCGGCCGGATTGTTGAACTCGCCGAGCGCGCGATCGAGGAGCGCGGTAACGTCGACCTGGTTTCCCGCCATCGCATCGGTAAGCGAGGCGATGCCGGTGGTGACGAAGGCGAACGGCTGAGAGCGGTGAAGGATGATCTTCTGCGGATCCTCCTCGAAGATCCCCGCGGGGATGTCGAGCGCCTTCCGTTCCGACGCCACGACGATGAAAGAGTCCCGCTTGCTCGCAAGAACGATCGCCAATAGCACCTCCGCGATGCGCGCCGCGCAGAGACGGCAGGATCGAAGCGCATTCTACTCTGCGCGGTTCGCTGCCGCTCCCGGAGCACGGCCCCGGAAACAATCGGCCGGAGCGCTCGTTCCGCGCCGGGCTACCAGATCCCCAGTTCCGCCTTCGCCTCCTCGGAGGCCATCACGCGCGGATCCCAGGGCGGCGTCCAGATGAACTCGACGGACGCGTTCTCCACGCCAGGAAGACGCCCCGCGACATAGCTCACCTGATCCATGATCACCGGACCCAGCGGGCAGGCCGGCGAGGTCAGCGTCATCGTGATCTTGACCTCTCCAACCGCCGATCGCTCGACGTCGTACACGAGGCCAAGGTCGACGATGTTGACCCCGATCTCCGGGTCGTAGACGGATCTCAGCGCTTCGAGGATGTCATCGGGGGTCGCGTCGGCCGTAGGGTCGGGGAGCGGTGTGTCTCCTTCGACAGCATCCCAGGGAGGTCCCTCGCGCGTCAGGCCCTGCATCGCGACTTCGGTCATACCGTTACCTCCACACCGGCATCAGAGATCCGCGTCGGGTACGTCCGCACCGGATAGACCGCCGGCAGCGAGAGAGCCTTGCCGGTGCGAATATCGAACCGCGCGCCGTGGAGCGGGCACTCAACGATGCACCCGAACAGTTCTCCATCGGCGAGCGATGCCTCGTCGTGCGTGCACACGTCGTCGGTCGCGTAGTAGGTACCGTCGACGTTGTAGAGCGCGATCTCCCGATCGCCGAGGCTCACCCGCCGGATTGCGCCCGGAGTGGGTGCCTCGGCGTTCGGCACGACGACGGTCTGGCTCACGCGGCCACAGCCATCTCGGCGATCTTCGCCTCGATCGCATCCTCGAGGCGGCCGCGAACGGATGCGAGCGGAATACGTTCGAGGACGTTCGCGAAGAACCCCTCGACGATGAGGCGCTCGGCCTGATCGCGCGGCAGGCCACGGCTCTGGAGGTAGAACACCTCCTCATCATCGACCGAGGAAGTAGTTGACCCGTGGGTGCAACGGACGTCGTTGGCCAGGATCTCGAGCATCGGGATCGAGTCCGCACGCGCGGCGCGAGAGAGGAGCAGGTTCCGATTGTTCTGGTAAGCGTCCGACCGCTGGGCATTGGGGTGGATCGCGATCAGTCCAGAGTAGACCGAGCGGGAGCGATCGAGCAGGGCGCACTTGAAGAGGAGGTCGCTGAGCGTCTGGCCCACGCGGTGGTTCTGTAGCGTGCTGTGATCGATGTGCTGGGTCCCACTGGCGAAGACGACCCCGAGCAACTCGGTGTTCGCTCCCGGTTCGTCCAGGTGCGCCTGGACGAAGGCCTTGGTCATCGCCGAGCCAAGTGCGACCTGAAGGAGGTTCACGCCCGAATCTCGCCGCGCGAACACGCGCTCGCGGGTGAAGTTCCAGACCGCGCGGCCCAGGTTCTGAATGTGGTTGTAGCGGACCGCCGCGCCCTCCCCCGCGACCACGTCGACGACGCCGGCATGGAGGGCGGCCGACGTCAGGCCGTCCCCCGCCGATGAGTAGTCATCGATGTAGGTCACCGAACTCCACGCGTCGGCGACGACGAGGGTCCGGCTGAACAGGGCTTCATCGACCCCGGCGTGGACGAACGAGCTACGCAGCGGCAGCGCTACCTCGACGCCCGAAGGCACGAAGAGGAACGCACCGCCCGACCAGAGGGCGCCATTCAGCGCCGACCACTTGTCCTCATCCGCACCGATCCTGGCATCCTCCAGGTAGGGCCGGACCCTCTCCGGGTACTTCTCGACGGCCTCGGACAGAGAACAGAAGATCACCCCCTGCGCGGCGGCATCGGCGCTCAGTTCCACGTCCACCGTCCGATCGCCGACCTGCGCCAGGGTTCCGGCATCGTCGCGCGTCCGTTTCGCGGCGCGTCGCGGTGGTCGGCTCGATCGCGAACCCTCCGCGGGGAGGCGAAACCGCCCCAGATCGAGGCGGCGCAGGTCGGTGCGGCGGTACTCCTCGTTCTCTCGCCCCGGCACGGGCAACTCGGCCTGGTGCGCGAACGAGGCCAGGCGCCGATCGGTGAGCCAGCGCGGTTCTCTGAGGCGTGCGGATAGCGCCTCGACATCCTGACGTGTGATCACGATTACTCCGAATTCCAGAAGGAGCGCGGCCGACTAGCCGACCGACCCCTCCATCTCAAGTTGAATCAGGCGGTTCATCTCCACCGCGTACTCCATCGGCAGTTCTTTCACCACCGGTTCGATGAAGCCGTTGACGATCATCGTCGTCGCCGCTTCGGCACCGAGCCCCCGGCTCTGGAGATAGAACAGTTGCTCCTCGCCGACCTTCGAGACTGTCGCCTCGTGCGAGATCGCGACTCTCTCAGCTTCGATGTCCATGTAAGGGTAGGTATCGGAGCGCGATCGATCGTCGATGAGCAGCGCATCGCACGAGACATTGGCCGAGACATTGTCGGCATCGCGATAGACCGCCAGGTGGCCCCGATAGGACGTGCGCCCCCCGGCCTTGCTGATCGACTTGGAGATGATCTGCGAGGACGTGTGTGGTGCGGCGTGGACCATCTTCGCGCCTGCGTCCTGGTGCTGCCCCGGCCCGGCGAATGCCACGGAGAGAGTCTCTCCCTTGGCGCCCGGCTCCATGAGGTAGATGGCCGGATACTTCATCGTGACTTTGGAGCCCAGGTTGCAGTCGACCCACTCCATGGTCGCGTCGCGGAAGGCCTGCGCCCGCTTGGTCACGAGGTTGTAGACGTTGTTCGACCAGTTCTGGATGGTCGTGTAGCGGCAGCGCGCGCCCTCTTTGACGATGATCTCGACCACCGCCGAATGGAGGCTATCCGAGCTATAGGTCGGGGCCGTGCACCCCTCGACGTAGTGCACGTAGGAGCCGGGCTCGCAGATGATGAGCGTCCGCTCGAACTGGCCCATGTTCTCGACGTTGATGCGGAAGTAGGCCTGGAGCGGGATCTCGACGTGCACGCCCTCCGGCACCCAGATGAACGAACCTCCGGACCAGACGGCTGAGTTGAGGGCGGCGAATTTGTTGTCGTTCGCCGGGATGATCGTCGCCCAGTACTTGCGGAAGAGATCCGGGTGTTCTCGGAGAGCGGTGTCGGTATCGGTGAAGATGACGCCCTTCTCTTCGAGGTCCTTGCGGATCGAGTGATAGACCACCTCGGATTCGTACTGCGCCGAGACTCCGGCGAGGAACTTTCGCTCCGCCTCGGGAATACCCAGCCGATCGAACGTCCGCTTGATCGCGTCTGGAACGTCTTCCCACGAGCGCGCCTTATTCTGAGACGGCTTGAGGTAGTAGTAGATGTTGTCGAAGTCGATGCCCGAGAGGTCGGCACCCCAGTTGGGCATCGGCCTCTGGCCGTAGTACTTCAGCGCCTGGAGCCGGAACTCCGTCATCCAGGTCGGTTCGCCCTTCCGATCGGAGATGCTCTTGACGATATCTGGACTCAGGCCACGCGGCGCATCGCCGACGTAGTGGCTCTCATCGTGAAAGCCGAACTTCTCGGTGTAGTTCTCGTTGAACGTGAGTTGATCAACTGCCATGGGAGCCGACCTCCTTCAGGAGCGCGTCGTAGCCGACTCGCTCCAGATGCTCCGCGAGTTCCTGGCCGCCGGACTGAACGATCCGGCCCTGGTGAAGGATGTGAACGCGATCGGGTTTGATGTAGTTGAGGAACCGGTTGTAGTGCGTGATGATCATCACGCCCATCTGCGGGTTCTTCAAGCGATTGACGCCATCGGCCACAATGCGCATCGCATCGATGTCGAGCCCGGAGTCGGTCTCGTCGAGGATCGCCAATCGAGGCTTGAGCATCGCGAGCTGAAGGATCTCGGCCCGCTTCTTCTCGCCCCCGGAGAACCCCTCATTGAGATAGCGCGTCGCGAACTTGTCGTCCATGCGCAGGTCATTCATCGTCGCGCGCATGCGCCGTCGGAACTCGACGGCGGGCGTGTCGCCCAGGACACTCTTCACCGCCAGGCGAAGGAAGTTCGCCACGGAGACGCCGGGTATGGCGGTCGGGTACTGGAACGCGAGGAAGACGCCGAGCTTGGCCCGTTCGTCCGCGCTCAGATCGAGCAGGTTTATGCCGCGCCAGAGCACGCGCCCCTGCGTCACCTCGTACTTCGGGTGACCGGCGATGGTGTACGCGAGCGTCGATTTGCCCGAGCCGTTCGGTCCGAGCAGGGCGTGGATCTCACCGGCCCGGACCTCGAGGTCCACTCCGGCGAGGATCTCCTTTCCGCCGACGTCGACATGAAGGTCGTCGACAATCAGGGTGTTGTCGTCCGTGGCCTCCGAGAGGGGTGAAGCAACCTGAGTCTCAACCATTCCGAGCTACCGCAAGTCCTTTCGTCGATGAAGTGGATGCGCGATCCCGTTCGAGGTCGGCCAGCGATGTCGCGTCGAGCACGCGATCGGCGGCCTCCTTGACCCGATTCCAGAGCGGGCGCGAGGCGCAGTCGCCCTCGACCACGCACGATCCCGCGATGTAGGTGTCGAGCAGGCACTCCACCGGCGCGAGCGCCTCTGGCTCCAGCGCACGGACGATGTCCCCGACGGTGATGTCGGTCGCCGCGCGCGTGAGCCGATACCCGCCGTGCGCGCCGCGCGTCCCCTCGACGAGATTGGCGCGGCGTAGCGGTGCGAACAACTGCTCCAGGTAGGGCAGAGGGAGATGCTCGACCGCCGCGATCTCGCTGAGCGACACCGGCCGTTCGTCGGCATAGCGGGCGATCTGGGACATCGCCCGAACCCCGTAGTGCACGCGACTGGATACACGCATGGGCAAATCCTACCGTGTTAGTCGGATTCTGGCCGGAATTCTCCAATTCTGCAAGTGAGACTTGCAGAAGTCGCGCCGACCGCCCGGAGGCGCTACTTTGCCAGGCAGACGGCCGCGGACCGATGATCCCCCGTATGAGGTCCGACCGCGAGGGCACCCCGCCGCGCGTAGCTCCGGGGCGGGGTTGACCGCCGTCGACGATCGCGCCTCCACCGGGATGGGCACCTCGTCATCCGTGAGCGGCCCGGCGGATCGACGCACTATCGGTGCCCTGGCGTTTGGCACCTGTTTTGCGGCGGTGCTGGCGATCGGCCTCAGCACATTGTTGCCCGGGATCAGCACGACGTACTACCTCCTCCTTCCCGGGCGCGCCCTTCCGGTCGCCCAGCGGATCATCGTTCCCGCCGAGTTGCGCCACGAGGTGGGCGACCTCAGTGCCACGGTCGTCCTCCAGAGGCAGGCGTTCTTCGCCGAGGCGCTCGCTCGGGCCGCGACCCCCGGCGTGCGGGTGGTGCCATACGTCTCGGTCATACCCCGCGGGCAGACGCCCGATGAGGTCACCGAATCGAGTCGCCGCCAGATGAGTGAGAGTCAGGTCTCGGCCGCGATCGTGGCCCTGCGCGCCCTCGGCTACCGGGCGGAGGTGACCGGCGAAGGCATCCGTGTCACCTCGGTGCGAGCCGGAACACCGGCCGCTGCCACTCTGAAGCAGAACGACATCATCACCGCGCTCGACGGCCGCGCGGTCACCACCGATTTCGAGATCATCGAGGCGATCCGGGCCTATCGTCCAGGCGATCGCCTCACCCTTACCCTGCGCCGGGGCGACCAGGTTCTGGAGCAGGTCGTGGACACGATCGCGGCGCCAGACGCTCCGAATCGGGCCTTCGTCGGGATCGGGATCGCGACGCACGGCTATCGTGCCGACCTGCCTTTCGACGTGCGCATCGACAGCGGGAACGCGATCGGGCCATCGGCGGGTCTGATCTTCGCGCTCGGCATCTACGACGCGTTGACCCCGGGCTCGTTGACCAATGGCGTGCGCGTGGCGGGCACCGGAACGATCGGCGCCAACGGCACGGTCGGGCCGGTGGACGGTGTGACGCAGAAGGTGCTCGGCGCGGAGAACGCCGGATATACCGTGTTCCTGACCCCGCTCCAGAACTACGCCGAGGCGCGACGCGCGGCGCAGAGCATTCGCGTCATCTCCGTGGAGACGTTCGCCCAGGCGCTCGACGCGCTGCGGGGCATGTAGACTGCCGCGCGGGCGCCCGGCCGGTGGGCCGGTGGCGACCCCTGCACCCCGTGGGGAAGCCTGAGCCATAGAAGAGGTGATCGCGTGCGTGCACCAGAACTCGCCGGCAAGAGCGTCATCGTCACAGGGTCGAGCAGCGGGATCGGGCAGGGAATCGCCCTCCGGTTCGCACGGGAGGGTGCCCGGGTGGTGCTGGCCGCGCGCAACCGGACGCGCCTGGAGGAGACCGCCGCGCAGATCCGGCAGGTGGGTGGCGAGTCCCTTGTCGTCCCCACCGATGTCTCGCTGAAGGACGAGGTCGAGCGCCTCTTCGATCGGACGGTGAGCGCGTACGGCGGCGTCGACGCACTGGTGAATAACGCGGCCTGGGCATCGCCGGTCGCGCACATCCTGGAGATGGACCTCGAACACTGGAACACCGTGATCGCGGCGAACCTCACCAGCATCTATCTCTGCTGCCATCGCGCCGCCAACCTGATGGTCGATCGCGGAGTCCGCGGGAGCATCGTCAACATCAGTTCGTTCGCCGCGGCGCGGGCGCACCGCGCGATGGCCGCCTACGATGCGACGAAGGCGGGCATCGAGGGGATGTCCCGCACGATGGCGATCGATCTCGCGCCGTTCGGCATCCGGGTCAACGTGGTCGGCCCGGGCGCGATCCACACCGCTGAATACGAACCGTTGGGCGAAGAGGCGAAGGCCGCCCGCGGACGGACGGTGCCGCTCGGCCGGGTCGGCTACCCGGAGGACATCGCCGGCGCGGTGCTGTTTCTGTGCTCCGACGATGCCAGCTATGTCACCGGCCAGGTGCTCTACGTGGATGGCGGCATGCTCGCCCAGCTACGCTCGCCGCAAGTCGATCGCGACCTTCCGGAGTCGGTGAAGGCACGGCTGCGGGTGGAACGCTGATCGGTCGCGATCCTCAGTCCAGCGCGTTGACGGCGGCAGGCCGGGCACCGCCATCGCCGCGCAACTCTGCGCCGGCGCACTCGCGGGCTCGGCTCGACGAGCCGATGCGGCAGGATCTCCAGGCCATCAGGCCAGAACCGAACCGCGGCCGTCGTAACCGATCAGGGTCGAGGGGACAGGCAGAGACGAGGGGTTGAGGCTTCGGCGACTTGCCGGCCTCCACGTTGACGGGCGGGCACGCGGCGGGTACGGTGCGCGCCGAGGTGGCCCAGCAGGATCTGCCTTTCGCGCGCCAGGTGCGGGCGGCTTTCACGCGGCTGCACGACCTGCCGTACCTCCAGACTCACCCG
>CAZHZF010000005.1:83190-83516 GCA_964536925.1 uncultured Dehalococcoidales bacterium | reverse complement strand
TGGGAGGTCGCTTTCGACGTGATCGCCTACGCGCCCCTGACGCGGTAACTGGACGTTTGGTCCGCGACGGGTCCGGTGATCGACGCGGAATCGGATGGATCCGATGTCCGACTCAATCGCGCGATCCCGGATTGCGCTCCCGATAGAACGCGAGGCGACCCGGATCTGCCTGGAACCAGGACGTGGTGAGCGCGAATCCCCGCTCGAACGAGGTCGCCGCGCTCCATCCGAGCTCGCGGCCGATGCGGCCGGCATCGCCGACCCAGGTCGTCGCGTCCCACGCGCGATCGGCCATCGTCGCCCACCGCGGTTCCTGGGCGACACCC